>NZ_JBEPEW010000049.1:0-50800 GCF_040300965.1 Streptomyces mesophilus | reverse complement strand
AGCGCTGGATCGCCGACACCGTGGACGCCGCCGGTCCCTGGGCCTTCGCCGCACTTGTCGCGCTGCTCCTGTGCGGGGCGTCGGTGATACGCCGTGGCGCGCAGCGACGGGTGGCCGGGCGCGATGCCCCCGGCCCCGAACGGGGTGCGGTCCGATGACCGACGTCACCGTCGAGTTCCGGAGTTGGGTGCAGTGGTACCGGGGCGGGGGCCCTGCTCGCGTCACCGCATCGGCCTCCAGGCGCCTCGCAGGAACTCAACCGGCTACCAACAATGCCGGGTTACGGCAATGCGCGGCCTGTCGCGCACGGCCTAGCCTCCAAGGCATGAACCGAGACGACGACTACGAGCCCGTGTTCATCCGCAGCCGCTGGGGGACCAGCAACTATGTCTTCAACCACCGCAATCCGCTCGGACTCGCGCTGATCGTGATCACGCCGATCGTGGCTGCCATGGCGCTGTTTGTGCTCTCCAGCCGGTAAGGCTGCTCGCCTACCAGCGGCCGCTGCGCAGGGGACGCCGGACTATGCCGGATGGATCTGGTCCGGGGGAACCTGATGCGGCATTCTGTTGCCGAATCCCGGCAGCGGGCGCCAGCTGATCCTGCCCGGTCGCCCACTGCCCCTCGCCGGCCCGGCGCGTCAGACTCCCCTCATGGCTCGCATCCGCTGCTCGACCGACCTTGTCCCCGTGCCGCGCGGCTGGTTCGAACAGACGATTGCCGCCCTGTTCGACCTTGCCGAGCACACCACCGCCCATGACGGGCGGATCCATTTGCCAGATGGCCAGTTGGTGCCCGATGTGCGGTTGGCCGACGGTCGGCATCTGCGACCGGGCGCGGTATACGAGGACGAGGGCTCGGGCGGCGGCCATGCGCAGTCCAGGATCAGTGTGCGGGAGTGGGACCGGCGTGGCGGCGTGCGTCTGCACCAGTCGCTGCAGCACGAGCAGTTGAACGTGACGCTGGAGGGAACTCTGAGGTCGGTGGAGCGCCCTCGCACCATGGAGCTGACGGTCAACGTCGACGCGGGACCGTCGTGGGCCACCCGACTACTGCGTACCTCTGTTGCCGCCGACGTCGAACTCGACGCGTGGTGGCGGGCCGTGGAGGGGCGGCGCACTGCGCGTCCGCTGCTGACCGTGCGAGTACGGCGGCGCTGGACGTCGGCTGTCCTGCACGTGACACCTCGGCCGCGCGACGGACAGTGGGAGGTGTGCTGCCGCCTCACCGTCCGCGGACGCGCTCTGATGCGCCCTGTCGTCGCCGTCGCACTGATGCTGGCCCGAGGCGCACTCAAAGGGGCGATGGCCAAGACGCTCGAGCAGATCGCTGCAGAGTGGAACCGCACGGTGCCCGACCTGGTCACCCTGGACGCCAACCAGATACGACGGCGAGCCGCGGTAGGACTGGCAGTGGGCGCTGGGGAAAAGACCGTTGAGGGGGTAAAGGCAGAGCATTTGCGGTGACACGGGCCTTGGGGCCGTGGCCATGCGGTCGCGAGAGTGTGCCTACAGCATGACGCCATTGCCCAGCTGGATGCGTTCCTTCACGCAGCCGACGCGTGTGGCCTCGGCGGCCACATAGCGGGGGAGAAGTGCCGACCGCAGCCCCTGCGGCTCCTCGCCGAGCGTTTACCCCTCTCGTCTCTGAGGCTGCAGCTATGCGTATCGGTCTCGTCAAGAAGGGGTGCATTGGGGCATACGTCACAGCGCCCCCGGTCTGCTCGCCCCTAGGCTCCGGAGGTCCGAGCCGACGACCGAGCCATGGAAGGCCCCGCCGTCATGAGTTCCACAACGAGCTGGATCTTGCTCGGCGCATGCACGCTGTTCGTCCTGCCGCCGAGCCTGGCTCTGATCGCCGGCTGGATCCCCGGCGTCATTCACCACCGCCCTGGTCCTGTGCGGCTCCTCGGTGCTGCAGGCATCGCCGTGTACGGTGCCGCGCTGTGCGAGTTCGTGCCCCGGCTGGCACACGCCGACCGGGGCACCGTCACCGTCGGCGCATACGGAGCCGTGGCGATGGTTGCGGTGACCGTGGCGCTGGTCGCGGCATACGACATCGCGCGCGGACCGTCGTCGACCCTCGATGGGGATGTGGTGCCCGGCCCGCGGTGCGCGTCGGGCCGGTGAGCTCGCCTCAGTCGAGTTCGGGAAAAGACTCAGCCTGTTGCCCAGCTGACTCCCGGTCGCGCTACTTCGTCTCGAGGTCCCGTCGCCGGAAGCCTTCGAGCCCGAAACGGACCAGTCCGGCCGCGACCAAGGTGAGAACGATCAGCGGCGTCCAAGTCATGTCCGAGGCGGGCAGTCGGGGCACGTGGCCGAAGGGGGAGAGGTTGTTCATCCAGTGGGGAAACTGGAGGAGCTGCCCCAGGTACCCGATGACGAACGCGTACACAGGAACGACCCAGGCCGCCGCACTCGCCCGCGGCAGCCAGCCGATGAGCAGCACGGCGATCCCGATGGTGACCCATAGCGCCGGCGCGTAAGCGAGCGCCGCACCCACCAGTTTCAGGAACAGCCCCCCGTCGCCGGCCGAAGCCGCTCCTGCGGCACCGAATCCGAGGCCGGCGAGCAGGAGGAGTGCCGTGCCGCCGACCGCCGCCACCGCCACGTGACCGCCGACCCAGCGATGGCGCGACAGGGCCGTGGCCAGCAGGGGTTCGGCGCGTCCCGCGGTCTCCTCGGCCCGCGGCCTCAACGACGCCATGACCACGTACACCGCCGCGACGACCGAGATGACGACCATCACCATCGACGCGAAGGACTCGGCCACCGACGCTCCGCCGATCTCCTTCAACGCGTCCTGGATCTGATCGATGTTCTTCAGCATGTCCTCGGCGTCCCCGAGGATCGAGCCGTACATGGCGCCCATCAGAAACAGGCCGGCACCGAAACCGGTCAGCATCCCTCGGTGCAGTCGCAGCGCGAACCCGAACGGGCTGCCGAGTGCGTCGGACGCCCGCGGGCTGCCGAGCCGGGAGGAGCGCAGGCCCGCTCCCACGTCGCGCCGGGTGGAGAGCGCGAAGCCGGCCGCTGCGCACGAGGCGGCCAGGAGCAGGCAGAGAGCCAGTGGCCACCAGCGGTCATCGACATACACGTAGGTGCGCTGCACCCACCCGATCGGGGAAAGCCAGGACAGCGCGCCACTGCTGCCTGCATCGCCGGCGGCCCGCAGCACGTACGCGACTCCGATCACGGCCAGTGCCATGCCGGAGGCGCCTCGGGTGTGCGCGGTGATCTGTGCCGTGACGGCCGCGACTGCGGCGAACACGATGCCCACGGCCGCGTGCGCGCAGCCGTAGAGCAACGACCCCTGGGCGTCGATCCCTTCGATGCCCATGCCGGAGAGGCCGAGCGCGAGGAGCACCGCCAGAGCGATGTTGGCGAGTACGGCGACCACAAGCGCGGCCGCCATGTGTGCATGCCGGCCCACGGCGGTCGCGCGCACGAGCTCGGCGCGCCCGGTCTCTTCCTCGTTGCGGGTGTGCCGGGTGATGATCAGAACACTCATCAGGCCGACGAGCACGGCCATGAAGCCGAGCATCTGGTGGCCCAGCATGGCGCCGAAGGAGTAGTCGTCGAGATAGGGCCGTGGGCCCGACATGGCGAGTCCGGCTGGACTGTCCATGGTCTTGACGACCGAGGCGCGGTCTTCGGGATCCGCATACAGCGTCTTGTAGTTGCTTGCTGTGGACAGCGTGCCGAGGAAGAGCGCCAGGATCCAAACGGGGAGCCGGATGCGGTCCCTGCGGAGAATGAAACGAACCAGGATCCGGGTTCCGGCCAGCGCATTGCCAGCTGGCCGAGAACGCTCAGGTGCGCGAGTCGGACTGACCGCGGTGCTCATCGGGCTTGTTCCTTCGTCCCGTGCCCGTTGGCCGTGAGCTCATCGCCGTAGTGGCGCAGCATCAGCTCTTCCAGGGTCGGTGGGTGGCTGACCAGGCTGCGGATGCCGCACGCGGCGAGCGTGTTCATGGCGCCGTCGAGTTCAGCCCCGTCCACCGCGAACCGCACCTGCCTGCCGTTCACTTCAAGATGGTGTACGCCTGGCTGGTCGGCGAGTCCGACGACCGGGCGCACCGTCTCGGCCTCGACGGTGGTACGTGTCAGGTGACGCATCTCGCTCAGCGTGCCCGTCTGCACCGTCCTGCCGAGTCGGATGATGCTCACCCGATCACAGAGCTTTTCGACCTGCGCCAGGATGTGGCTGGACAACAGGACCGTCTTGCCCGCGGCTTTCGCCTCGCCGATCACGTCCTGGAATACGACTTCCATCAGCGGGTCGAGCCCGGCCGTCGGCTCGTCGAGGAGCAGCAGTTCGGCGTCCGACGCGAGCGCGGCCACGATGGCGACCTTCTGCCGGTTGCCCTTCGAGTACGCCCGGCCCTTCTTCGCCGGATCGAGGTCGAAGCGCTCGATCAGTTCGTCGCGGCGGGCTCGATCGATCCCACCACGGAAGCGGGAGAGGAGATCGATGGCTTCGCCACCGGTGAGGTTGGGCCACAACTCCACATCTCCAGGGACATAGGCGAGCCGTCTGTGCAGCTCCACGGCATCGCCCCACGGATCCTTCCCCAGGAGCCGGGCGGTGCCCGAGTCCGCGCGCAACAGGCCCAGGAGCACACGGATGGTGGTCGACTTCCCGGCGCCGTTCGGCCCCAGGAATCCATGTACTTCGCCCGTGGCGACGTCCAGGTCGAGACCGTCCAGTGCACGGGTCCGGCCGAACGATTTGTGCAGCCCAGAGACCTCGATTGCCATCGTCATGCCCGCGACCGTAGGCCCCCTGGCGAGGGGCTGGGAAGTTAAGGGGCCGTATAGATCGACGGCAGGGCCGTCCCTCGTGGGCGTCGTGTTGCCCAGACGCGCTCGCCGAACCGGCTCAGCTCAACTCGGCGAAGGATTCCACAGCTGCTGTCCTGCCAGTGACGATCACTACGTCGCCCTTCTCTACTACGGTCTCGGCCGTGGCGTAGGTGAATCCCTCTCCCATGCGTTTGATGGCCACCACCGTCACGCCGTACTTGGTGCGCGCCTCGCTTCGGCCCAGTGGCATGCCGCGGATGACATCCGGGGCGACGGTCTTGACCAAGGCGTAGTCGTCGTCGAACTCGATGAAGTCCAGCATGCGGCCGGTGACGAGGTGCGCGACGCGCTCGCCCATCTCGTGTTCCGGCAGGACGACGTGGTGGGCGCCGAGGCGTTCCAGGATCTGGCCGTGCTGGCGGCTGATGGCCTTGGCCCAGATGTTGGGGACCTCTGCCTCAAGGAGGTTGGACGTGATGAGGATGGAGGCCTCGATGTCGGTTCCGATGCCGACGACAGCGCTGGTGAACTCGTGTACGCCCAGCTGGGTCAGGACGTCGGGATCCGTGCAGTCGGCGACCGCGGAGTGCGTGAGCACGTCGCTGTACTTCTGGATGAGGCGCGCATCGGTGTCAATGCCCAGGACATCCCAGCCGCGGCGCATCAGCTCGCCGGCCAGTGAACTGCCGAAGCGGCCCAAGCCGATGACGGCCACCCGGTGCTCGCCAGGCTGTGCGTAGGTGTGGGCGAGGCGCTTGCGTCGCCGGGTGCGCAGGGATTTCAGGTAGTTACCCAATGACGGGTCGCTCCTCAGGCAGTTCGTAGCGTCGGGTCCGCTCACGCAGCGCGAGCGCCGAGACGAGAGTGATGGGGCCGAGCCGGCCGACAAACATCAGCGCGATCAGAATCAGTTGACCGACGCCCGGAATGTCGGCGGTGATTCCGGTGGACAGACCCACCGTGCCGAACGCGGACACGACTTCGAACAGAACAGGTTCAAGTCGTTCCTCCGTCACGGTCAGCAGGGCGAGCGTCGCCGCGATGACCAGACCGATGCCCAGCAGCGCCACGGTCAGAGCCTGACGCAGGACATGCGGGCCCAGCCTGCGACCCATGATGGAAGAGTTGGGTTCGCCCCTCACCTCCGCGACGATGGCGACCGCGAGCACCGCGAACGTGGTGACCTTGATGCCGCCCGCGGTACCGGCGCTGCCTCCGCCGATGAACATCAGTGTGCAGGTCGCCAAGAGCGTCGAGGCGTGGAGTTCACCCATATCGATGGCGTTGAACCCGGCTGTGCGGCTCATCGCCGAATGGAAGAACCCGTTGACGAGCTTGCCGCCCCACCCGAACGGCCCGAGCGTGCCGGGATTGGTCCACTCGAGCAGACAGGTGAGGACCGTACCCGCGAACAGGAGCACCGCGGTGGTGATGAGGGTCAGCTTGCTGTGCAGCGTCCAGTTGCGACGTCCGGTCGTACGCCGGCGATGGCGATGGCGAAGCAATTCGAGCAGAACCGGGAAGCCGATACCGCCGAGGATCACCGCGGCCGCGATCGGCAGAGTCACCCAAGCGTCCTGCGCATAGCGGGTGATGCTGTCCGCGTGCAGTCCGAACCCGGCATTGTTGAACGCCGACACGGCATGGAAGTAGCCCAAGTAGACGGCATCGCCGATGGATTCCGCGTAGCCGAAGCGGAACCGAAGGGCCAGCACCGCACCGACCGCGAGCTCCACGATCAACGTGGTCCCCGCCACACCGAGCAGTACTTTGCGTACGTCGCCGATGCCCAGACTCTTCGTCTCCGCCTGCGCCGTGAGCTGCATCCGCAACCGCAGCCGACCCGCCACCAGCAGCGCGAGCAGCGACGCCATCGTCATGATGCCGAAGCCACCGACCTGGATCAGGGCGAGGATCACGCCTTCGCCGAAGCCGCTCCAGTACGTTCCGGTGTCGACGACCGCGAGCCCGGTCACGCATACGGCCGAAGTCGACGTGAAGAGCGCGGTGATGAGACCCGCGCCAGCCCGCTGCTCAGTGGCGATCGGCAGCGCGAGCAACACAGTTCCGGCGACGATCACCGCGGCGAAAGCCATGACGACGGTGCGGGCGGGATGCGCTGCGAACAGGGAGTTCCGCACACGCCGGGCGCTTAGCGCCATGTGCCGCAGCCTCCCTGCCAGGAACGGCCCAAGGCCCCATCCGGAGTGGGGCCGTAAAGGATTCGTCTCGTTTCCGCCAGGACCGCGTCAAGATCCCGGCGGCCGCCACCCTACCTGCGGAAGACGGACAGGTCGGAGCAGGGCGCGTATGGATCACGTACAGATTGGACTGCAGAGCTCACGGGATATCCCCGTGGAGTGTTTGGCGATCACCATGGGCGCGTTCGTGCCCATCACGGCGGCGCCTCTGCCTCCCCTCACCTTTCCGGCTGCTGGCAGCGCGACTGATCATCATGTTGGCAACGGTCGCCGCCGCAAACGGGGACCTTTCACCTTTCGCACCAGACGGCATGCCAGCAGCACCGCCGCCGCGGTGAAGCAGGCAAGGGCCGCCGAGAGAAGGCCGGGAACGTGCCATGCATCTCCGCCGTGGACACTCGACCCGGCGGCGGCCGAGAGGAGAAGCCGGGCGACGAGCAACATCAGGACGTCACCCCATCGACTTATCCCCGTGCGGGTGATTGTCGAGATGTAGCGCGCCGTTCGATCTCGTTCACCTCTCCTCGAATCATCTGAGATACGTAGGGGTGTTGCACAGGGCGGGAGTTGAGGGTTCTGCGGGTCCTTCAAAACCTTCCTGATGGCCATGCGGTGTGCAAGGATGCTTCATAGGGTCGGCCCTGTTCGTGGCGGCCTGGGGAGCCGGGAAGTCTGGTCGGCATGCTGATCCTTTCTGCCGCCAGGAGCTGCCGATGTACGCCGCCGATCTTGCGCACCCGTGTCAAACCCTGGATCTGGACTGCGACGCCGTGGTCGCGGCACGTCTGCTCGCCGTGAGTTCGGAATCCTTCCTCGTGCTGGTGGACTCGAGTGGTGAGCCGCTCGGGTTCGCCCATGCCCAGGAGGTCCTGCGGCATCTGCTGCCGAGTTCGTTGACCGCGCACCCCGGGCTCATCTCGCTGACGGGGCCCTTCGCCCGGGCGCATCTGGCCCGAGGGCTGAGCGGCAGGAGACTCGTCGACCTGCTCCCACCGCCGAGCCCTCCGCTCCTGGTGACTGCGGACACCGGGGTCACCCAGGTGCTCGCCCGGCTGACGCGCACCGACAGTCCGGCCGCGGTGGTGGTGAATCGCGAGGGAGCGCGGCCGGAGATCCTGGGCATCATCACTGCGCAACGGCTTTTGCGGGTGCTCTTCGAGGAGCGGGGGGCCGGTGATGACGGCCTTCTCGACTCCGCTGCGGCGGTGCTGGCCGCCTCGCGTCTGCTGGTTGCCGTATCTGCAAGATCACTGGCCGAAGTCGAGGAGACACTGACGCTGTTGCAGTTCCGGCTCATGGTGGTCCTGGGGGTCAGCGGCCCCGCGTCCGTGCAACGCCTGTCCGGGCTGTTGGGTGTCGAGGCGCGGGTTGTGCGGCGACTCGTGGAGATGCTGCTCTCCTCGGAGCTCGTGCAGGAGGATGAGCGCGTGCGGGACTGCCTCGATCAGGGGTACGCACTGTCCCCACGTGGTTTGGATCTGGTGCACGACGTGACCCGACGTCGCATGGAAGCCATCACCCGCATCCTCGAATCGATGCCGGAGGCGGAGCGCACCGCGCTGGCGCCTGTTCTGCGCGCGTTCGCCCGCGCCGCCGGTGAACCATCGGCCGAGCTGGTCGCGGCGGCACTGGGTGCTTGACCAGGCCTGACGTTCGTGGCGTTGGGCACACCACGCCGTACCTCCAGGCGCTTCTTGCATAATGCAAAAGTGAAGCGTGGACGGCACCGCAGAGGCGGGCAACGAGAGGGTGGTCGTCGGATCGCGTTGCGCATCCGGTACGGTCCCGCGGCGTTGCCGCCCCCGCGCTGGCTGAGGGTCGAAGGTGTGGCGGTTGGGGTCGTCGGGCCCGGGGTGGTCATCGCCTGTGGTGTCGTCGGCACGGTGGCCGGCCTGCCGGCGGCCAGGGCCGCCGCATTGGCACTCGTAGGAGCTTCGGCCCTCGTGCTCTACCTGCTCATTACGCGCGTCGGCCGGATACTCACCGCCATCGTCGGCGCGCTTGGCGCGTGCCTGGCCCTGGTGGTGCCGCAGGTCACGGCCGGGGCGGTGCTCGCGCAGCGTGGAGAGACGACGGAGGTGATGGTGACGGCTGCATCGTACGAAAGTGATCGATACTTCTGCACGGTTCGGCAAGATGACGGCACCGCTGTCGCCGCCCGTCTGTGGCGGGGCTGCGACGCCTCGGTGGATCCGGGGGAGTCGATCGGCATGGTGTACGACCCGGAGGGCCGCATCCCTCCCAGAGGGATCGCTGCGCCGGGCGACATGCCGAGCAACTGGGCCCGGGGCGTTGTGCTCGCCGGGCTTCTGGCACTGGCCGGCTACGCCGCAGTGGTGCGGTCGGTCCGCCGCGGCGGATGAGCAGCGCCGGGGTGCTGTACGCGGGGAGGGCCTTCGACGGGCAGTCGGATATGGGGGAGCAGGCTCGGAACCTGGCCGAGGACTTCCTTGCCGAGGTTCGTGCGAGCGGGGCTGCCGTATCGACGTCGACCGTGGGCAGGCTCTGGGTTGTCGTGACCGAGTTGCTGGCGAACGCGACCCGGCACGCCGCGGGCCCCTGTGTTCTCGAACTCCAGCTGCGCGGGGGGCAAGTCGAGGTCAGCGTATGGGACACCGTGCCCACGCTGATCGAGTCGGTGGACGCCGACGGGACGACTGGTTCCGAGGGCGGGCTGGGACTCGTGCGCGAACTGTGCAGTCACTTTCACATGCAGTCGAGTGCTGGTGGCAAACGGATCCAGGCTCGGATTCCTCTGGTCGTGTAGGTCTGCACCGGGGCGACGGGGCGACTGACGATTCGGTAACAGACCTGCATACGAATGGTTCGAATGAGAAACCTTTGCATAGGGTCAATGTTTGGGGGAGCGCCATGGAAGGCCGCTCGACTCAGAGGTAGTCCTGCTGGAGCACGCCATGGCTGAGGAGAAACCGCCGCGCCTGACCGCCCTGGCGGCACTTCCGTTCGTCGTCATGGCGATCGTGACCACGATCGACGTCAGCGCCGGCCCCGGGGTGGGCTATCTGCCCCTTGTGGCGCTCGGCCCTGCCTTCGCCGGACTTGTCGGCGGCTGGCGCCGTACCGCCGCCGTCGGAGCCTTCGCTCTGGTGCTGTGCGCCGCACTCGGCATCTACAACGAGACGTACTCGCAGCGCCGCGTCTACACCGCCATGGCGTCGGTCGCCGGAGTCACCGTGGCCGGTCTCGCCGCGGCGGTGATGCGCCAGCGCCGTGAGGCCGAACTCGCCAGCGTCCGCACCATCGCCGAGGTTGCTCAGCGAGTCTTGCTGCGTCCGGTGCCGCGCAGCGCCGGACCCCTTCGGGTTGCCGTCTCCTACACCTCTGCGGTGGCGGAGGCCCGGATCGGCGGTGACCTGTACGAAGTGGTTGTCTCCCCGCGGGGAGTTGTCCGCGTCATCGTGGGCGACGTGCAGGGCAAGGGCCTCGAAGCCGTAGAGACCGCCGCGCTGGTGCTCGGCGCGTTCCGCGAGGCGGCTCACGAAGAGCCAGACCTGACAAGCGTCGGAGACCGCCTGGAGCGCGCCGTGCGCCGCGAACTGCACGGGGAGAAGTTCGTGACCGCGATCCTCGCCGAGGTCACCGACGCACACACCATCACGCTGCTCAACTACGGTCACCCTGCACCGATGATCGTGCGACCCGACGGCGCCACGGCCTTTCCGGAACCACCGCGCTACGCCTTGCCGTTGGGACTCGGCCTGCACGGAGTCAAAGGCCCTCAGCCGTATGAGACAGGCTTCGCCCCAGGCGACCAAGCGCTGCTCTATACCGACGGTGTCACCGAAACCCGGGACCGCACCGGCGCCTTCTATCCGCTCGGCGACCACGCCTTCCTGCTCAAGGAGCGAGACCCGCAGGCGGCGTTGGATGCGCTGCGTGCCGACCTCGTCGCGCACGCGGACGGGCCGCTGCACGATGACGCGGCCATGTTGCTGTTGCGCTATCAGCGGCCATGACGAACGTGCTCACGGGGACGTCGCCCCCGGCGGCATGTGCCCCGTCGTGATGGTCGCCGCAACCAACTGACCCGCCCGTGCCCTGCCGGGCGGCGCCGGGGGCCCATCTGGGCGGCGGCGTGAGGGATTTGAGCCGGCTCACCCTCGCACAGCTCGGCGGCGGGGAACTGGACGGGAAGCGGGTCCTCTCCGCCAAGGCGATGGCCGAGATGCAGTGCGGTCATGTCGACAGCGACAACGACCGCTTCGGACTCGGCTGGTCCGTCGGGACACTTCAGGGCGCCGGCGAGGGCATGGTGTGGAAATCCGGATCCCTGCCGGGCCACGACGCCATGGTCGTCCTGCCGCCCGACAGCGACCGGGCCGTCATCGCCCTGCAGAACGCCTTCCACCTGCTGCGGGCCCAGGAGTTCCACCATGCGGCCCTGGGGACGGCTCGGATCCTGTCCGGAGCGGACCCGGGCAGCGCCCGGCCGATCCGCTCGCCTTCACCCTGCGCTGGGGCATGGTCGCCCGCGCCGGCGTGCTGGCGTTGTGCGTGGTAGCCCCGGCCCTTCGCCTTCTGCCCGGGCGACGCGTGGCGGCCCGCGCTCGCTCTCGTCGTCGGATCGTGCTCACCGCCGCCGCCTCGGTCGCCGCATTGCTGAGCCGTGCGGTTCTGTTGTGGTGGGTGCTGCCCGCAGCGCTGGCGGCAATCTGCAGACAGCGCTCCTGTGGCTGCCCGACGCAGGTGGAGTGCGGTGGGCGTTGTGGCCGTTGCGTTCTTGCTCGCGGTGGAGCATGCGGTACTCGACGTGGTCGATCTGCGGGGTCGGAACAAGGGGACGCCGGGCGATTCCGAGTCCGCGTCGCCCGTCATGGCCGGTGCCGGGCCGCTCGGTTGAGTCCGGCCTTCGCCGCCCGTACGCGAACGACGCAAGGCAACCGGCATCACTGGCTCCGCAACCCCCACGGCGGTTCCGGCTGCCGTGGGGGTGCGAGCCAAGCGGGTCAGACGCTGACGCCGAAGTCGCGGGCGATGCCCGCCAGGCCCGAGGCGTACCCCTGGCCGACCGCGCGGAACTTCCACTCGGCGCCGTTGCGGTAGAGCTCGCCGAAGACCATCGCGGTCTCGGTCGAGGCGTCCTCGGTGAGGTCGTACCGGGCCAGTTCGGCGCCGCCCGCCTGGTTGACGACGCGGATGAAGGCGTTGCGCACCTGGCCGAAGCTCTGGCCGCGGTTGTCCGCCTCATGGATCGACACCGGAAAGACGATCTTGGCGGCTTCGGCCGGGACGGTGGTCAGGTCGACCTTGATCGCCTCGTCGTCCCCCTCGCCCTCGCCGGTCAGGTTGTCGCCGGTGTGCTCCACCGAACCGTCCGGGCTCTTGAGGTTGTTGAAGAAGACGAAGTGCTGGTCGGACAGGACCTTGCCGGATTCGTCGACCAGGAGCGCGCTGGCGTCCAGGTCGAAGTCCTGGCCGGTGGTGGAGCGGATGTCCCAGCCGAGGCCGACGGTGACCGCGGCCAGGCCGGGGGCCTCCTTGCTGAGGGATACGTTGCCGCCCTTGGACAGGGAAACGCCCATGTTCTCCTCCTGATGGGAGCGGTGGCTCCAGTTGAAACGGGATCGGAGAATTGAATCTACAACACTGTAGAAAATAGAGAAGCGGGTGGCGTCGAGGCGAACATCGGGCGTACGGCCCCTGATCAGTACGATGAGGTGCCCTCTCGGACTGCGAGAACGGCCGCCGGAGGGAGATGGTGATGGCACATCAGGACGACGCGCCGCAGCCGCGCACCCGGCGGCGCGGGCAGGGCGAGTTGGAGGGGCAGGTGCTCGCGGCGCTCGGCCGGGCGCAAGGCCCCGTATCCGCGGGCTGGGTGCAAGAGCGGCTCGGCGGCGATCTCGCCTACACCACTGTGATGACGATCCTGACTCGCCTGATGGCGAAGAACGCGGTGACCCGTAAACGTGAGGGCCGCTCCTTCGTGTGGACATCCGCCGCCGACGAAGCGGGACTTGCTGCACTGCGGATGCGCAAAGTGCTGGACGGGGAGAGCGATCGGGAGGCCGTACTCGCCAGCTTCGTCACCGCGCTGCCGCCGGGTGACGAGCGGCTGCTGCGCGAACTCCTCGGTCAAGCGGAGGGGCAAGAACCGGACGGGGAGGCGGAGCGCTAGACGCCATGGGGGTCTTCGTCTTCCTGCCGCTGGTCCTGCCGTTGTCGGCATGGCCCATCGCCCGCCTCGCCGAACATAATCTGCTCCCGCGTACGGCCACCCGCCTGCTGACGTCGGTGGCCGCGGTGATGGCCCTCTGCAGCACCCTGTGCCTGGCGCTTGCGATGGTGGTCGGCACGGCTCAACTGCCCGGCAATCCCCTGCCGGACGGCTGGTCGGACCCGGAGGTCCGTGAGGCCGTCCCGTACGACGAGATCGTCGGCAAGGCCGCCATCCCCGCGCTCATCGCCGTCGCGCTGGCCTGTGCCCGAGTGGCCTGGCGGCACTTTCGGGTGCGCCGTCAGGCCCAGTCGGCGCTGGTGGACCTGCCGGGAGGGCAGGTCGCGGTGCTGCCGGACGCGGAGCCTTACGCGTACGCGCTTCCCGGAGGCCGCAGAGGCCGCGAGCGGATCGTCGTGACCACCGGCCTGCTCGGACACCTCGACGCGGGGGAGCGGCGCGCCCTGTTCGCTCATGAGCGTGCGCACCTGAGCGCGGGGCATCATCGGTTCCTGCTCACGGTCCAACTGGCCGCACGCGCCAACCCGTTCCTGCGGCCGCTGCGTACGGCCGTCGTGTTCACCGCCGAACGCTGGGCCGACGAGGAGTCGGCCCAGTGCGTGGGGGACCGCAAGGCTGTGGCCCGCGCGATCGGCAAGGCGGCACTCGTCTCGCGTGGCGCGCCCGTGCCGAGCTTCGCGGGCTTCGCCGCCCCAGGTCCGGTGCCGCGGCGGGTGGCCGCCCTGCTTGGTCCGGCCCCGGCGGCGCGAACCTGGCCACCTTCCTTCACCACAGTGGGACTGGCGGCTTGGGCAGCGGCCGCCGGCACGCTCCTGTCGGCGATGTCCTCGGCGAACTCGGCCGTCACGCTGGCCCTGATCCTGCGCGCCGCGACCCCGCTGTAGACGGAGCCGCAGCGCACCTCCTGGCCAGTCGGCTCAGAGGTCGAACTCGTGCGGCGGCAGATCCAAGGCGTAGCAAGCCTCGCGAACGACCTGCTGCTCGTCCTTGTCGAAGTCGCCGTCCGCGCCGCCGATGACGATGCCGATCTGGATGACCGCACGCGCTTCGGCGGGCTTCTTCTTCGCCTTGGCGATCTCCTGCAGGACGGTGACCTTGCCCAAGGCGAAGTCGGCGGACAGCTTGTTGCAGTTCTCCTCGAAGCGCCGCTGAAGGTCGGCGGCCTCGAAGTTTTTCAGTACCTCGTTGGTGGCGATGAGTTGGGCCACCTTCTGGCGTTCCACGGGGTCGATGGAGCCGCTTGCGGCGGCCACCAGGGCGCACATCGCCATGGATGCGTCCCTGAAGGCACCGCTCTTGAGTTCGTTCTTCTTTGCCAGCAGTTGCGTCTGCATCTGCGCGGCGGACTCCTTGAAGCGGTCGAACAGGCCCATGGATGCTCCCTACAGGTTCGGGCTGCGGCCCGGGGCGTGGTCCGCTCCGAGCTAGTTTCTACAGCAATGTAGAAACTAGCAGGGTGGGTACGGCGGGCTTACTCGTCGCCCTCGAAGAAGTCCCCCACCTCGTCGATGACTTCGGCCGCGACCAGTCCGCCCGCGACCCCGACGGCGACTCCAGCCGCGCCCGCAGCCATGGCGGTCCCCATCCCCGAGTGATGGCCGTGCCCGTGGTCGGAGTGAGCGCCGTACGAGGATCGATGCTCGACCAACTGGCGGATCCATCCGCCGACTTCCGCGTTCCAATCGCGACCCGCCGGGCCCACGTGGCTGACCGTGAACCGCTGCACCGCATCGTGCCCGGACGGGAAGAGACCACCCTTCTTGTCCGCTTCCAGGATGACGTCCATACCTTCCGGTCCCGCCAGGAAAGTCACCTCGAGCTCGGTGAACGCGAGCGCGTACTGGGGTGCTGGAGTCAGTTCCAGCTCCTGATAGAAGGGCAGTCGCTGCCCCGTGCCAGTGAGCCTGCCGTACTCCAGGTCGGCCGACTTGAAGCCGAATCCGAGCTGGCCGAGCGCCTCCAGGACTGCCTCCTGTGCCGGCAAGGGGCCGACCGTGAGCTGGTCGAGGTCGCTCTTGTCCTTCGCACCGGCCACCGCGAGCTCGGTGCGGACGCCGAGCGCGACGCCCAGCGACTGGCCGTGCAGTTCGGTGACCGGGGTCTCCCACGGGAGGGAGACGGCGAAGGGCACCTCGCGCTGCTCCCCGGCGGCGAGCCGGAAGCCACCGCCCACCACGAACCGATCGAATGCGACGTACCCCTGACTCTCGCCATGCTCGTGTTCGGCCTCCACTAGGGCCAGCAATTCCAGTGCGATCTGTTCGATCTCGAAGTCGCGGTCACCTCCCTGGAGGTGGACTCGGCCGGTCAGTTGTTCACCTGGCCGGGCAGGGCCGGCATCGAGGAGGGTGTCCACCGTGGGGCCGCCCACGCCGAGCGAGCTGAGCAGTCGTTTGAGCACCATCGTGGCGCGTACTCCTTCTGATTCCGAAGCGTGTGTCCGATGCCTGCAGATCTGATCCGGGCAGCGGGAACATCAGCCCCGGCCCGTGCGTTTTCTTTCTCTACAGGCGCGTAGAGACTAGGCTTGTAGGCCCCTCACGTGGGGGTTTTGCGGCCCTTTTACACTCGAATCACCGACACGGGACCTGCCGACCAGCAGACCTGCCGACCAGCGAAGGAGTGAGCGACCCCCGATGGGCGAGCCTCCCAGTACCAGCTGTGCCATTCCCTGTACGCCCGCGAAACGCGAGGAAACGGGGGTGGCACGGTGACCGAGATCCTGCTGCTGCTCCTGGCTCTCGCCTTGACCCTGGCCTGCGCGGTGTTCGTCGCGGCCGAGTTCTCGTTGACCACCGTCGAGCGCGGCGCGCTGGAGCGGGCAGTCGAGGCGGGTGAGCGGGGGGCGGGCGGTGCGCTGAAGGCGGTACGCGGCCTGACCCTGCAACTGTCCGGTGCCCAACTGGGCATCACCGTCACCTCGCTGCTGATCGGCATGCTGGCCGAGCCGTCGCTCGCGGCCCTCCTGAGAGGTCCGCTTGAAGCGATCGGGCTCGGCCCCGCAGCCGGCACGGTGGCCACCGTCCTGGGCGTCACGCTTTCCACGGTTGTCCTGATGGTTGTCGGCGAGCTGGTGCCCAAGAACTGGGCGATCTCGCGTCCGCTGGCCGTGGCGAGAGTGGTTGCGGGTCCGCAGCGCGGCTTCACCGCGGCGTTCGGCCCGTTCATCCGCCACCTGAACAGCACCGCCAACCGTGTCGTACGGCGCATCGGCCTGGAACCAGCCGAAGAGCTGGCCTCCGTACGTACGCCTGATGAGCTGGTCGCCCTTGCGCGGCATTCCGCGGCCGAGGGCGCCATCGAGCAGGACGCGGCCGACCTGTTCGTCCGCACCCTGCACTTGAACGAGCTGAGCGCGGAGAACGTGATGACTCCGCGGGTCGACGTCCGTGCGCTCGAAGCGCACACCACGGCGGCCGACGCCGCCAACCTCACCTACGCGACCGGTCTGTCCCGCTTTCCCGTCTACCGCGACAGCCTGGACGAGGTCATCGGCACGGTGCACATCCGCGACGTCCTGGCACTGGAGCCGGCCGAACGCGCCACCACCCCGATCACCGCGCTCACCACCGAGCCCCTCCTGGTGCCCGACAGTCTGCCCGCCGACCGGCTCCTGGAGCGGTTGCGGGCGACCCGCACGATGGCGATCGTCATCGACGAGTACGGCGGCACGGCCGGTGTCGCCACGGTGGAGGACATCGTCGAGGAGGTCGTCGGCGAGGTCCGCGACGAACACGATCCGGTCGAGACACCGGACCTGCAGCCCGCCGGTGTCGACGCGGATGGCCGCACGGTCTGGGACGTGGACGGCGGCGTCCGCATCGGTCAGCTGGCGAGTATCGGCCTGCACGCACCGCAGGGACCGTACGAGACGGTCGCGGGTCTGATCGCAACCCGGCTGACCCGTATCCCGGACAAGGGCGACGCCGTGGACCTGGACGGCTGGCGCATCGAGGTCCTCGAGGTCGAACACCATCGCGCAGACCGCGTCCGCGTCATCGAGCCTGCGCGCACAGCACCGGAACCGGCCGCGGATCTCGATCGCGTCCCGGGCCAGAGCGGGCGGCGGGAGGCCCTGCGATGACCACCCTTCAGCTCGTCATCGGCGCCCTCACCCTGTTCACCAACGCATTCTTCGTCGGCGCGGAGTTCGCCCTGATCTCCGTACGCCGCAGCCAGATCGAGCCGTACGCCGAACAGGGAAACAAGCGAGCCCGGCTGACCCTGTGGGGCCTTGAGCACCTGTCCGCGATGATGGCGACCGCCCAGCTGGGCATCACCGTCTCCTCGCTGGTACTCGGCGCGGTCGCCGAACCGGCTATCGCGCACCTCCTGGAGCCCGCCTTCGAGGCGGCTCACGTGCCGGGGGCTCTGGTGCACCCGATCGCCTTCGTGATCGCGCTGACCGTGGCCACGTATCTGCACATGCTGATCGGCGAGATGGTTCCCAAGAACATCGCGCTCGCGGCTCCGGCCAGGACCGCGCTGCTGCTCGGTCCGGCTCTCGTGGCCCTCACCCAGGCGCTGCGTCCGGTCGTCTTCGGTATCAACGCGTTCGCCAACGGGCTGCTCAAGCTGCTGCGCGTCGAGCCGAAGGACGAGGTCGAGTCGGTGTTCACCGACGATCAGCTTGCCCGCATGGTGGAGGACTCAAGCGAGGCGGGGCTGCTCTCGCCCGCCGACGGGGAGCGGTTGCGCGATGCCTTGGAGCTGGGGACTCGCCCGGTGGGCGAGATCCTCGTCCCTGCCGGACGGTTCTTGACCGTCGGCGACGACATCACGCCCGCTCGCCTGGAGCGCAGGGCCGCCGAGGCGGGCTACTCGCGGTTCCCGGTCAGCGGCAGCGGGGGAGCGCTGCTCGGCTATCTCCACATCAAGGACACTCTTGGCGTCGCCGACCGGGACCGGCCCTTCCCGCCTGACGCCTTCCACACGGTGACTCGAGTCCGGATCGACACTCCACTGGACGACACCCTCACGGCGTTGCGGGCCGAGGGGAGCCATCTGGCCGCGGTGACCGGCGACAAGGGCATCGTCCTGGGCTTCGTGACCATGGAGGACGTTCTGTCCGAACTGGTCGGGCCGGCTCCCGCGGCGGCCTGACCGGAGGCGGTGGCGCCCGGCCCCGCCGAGAATCAACCCACCACGATCGCGTTGCCGCCGACCCCGTCGTCGTAGACGGCGGGGTCTCGGCGGTCGGCCGCATGGCGGGCAACGCACCGGCAGCCACGGCCGATTGGGGATGACCGTGGCGAGTGCGGCCAGCTCCCCCTCAGGAGCCGGTGTAAAGAGTTCCGCGCGGCAACGATGCGCTCAGCTGTCCGCGGAGTACCAGCACCTGTTTCACGAAATCGCGGCCCGTGTCCGCAGACGCAGCCGGCCATGAACTGGACACCGGGCCTCGCCTTTGGCGCACTGGCCGCGGGTGCGCTCCTGATCTCGGCTGCGCTGCTGCGCTTCGGACCCCGGAGCACGGCCCTTGTGCAGACGGCCTGTGCGGTCATCCTGAGTCTCGTCGCGGTGAACGTCACGGTGACCGAGTGGCGCGACGCCCACCCACAGCCGACGGCGGCGGAGGAGGGGTTGCCCCACGACGAGAACAGCGGCCACCGTCGTACGGCAGAGATGTCCTCGTCCTCCGAACGCCTTGCGCGAGCCGAGGCCGCACGCATCGAACCGGTGCTCGCACGCCTGTGGGAGCAACGCGCCTGGGATGTCGTGTCCGTGCGCGCGGCCCTGCTCGAACTCGGCTACGAAGAGCAACGGGTCATGGACCATCGCCTCTACGGCCGCGAAAGCCTCATGGTGCTGGAGATGCAGCAGCGGAGCGCGTTCGAGACAGGCCACGACGACACGCCTCGCGGCTCGATCATCGCCCTGAAGGTCCGACCTGATGCTTGCGTCTCCGCGTTCGTGCAGCGCTCCAACTACGAAGTGACGGTAACCGGCCCGTACCTGGAAACAGAGTGCTTCGAACCTCCCCGCGGCCATTGAGCCTTTCACCCTCCTCAGCTCGAGGGAAATCTCGGACGGTCTCACCCCTGGGTGAGGATTGGTGGGCTGACTAGTCTGCGGGGGCATGACGGAGCATCCTGGTTTCGGCGTGATGCTGGCTCGTCTGCTGGACGCCCGCGAGCTCAGCGCGCAGGGCCTGGCCGATCGTGCCGGGCTGGATGCTGGCGAAGTCCGTGCGGTGCTGGCAGGGGGGAGTCCGGGGGAGGAGTTTCTCCGGCGGATCAGTTCTGAACTGGGCTTTCACGCCGTTGATTTGTTCGTTCTCGCGAGTCGTGAGGTCCCGGACGAGATGGCGCCGCTGGACGCCTCGGCCGCACCGGCTGTGCGGCACACCGTGACGGATGCGGTGCGTCTTCCCGCAGCGGAACGTCACGAACTCCTCCGGATGGTCCGCGCGTTGCCGCAGGAGGAGCGGGGATCCGGCTTTGCCCCGAGGTGGCTCGCGCCCACGGAGGGTGGGCCTGGTACTTGGGTCATCCGCATGCTGCAGTACCGCAATTTGAACCACCTGGGCATAGCGATGACGCTTGGGCTCGTGACGCCCTCGTACCTGTCGGCGTCCACTTACGGGATGATCGGTTCGGATCGTTTGGAGCTGACTCCGCGCCTGGTGACAGACTTCGCGGCCTTGCTGGGCATCGACGCCGGTGATCTGGCCACCCTGACGGGTGTCGCCCTGACGGACGGGCCACCGCCGCCGTCCCCGGAGGCAGCGTATGCGGCCGTGCTGCTGTGGGAGATGCGTCGGCTGTCTGCTGTCCAGGCACAACACGCCTCCGAGCTGGCACGTTCAATGGGGTGAGCCTCACGCGCCGGGACCGCAGACCTTGGCCCACGGCGGCCACTACCCGTCAGACACCGAGCGCAACTGATCCAGTTCACTGCCGATCGCATGGCGCAGCACGTCATGCTGTGGACCGAGTCTGAACTGCTCATCGGTCCACCGTTCACGCGGATAGAGCCACACCGGAGCACCCACCACATCGGCCGGCTCCCAATCGAACCGCGGCCAGACATGCGCATGCAAGAAGGGGTCCGTGTTCCCCAGGATCTCCAGGTTGACCCGTCGGAAGGCCGGGTCCAGTTGCCGGCAGGCTCGCTCGACCGCTTCACCGAGCTGGTCCATGTCGGACAGGAACGACAGCCGCTTCGCCTTCGGCAGGTCCGACAGTCGCTGCACGTCCGGCTCGTCCACGAGCAGAACCGAGTAGCCCGGCAGGAACTGAACGTCCCCGATCACCGCGAACCCCGACGTCAACCGTCGCAGCACAGTGGGGTTCTCTCCCCTCAGCGCAGTCCCGATCCGAGCCATCCGCCAGTCACGAGTCATGGCCAGAACCTACATTCCGGTGATCAAGGCCCACTCTTCGTTTGATGCCTTGCTGTCTGGTTGCTAGGCAGTTGTGCCGCGGCGCCGGGCGAGCCGGACCGGTAGGTCGGTCAGGCTCCGGAGCAGGGTGCTTGTGCGCCAGGTGAGAGCTGCCGGGTCGGTGGCGAGCTCGATCGTGGCGTGGTGTGCGAGGAGGCGGCGCAGCGCTATGGCGGTCTCGGCGCGGGCCAGCGGTGCGCCCAGGCAGTGGTGCAGGCCGTGGCCGAAGCCGAGGTGGCTTACTTGCTGACGCCGGATGTCGAAGCGGTCAGGGGCGGTGAAGTGGAGGGGGTCGCGGGAGGCGGCTGCCAAGGAGACCAGGACGGAGTCGCCGGCCGCGATGGGGGTGCCGCTCAGGTCCAGGGGTGCGGCCGCGAAGCGGAATGCGGTGGCGTGAACCGGGGTGTGGAAGCGCAGCGCCTCCTCCACGGTCGGGGCGAGCAGTGCCGGATCGGCACGGAGCAGGGCGAGTTGCTCCGGGTGCGTGAGGAGGGCGTACATGGCTGCGGAGATCAGGCTGACCGTGGTCTCGTGCCCGGCGACGAGCAGCAGGAAGACCATTCCGGAGAGCTCTTGCGGGGTGAGGCTGTCAGGTTGCGCGGCCGCCTGGGCCAGATCGCTGAGCAGCGTTCCGTCCGGTGCTGCCGCCTTTTGTGCGATCAACTCGCGTATGCAGGCTTCGAGTTGCGCGGAGGCCGCCGCGCCCGCTTCGGGCGAGGTGGGCAGGACCAGCTCGTTGGAGAAGGTGTGGAAGGTGCCGTGGGCGGACGCGGGTACGCCCATGATTTCGCAGATCACCGAGACGGGCAGGGGCAGGGCGTAGCGGCTGACGATGTCGACGGTGCCGCTGCTGGGCAGCGCGGCGAGCAGGCCGTCCGCGAGTGCCTCGATCCGCGGGTGCAAGGCCGTGACGCGCCCGGCGGTGAAGTGGCTCGCGACCAACCGCCGTAGCCGAGTGTGCTGCGGCGGATCGCTCTGCAGCATGTTGCGGCCGATGGCGTGGCCGCCGTCCGTCCGCCACGACGACGAGTACGCGATGTCGTTTCGCAGCCGTGGATCGGTCAGTGCGGCACGTGCCGCGTCGCGTGTCACGACGAGCCAGCAGTCGCCGCTCTCCGGGACGTGGATACGGTGCACCGGCCCCTTCGCGCGCAGCTGTGCATACACGAAGTGGGGATCAGTTGCCGGATCGTGTCCTGTGGGGGACAACTCCTCAAGCGTGGGGGCCTGTTGCACGAGATCCTCCGGGTGTGGTGGTCGGAGCTGGCGGGCGGATGTGCAGAGCGTCGAATCAAACCGGGGGAGGGGTGGTGCAGCGGACGACGGCAGCCT
Organism: Streptomyces mesophilus; assembly: GCF_040300965.1. Lineage (GTDB taxonomy): Bacteria > Actinomycetota > Actinomycetes > Streptomycetales > Streptomycetaceae > Streptomyces > Streptomyces mesophilus_A. The sequence continues at coordinate 28,879 of NZ_JBEPEW010000049.1, read as the reverse complement.
GGGTGAGTTCGATCGGTTCGTTTCGTTCCGGCTGCCTGCTCGTCTCGCCTGTCACCCGGCTGTCCATTGCGATCGGGCAGCGGGGCGTTGGGATCTGCCGTCGGGCACCCATGCAGTTCCATCCATCGACCTCTCCCTGAAACAGGGAGTGCTCCCCGTTTGCTGTGAGGACGGTAGCATCCTTACCGGGGAGCCCTCCCCGTTAAGGCTCGCCCCCGAGGCGCGACAGAGGCGGAACCTGATGACCACCGGCGAAAAGCAGACGAGGCCGCGGCGAAGCGATGCGCGCCGCAACCGGGAGCTGCTCGTCGAGACGGCCCATGAGGTCTTCGTCGAACAGGGCCTCGAGGCACCGCTGGACGTCATCGCCCGGAGGGCCGGCGTGGGCAACGCCACGCTCTACCGTCACTTCCCCACCCGCGCCGCCCTCATCGATGCGGTGTTCCGCGATCCCCTGAGTGACACGACACTCGCGGGCGAGAGGGCTCGCACCACCCCGGACGCCTGGACGGGCCTGACCGACTATCTCGAGGCCGTCTTTACGGTCCTGGCCACTGACCGCGCCGCGAATGACCTCATGACGACGAACCTCCAGGGCATCGACGCACTGGAGGTCGTGCACGCGCACAATCGGCGCACGCTCGAACTGCTCCTCGAGCGCGGTCGGGCAGAGGGCAGCATTCGGCCGGATGTCACCGTGGAAGACGTCCTCTTCGGGCTTGCCGCGCTCGGCCGTGCGGTCCCCGCGCTCGTTGCTGCGACTGCCCCCGACGCCTGGCGTCGCCCACTCGCCCTGTTCATGGCCGGGCTGCGTCCGGTGCCGGATGCAGCGCCGCTTCCCGCCCCCGCCCTCGAACCCGCTCAACTCCATTCAACGCTCGGCGCGTTGGGGCCGCACCGAACGACCCGAACGCCCCGCGGTCCGCAATGACCCGCGCCTCCGCACCCTGACGGTTGTCCGACCCGGCCGGTTTTACGGTGAGTCATCCTGGCCAGACGCGGAACGGAACGTTCGGCGCATGTGCTGCGCTGGTCGGGTGACCACGGCATGGAGGCGGCCAGGTCTGCGGACTCGGCGCGGATAGCCTCGGCTCATGCACAGCGCCCCCTCCCGTTTCACTGTCCTGCTCAAGCCGCAGCTGACGGACGCCGACTCCCATGTCGACCACGGCGGGGTGCTCCGCTCCGCCACGGTCGAGGCCACGGGGATGACCGGTGCGAGTGGCTTCCCCCGCTACGCGGGCGAGGGGATCGAGGCGGACATCGATCCGCAGACCCGCACCGTGGAAGCGATCACGGTCGACGGCGACGAGTTGCCGTACGGCTGGGTCGCCGAGGTCGGTTGAACCTGACCGACCCGACCCGACCGGCCTGTGCCGGGCGCCGATGCCCAACGTCCTGCATGCCGTACGCGTGGAGGGCTGTTGTTGCGGTGGATCCTGGGGCCCTCGCACGAGCAGTGCGTGTGCCGGCTGATGTTGGCGGGGTTCTGGCGCTTCCAGGGATCGTTCCGGTGTAGCTGTTTGTGCGTGGTGGTTGGCGCCTGTGTCCGGGTCCTTCGGCGTGGTTCTCCCGGGGCCGCCCGATGAAGGGCGGCCCCGGGTGTTCGCCCTGGACCGGCGCCGGGGCCCGGTCGTGCGGCGAGGGTTGGTCAGTTGTAGTCGTAGATGACGCAGTCGTTGAACATGCTGTTCTTCTCGAACCGTGCGGCTTGGATCGCGATGCCGGTCACTCGGCCGTTATAGGCGACTGTGTCGTAGGCGTCTTGCCAGTCGCCTTTGCCCCCGGTGGCTTTGACCCAGTCACCGTAGTAGTGACCGGCAGTGGTGGCGACAACGAACCGGGCCCGGGCGTGATGGCCGTCGCCGAGCGTGTCCTTGGCGTTGGTATGGCCGGTGACGTAGCCGGAGTAGATCTCGGCGACCATCCACCCCTGGGCGCCCGTGGTCGAGCAACGCGCATCGCGTACCGCCACTGCCGCGTGCGCCGGACCTGTGTGCAGCAGCACCGCCACGATGCCCGTCGCGGCAGCCACCACGGTGGCCTGCTTGCCTCGCATCCCCATGCGATCTCCCCCTGAAAGTCAGTCCGTCAAGAGCAGGAACCGCGGGCAGCCTAGGGAACCGAGGTCGGGCAGGGAGCACTTTGCATCTGGATGCAAACCGTGCCTCTCATGTCCCGGCCCGCGCACCCGCGGCCCTTTTGAGGAGGGCCCTTTCGGTAGACCTGGCGAGGCTTCGAAGCACGGCAACGCACTACGAGGCTTTGTCCGTTCATCCTGACCGCCACGCTTTCCCGCCTGCCCCTCGACGCCCTGCGCGCCGCGCAGCAGCGACACGACGCCATGGCGATCCAGCGCATCGTGCGCACCGCGCCGTTCGACGGGTGACGTGGCGGCTCCGTCCAGGCAGCGTGACGCGGGGCCCACCCGGGAGCCTGGGTGTCCTGACCTCGACCGGCGCGCGCCGGTCGAGCGGCTCTTCGTTCACGACCTCCATTCTGCGTTGCGCACGCCATGCCGATGGCCCGGCGGAGGCCACCCGCATGGATGATCCGAGTCGCCCGCCACGCATGGGCGCGTTTTGATCGCCGGGTACGTTTCCGCACCCGCGAAGGGAACATTGATGCGTAGAGCCCTTGTCACTGTGAGCCTGGTTGCGTTGAGCATCGCAGCTGTACCCGCAACCGCAGCCGCGGCTGCGCCTGATGATGTGCCGGGCGTGTGGACCTGCGCGGACGTCAAGGAGAGTGACGTGATCAAGGGCGCGGTCACCGGCACCGGCTGCAAAGGCCCCGAAGGTCACTACGCACCTGGCTCGATCTTCACCGGAGTCGGCGCCTGGCACTGTCTCAGCGCGTTCGGAACGGATGCCAAGGACAGCTTCGCCGTCGGCGGTCTCGGCTGCACAAAGGACTGACCCTGTTCGTCGGCCTGTCTACCGGTGCAGCGGTAGACAGGCCGTAGTCGTCCCGCGGCGGCCGCCAGCCGTCGCCACCGCGAGTGCTTCGGCCGGTGCATGAGCGCAAGACGCTGAGGGCCTGGGGGGAGTTGGACGATGGAGACTTCAGGCTTCGTGCGATGCTGACCGATGGCCGGTGCACTCCAGCGGCACGGTGACGAGTTCCATCAAGTGCCTGGTGGGGACACGCGGGCGCGGGAACAGGCGAGGGCCTTCGGGCTTGGCGAATATCCTGTGGCAGTCGATACAGGATCGATCCGGAAGCGGGGCGTGAGGTAGGTGCCGGAGAGGACCGGGGAGTTCGGGAAGTTCGGTGCCCGTGGAGCCAAGGGTAGTGAGCTGGTGGCCCGCAAGCTGGACGACCTCGCCGGCTATATCGCCACCCCGGTCACCGCGCGACGCGGGCTGATGGCGCGCCTGCACTATCTGACGCGAACCGACCACGCCCGCAGCGCTGCCCGGGCCGCGGGCTTGACCGTCACGGACCGCACGCTGAAGGCATGGCTGGACGGGAAGCGCCGGCCGACCGCCCGCAACCTGGACAAGATCGATGCCGCCTACCGCACGGTGCGCCGTCACAACGTCGCCCAGCATCTCCTCAAGCGCCTCAACCGCGCCGGCCGCGGCACCCGGGTGGAGATCCACCCGCTCAACCAGTCCGGCGTGAACCGCCCCCAGCAGCGCGTCGTTCCCTTCCGGGACATGAACGTGCGGCGCTGGGACGCGATCGTCGCGGCCTGGGCGGCCGGCGACGCACAGAGCCTCGATACGGCATGGACCGACCACGTCCTGCCCGATCTCGGCAGTCAGTGGGGCGCTTACGAGTACTGCACCGCGATCGGCTTCGCTGCGTAATCGGCTCCGGCTGCGGTTTCCATCCCCCCAAAGGTCACCAAACGACTCGATGACGGGCTCGGCCTCGTACAGTGATGGCTTCTGCGCCCCCAGGACGTCACGATCCCCGTGCCCACCGACCAGGTTGCGGAGGTCATGGTCAGCAGCGCAAGCTCCCTGAGCTTCGCCCCAAGGAGGCCGCCAACAAGGCACGGGTGGCGCTCGAGACGAACCTGCTGTTCGACGAGTCCGATGCGGCGATCTGCACGCCGTTGCTGGAACGCCGGTACATGGCCCACCTGCTGCCCGTCGTGTTGCGGGAACTGGACGACCACAAACTCGCGCTTCTGGAGGTGAAGCGGGGCGAGGTGCCGCGGCCCGAGGTAGAGCACCGTATGGACATACTCGCGGACGAGGCTTTCACCGCAGCGCTTACGTCCCCGCTACCCGCCGAGCCATCCACGATGGCGGTCGAGATCCTCCCGTTCCGCGTACGCCGGCGGTCGGCCAGCCCCTGATCAGCGCGCCTGGAAGTCGACGTCCTTGGTGCCGACGGCTCCGGCCGTCCGCCCTGGCGCCTTCTGGTTGGTCCAGTAGAGGTTCGTGTGCGCGATGACCTGCTCCGGGGGCGGCGCGTCCCATGCGCTCGTGTCGCCCGTGGTGTGGGCATCGCTCACCAGCGTCGCGTCGTATCCCCGGGTGAAGGCACCGTGCAGCGTCGAGCGGATGCATTCGTCGGTCTCCGCGCCGACCACGACGAGCCGCCCTGCACCGAGCCGTGCGAGCACGTTCTCCAGGACCGTGTCCTCGAAGGCGTCGCCGTAGCTCTTGTCGACGAGCGGCTCAGCGCCCTGGGGAGCAAGCTCGGGAACGATCTGCCAGCCATCGCTCCCCTTCGTGAGCCCATCGTCGCTGTGCTGCACCCATACGACGGGGACCTCTTCCTCCCGCGCCCGCGCCACAAGCCCCGCGATGTTCGCGACCACCTCGTCGCGCCGGTAGGCCCCGCCGACGACACCGTTCTGCACGTCGACGACGAGCAGAACGGTGTTCGGTCGGTTCTCCAGTGTGGTCATGCCGCTCTCCCCTCGTGCCGGATGGCTCAGCCCCGCACGGTACTTGACCGCTATGGCCGCCGTGCGGTGTTCCTCATCCATGACTCACGCCCCGGCGACACCACCGGTCGTACACCCCGGCTTCCTCGCCGCCGGCGGGCGCTTTGGCGCCGCTGGCGCGCGACGCCCCCGACCGTCGCTTTTGAGGCGGCAGTCGCGCAGTATCTTCCAACCTTTCATCCGCGCGAAGCTGTGCTCGACGCGGGCCCGGACCTGCTTGTGGGACCGGTGTGTTCCTCGTTCCAGCGGGAGTTCTTCGGGCGCTCGGCCATGTCCAACTGGGTGAACACCACTGCCGGCAGCCGCATCTCCAGCTTCGCCGGTAAGTTCCGTGTGCTCGACAAGGGCAAGTACGTGGGTGAAGGTCACCGGGTTCGAGAAGTGCGACGCGACCCGGGCCACCATCGAGTGCGACATCCACTCATACGGCAAAGGCAAAATCGGGCTGCGGCCGCAGCGAGGGACCACCTCCTGCGGTCGCGGTCCGAGTCCAAAGACGGGGGAGGCCCTGTGGACTCCGACGGGATCACGTGGCTGGCCGAGAGGTCGCCGACTTGGTACGGATACTGCATCCACTTGGCGCGCGGCATACCGGCTGCGGAGCTGGTGCGCCGCACCGCGCGAGGCTCCGATCCGGTGCCGCTGGGGGAGCGCACGGCTGCGGACGTCGAGGCTTATCTCAGCGCACAGAGCCGGGAGATGGCTGCGGTGCGCTAGGGCACACACGACGATCTGGCGTTCACTGTCGCCTACGGATACTGGCCGGGAGAGCTCGGCCCCGGATACAGCAACCAGCTCTCCCGCAACAGCGGCGAGGAGGTGTACGGGCTGTACTACGAGACCCAGAACCCCAAGGTGCCGCCGCCACAGTTCACCTATGGCTCTGTTCACGAGAACGGGTTCTGGCTCAGGTTCTGTGGTCCGTGACTGTGGGTCACCGATTAGATCTCGAACAGGGCTTCCTCTTGTGGCGGGATCGGAGGGTCAAGGACGTCGCGGAGGCGGGCGATGTCCTGGCGCCACTTCGACCAGTTCGCGGCTTCGGCCCACAGCTCGGCGAGTTCAGACTGGTTGGAGACCACTTGATCCAGGGCGTCGACGGCGAGCATTCGAAGGTCTGCGGGCAACTCCGGAATCGGTTCTGAAGGGCCATAGTTCGAGCACGGCCGATCGCAGTCAGAATGCTGGGCAACGACCAGAGCCGCCGCGCCCACGGCTCGCTCGCCGTCGTAGATACCCAGGAAGTCCGCGGGCCCGGCGGCACGCTTGAGCACGCCCCGGATCATGGCTTCGCGCTCTTCTAGTGCTGCCTCGTCCAGTTCATCGGCGAAGTCGGCGGCGGTGTCGTTGTCGAAGGGGCCGATGTCCCAGGTGCCCATGTCTCTCCTCGCGCGGTCGTCTGGGGATCGTCGCACTGGCCACTGACAGTGCGCTCAGGAGGCAAGCAGCACCCGCTTGCGCAGGAGGTTGAAGCCAGCGCGCCCATACATCTGCCGTTTGATCATTTTGATGCGGTTGACATGGCCTTCGACTGCGCCCGAGCTCCAGGGCAGGGTGAGACCGGCGATGACGGCATCGCGGTCGCGGTCGATGCCGGCGGCAAGGGTATGGAGACTGGGCAGATCGTCCTGCCGGACGGCGACGAGCCAGTCCGGAAGACGCTCGCCCTGGCGCTCTGTCAGCATGACGGCGAAGGCGCGGACGTGTCGGGTGAGCGCGTCGATCTCAGGGCAGTGGGTGCGCACGGTTTTGAGTAGCAGTTGTTCGGGCTCGGGAAGGGTTTCCGGTCGCCGGAGAATCCATCCGGCGACCGTTCGGGGTGAGGGCGGCCGGGCGACTACCGGTCGTGGGGAAGTGCGTTTCTTGTGCAGGTAGGCGCGGACGCGCTGGTAGCTGCCCTTGTAGCCGAGCGGCACGATTTCTTCCCACACCTTCCAGGCGTTGGTGCAGCCCTCGTTCCACCGGTCGTCCAGGTAGGGCTTGTAGTCATCGAGGACCGAGGGCCGGTTCTGCCACTGGCCGGTGAACAGCTCCTCCGGAGCCTTGGCCTCGGCGAGCTGCTTGACGGTCCGCCAGGTCATGCCGAGCTGCCGCTGGACCGAGCGACGACTGTGCCCGGCTTCCAGCAGTGCGTGGACGTCGGCGTGCCGAGCCCTGGTGCGGTCGGCGAAACGATGACCGGTCGGCCATGGCGAGCCAGAGGAATCTTTCTCCGGCGCAGGCTCCGGATCGGGATCGGGATCGGGATCGGGGGCGGCCGTAACAAGGGCGCGGAGGCAGCGGCGGTGCTGAGCGACGGCCCGTTCGGCAGCCTCGCTCACGTTGTGCCAGAGGTGCCAGCGGTCCGCGACCTGGACCGCCTGTGGAGCGCCGACGGTGGCACCTTCGGCGAAGAACGGCGCCCGGTCACGGCAGATCACCTCAACGCCCGGCCGCGCGGCGAGCCAGGCCGCCAGGCTGGACGCCTCCCGGTCGGGCAGCAGGTCGATGGGGCGGCGGGTCTCGATGTCGAGGAGGACGGTGCCGTAGTGGCGGCCCTTCCGGGTCGCGTACTCGTCAACACCGACAACCCGTGGTGCGGCCACCTCGGGCTCGGGAAGCGCGTCCACCAGACGAAGCACCGTACTGCGGCTGACGGAAACGCCGAGAACGCCGGCGATGCGGGCCCCTGCCCGGCCCGCGAGCGCCAAGCCGACCGACGCCAGGGTCGAGCGCAACCGTTCGGTCCGCTGACTGTGCCGGCGCGTCAGGCCCGGTATCTGCTCGACGAAGGTACGGCGTGCGCAGTCCGAGTTTCCACAGGTGAACCGTCGGACCTTCAATTGAAGGACAACCCGTCGGCCTCCGCTGGGAACATCAGCAGGAAACCGCCGGTAGGAACCGTGAACCCGGTTCGACCAGGTGCCACAGACCGGGCACGCGGCGCCGTCGGCGGTGCATTGTGCGTCAACGCGCACTATCGCGATGTTCACGTCTACCGACAGCACCGCGACGGCTGCGATCGACGGGAACAGCAACTCCTTGAGCCGGAGCAGGACCTCTTCCACGGCCCTGAACATTCAGCCCAACTGTGTTGCCCAGGGATCATTTTCAGGCGACTTCACCCACAGCTCGAAGAGGCCCAGCAGTCACGGAGAGTGGCCGTGTCACAGAAGTTGAGCCAGAGCCCGAGATCCGACAGCAGATGTTCACCAGTTTCGACAGCGCCCGCCTGGCGCACTGTTCGATCGAGTGATGGGGAGTCCTGGCCACAGCCTCGGCCGCTGCGCACGGCAGCGACCGAGGTCTGGATTCTGCGGTTCTCGGGTCAGGGCAGGGTTTTGATCCAGTCGGTGATGACGTCGGTGTACTGCTGTGCCATCGGCTCGTGCATGGTGTGTGGCGCGTCGAGCGGGGTGAAGGTGACCGGCCGGCCGGTGGATTCGAGCAGGCGACGGGCCTGGGCGGCCTGGATGTCGGTCATGGCGCCCATCAGCTGCCCGGTCTCGGGGTCGGTCATGTGGAAGTGGTGGGTGAGCAGGACCGGGGTTTTCACCTGGGCGAGCAGCGTGGCGTGGTCGACTCCAGCGTTGGCGGTGTCGGTGGCCCACGCCTGGGCCCACTCCGGGTCGTACTCCTTGAGGTGCTGCACCGGAGTGGGGGACGCGCCGGCCTCGGGGTCGCCGTCGCCCATCATGAAACCGATGCCCGGGTGCAGGAAGGCGGGCAGTTCCTCGGGGGCGGCCTTGACCATGCCGGCCCAGTCCCCGACGGACCACTGCGGGCCCAGCCACTTCGCCCACAACTGGAAGATCGGGCCGAAGGTCTGCATCATGCCGGGGCCGTAGGGCGGGGCGGCCTGGGACGAGAACAGCGGCGGGTCCTCCAGGATCGCGCCGCGCACCAGGCCGGGCTTGCTGTAGGCGGCCACGTACGCGGTGATGAGGCCGCCGGAGGAGTTCCCGGCCACGATCGTGGGGCGCTGGATGACCAAGTCGATGAACCGCTCGACGTCGGCGCCCCAGGTGTTCAGGTTGTAGCGGCCCGGGGTCCACGTGGAGCGGCCCTGGCCGCGCAGGTCGATCGCGAACACCTGGAACTCGGAGCTGAGCAGCCCGATCGCATCCTCGTAGCCCCACCACGACTCACCCTGCGCGGGGATCAGCAGCAGCGCGGGGGCGCTCGGGTCGCCCTCGACGACGTAGTTCATGCGGATCTCGCCCAGATCCACCAGCTGCTCGGTGAACCGGTGACCGACGAAGGTGTCAGCGCGGTCCGCGGCCTCGGACATGCCCATGGTCGTACTCCTCGCTCATCCGGCAGGCAGCCAGACTCATGAGTGGCCACCAGCTGTGATTCTTGCTGCGGGCCACCCGATCAGCGACCCAGACCGACCGTAGGGCAGATTGAGGACAGCTACCGTCCTCAATCCCAGCCAGACCCGTCACTGGCGCTGCACGAACAAGCACCTCGCTGTTCGAATCTGCAAGTCCGACGCGCGCTGTCGAAATTGGGGTTCTGGCTCGCTTTCCGTGAAGCGGTCACACACTGTTCAGTGACATCGACCGCTGAGATGATCACTCCTCACCCATAGCTGAGGAGGATCCGGTGCGAGGTTCCGGGCCGGCGTCAGCGTTCAAGTAAGCGGCAGGCAGCCGTATTCCGAACGTTCCTGTCTGCGTGTAGCGGCTTGAGAGGGCCTGGTGAGCCGGTGAAGGATTCCGCCGGTGGATGTGGTCTTGGGACGAGACAGCGGGACCGGTTCTACGCCAACGGCAAGTCCTGACTCCACCCGGAACGTTGTCGGCGGGTACTTGCCTGAGTCCGTCGTGCGTTGGCAGCGCGAAAACACATGCCTCGCTCGACCGCGAGCTCGGCGATGGCCGTCAGTTCGTCGCGGGTGAGCACCATGCCTGTCGGGTTGTGCGGGGAGTTGAGCAGCAGCAGGCGGGTGCGGTCGGTCACCGCGTCCCGAAGCGCGTCGACGTCCGGGCGGGAGTCGGGAGCGCGGAGCGTGAGGGGCACGCGCTTCCGGCCGGCCATGGCGATGGTGGCTGCGTAGGAGTCGTAGTTCGACTCGAAGGCAATGACCTCGTCGCCGGGTTCGAGCGGCGGTGACCAGGACCTCGGTGTCGGGGTCGAAGGTCAGGTCGTAGAAGCGCTGCTGGTGTTCGGCGATGGCCGTGCGCAGTTCGGGGATGCCGGAGCCGGGTGGGTACTGGTTGCCGCGTCCGTCGCGCAGCGCGCGGACTGCCGGCTCGGGTACGACGTCGGGGCCGTCGGTGTCGGGGAAGCCCTGGCCCAGGTTGATCGCCCCGGTCTTCACTGCCAGCGCCGACATCTCCGCGAAGATCGTCGTACCGAAGCCGTCCAGCCTGCGGTTCAGCAGTGGCCTGTCGCCCACATCCCCACCATCTCCTCGTGCGTGACGCGGATCGCCCCGGGACCATCCTGGCGGACGCGCGAAGGCCGATCTGGCGCAGGTCCCAGAAGCAGCATCAATCCGGTGGCCTCCGGCATCCGATGAGCGCGGCGGTCGGTCACTGTGTGTGGGCGATGATGGCGTCCGCCAGCAGCTTGTGAACCTCGGGCGGGAACGTGTGCCCCATGCCCTCGATGGTCAGGATCGAGGCCCCGGGGATCGCGTCGGCGATGAGCGCGGAGTGACCGGGCTTGTACGGCTCGTACGTGCTCTCCACGGCCAGGGTCGGAGCGGTGATCTTCCCCAGGACCCCCACCGGCTCGGCCCCGGGATCTGCGGCGTGGGCGCGCTGGTGACCGGCCTGCGAACCGGGCTGCCGGGCCCGGTCGTACAGCCGCTCCTCCAGCCGGCGCTGTTCGTCCTCGTCAAACGGCAGGCCCGTCCCGTGCGCGACCCGGCCGAGCCCGATCGCGAAATCGATCTGCGACCGCCGGTCCGGACCGGGCGGGTCGGCCGCCGCATCGGTGAAGAACTCAATGGCCTCGGCAGTCGGGTAGGGCAGGTCGTGCTCGTCCGGTTCCTGCCCCGTCAGGGCCCGTACGAGGGTCCGCCCCTCGCCCGCGCCCAGCGGGGAGGACCCGATCACCGTCAGGGTCAGCAGCCGCTCCGGGTGCTCGGCCGCCACCCACTGTGCGAGCAGCCCGCCGGCCGAGTGCCCCACGATGTGGGCGCGGACGATCCCGTAACCGTCCAGGACGGCGAGCAGGTCGTCCTTGAGGTCGGCCCAGGTGTACGGGCCGCTCTCGAAGTCGACCACGCTCGACCTGCCGGTGTCCCGGTGGTCGTACCGGATCACCCGGCGTCCCGCCGCGGCCAGCCGCCCGACGAGCTCGTCCGGCCAGAGCACGCCCTGCGACATCGACCCCATCACCAGCAGCACCGGCGGGTGGGCGGTGTCGCCGAACTCCTCGCTCCACAGCCCGACGTTCCCATGGGCGATCATGCGTTGGGCAGTCATGTGCGGCTCCAGTTCAGAATGTTCCGTACGGGTGACGAGGAGTCTGGCCCGTTCTGCCTCCGATGCCATCCGTAGGACTACTGGGGTCCGATGGGCCGGTACGGGGGTTGCCTCACGGGGAGGTGTTGACCAGGCGGGACAGCTCGGTGCGGGAGCTGACGGAGAGCTTGGGATAGACCTTGTAGAGGTGGTATTCGACCGTGCGGGGGCTGAGGAAGAGCCGACCCGCGATCTCCTTGTTGGACATGCCCTCGGCGACCAGGCGGGCGATGCGCAGTTCCTGCGGGGTGAGGGTGCTCAGGGCGTCGGACTCGGGTCTGGTCACCGACTCCCCGGCGGCGCGCAGTTCGCCCAGCGCGCGCTGGGCCCATGGCCCGGCGCCGATCCGCTGGAACGTCTCCAGGGCGGAACGCAGCGGGAGCCGAGCGTCGCCACCGCGGTGGATCCGGCGCAGTCGCTCGCCGTAGAGGAGGGATGTGCGGGCCTCGTCGAAGGGTGAACCGCCGTCGTGCAGGCGTAGCGCCTTCTCGTAGAGCGCGACCGCCTCGGCGTCGTCTGCGCTCACGAGGGCGCGGGAGCGGGCGAGCAGCGCCTGTGACTGCGGGGCGCGGGCGTGAGCCGCCCAGCGCTCGTACGACTCCAGGGCGGACCGGGCGGTGTACAGCTCGCCGCACGCGACGGCGGCCTCGATCCGGTCGGGTGTGGAACGCCTGGCGGTGATCGGGTGACCGATGCCGGGTCCGGCGGTGGCGAGCGACTCGAAGCGGGCATGGGCGGCTGTGAAGCGGCCCAAGGTCAGGTCGAGGAGTGCCAGGGCATAGGAGGCGATGCTCGCCCGCAGCCCGAGCCGGTGCGGGATGGCGATGGCGAGGGCGTCCCGCGCGTACCGCTCGCAGTCGTCCTCGCGGCCCTGGACGGCCGTGATCGCCGCGAGGTTCGCCAGGTGCGCGGCCACGGAGTTGGTGTAGCCCGCCTCGCGTGCGAGGGCGAGCCCCTCCTCGGTGATGGCCGTGCTGAGGGCCAGCCGGCCCTTGATCCGTTCGGCCCGGGCCACGAACTCCAGGACACCCGGCAGCCGGCCGGTCATTCCGGAGCCGCGGGCGACGCGTCCGGCGCGGATGATGGCGTCGGTCGAGGTGTCCATCTCGCCCAGGAGGCCGGCCGCGGCGGAGGCCCACCACAGTTCGTTGGCCTGCTCGGAGCCGTCGGCTCGCGACAACACGCCCCGCAGGATGGGGGTGCCGCGCTCGACGTCGCCCGCGAGCATCGCGCCCATGCCGCTGAGGACGGCGCGCAGGAACGGATCGCCGCCGACGAGGGTTTCCGCCTGGCGGGCCATTGCCACGATGGCGGCATCGTCGCCGACGTTGCTCGCGGCCTCTACGGCGTCCCCCAGCATCTCCAGGGCCCGACCGGGTGCGGCGTCCATCGCTCGCGTGGCCCCTTCGAGGAACACCCGCTGCGCCTCGGCGGCGTCGCCCGAGTTCAGCTCGAAGCGGCCGTGCAGCTGGGCCAGTTCGGCAAGCAGCCGCGGGTCGTCGGTCAGCTCGCGTGCCGTGGCGAGGCAGGTCTTGGCCCGGCCGGGCAGCCCGCCGAGCCAGGCCGCCGTCGCCGCGTCGGTGAACCGCCGGGCCTGTAGGGACTTCTCGGGCGTGAGCTCCGCCGAACGCGCCAGCGCGGCGGCGGCGTCGGCGTATCCGCCCCGGGCCCGCGCCCGTTCGGCTGAGGCGGCGAGCTGGTCGGCGACATCGGCGTCCCGCCCGACCGACGCGGCCGCCAGGTGCCAGGCCCGCCGGTCGGGATCGCCGGCGGTGTCCTCCAGCGCTGCCGCGAGGGCGGTATGCGCGGCACGCCGCCGTGCCGATCCCGCCGCCGCGTACACCGCCGAACGGATCAGGGGGTGACGGAAGCGCAGGGAAGGACCATCGACGGCGATTAGCCCCGCAGCCTCGGCAGGCTCCAGCGCACCCGCGGCATCGGCCACCGCCGCCGCGCCGGGACGCTGCGCCGCGTCGAGCACAAGACCGAGCGCGCCGAGCCCTTCGGCGGCGGCGACGAGCAGCACCTGCCGCGTCGGATCGGGCAGTTCGGCCACCTGCCTGCCGAACAGGTCGCCGATCCGGGCACCGACCGGCAGCGGCTCGGGAAGCTGGGCCCGCCCGGCGAGCTGGTCGGCGGTGAGTATCTGGGCCACCTCGCTCAGAGCCAGCGGGTTGCCACCGGTCAGGGCGATCAGGCGTGCGCTCACCGAGGGTGCGGTCGCGGCGCGCTCGGCGAGCAGTTCCGACGCGCTCTGGTCGTCAAGTCCTGCGACGCGCATGTGCGGGAGGTCGCGTACGGCCGCACCTGCGCCGTCACGTACTGCGATGAGCGCGGCCACGCCTTCGTTGCGCAGCCGCCGGGCCGCGAAAAGGACCGCGTCCGCTGATGCCCGGTCGAACCACTGGAAGTCGTCGATGAGACACAGCAACCCGCCGTCCGCGGCCGCCTCGGCGAGCAGGGACAGGACACCGGCCGACACCAGGAACCGGCCGTCCTCGGTGGGCGGCGCCGCCAGGCCGAGCGCACCCCGCACGGCATCGCGCTGCGGTGCGGGCAACGCGTCAAGCAGATCCGTCACCGGGAGCAGGAGTTGATGCAGGGCCGCGAAGGCGAGATCGGCCTCCGGCTCCGCGCCGGTCGCCCGCAGCACCCGCATCGGGGCCGTCGCGGCCGCGTGGTCGAGCAGCGCGGACTTGCCCGCCCCGGGCTCGCCGCGCAGGACGAGCACCCGGCTCGTCCCCTTCCGGGCCGCGTCGACCACCTCGTCGATCGCCGACCGTTCGGCCCCGCGCCCGTACAGCATGCGCCGATTCTGCCGCAGGCCACGCGGGCGTCAAGGGTGATCTGTGTCGGCCACTGGGCTCGTGCAGGACCACTGGACCCAGTGAGGCCCAGTGGTCCTACGGATGGCAGCGGCGCCGCGCCCGGCCAAGCTCTCACTCGTCGGGGCACGGACCAACGTCAGGGCCAGTGAGGAGGAGCCCCGCATCCGAGTCACCTACCCGACGCTCACGCCGCGTTCGGTCCCGCGCCGCAGGCCGTTGTCCGAGCCCGGTTCGAGGTGCTGAGCGCAGCACGTCCTCTCACCTCGTCATCCATCATGCACAACAGCAATCGTCATTGATCAGCCACATCGGCAAGCAGGGAGATTTACGATGCGAGACCATTTCTGCCACGTTGAAGCCGGCCAGGCCATCACGCTGGTTCTGGGCGGCACCGGCAAGACCGGAAGCCGGGTGGTGACCCGGCTGCGCGAACTCGGCCGGCCCGTACGCGTCGGGTCCCGGTCGGTCGACCCTCCGTTCGACTGGGCCGATCGGTCCACCTGGGGTCCCGCGCTCACCGATGCCGCCGCGGTGTACGTCACCTATTACCCCGACCTGGCGACGCCGGGAGCACCTGAGGCGGTCGGCGCGTTCGCCGACCTGGCCGTGCGGTCGGGGGCCCGGCGCCTTGTGATGCTGTCGGGGCGCGGCGAACCCGAGGCGGAGGCCGCCGAGAAACTGCTGCAGGCATCGGGCGCCGACTGGACGATCCTGCGGGCTGCCTGGTTCTCCCAGAACTTCAGTGAGAACTACCTCCTTGAGCCGGTGCAGGCCGGCGAGGTGGTGCTGCCGGCCGGTGACGTGCCCGAACCGTTCGTCGACGCCGACGACATCGCAGACGTCGCCGCTGCCACGCTCACCCGCGACGGCCACTCGGGACAGATCTATGACCTGACCGGCCCCCGCCTGCTCACGATGGCCGACGCGGTCGCCGAGATCGGTGCCGCGGCCGGGCGGACGATCTCCTTCGTCCCGGTTCTGGCCGGTGACTACGCCGCCGCGCTGGCCGCCGATGGCGTGCCGGGCGAGGTCGTCGAGCTGATGCTCTACCTGTTCACCACCGTGCTGGACGGCCGCAACTCGCGCCTGGGCGACGGCGTGCAGCAGGTCCTTGGCCGCCCTGCCCGTGACTTCTCCGACTATGCCCGCGATACCGCCACCACCGGCATCTGGGCACAGAAGGGAGCAGTATGAAACACCTCCAGGCCGCCACCCTGCTGGCCGCAGTCATCTCCACCGGCCTCATGGCCGGGCTGTTCGCCGGCTTCGCCTACGCCGTCATGCCCGGCCTCAAGCGATCCTCCGACCGCACCTTCGTCGAAACCGTGCAGGGCATCAACGAGGCGATCCTCAACCCGGTCTTCATGCTGCCGTTCATGGGCTCCATCCCGCTCCTCGCGCTGGCGGTGTTCCTGGCCCGGCGTGGACAGGGCCGGCCCGCGCTGCCCTGGCTGATCGCCGCCCTCGTCCTCTACCTGATCGCATTCATGGTCACCAGCGGCGTCAACGTCCCTCTCAACGACCAGCTCGCCAAGGCCGGCGACGTCGACCACATCAAGCACTTGGGCACCGCCCGCGATCACTTCGAGAGCACGTGGGTCACCTGGAACATCACCCGGGCCCTGCTGCACACCGCCGCGTTCGCCTGCCTGGCCTGGGCTCTTGTCGTGTACGGCGCGCACCGTCCGAACGAGGGCAAGAGCGCGAACTCGGCTGCGGGGCCGACTTTCCAGAACAGCGACCCGATGCCCACCGCGTACCAGCACGGAGGCCGGACCCCGTACAACAGCCACCCCGATCAGCAACCTGACCACATCCCCACCCCCGCTTCGATCCCGTGACGATCACGCAGATCACCGAACTCGTGGCGCGGCTGCGGGCATTGGCGGGCAAGTGGCCGGAGGTGTCCGACCCGTCGCTCCAGGACGCCTCACTCGTCTTCGCGCGGCGATCCTCGTACCGTCCGGCACGCGGCCGGCAGATCTATGGAGAGATCAAGTGACTTCAGACATGCGGGAGTTGCCGACCGGATTCGGCCGCTTGTGGACGGCGCAGACGATCTCCTCGCTCGGCGACGGGGTGTCGCATGCCGCGCTGCCGCTGCTCGCGCTGTCGCTGACGCGGGATCCGATGGCGCTCGCCGTCGTCACAGCCGCCGGCACGCTGCCCTGGCTGCTTTTCGGCGTGCTCGGTGGTGCGCTGGTGGACCGCTGGGACCGGCGGCGCACGATGTGGATCGCGGACGCGGCGCGTGCGGTGCTGCTCGCGATACCGGCGGGGGCGGCCGTGCTCGACCTGCTGAGCATCCCCTTGCTCGCGGCTGTGGCCTTCCTCCTCGGCCTCGGCGGACTCTTCTTCGACACGGCCGCCACGGCCTACCTGCCGGATCTGCTGGGCCGCGCCCCCGCACTCCTCGAGCGCGCCAACTCCCGTCTGCGCGGCGCCCAGACCGCCATGTCCGGCTTCGTCGGGCCACCCGCGGGCAGCGCACTGCTGGCGCTCGGCCGGGCGGTTCCGCTGCTCGCCGACGCGATGTCGTTCGCGCTCTCCGCCGTGCTCGTACGGTCGCTGCCCGCCGCACCCCGTCCCGTACCGCAGGCCGGCGAATCGCTGCTGCGGCAGGCGCGGGCCGGCGCCTCGTATGTCTTCCGGGATCGCCTGCTGCTCGGGCTCGCACTGCGCCCGGCGGTCGGGAACGTCGCCTTCCTCGCGGTGGAGACGGTCCTCGCCCTCTTCGCGAAGGAGCGCCTCGGCATCGACACGTACGGCTTCGGCCTGCTCCTCACGGCGGAGGCGACCGGTGGTCTGCTCGGTGCGGGCATCGCCTCCTTCCTCGGCCGGCGCCTTGGCACCGGCACCGCGCTGACCTGCACGGCCGCGGTCGAAGGACTCGCCGTTCTGGGCCTTGCCACCGCCTCGGACCCGTACGTCGCCGGCCTCGCGCTCGCCGTCTGCGGAGCGGGCATGGGCGCGACGATGGTGCTCGCCCCGTCCCTGCGGCAAGCGGTCGTCCCGGCCCACCTGATGGGGCGCGTCGCCTCCACCTCCCGGATGCTCGCCATGTGCGCCGCCCCCTTCGGCGCGTTGATCGGCGGCTGGCTGGCCACCACGTACGACGTACGCACCCCGCTGTATTCGGCCGCCGGCCTCCTCCTCGCGATGACCGCCATCACGGCATCCATGACCAGCAACCGCCGCGTCGAGGAGGCGCTGCGCACGGCTGCCTCGACGGGCGATCCGAAGGATCCCGCCCACAAGAGTGCACCCGACTTGTTGTGACCTCTGCCGAAGGCTGGATCAGGCACAGGCCTTGGTTCCGATGATTCGCCCAGAATGCTTGTCCCTCGGCGCTGTCTCTTGGATCAAAGAACTGCAGGCCAGCCCCACGCCAGGGGCCCGGCCAGACCGTGAACCGCATCAAAACCCGAACGGAACATCTCCGCAGAAAGCAGGATCAAGGTCAAAGAAGAATCAAACTCAGGACGGGTACCTGGTAGCTCTCGTCCTGCCGCAGCTGCCCGGCCGGGGTCACGGTCGGCACTTTCCCGCTTTCACGTGATATCGGCACGGGCACACGGTGCTTCTGTGGCAATTGAGTTGATCCGAGCAGGCGTTGACCATAGGGAGCGGCCCCTGCAGATGCGGGCGCGTTCGCGGCGCTGTGCTTCCAGCACGGCCGGGTGGCGACGGTGGTCCTTGCGCCGACGCAGATAGTCCTGCATCTGTTGGGTGGGTCGCTGTTGCCGATCACGAACCTGCGCAGCTGTCGCCGACTGCGCGACAATTGGCAGCAGCACCGGGCCGACGTCACCTTTGACTGTGCGAGCGGGCCTCAACACCGCCGCTTCGAAGGCCCCTTGCTCTACTACGTCATACGCGCGGCCCGTCCCGGCTTCGACCCGAAGCGCCGCAAGGACCGCTCCCGCTACCTGCTCGCGATCAGCGGCGCCGATGGCTACCACGCCGTCCTCTCCTGGGGAGGGATCGCCCCCGACTTCGCCTGTTCCCCTGTCCTACGGGCAACCCGCCTCGACGGCGCTGTCCTCGACGCAGCCGGCTTGTACCTGGAGCCCGGCCCGTTGTGCGGCCGCGCTCGTGGACGCCCGTGAACCGGTCCCGCCTGCACTTGCGCGCGACACACGTTTACGCGCCGGCCGTCCGGGACGGACTGCAGATGGGGGCGGCGTGCACGAGGAATTCCTATGCGAGGCAACCGGATACGGCGTATGCGGCGCCGGCTGGTCGGCGTTCCGCTGGGTACCGATCGGGCACCGAGCCTGCCGCCCGCGCTGTGGTGGCTGCGCGAACGCGCGGCCTGGATCGCCGAGCGCTTCGACCTCACCCCGGACACGCTGGGCGCAGATCAGAGCAGCGGCCGGCCGTAGCGGTGACAGCACACGGGCGCCAACCAGGCGGGACCGGGACCTCGCGGTGGTCTTTGGCTCAGCCGAAACCTCAGTCGGGGCGGGGCGGGCGCTGGCGCTGCCCAGATGGGGATTCAGTGTGGTCCCCGCCCGCGGCCCCTCGCGAAGTAGATCCCGGCCGACGTCCTTGACCTGCGTGTCGGTCCGTTGCTCGTCCAGCTCGACACGCTGGCCAACCCGGTGGTGAGGACTGCAACCAGGGAGGATTCCTGTTCCCGGCAGGGGAAGGGTCTCCTTGCGATGTTTCCGCAAGCTCCACGGTCCAGATGCCGATGTGTGACGGTCCGTCGAGCCGATCGACGGACCGTCGCGTAGGCGAGCTTACGCGGAGGTCTCCTTCCACGTGCTCGAGCACTTGTCCCACATGATTCCGCCGGTGGCAGAGCCCTTCCAGTCGCCGATGCATGCCTTCAGGCCGATGTGCGTTCCTTCACCGAGGCTGAGATCCACGTCGCGTGTGGTGCCCTGCCCATCCCGGTTCCAGTAGTAGTAGTTGCACGACGGGGAGTCACACCCGATGGAGATGAGGCCGATGGTGGAGTGACCGTCCTTCTCCAGGTCGGTGACCAGCAGGTGCTCCCCGTACGCCTTGAACGTGGCCTTGCCGCCGTTCGTCGCCTTCGGGGTTTCGTTCCAGTCCGCTCCTGCATAGGCCGTGATATCGGCGGCGGAGGCGGGTCCGGAAACGAAGAGAGTGAGGAAGACGGCGCTGAGGGCGGCCAGAGCCAGTCGGATCGTGCGGTTCATGATTGCCAAACTGTCGTATCGGGCAGAACTGGCAGTCATATTGGGCAAAGAATTCAAGAAAAGCAATCGAATCCTTGGGTCGAGTTGCCTGAATCACAGGCACCTGAAATTGGGGCGGCTCCGATGCCATTTCGTCCGTTTTGGTTCAGACGCCCCCATGGCCCACAAATTAATACCCGCAAAGTGGTTGCCTGGAGGAAGGTCAAGCCCTGAGCGTCGTTGGTTCGTGCGTTCAGACGAAAGCGTCGAAACCTTGTTGACCTGCATTGATGATCGCACCCAAGCCGCTCGGTGCAGGTTGATTGAGGTGCCCCCCTTTTCGCGCGACGAGTGCTCCAGTGAAAGTTCGATGCGCATTCGTAACCAGTAGTGATAGTGATAAATGTCGGACTTGAGCCGATGTCGTGGTGGTCTAATAGTTCGCAGTCCGGCCATGATTCGGATTCATCAGTAAGTCAGTTCTGCTCGGTGTGCGATGCGCCTTCGCCAAGCAGGTGCGGGGGCCGCGCGCCGCCTTCTATTGCTGAGCCGCGCGCAGCGCTGACGCATTTTGCGATTCCCCTGCATGCGTTGTGCTTTCACGCGCCCGCGAGTGAAATAGAGGGTTCCTTGAGGAAAAGAAGAATGCGTGCGCCTGTAGCGGCTTTGGCTGCTGGTTCGGTGCTCGCAGGCGTGGCCCAGTCCTCGGCCTGGGCCGAGGACACGGTCGGCAAAACACCGTCCGTGCAGTCGGTGCCGGCCACAACCGAGAAGGACGCCGTGCCGTCCGACAAGCGTGCGGCGGTGCTCGGCGAGGACTACAAGAAGTCCGGTGACGTCGCCTGGACCACGAGCAGTGACATCAACGGTTTCCATCTGCTGACCGCGCGTGAGAGCGATGGCTATCAGTGGCGGACTACCGCATCCCTGTCCGAGCCGGGCTTCGATACGGACGCCTGGATCGGCAACGCCTGCGTCACCGCGTCAGGCAAGCGCGCCGTCGTCGTGTACGCGCCGCGCACCTTCACCAACAAAGCGGACCTGATGGCACGCGGTGCGTTCACCGCCGTCGTCGATCTGACCACCGGTGAGGTCACGAAGCTGAAGCTCCAGGCTTCGCTCTCGTACTACAACCCCGGCTGCGGTGTCGGGGAGAGCGCGGTGCTGACGCAGTCCGGTGGTGAGGACAAGAGCGCCACACGGCTGTTCACGCTGGACGCTACGACCGCCAGGCTGTCCAAGGGCATTGAGACCAAGGGGCAGGTGACGTCCTCGGTCGTGACCGAGGACGGCTCGATCGTCGGCGCGAATGGTGCGCGCATCGTCAAGATCGATACCCAGGGCAACAAGACTCCGCTGCTCGACACTGATGCGGTGCCCTACCGCCTCGTACCGGATGCTGACGGTGGACTGGCCTTCCTCGATCGCGAACGCACCGTGGCCACCGGCAAGGCTAAGACCGCAGAGCATGCGAATGGCGGGACCCGGGTCAAGCACCTCACGGCAGGGCAGATCGCCAAGCCCAACGCCAAGATCACCAAGGCGGCGGTCCTCGCGGAAGGTCCGCTGACCGAGACTGCCCTCGTCCGTAGTGCAGGCAAGGTCTACGTGACGGGCAAGGCGACGAAGACCAAGGACCGGAAGCTGCCCTCTGCGGTACGTCTCCTCGAGGGAGTGCCCAAGGGCACCCAGGTCTCCACCCGCGGTGAGGCGCTGGTGACCGGCACCGAGTGGACTGATGGGCAAGGTGCGTTGATCCGCGCGGCCGACCCGGATGCGCCGCGTCCGGTGAACGTGAAACTGACGGCGGTGGACAGTGGTGAGAAGGCTGTTTTCACCGTCGAGCCGGGCAAGCGGACCAGTCCCGCGATCGGTGAGGGCAAGCAGCGCACGCCGGCACTCGCCGCACCCAAGGGCGACGTTTCTGGTGCCACCGCGAAGAGCGGTGTGAGCACCATGGCGGTCGGGGACCGCAACGAGATCGTGGAGAACGAGCGGGTGTGCTCGGTGCCGCGCAACGACCCGCGAAATCAGGCGATGCAGCCCAAGCCGCGCCAGGTGGAGTGGGCGGTCAACCAGGCCATCCGCGGGAACCTGAACGCGCATGTGAACCGGCCGGCGAACTGGAAGAGCCTGGGCATGCCGGCCTACCAGCCGCAGAGCCTGTTCCCCGCCCCCGCTTTGGAGGGCGGCGGCAGCGTGCCGGCGCAGGTGATGCTGGGCGTCACCGCGCAGGAGTCGAACATGTGGCAGGCATCCCGTGTCGCGGTCCCGGGCGTGACCGGCAACCCGCTGATCGGTAACTACTACGGCATCGACTACTACGACGGCGATACCTCCAACGAGTGGGACATCGACTGGGCCGAGGCCGACTGCGGTTACGGCATCACCCAGGTCACCGACCACATGCGGATGGCCGGCCGTGAAGACGGCCACGGCGGCGCGGCCTGGCCGTACGACAAGCAGCGTGCGGTCGCCCTCGACTACACCGCTAATGTCGCGGCGGGTCTGCAGATCCTGGTCTCCAAGTGGAACGAGACCAAGAAGGCCGGCCTGCAGATCAACAACGGCAACCCCGCCAAGCTGGAGAACTGGACGTTCGCTCTGTGGGCCTACAACTCCGGCTTCTACGCCAACAAGGGTGACGGCAGCGCCTGGGGTGTCGGTTGGGCCAACAACCCTGCCAACCCCGAGTGGGACGCGGGCCGTTCCCCCTTCATGGAGGACTCCGCGGGCAACGAGGAAGCCGCCGACGCAGCCCACCCGCAGGACTGGCCCTACCAGGAGAAGGTGCTCGGCTTCGCCGCGCACCCGCCGTCCTTCCTCGAGGCCCCGGGCAAACTCGTCCCCGCGTTCCGTGCTGCATGGTGGAACGGCACGGAAGGCGGCGCGTCCGTCGATGGATCCGCCGTGCAAAACCGTGCCAAGGCCAAGCCGCCGGAGGACAGCTTCTGTACCGCCGCCAACAGTTGTGACCCTGCTCGGATCAGCGACAGCGCCAGCAACAGCGCAGGAACCGGCCCGTGCCGACTGTCCGACTTCAAGTGCTGGTGGCATCTGCCGGTGACGTGGAAGGACGATTGCGACTACTCGTGCGGTAACGACTTCACCCGTTTTCCCGCCGACTGGGCCGAGGAAGCGGACGGCACCGCCTACCCGCCCAACTGCTCCCCGAACAGCGGTCTCCCGGGCAACGCCATGATCATCGATGATGTGCCCGCAGGTACCCCCCTGACGCGATGCGGCAACGAATCCTGGACCAACGAAGGCTCCTTCCGCTTCGACTTCGGGCCGGGCGAAACCGCATGTGACCTGTGCTACGTTCGCTGGCCCGCGAAGGTCGACCTGCACCAGCTCGGCGCAGGAGCCGGAGGGCACTTCTACTTCGGCCACACGCGCAAGAACGACTCCCAGGGAAACCGGCTGAAGTTCACCGGCACCTGGACGCTGAACAAGGCAGTCAACGGGCCGGCCAAGGTCTATGTGCACCTGCCCGACCACGGTGCCCATACAACCCAGGCGCGCTACGAGATCGACACCGCGAAGGGCAAGCGCTACCGCACGATCAAGCAGAAGGGCGACAGCAACCGTTGGGTCAGTCTCGGAGCGTTCCTCTTCGACGGTGCTCCCAAGGTCAGTCTGAGCACCATCACCCCCGACGGCACCGGTGATCAGGACATCGCCTTCGACGCCGTCGCAGTGGCCCCCATCTCGGGCACCTACGTCGAGGACACCGTCGAAGCGGTCGCCTTCTTCGACGAGGACCAGAACATCGACGCGGCGGCCAGCGCCCAGGCGATCGACACCCCGTTCAAGAGCCGCCAGGCGCTCTACGACTGGGGCATGAAGACCTCCGGCGCCGTGATGGCCGAACCCACCTGTGAAGGGGCCCCCAAGCAGGACTGCGTCATGCCCGAGATCAAGGCAGCCATGACCAAGTGGCACAACGCCGTCAAGGAAGCCGGCACCGACCCGGCCGACCATCCGGACGGCAAGGGCATCACCAACTGGATGCACTACTCCAACCCCTACACCGACCGGCCGACCAGCGACAGCAAGCCCTCGCGATTCGACACCGACGACAGCGCCTACAAGATCCGCAACAAGGCGACCGTCTCGTATGTGAAGACCAGCGACGGCAAAATCGTCGAGGGAAGCGAATTCGCCGAGTACGACAGCCGCACCGCGGACACGCATCTGCCCGACTTCGTGATGGAGGCGTTCGCCGCCATCCAGAAGGACTACGGCCTGTCCGCACCTGATCTCAACTACAAAGCTGCCGACCTCAACGAGCACAACGGCGCGGTGACCACCACGGATACGAACTCCACGGGCATCCTGCCCGGCCGTGAATACGCGTCGATGGGCAAGAAGCCCGTCATCGTCGACGCCCAGGGCAACCCGGTCTCCGACGGCAGCGGCACCTGTGTTTCAGCCCTGCACGCGTCCGGGGGCTCCATCGGCTACCGGCCGATGCTCGGAGTGAGCAGCGCCACCGACGCCGCCTTCGACTGGAAGTACAAGGCCCACAACGACGTCCGGTTCAACCTGAAGGTCGCCGACGTGATCGGTGAGATCTACAACGCCTTCTTCAAGCCGGGCAAGACGGGATCCCTGTACAACACGGCACCGCCCATCTGGCAGGAACTCAATTTCCAGTCCTGCACGGACGGCACCATCCGCAAGAACAGCAACCGTCCGCTCCTACGCTCCAGCTTCATGCCCAGCCAGTACCTCTACCACAACGACAAGGCGATGGATCTGGACGGAAATCTCTCCGGCAACGCGCTGCCGGTGGTGAGCGGCAACTTCAACAAGTTCAGCGAAGCTGCGACGACCGACGTCTCCGAGATGCCCTACGGCGACTGCAACTCCGGTTCCGGACAGGGAGGCAACCCCTGGGGACTCGACCAACTGGATGCCCCGGAAGCGAACCCGTCCGGCCACTTCTGCGTGGATTCAGGACTCAAGCCCGACCCTGAATTCAGCGACTGAGGAAGGAACATGGCACTACTGCTCCCCTTGTGGGCACTCATCTCCCTGACCTGGGGTGCGCTCCCATGGCTGTGTCCCTCGCGTAGGGTCCTGGGACTGACCTGGGCCCTGATCCACCTTGCCCTCTCCGTATCCGCCATACTCGGCGGCCTCGTGGCGGGCCTGTCGGATGACGGTCTGCCGACCTGGATCATCGTTCCGGGCGTTCTCTCCGCTATTGCGCGGATCATGATCGAAGCGACAGGGCGGCACGAGAAGAAGTAGTGGACCCGAGGCCGGGTTGCGTAATCTCCGATACGCAACCCGGCCTTCGGCATGCTCTTTTGTTCAGCGATCCATGACGAGTCCGTCACGCACTAACGATCGCAAACCGGGACATTCTCGGCCGCCTCGTGTCGTGTGTGGTTTTATCCAAGGTGATACGCAAAAGGTTGAGGCGATCCTATGCGTGCATAAGTAAATAAGGAGATGTTAAGTTTTCGGTGACGCCCGCCTGGAACACCTTCGGAACGTCTGGAGGGCAGGCGTCGGGGGCGGCGGCCAAGAGGAATCTCATGTCACAACTTCGCCCGCTGGGCCAGGTGCTCGCCGTAAGCATCACCGTCATGGCCGCAGTTTCCTGTACGTCCGGAAGTCAGCCGGATTCCGTCACCAAAGTCTCGCCGAAGCCAGTGGCGAACCTTGTCGGGAAGAAACTCGATGCGGCCGTGGAAACAGCTATTTCCAGCGACCTTGCCTTCTCGCTCCGCGACAGTACCGACTCCCGTCGGAACATCGACACGACGCAACTGAACAGGTATCGAGTCTGCTTCACGCAGCATTCCAAGGCGATAGCTGGAATCGATCTTTACGCTGTGCCTGCAGGGGAGAAGTGCCCTGAAACCATCGGGCAGCGAGCCAACCCGGCGTCCGTCCCTGATGTGGTCGGCAAAAGCGCCACGGACGCGCTCGACAGCCTCTCCTTCCTTGGCTTCGTCAGGGACAGTCTGACGGTCGAGGACATCAAGCGAGGAGAGCTCGATCACTCCCGCGTCTCCAATCTCACCGTCTGTGCGCAACAGCCCAAGGCGGGGTCCGAGTTCAACCCCGACGAGCCGGCCGGCATCACTGTCTCCGAGACCTGTTGATCACAGCGTGAGTCTGCGCGAATCGGGGCGGGGTGCTTCGACCACACCGGCACCTTCGGCGCGCCAATGCGCGCTCAGCTGTGGTCAAGGAGGCCGAACCCTTCCAGGAGAGCTCCGATCTGGGTGCTCTCCAGTCGGTGCGCCATCCGGGGTCTGACGAACTCGACTCCTGGCAGGCGCAGTGCATCGCCGTCGCGCAGATGGCTGGCTTCGACGGCGTCGAGCAGTGCATCCAGTGTCTTCTTCTCTGCCGGCTTTGGGGCGTCGGCTTGCTCGAGTTCGCCCTTGCGGTTGGTGAGGAAGACCTCTCCGTTCGGACCGACCTCTATGCCGCGCCGGACGCCGGCGATACCGCCGCTGACGGTGAGGCTCGCACCGTCAGCGGCGACAGTCCCGAGGGATTCACCACACCCGGTCACCAGGAGCGCAAGCAGGAGCCTCACCGGTGTAGTCGTGTTTCCCTTCCAGGGAGCAGAAGACCACCAGCAGGATCAGCAGGCACAGACCCACGACCACGATCGGTGGCGGGTCTCTGCAGTGCGGGACGTCGACGCTGTCAGCTCCCGCTGGACGGTTCCTCCACGGTGGCCGGCGGGGGGCCGTTGCGGAGTTCTTCGCGCCATACCGAGCGGTCGTAGTCCGCAGGGTCGGTGGTGTGCAGGAAGTCCAGCACCATCTTGGCGAACCGGTCGGGCTCATGGTGGTGGGGGAAATGGCCGGCCGCCTCGAAGATCTCCAGCTGGCTGTCGGTCAGCGCCTCGTGCGCTGCTGCCGCGTGCGACACGGGGATGATGCGGTCCCGCCCGCCCCAGATGATCAGTGTGGGCAGATGCCGCGCCAGGTAGCCCCGGTCGAGCATGGTGATGTGCTGGCCGCGCAGACCCACCGCCGCCCGGATCGTGCGCAGGAAGGCGCGCCGGGCAGAGGCATCGGCGAAGCGCCGGTAGCGGTCCATGACATAGGGCAGATCCGGGCCGAGGCCCCCGCCGCCGGCCAGCCGGACGACCGGCTCGGCGATCGCGGCCACCGCCTGGGCCGGGGGCGAGGTGAGCAGATACATTGCGGCGAACGCTCCTGGCCCCGCTGCCAGCCGGAACATCGGATGCACTTCCGGCCCCATGCCCGCACTGCTGACCAGCACCAGCCGCTCGCACCGCTCGGGGAACTGGTAGGCGAACTGCATCGCCACCCCGCCGCCCAGTGAGTGCCCGATAACGCTGACCCGGTCCACTCCGAGCACTGTCAGCAGATCCCGCATCCCGCAGGCGTACGCGGCAATGGCGTAATCGGCCCGCGGCCGAGCGGACTCGCCGTGCCCGAGCAGATCGGGGGCGATGACGGTGTAGTGCTCGGCCAGCGCGGGCATCACCTGCGACCAGGTCTCGGAGCTGTCCGCGATTCCGTGCAGGAGCAGCAGCGGCGGTCCGTCGCCCTCTATCCGGTAGGCCCGCCGGTAGCCGTGCACCTCTCGGTACTGGACCACAGCGCCGATCCTGGGCTGTGGACGTTTCCGGGCCGCTAACCCGCGATGTGCACAGCGTGACTGCTCCCAGCGGGCGAGCTGGCAACGTTTCGGAATCCTCAGACGCCCCCTCCCACACCGCCTAGACGTCGTCGGCGATGCGGTGCAGCAGGGCGGCCAGCGCGGACGCGCGCTGGCCGCAGCTCCGCGCGACGACGCCGGTTCAAAGGCGGGCTTTCGATGAACGTCGTGCGCTGTCGACCGGGGGCGTTCGTCAGACGGTCGAAGCGGTCAGGTGCGTGTGGTGCGCAGTCCCGCGTACGAGCCGGGGGAGATCGAGTCCGCGGCGCCGGCTGCTCCGCCGACCGTCACAATGTTTCCAGCCTGGTCCGTGGCCGCGCCGTAGAGGTAGCCGGCGCCCGCAGGGGATTCTGTGCGGGTGAAGGCGCCGCGTTGGTTTCGGGTGAGGATGTAGTTCCCGTCCTCGTTGACTGCGGTGTCCTGTGTCTCGCCTACGATCACCGGGCGGCCGGAGCCGTCGAAGGAGATGTCGTAGAGCTGGCCGGTTTCGAGTGGGGCTGGGATCTCTCGCCACGAGCGGCCGTCGAAGTGCACTATCGCCGGCCGCCGCCACAGGGTCTCGTCCGGGCGGAACCCCACGGCCCAGATGTCGTTCGCGGACCGTACGTTGAGCCCGTCGAGGATCATGTCGCTGTGGGGGAGGGGCTGTTTGACCCACGTACGGCCGTCGAAGTGGGACACGCCGTCGCCGGTGGCGGTCAGCGTTCCGTCCGGCGCAGCCTCCAGGCCGGCGACCCAGTTCAGGCCGGTGTTCGCCGGAAGTGTGGTCCAGGCGCCCGCCGTGTCCCTGTGGAACAGGACGCTGGCCGCGCCCTGCGCGTCCTTGTACCCGCCGAACGCCCAGAGGCGGCCGTCGGCGGTGGACTCCACCGCGTCCAGCCAACTGTCCGTGGCCGTGTCGGGGACGGGGGGTGCCGTCTTCTGCCAGACGCCGCCCTTCCAGCGCAGGAGCATGGCACGAAGGGACTGCCCGTCGGCCGTGACATCGACCGCGGTGCCCGCTGCCCACACCTGCCCGCTCCCGCTGACGGAGACGTCCAGGAGCGGACCATACTGCTCGGGAAGGGCCGGCTCCTGCCAGGCCTTGCCCGTCCAGCGCAGCGCCACGGGGCGCTCGGGCTCCAGACGGCTGCCGAACCGTTTGCCCACGGCCCAGGTGGAGGCGCCGGCCGACTCGACGTCCACCAGCACACTGCCCTCACCCCCAGGAGGGCTGATGTCACGCCACTGCTGCTCGGCGGCGGCCGGCGTGGCCAGTAAGGAGACGAAGGTGAGTCCGGCGGCCATGGCGAGGGCTGCGTATGACAGGTGGCGACGCATCGAGGTCCTTGTCCGTAAGTGATGACATGGTCACTTCCCTGATGCGGCAGGAGCCCGGTTATGTTTCAGCGGGGCGGGTCAGGCCACTGCGCAGGCGCGAGACCAGTCGAGGGCGCCGACCGCGTTCAGTTCTGAAGCAACAGGACGCTTGTCCCGGACAACCTGATGATCCAGGCCATCACCGTCATCAAGCAGGCCGAACCCCCGATGGTCATCAACAGCGAGATGTGCGGCTGCTCCTAGACCGCGAACGGCGAATGCACCCTTAACACCTCCGCCGACAAGGTCGACTTGTGCGTGACCTGGTCCCTGATGGCCCGCATGGCGCTGCTGCACGCCGAGGCGGGAGCCGATGTGGTCTCGCCGACCGCGATGCTCACCGGATCCGTGCGCGCCGTACGCGATGCCCTCGACGAACGCGGCCACCGCGACGTTGGCGTCTGCTCCAACACCGCTCATGCCTGCGTGGTGGTGGTCCGCGGATATTGCCCTGGCGGTCGTGCTCGTTCTGCTGGACGGGGCGGCTCTCGCTGTGTTCTGTATTGCGGA
>NZ_JBEPEW010000048.1:0-51298 GCF_040300965.1 Streptomyces mesophilus | reverse complement strand
CGACAGCGCGGTCGGCGGTCTCCGGAGGCGAGCCCCCGGTCAAGAAGTCCCGCCGCTTCCCCCTGTTCACCAAGGACACCGCACGCCCCGAGGGCGGCGGCCGCGCGGCGCCGGGCGACGCAC
The DNA here is from genome assembly GCF_040300965.1 of Streptomyces mesophilus. Lineage (GTDB taxonomy): Bacteria > Actinomycetota > Actinomycetes > Streptomycetales > Streptomycetaceae > Streptomyces > Streptomyces mesophilus_A. Next base: position 51,175 of record NZ_JBEPEW010000048.1, on the reverse strand, counting down.
CCGCGCCGGCCCGGCAGTGGCCGATGCTCACCGTGCTCGGGGTGACCGCGGCCGGGCTGATCCTCACGGCCTTCGACGTATGGCGCGTCGGCACCCTGCTGATCGGTGTCGCGCTGCTCATCGGCGCCGTGCTGCGCCGGATGCTGCCGTCGGTCGGGATGCTGGCGGTGCGTTCGCGGTTCACCGACATGGTCACGTACGGCGTGCTCGGTGTGGCGATCGTGCTGCTCGCGCTGATGGCGCAGCCGAAGCCCGTCCTGGAGATCCCGTTCCTCGACGAGACCCTGCACTTCACCATCAGCAGTTAGCGGCACTCCTGGCTTCGCTCCGGGGCCAGGAGCAGGCCGCGGCAGCGGTCGGCGCCCCGGGGCCGCCGCCGGCGACCGCCTTCAGCGCCCCGCGACCCCCATCAGCGCCCCGCCCCCAGCTCCGCTCCGATCTCCGTGAGCAGCCGCAACGCCGCCCCGATCGCGGGCTGTTGCTCCGCTCCCGCACGCACCAGCGCCTCGATCGTGCGGCCGCCGCCCGGCAGCGTGAGCACCGAAGCGCCTGGCGGCGGCGCGGCGCAGAGCAGCCGGGGCAGGATCGTCACCGCATGGCCGGTGGCCACGAGGGCGAGCGCGGCGCCCAGATCCTCGCAGTCGTGCTCGATCCGGGGTGTGAAACCGGCGTTGCGGCAGGCGTGCAGCAGGACGTCGCGGCAGGTGCTCGGCGGTGGCGCGGAGATCCAGGCGCGGTCGGACAGGACACCGAGCCCGTCGGTGCGTACCGAGTCAAGGAGGTCATCGGGGACCGCGAGAGCGAGCGGGTCGTCGAACAGGGGAACCGCCGTGGTGCCGCCGGGCGGTGGCGAGCCGAGCAGGTGGTAGCGGTACGAGACGGCCAGGTCGAGTCCGTGCCGCTTGAGCCGCACCACCGCGTCCTGCGGTTCGCACTGCACGATCCTGGGCCGGATCCGCGGATGCCGTTCGGCGAGCCGGGCGACCAGGGGGGCGGCCACCGAGCGCAGCGCGCTCGGCGCGCAGCCGATCCGCAGCTCACCGGTGAGGTCGTCGTCGAGCGCGCGCACCGCACCCTCGGCGCGCTCGAGGGCGGCCAGGACCTGTTCGCAGCTCGCGGCGAGCGCCGCGCCGGCCGCCGTGAGCCGCACCCCGCGCCCCGCTCGCAGCAGCAGCGCGGCCCCGGCCTCCGTTTCCAGAGCGCGCAGTTGCTGGGAGACCGCGGAGGGCGTGACGCCGTGCAGCTCGGCGACGGCGGTGACCTTTCCGTGTTCGGCCAGGTCACGCAGCATGACCATGCGCTTCACGTCCAGCATGCGCCCCATCCTTTGCGATTGTTGAGTTCAGCTTAATCTCAACGGTAGGAGAGGTAGCTGGACTTCACTGTCTGCGCGAGGTCATCCTCACCACATGAACACCCCACAGAAGATCGTCCTCGTCGGCGCCCACGGCACACTCGGCCGGGCGGTCCACGCCGCCTTGAGCGAGCGCGGCCATGAGGTGATCACCGCATCCCGCAAGGACGCCGACATCGCTCTCGACATCACGGACCCCGAGTCCATCGCGGCCCTGTACCGCCAGGTCGGCCGGATCGACGCGGTGGCGTGCGCGGCGGGCACCGTGCCGTGGAAGCCGGTCACCGAGCTCACCCTGCAGGACGTACGCGACGGCCTCGAAGGCAAGGCGGTCGGGCAGATCGAACTCGTCCGCCAGGGCCTCGAGTCCGTGGCCGAGGACGGCTCCTTCACCCTGATCACCGGCATCCTCGCCCGCGAGCCCATCCGCACCGGCGCCGTCGCCTCGCTCGCGAACGGCGCCGTGGAGTCCTTCGTACGGGCTGCCGCGATCGAACTCCCGGGGCGGCAGCGGATCAACGCCGTCAGCCCCACCGTCTTCGAGGAGTCCCTGGACGCCTACGGCGACTTCTTCCCCGGCTTCGACCCCGTACCGGTACGCCGAGCGGCCGCCGCCTACGTACGGTCGATCGAAGGAGCGCAGACCGGGCAGATCCACCGCGTGGAATGAGCGCCATACGGCCCGCGCGAGGGAACCGACGCCCCCACTGACTCCGTCAGTCGGACATACCGGTGAAGTTCGCCGGCAGGGGGGTGGGCGGTGGGTATCTGGCAGCCGCTGCCGGACGGGACTCCGGCCGAAGTGGTGCATTTCGTCGAGCACTTGAGACTGCTCAAGGACCGTACGGGGCTGAGCCTGGTCTCGCTCGGCACGCGCACCTCGTACAGCAAGTCCTCCTGGCAGCGCTATCTGAACGGCCAGCAGCCACCGCCCCGCCAGGCGGTCCTCGCGCTGTGCCGCGTCGCGGGTCTCGACGCCGCGGAGGCGGCCCGCTTCGGTGCGCGCTGGGAGCTTGCCATGCGGGTGTGGCCCAGGCCCGATGCGGTACGGCCGGGTCTTTCCGATGCCGTACGAGCGGACGCCGTACGGCCGGACGCCGCGCGGGCGGATGCCGTACGTGCCGACGGTGTGCGCCCGGACGCCCCCGCCACACCCTCCTGGGACGACCTCGGCGAGGACGAGGACACCCTGCCGTGGTGGGTGCCCCAGGAAGAACCCGCGCCCGGGAAGGCGCCGCCCTGGAAGCTGTTCGCGTACGCCGCGGCCGCCGTGCTCGCGATCCTGCTGGCCGGGCTGCTCATCGTCCTGGTCTAGTGCCGCACGCAGGGGCCCCACACCATCACAAGGTGTGGGGCCCCTGCGCAAAGGCGTCAGTTCGCCCAGTTGTACGCGGCCTTCTTCCAGTGGCCGTCGATCTTCACGTAGTACACCCCGTTCAGGCGCTTGAAGCCGGCCTGGTGGTCGTAGCCCGTGTACTCGATCTTGTTGTTGCCGACGTGGTCCAGGAAGTCATCGGCGAGGCTGAAGGTCTGCTTGCCGACGATGCCGTCGATGTGGAGACCCTCGGTCTGCTGCCAGTACTTCGTGGCCGACTTGGTGCGCGGGCCGAAGTGGCCGTCGATGTCGCCCTTGGTGAACTTGCGCCACTTGCCGTCCGAGCCCTTGTACTTGGCGCCGTCCGCCCACAGGATCGTCTGCCACAGCCGCGTCGCGTTGCTGTGGGAGTAAGAGGTGCGGGACAGGTTGCCTTCGTCGCCCCAGTCGTTGGTCGGGTTGCCGCGGCCGTCGATCACATGCTGGCTGCCGGCCGCCGCGGTGGGCGCCAGGCCGGCCAGGGCCAGCCCCGCTCCCGCCGCCACGGACACGACCGCCATACCGAGCCTGTTGCGCTTGCTGAGGTACATCTGTGCTCCCCCCGTAGGTGCTGTGACAGGGATGAGCGTGTCCGGTTGAGGGGGGTGCGCAGAAGTCCTGAGGACGGGGGCGGGATCCCCCGGGACGTCCCGTACGCTGACCTGGGGTTCCCACGCGGGCCGTGGGACGCGGATGGGACACTGCAGTTTGACCATCAAGGGCGCGCGACGGGGCGCACCCTGACCCGTAATGCTCCCGTGCGCCGGTGCCGGGGGAACTGAGACCCTTGCTTCTGGCATCCCTGTGGGTAGCCATGGGGGCGCTTCGCCCCGGCCCCTGAGGGCCGGGACAAGGGCATGCAGGGCCGCGCACACGGGTACGTCTGGGCACGACACGGGGGGACAAGGGGGAAGCAATGCCTCGTTGGAGGGCGCTACCGGAGGAACTCGACCCGCAGGTACGCGAGTTCGCGAGCCAGCTGCGCCGGCTCGTCGACCGCAGTGGGCTGAGTATCGCCGCGGTGGCGGACCGTACGGGCTACAGCAAGACATCGTGGGAGCGCTATCTGAACGGCCGGCTGCTCGCGCCCAAGGGCGCGGTCGTGGCGTTGGCCGAGGTCACCGGCACCAACCCGATGCATCTGACCACCATGTGGGAGCTCGCGGAGCGTGCCTGGAGCCGCTCCGAGATGCGCCACGACATGACCATGGAGGCGATCCGGATCTCCCAGGCGCGTGCCGCGCTCGGCGAGTTCGGCCCGGGTCCCGCCAAGGGGAGGAACGGCAAACCGCGCGCCGCCGCGGCGCCGGCGGCCGCCCATCCGCCCACCCAGGCGGCGTCCTCGTACAGCCCGGCCAGGCAGCAGTCCGCCGCGGCCTCCTCCTCGGGGGCCCGTTCCTACGGTCCGCCGTCCGGGCCCGGCGGTGGGGAGCGGCCGGGTCCCGCGCGGGGCGGCTCGCCCGACGGGCAGCGCAGGAAGCGGAAGTTGACGATGTTCCTCGCGGGCGTCGTCGGCGCTCTCGTGGTCATCGCGGCGGCGGTGTTCCTCACCGACTTCGGCAAGGACAAGGGCGGCGACGACGCGAAGGGCACGCCGACCCCGACGCCCAGCATCAGCGAGTCCCTGCCCGAGGGTGTCGAATGCAAGGGCGCGTCCTGCGCCGGCAAGGACCCGGAGGAGATGGGCTGCGGCGGCACGCTCGCCACATCGCCGCCGGTCGACGTCCTGGTCGGCGCGGCCAAGGTCGAGGTCCGCTACAGCAAGACCTGCGGTGCGGCCTGGGGCCGGATCACCTCGGCAGGCCCCGGCGACACCGTGGAGATACGGGTGAAGGGCGAGAAGACGCAGACCTCCGAGGTCGACGGCGACTTCGACGCGTACACCCCGATGATCCCGGTGAAGAACGTCGAGGACGCGAAGGCCTGCGCGATCCTGACGGACGGTAAGGAAGGCTGCACCAAGTAGCGGGCAGCGAAGTAATTCGGGGGACGGGTGCATGACCGGCGCGAGCCGGGGCACGCGATGAGTACCCCCACGGGATGTGTCGGCAGCTGTATCCCGAGGTGTCCCGGGGCTCCTATTCGTCGCCCCGGGCCCACGGGATGTGTCGGCAGCTGTATCCCGAGGTGTCCCGGGGCTCCTATTCGTAGCCCCGGGCCCACGGGATGCACACGCACCCCGCAGAACGGCCGCCGCGCTCACCTCTCCCGGAGCGGCGGCCGTTCTCGTATCTCCGTACAGCGCACGGCCGTGTGTGCGGGGCCACACAGGGGCGGGGTCGACCGGGGCGCCGGGCGCGATAGCCTGACCGGTGGATCTCCCTTGACGTCAAGAGATCGATCATCGCGGCGTCAACCGGGAGGCCTCCAGCACCGGGGCAGGGACCCCCACCGCCAGCTGTCTTAACGGAGATCGCCATGACCCGCACTCCCGTGAATGTCACCGTCACCGGCGCGGCCGGCCAGATCGGTTACGCCCTCCTCTTCCGTATCGCCTCCGGCCACCTGCTCGGCCCGGACGTGCCGGTCAAGCTGCGTCTCCTCGAGATCACCCCCGCGCTCGGCGCCGCCGAGGGCACCGCGATGGAGCTCGACGACTGCGCGTTCCCGCTGCTCGCGGGCATCGACATCACCGACGACCCGAACGTGGCCTTCGACGGCGCCAACGTCGGTCTGCTCGTCGGCGCCCGCCCCCGCACGAAGGGCATGGAGCGCGGCGACCTGCTCTCCGCCAACGGCGGCATCTTCAAGCCGCAGGGCAAGGCCATCAACGACCACGCCGCGGACGACGTCAAGGTCCTCGTCGTGGGCAACCCGGCGAACACCAACGCCCTGATCGCCCAGGCCGCCGCCCCGGACGTACCGGCCGAGCGCTTCACCGCGATGACCCGCCTCGACCACAACCGCGCGCTCTCGCAGCTCTCCAAGAAGACCGGCGTCCCGGTCTCGGAGATCAAGAAGCTCACGATCTGGGGCAACCACTCGGCCACCCAGTACCCGGACATCTTCCACGCCACGGTCGCCGGCAAGAACGCCGCCGAGACCGTGAACGACGAGAAGTGGCTGGCCGAGGACTTCATCCCGACCGTCGCCAAGCGCGGTGCCGCGATCATCGAGGCCCGTGGCGCCTCGTCGGCCGCCTCCGCCGCCAACGCCGCGATCGACCACGTGTACTCCTGGGTCAACGGCACCGCCGAGGGCGACTGGGTCTCCATGGGTATCCCGTCGGACGGTTCCTACGGTGTCCCCGAGGGCCTCATCTCCTCGTTCCCCGTCACCACCAAGGACGGCAAGTACGAGATCGTCCAGGGCCTGGACATCAACGAGTTCTCCCGTGCGCGCATCGACGCCTCGGTCAAGGAGCTCGAGGAGGAGCGCGAGGCCGTTCGCGCCCTCGGCCTGATCTGAGTCACCAGGCTTCCTCAGTACGACGCCGAAGTCCCGGTTCCCCTTGAGGGAGCCGGGACTTCGGCGTCGGGGCGTACCGCTCAGGCGCCCTGCTTCTGCAGCTCCTTCACATCCACGGTCTGATCCGCCGGCGGAGTCTCACTCGGCACCGGCTCGTCGTAGTCCGAGAAGGAGACGGTCTGCTCCTTGCCGTCCTCCTGGCTGACGATCTTCAACGGGTAGGGCTCGCCCTCGGTCGCCACATGGATCGTGGACTTCTCGCCCGCGTCCGTCTCCTCCAGGGCGATGGCCTCCTGGCCGTCGATGGTGGAGGTGCCGCCCTTCTTCAGCTTCCCCGTGTCGCCTTCGCCGCCCATCTCCTTCTGCAGCGCCTTGAGATTGCAGGAGGACGAGAGCTGGCTGAGCTGCGGGTCCTTCGTGTCACCCATGAGGTGCTTGTCCTTGAGCATCTCGGCCGCGGCATCGCCGTTCGGACCGCCCATGGCCTTCCAGAACGCGGCGTCGGCCTTGATCCACACCTTCTCGCCGCGCTTGAGGATGTCGAAGCTGCCCTTGCCCTCGGGCATCTTGAAGGTGCCGGCGCAGTTGCCCTGCTGGTCCACCGCGAGGTCGAACGACTGGGGTTCACCGCCCGAGGAGGAGCCGCCGCTGTCCATCGACATGCGCAGCGACTTGGCGTCGAGCAGCGCCTGCTGCGCGGCGTCGCTGATCTCCTTGGCGCTCTTGTCGGCGATCGAACTCTCCTTGTCGCCCGAACCGCCGCCGTTGTCGCCGTTGCCTCCCGAACCGCCGCCCGACCCTCCGGAATCGTCCCCGCACGCGGCGAGCGACCCCATGAGGAGACCTGCACACAGCGTGACCGCCGCAGTGCTCAACGTTCCGCGTCGTGCCCTGGACATCGCTTCCCTCTCTGTCTGGAACAGACCGGCCAGATCGGCAGGTTCAGGACGAATGATCGCCGTGCCGAGTGACCCGCAGCACTTTCCGTAAACCGAAGCGCATGGTTTCCCGCCCTGAGGGCAGGGGCTTCCGATCACACGCGACTACGCGCGGTGAATGTTTCGGGAACGGAAGGCAAGACGCGAAGTGTCGGCACAACAGACCATCCACGTGGACGGAGAGTGGCGAAACGCCCTCGACGGTTCCACGCGCGAGATCCTCGACCCCGCTCAGGCCCGTCCGTTCACCGTTGTCGCGGAGGGCGGCGCGGACGACGCCGACGCGGCCATCGCCGCCGCGCGCCGAGCCTTCGACGAAGGCCCCTGGCCCACCACGCCGGTCGCCGAACGGGCCGCGCTGCTGCGGCGCGTCGCGGACCTTCTCGTACGCGACCGTGAGGAGCTCGGACTCCTGGAGAGCCGGGACGCGGGCAAGACCGTCGAGGAGGGCCGGGTCGACGTCGACTGTGTGGCCGACGCCTTCCGCTACTTCGCCGATCTCGTGATCGGCGAGGGTCCTGGGCGGGTCGTCGACGCGGGCAGCGACACCGTGCACAGCACCGTCGTGCACGAGCCCGTCGGTGTCTGCGCGATGATCACGCCCTGGAACTACCCGCTGCTCCAGGCCAGTTGGAAGATCGCCCCCGCGCTCGCCGCGGGCAACACCTTCGTCATCAAGCCCAGCGAGATCACCCCGCTGACCACGGTCGCGCTGATCCGCCTCCTCGAAGAGGCCGGACTCCCGGCCGGCGTCGCCAATATCGTGACCGGTCCCGGGCACACCGTCGGCGCCCGGTTCGCCGAGCACCCGGACGTGGACCTCATCTCGTTCACCGGCGGCCTCATCAGCGGTACGAAGGTGGCGCAGGCCGCGGCCGTCGGCGTCAAGAAGGTCGCGCTCGAACTCGGCGGCAAGAACCCCAACGTGGTCTTCGCCGACGCCTGTTCCACGGACGAGGCCTTCGACACCGCCGTCGACCAGGCCCTGAACGCCGCGTTCATCCATAGCGGCCAGGTCTGCTCGGCCGGTGGCCGCCTCATCATCGAGGAGTCCGTCCGCGAGCGCTTCGTCGCCGAACTCGCCCGCCGCGCCTCCCAGATCAAGCTCGGCCGCGGCACTGCCGAAGGCGTCGAGTGCGGACCCCTCGTATCGCAGCAGCAGTTGGACAAGACCGAGGGTTACGTGGCCTCCGCGCTGGCGGAAGGCGCGGTCCTGCGCTGCGGCGGCAAGCGGCCCGCGCCCAGTGAAGTGCGGCCCGCCGAGGGGTACTTCTACGAGCCGACCGTTCTCGATCAGTGCCACCGAGAGATGCGGGTCGTACGGGAGGAGGTCTTCGGTCCCGTCCTGACCGTCGAGACCTTCACGACCGAGGACGAAGCCCTCGCACTCGCCAACGACACCGAGTACGGGCTCGCGGGCGCCGTGTGGACCTCCGACGGTTCCAAGGCGCGGCGGATGGCCCGCCGGATGCGGCACGGCACCGTCTGGATCAACGACTTCCACCCGTATCTGCCGCAGGCGGAATGGGGCGGCTTCGGCAAGTCCGGCGTCGGGCGCGAGCTCGGCCCGACGGGTCTCGCCGAGTACCGCGAGACCAAGCACATCTACCAGAACCTCGACCCGCGGCCCGTCCGCTGGTTCGCGGGCTGAGCGGGCTGACCACCCGGCACGGCAGAGCAAGCGCCAACACCCATTACGCGACGCACTTTTGAGCACCACGAAGGGGAACACGCACATGCCTCAATACGACTACGTAGTCGTCGGAGGCGGCACCGCAGGCTCGGTGATCGCCTCCCGGCTGACCGAGGACCCAGGGGTCACGGTCGCCGTGATCGAGGGCGGCCCGAGCGATGTGGGGCGCGACGACGTGCTCACCCTGCGCCGCTGGATGGGCCTGCTCGGCGGCGAACTCGACTACGACTACCCGACCACCGAGCAGCCCCGCGGCAACTCCCACATCCGGCACAGCCGCGCCCGCGTGCTCGGCGGCTGCTCCAGCCACAACACGCTGATCGCGTTCAAGCCGCTGCCGTCCGACTGGGACGAGTGGGCCGAGCACGGCGCCGAGGGCTGGGGCGCCGAGGCGATGTCCCCGTACTTCGACAAGCTGCTCAACAACATCGTGCCGGTGGACGAGAAGGACCGGAACGCGATCGCCCGCGACTTCGTGGACGCCGCGCAGACGGCCCTGGACGTGCCGCGGGTCGAGGGCTTCAACAAGGCGCCCTTCGACGAGGGCGTGGGCTTCTTCGACCTCGCGTACCACCCCGAGGACAACAAGCGCTCCAGCGCCTCGGTCGCGTATCTCCACCCGGTGATGGACGAGCGGCCCAACCTGACGATCCTTCTTGAGACCTGGGCGTACAAGCTCGAACTCGAAGGCACCCGCGCACGCGGCGTCCACGTCCGTACGAAGGACGGCGAGGAGACGTACGTCGAAGCGGCGCGCGAGGTCATCGTGTGCGCCGGCGCCGTGGACACGCCCCGGCTGCTTCTGCACTCCGGGATAGGCCCGCGCGAGCAGCTCGAAGCGCTCGGGATACCCGTGCTGCACGATCTGCCGGGCGTCGGCGAGAACCTGCTCGACCACCCCGAGTCCGTGATCGTCTGGGAGACGCACGGACCGATCCCCGAGAACTCCGCGATGGACTCGGACGCCGGGCTCTTCGTGCGCAGGGACCCGGAGTCCAAGGGCCCCGACCTGATGTTCCACTTCTACCAAATACCGTTCACGGACAACCCGGAGCGGATCGGGTACGAGCGGCCCCCGCACGGCGTCTCGATGACACCCAACATCCCGAAGCCGCGCAGCCGTGGCCGCCTCTATCTGACCAGCGCGGATCCCGCCGAGAAGCCCGCCCTGGACTTCCGCTACTTCACCGACGAGGACGACTACGACGGCCGCACCCTGGTCGACGGAATCAAGATCGCGCGGGAGATAGCGAAGACCGAACCGCTCGCGTCCTGGCTCAAGAGCGAGGTCGCCCCCGGCCCCCATGTGACGGACGACGAAGAGCTGAGCGCGTACGCCCGCCAGGTCGCGCACACCGTCTACCACCCTGCGGGCACCTGCCGAATGGGTGCCTCAGCTGATGAACTTGCCGTAGTGTCCCCGGACTTGACGGTTCGTGGCCTGACCGGCATCCGGATCGCCGATGCGTCCGTCTTCCCGACGATGCCCGCGGTCAACCCGATGATCGGGGTCCTGATGGTGGGCGAGAAATGCGCCGAGTTGCTGACCGGGAGTGATGCCTGATGACCGCGACCACCGACATATCCAAGGGCGGCGACGTGTCCAGGACCGGCCCCGTCTTCTCCGTACGCGACCTGTGGAAGGTGTTCGGGCCGAAGGCGGACCGGATCCCGGGCAACGCCGAATACGCCGGCCTGAGCGCCACCGAACTGCGCGAGCGCACCGGCTGCACCGCCGCCGTACGCGACGTCAGCTTCGAGGTGAAGCGCGGCGAGGTCTTCGTCGTCATGGGCCTTTCCGGCTCCGGAAAGTCCACGCTGGTACGGACGTTGACCCGCCTCATCGAGCCCACCTCGGGCTCCATAGCCATCGACGGCGAGGACGTCCTCGCCATGGACAAGAACCGGCTGCGCGAACTGCGCCGCCACCAGACCGCGATGGTCTTCCAGAACTTCGGCCTCCTGCCGCACCGCACGGTGCTCGACAACGTCGCGTACGGCCTGGAGATCCAGGGCATGGGCAAGGCCGAACGGCGCGCGAAGGCCATGGAGGTCGTCGCGAAGGTCGGCCTCGAAGGCCTGGAGCAGCGCCGCCCTGTGCAGCTCTCCGGCGGCCAGCAGCAGCGCGTCGGCCTCGCCCGCGCGCTCGCCGTGGACCCCGAAGTCCTGCTGTTCGACGAGCCGTTCAGCGCGCTCGACCCGCTGATCCGCCGCGATATGCAGGAGGAGGTCATCCGCCTGCACCGCGAAGAGGGCCGCACCATGGTCTTCATCACCCACGACCTCAGCGAGGCGCTGCGCCTGGGCGACCGCATCATGCTGATGCGCGACGGCGGCATCGTGCAGCTGGGCACCCCCGAGGAGATCGTCGCCAACCCGGCCGACGACTACGTGCGGGACTTCGTCCGCGACGTGGCCCGCGAGCAGGTCATCTCCGTACGCAGTGCCATGCTCCCCGGCGACTGCGGCGCCGCGAAGCACTCCGCCGCCGCACTCGACCCGGACATGGTGGTCGCCGAGGCGATCGAGACCGTCGTCCGCAGCGGCGCGACCACCTGCGTCATGCAGGGCAGCACCTGCCTGGGCGTCGTCGACGAGTCCAGGCTCCTGGCCGTGGTCGCCGGACTCGACGGCGACGCGGGGGAGCCGAGCGACAAGGCGGTGGCTGCCGTATGACCAGCCCTGTCCGCAGTACGAGGGGGTCGGCCGCATGACCGCCCCGACTCTCGACCGTCCCGTCAAGGCCGATGCCCCGGGCGCCCCGCAGCCGCCCGGCCCCGCGGCCCGTCTGATGGCCCACCCCAAGGCCGTGCTCCTGCTGCTCGCCCTGCTCGTCGCGGTGGTCTCCGCGGCCGTCGCCGGCAGCGGTGAGTGGCCGGGCGACCTGACCGTCGACGTCCGCACCCCGCTGCAGGACTTCAACGAGTGGCTGGTCGACAACCGCACCACCCACCCGCTGTTCCTGTACTTCCTGCTGCATATCTCCAACACCGCCGAATCCGCCGTCGACGGGGTCTTCAGCGCCCTGGAGTCGCTCGGCTTCATCGGCGTCACCGTCGCCGCGGTCCTCATCGCCTGGTACGCGGGTGGCGCGGGCCTGCGCCGGCGGGCTCTGGTCACCGCGGGCACCGCGTTCGGCACCTTCGCCGTCATCGGTGTGCTCGGCATGTGGGAACCCGCGATGGACACGCTCTCGCTGATGATCGTGTGCGTGGCCGTGGCCGCCGTCATCGGTGTGCTGCTCGGTCTGCTCGCCGGTCTCTCGGACCGCGCGGAGCGGATGCTGCGGCCGGTGTTCGACACCATGCAGGTGCTTCCGGCCTTCTCGTATCTGCTGCCCTTCGTGCTGATCTTCGACATCGGTGTCCCGTCGGCCTTCGTGGCCACGGTCATCTACGCCGTACCGCCGATGGCCCGGCTCACCGCCCTCGGTCTGCGCGGCGCGGACCCGGCCGCGCTCGAAGCCTCGGCCTCGCTGGGCGCGAGCCCGGTGCAGCGGCTGTGGACGGCCCGCCTCCCCCTTGCCCGCAAGCAGATGCTGCTCGGCCTCAACCAGACGATCATGATGAGCCTTTCGATGGTCGTGCTCGCCACGGTCATCGGCGCCGGTGGTCTGGGCGAGCCCATCTACAAGGCGCTCGCCGTCGTCGACGTCGGCCAGGCGCTGCCGCCCGGTATCGCGATCGTGCTGCTCGCCATCTGGCTCGACCGGACCACGGCGGCCGCGGGCGAGCGGCTCGACGATCCCGAGGAGGGGGTACGCACCTCTCGTACCGCCTGGATTCTGCGGGGCGTCGTCGCGGCCGGCATCGCGGCCGCGACCGTGATCGGCTCGGCGCTCGGCCGCCAGGAGTGGCCCGAGAGCTGGGTGGTGTCCATCGCCGACCCCGTCAACGACGTGACGGGCTGGATCGAACGCGAACTCTCCGCCGGTATCCCGCTCATCGGCGGCACCCAGACCTGGGCCGACGGCTTCGCCGTCTACGTGCTCAACCCGCTGCGCAGCGCCCTGGTCGGCACCCCCTGGTGGGCGCTCCTGCTGGTCGCGGGCATCCTCGCGTACGCCGTCGGACGGCTGCGCGCGGCCGTGACCGTGGTGCTCGCGCTCGGTGCGATCGGCGCGATGGGGCTGTGGACCCGTTCCATGGACACCCTGTCGCAGGTGATCGCGGCTCTCGCGCTGACCCTGCTCATCGGCTTCGCGGTCGGTGTGCTCGCCGCCCGTGTCGCGTGGGTCGAACGGGTGATCCGGCCGATCCTGGACACGCTGCAGACCCTGCCCGCGTTCATCTATCTGATCCCGATGATCGCCCTGTTCACCGGCGGCCGGTTCGCCGGCGTCGCGGCCTCGGTGCTCTACGCGCTGCCCGCCGTCATCCGGATCACCACCCAGGGCATCCGGCAGATCGACCCCTCCGCCCTCGAAGCGGCCCGCTCGCTCGGTGCCTCCACCGGGCAGCAACTGCGCCAGGTCCAGATCCCGTTGGCCCGCCCGGCGCTGCTGCTCGCCGTCAACCAGGGCGTCGTCCTGGTCCTGTCGATGGTCGTCATCGCCGGAATGATCGGCGGCGGCGCCCTCGGTGTCGATGTGATCAAGGGCCTCACCAAGGGCGATCTGGCGCTCGGCCTGACCGCCGGTATCGCGATCGTCTGCCTCGGGGTGCTGCTCGACCGGATCTCCCAGCCGGCCGCCGCCGTCAAGGAACGCGGGCTGCGCTGACCCGTCTTCTCGCCTCAACTCTCCTGCCTACCAAAGGAATTCTTCCCTCATGAAGCACAGCAAGCGGATACGCACTTCTCTCGTCGCCGGCGTCGGCGCCCTCGGCATGCTCGGCCTCAGCGCCTGTGGCGCCGCCGAGACCGGCAAGGAAGGCGGCGGCGCCTCGGACGAGGTCACCATCACGGTGCCCTCGTGGGTCGGCGCCCAGGCCAACGCCGAGGTCGCCAAGGTGATCCTCGAAGAGGAACTCGACGTCAAGAAGGTCACCCTCCAGACGATGGACGAGCCCATCGCCTGGGACGCCCTCAACAGCGGCAAGGCCGACGCGATCCTCGAGGACTGGGACGGCCAGCCCGAGAAGCAGAAGCTCTACATCGACCAGAAGAAGACCGTGGTCAAGGGCGGCGACCTGGGCGTGACCGGCCACATCGGCTGGTTCGTGCCCAAGTACTACGCGGACGCCCACCCCGAGGTCCTCGACATCAAGACGCTCAACAAGGTCGCGAAGGACTTCAAGTCCTCCGAGTCCGAGGGCAAGGGCGAGTTCCTGGGTGCGGCACCCTCGTACACCACGTACGACGAGTGGCTGATCAAGAACCACAAGCTGGACTTCAAGATCAAGGAGACGGGCGCCGAGGCCGCCCAGATCAAGGAGATCCAGAAGAAGTACGCGGCCAAGGAGCCGTTCATCACGTACTGGTGGGAGCCGCAGTGGCTCAACGCCGACATCGAGCTCGTCGAGGTCAAGCTGCCGGAGTTCACCGAGGGCTGCAACGAGCCCAAGGAGAAGACCGAGTGCGGTTACGCCAACACGCCGCTGCAGAAGTACCTGAACGCGGACTTCGCGAAGGACGGCGGGGACGCCGCCCAGTTCCTGAAGAACTTCAAGTGGACCACCGAGCAGCAGAACGAGGTCTCGAAGTGGATCGCCAAGGACAAGATGTCCGGCGAGGAGGCCGCGAAGAAGTGGGTCGCGGAGAACAAGGAGACGTGGAAGGCGTGGCTGCCCAAGTAGCCCCTGCGGCGCTTGAGCAGATCCGAACGTAGTTCGGATGCGGGGGTCCGGGGGCAGAGCCCCCACGCGGCGGAGCCGCAAATGTCACAGCCGGGAAGGGGCGGGTAGGGGAAAACCCCGCCCGCCCCTTCCCGCACGTGACCCGCAGCTCAGCCCTGCGGCCGGTGCGAGGTCGACCCCGGCGTGTAGTGACCCGGGACCATACGGGTCGACACGGCGATGCGGTTCCACGCGTTGATCACCGTGATCACCGCGAGCAGCGCGGACAGCTCGGCCTCCTCGAAGTGCTTGGCGGCGTTCGCCCACACCTCGTCCGGGACGAACCCGTCGGTCAGAACCGTGACCGCCTCCGCGAGCTCCAGCGCGGCGGCCTCCTTCTCGGTGTAGAAGTGCCGCGACTCCTCCCAGGCGCTCAACTGGAAGATGCGCTCGGGCGTCTCACCCATCGCGAGCGCGTCCTTGGTGTGCATGTCGAGGCAGAACGCGCAGTGGTTCAGCTGCGAGGAACGGATCTTCACGAGCTCCGCGATCACCGGGTCGAGCCCGGTACGGGAGGCACCGTCGACCTTGATCATCGCCTTGTAGAACTCCGGCAGGTGCTGGCCGATGTTGAGGCGGGGCGTGTGCTCGGGGGCGTATTCAGTGCTCATGGGGACAAAGGTATGCGCGGGTGGCCCGCCGGGTATGGTCCATTTCCATGGTGGATTCTTGGGCCAATCGGGAGCCGGGTCAGGCAGCGGGACAGGGCACGGACCTCCCCGCCGTCCTGGGCGTGGACCTCCACATCGACCTCGGCCGCTCCGGCGTACGCAAGGGCCTCACCGACGCCCTGAGGGACGCCGTACGCACCGGCCGCCTCACCCCCGGCACCCGCCTGCCGTCCTCCCGCTCGCTCGCCACCGACCTCGGCATCGCCCGCAACACCGTCGCCGACGCCTACGCCGACCTGGTCGCCGAGGGCTGGCTCACCGCCCGCCAGGGCTCCGGCACCCGCGTCGCCGCCCGCACCGTACCGGCCCCGAAGACCCCGCGGCCCGCCCCGCGCCGCGCCCCCAAGGTCAGGTACTCGCTGCACCCCGGCTCGCCGGACGTCAGCTCCTTTCCCCGTACGCAATGGGCGAAGGCGGCCCGCAGGGCACTCCTCGACGCCCCCAGCGAGGCCTTCGAATACGGCGACCCCCGCGGCCTGCTCACCCTGCGCACCGCGCTCGCCGACTACCTCGCCCGCGCCCGCGGTGTGTATGCCGAGCCGGACCGGATCGTGATCACCTCGGGCTTCGTCGGCGGCCTGAAACTCCTCGCCCAGGTGCTGCGCGCGCGGGGCGCCGACTCGGTGGCCGTGGAGTCGTACGGACTCGCCCACCACTGGCGGTGCCTCACGGACGAGGGCCTGTCCATCCCGCCCCTCGGCCTGGACCGACTCGGCACCCGCACCGACGAGTTGGGCGACGCCGGAGCGCTGCTGGTCACGCCCGCCCACCAGTTCCCGATGGGCGATCCGCTCGCCCCGGCGCGCAGGGCCCAGGCCGTCGACTGGGCCCGCCGCACCGGCGGGGTGATCCTGGAGGACGACTACGACGGCGAGTTCCGCTACGACCGCCAGGCCGTCGGTGCCCTGCAGAGCCTCGATCCGGACCGGGTCGTCTACTGCGGCACCGCCAGCAAGTCCCTCGCGCCCGCGCTCCGTCTGGGCTGGCTGGTCCTCCCCGCGGACCTCGCGGCCGAGGTCGCGGCGGCCAAGGGCATCTCGGACTGGCAGTGCGGAGCGCTCGACCAGCTCACCCTCTCCGACTTCCTGACCTCGGGCGCGTACGACCGCCACGTACGCGGGATGCGCCTGAAGTACCGCCGCCGCCGCGACGAACTGGTCACCGCCCTCGCCGCGCGCGCCCCGCACATCGAGATCAGCGGTATCGCGGCCGGTCTGCACGCGGTGCTCGAACTCCCGCCCGGCACCGAGCAGTCGCTGCTCCGCGCGGCGGCCTGGCACGGCGTCCGCGTCCAGGGCCTCTCCTTCTTCCGCCACGCCGAGGCGACGGTCCCACCACGGGACGGCCTGGTGGTGGGATACGGAACGCCACCGGACCACGCGTGGGCGGGGGCGCTGGAGGCGTTGTGCGCGGCAGTGAGCTGACCGTCGGGCGGCGCGCTCCTGGACCGGACCGGCCCTCGGGGTGAGCCGGCCCGCTACGGAGCCCCCTCCACGGCCTCCCCCTCCACCGCCTCCTCCACCGGCGCCTCCCCGAACCGGGCCAGCGCCAACGCCCCCGCCACCGCCACCGCGAAGCCGAGGACCGCCAGCCACCCGAGCCCCGCCCGTGTCTCGTCGCCCAGCCAGATCACCCCGACCAGCGAGGGCGCGACCGTCTCGCCGAGCACCAGACCCGCGGTGGCCGTGGGCACCGAGCCCCGCTGCAACGCCGATGTCAGCAGCAGGAACGCCCCGCCACCGCCGATCAGCAGTGCGTACGCCGCCGGATTGGTGAGCAGTTCCTTCAGGCCGACCTCGTCGATCAGCCGCACCGCCACCTGCACCACCCCGAACCCGAGCCCCGCTCCCAGGCCGAGCACAAGGGCCCGGGCCTTGTCCGGAAGCCGCCCGCCCACCGCGCCCAGGAGCAGGATGGCGAGGGCGGCCCCGAGCAGCGCCCACTTCAGCGCGTCCGAACCGGACTTCGAGCCCTCCGCCCCCGCCGCGAGCCCCACCATGGCAAGCCCCGCGCACACCACCACGATCGCCGTCCACTCCGCCCTGTTGAGCCGGATGTGCAGCATGCGTGTGGCGATCAGCGCGGTCACCGCGAGGCTGGCGGCCAGCGCCGCCCCCACCGCGTAGATCGGAATGTGCCGCAGCGCCACGATCTGCAGCAGGAATCCGAGCCCGTCGAGCGCGAGCCCGGCCAGATACCGCCACTGCTTCAGTACGCGCATCAGCAGCCCCGGATCCACGCCGGAACCCGTGCCGGGCGCGATGGCCCGGGTGGCGACGGCCTGCAGTACGGAGGCGGTGCCGAAACAGACCGCGGAGGCGAGGGCGCAAATCATCCCAATAAGCACGAAACGACTCTAGGGGGCCCGCAGGAATCAGGGGGCCTCCCAGGCGCTCCGCGGGTCTGGTTAAGCTGCCTGCCGCGTTGACTGTCGACCAGGGGGAGTTTGGAAGTCATGGCAACCGACGGCAAGCCGCGGCGGATGCGGTCGAGCACGGTGATCCTCGGCGGCATGGGCGTACTCGCCACCGCCCTGTCCGCGTGCGGCAGCGACCCGGACAAGCGCTGCGTGGACCGCGACACCTACGACTACGCGACCGGCTACAAGGTCGTCGACTCCAAGTACTGCGGCAGCTCCTCCTCGTCCAAGGGCAAGCGCAAGTCCGGTACGGGCAGCGGCGGCAAGGTCGACGGCGCCTGGTACTACGACGCGGAGGTCGAGCGGGGCCGTGCCGACTACGGCACGTTCAGCCGTTCCGAAGCGGTCGACCGCGGCGGCTTCGGCTGCTCGGACTCCGGCTCCGGCGGCGGCTGAGACACCGGCGCAGGACAGCCGCACCGGCGTACCGCAGGGCCGGCGCACCGAAGAATCCGGCGTGCCGCAGGACCCGGCGCACCGAAGAAGCCGGCGTACCCAGGGGCCGGCGCACCGAAGAATCCGGCGTACCGCAGACACACCGAGGAACCGCATGGAACGCCGCACCATAGAGCCCCGCCCCGGCTGGCAGCAGACCGTCGAGGAACAGGGCCTGATCTACCCGCTCACCCGCTACCCCGACGGCTCCCTGCGCCCGTACTGGGACGAGAGCGCCTACTACGTCTTCGATCTGCCCGAGGTCGAGGCGCTCGAAGAGGTGGTCGAGGAACTGCACGGCATGTGCCTCGAGGCCGCCGCGCACATCGTCGAGAAGGACCGGTTCGCCGACCTCGGCATCACCGATCCGCACCTGGTCGAGCGGATCCGTGAGGCCTGGCGCCGCCGCGCCGAACTCCCTTCCCTCTACGGCCGGTTCGACCTGCGCCACGACGGTACGGGTCCCGCCAAACTCCTCGAATACAACGCGGACACCCCGACCTCCCTGGTCGAGGCCGCCAGCCCGCAGTGGTTCTGGATGGAGGAGCGCTTCCCCGGCGCCGACCAGTGGAACTCCCTGCACGAACGCCTGGTCGACGCCTGGCGCAAGCAGGCGCGCCTGCTGCCGCCGGGCAGCCCCGTGCACTTCGCGCATTCCACCGCCGACGAACTCGGCGAGGACCTGATGACCGTCGCGTACCTCCAGGAGACCGCCCAACAGGCGGGCCTGGAAACGGTCTCCATCCCGGTCGAGGACATCGGCTGGGACCGCCTTTCCGGCCGCTTCGTGGACAACCGGCTCGGCTTCATCCGCGCCTGCTTCAAGCTCTATCCGTGGGAGTGGCTGACCACGGACCGCTTCGGGGGCCACGTCCTGGACACGCTCGACAACGGCGGCGGTACCGGCAGCACCCTCTGGATCGAACCGGTCTGGAAGATGCTCCTGTCCAACAAGGCCCTGCTCGCCGTCGTCTGGGACCTCTACCCCGGCCACCCCAACCTGCTGCCCGCCTACCTCGACGGCCCGCGCGACCTGCCCGCCTACGTGGCCAAGCCGCTGCTCGGCCGGGAAGGCGCGGGCGTCACGCTCCACACCGCGGACGCGCCGCCGGCCCCGCGCGACGAGCCGTGCTGCTACCAGGAGCTGGCCCCGCTGCCCGCCTTCGACGGCAACCACGTGGTGCTCGGAGCGTGGGTGGTCGAGAACGAGGCGGCGGGGCTCGGCATCCGCGAATCGTCCGGCCTGGTCACGGACGAGTACGCCCGCTTCCTGCCGCACGTGATCCTCTAGCCGGGGGCCGCACGAGCCGGGGGCCACACGAGCCAGGGGCTCGCACCAGCCAGGGGCTCGCACCAGCCAGGCGCCCATACGGCCAGGGGACCTACGCGAGCCAGGGGACCTACGCGAGTACGGCCCGCAGCTGGTCGAGCCCCCAGTCCAGGTCCTCCTTGCTGATCACCAGCGGCGGCGCGATCCGGATCGTCGAACCGTGCGTGTCCTTGACCAGGACGCCACGGTCCATCAGCTTCTCGGAGATCTCCCGGCCGGTCCCGTACGAGGGATCGATGTCCACACCGGCCCAAAGACCGCGCCCGCGCACCTCGCGCACGGCTCCACCGCCGACGAGCAGCCCCAGCTCGCGGTGGAGGTGATCGCCCAACTCCGTGGCCTTCTGCTGGTATTCACCGGTCTCCAGCATCGCGATCACCTCCAGCGCGACCGCGCACGCGAGGGGGTTCCCGCCGAACGTGGAGCCGTGCTCACCCGGCCGGAACACCCCGAGCACCTCGGCCGAGGACACCACCGCCGACACCGGCACGACCCCGCCGCCGAGCGCCTTGCCGAGGATGTACATGTCCGGCACGACCTCCTCGTGCTCACACGCGAAGGTCTTCCCCGTGCGCCCGAGCCCCGACTGGATCTCGTCGGCGATGAACAGCACGTTCCGCTCGCGGGTCAGCTCGCGCACGCCCGCCAGATAGCCGGCCGGCGGAACGAGCACACCGGCCTCGCCCTGGATCGGTTCGAGCAGCACGGCCACCGTCTCGTCGGTGACCGCCCGGCCCAGCGCTTCGAGATCCCCGTACGGAACGATCTCGAAGCCCGGCGTGTACGGGCCGAAGTCCGCCCGTGCCTCGGGGTCCGTGGAGAAGCTGACGATGGTGGTCGTGCGGCCGTGGAAGTTGTCGGACGCGACCACGATCTTCGCCTGGCCGTCCGGCACGCCCTTGACCTTGTAGCCCCACTTGCGGGCGGTCTTCACGGCGGTCTCGACGGCCTCCGCGCCGGTGTTCATCGGCAGCACCATCTCCATGTCGCACAGCGCGGCAAGGCGGGTGCAGAACTCGGCGAACCGGTCGTGATGGAACGCCCGCGAGGTCAGCGTGACCCGCTCCAGCTGCGCCTTGGCCGCATCGATCAGCCGGCGGTTGCCATGGCCGAAGTTCAGCGCCGAGTAGCCGGCCAGCATGTCCAGATAGCGCCGGCCCTCCACATCCGTCATCCACGCACCCTCGGCTGTGGCGACGACGACGGGCAGCGGATGGTAGTTGTGCGCACTGTGCGCGTCGGCGGAAGAGATCAATGCGTCCGTACGGGTTTCCGTCATCGACACGGGGTCTCCGTTCTTCGTGCTGCCGGGGCTGGGTGTTGCCCACGTTCCTATCGTCGCTCGCATGCCGGACGCAGAAACCTCGCCCGGACACCTGCCGGTAAGGTGACAGGTGGGCCGTGACTGGCGCGCTGAGATGGGATCAACCATCGGGGAGCGGCCTGTGAACTGTGTGCCGTGCGCCTGGGCCGAACCGAGTACGACGAACCTGTACGCATCGTCTTCGTCCGGAGGTCCACCACCATGACCGACCCTTCTGTCGCCTCCACCGCCTTCAACAGCGCCCTCGAAGTGATCCGCGGCGTCGAGCCCCGTGTCGCCGACGCCATCGGCCAGGAGCTCACCGACCAGCGCGAGATGCTCAAGCTGATCGCCTCCGAGAACTACGCGTCCCCGGCCACTCTGCTCGCCATGGGCAACTGGTTCAGCGACAAGTACGCCGAGGGCACCATCGGCCGCCGCTTCTACGCCGGCTGCCGCAACGTCGACACCGTCGAGTCCCTCGCCGCCGAGCACGCCCGCGAACTCTTCGGCGCCCAGCACGCCTACGCCCAGCCGCACTCCGGGATCGACGCCAACCTCGTCGCCTTCTGGTCCGTGCTCGCCGACCGGGTGGAGGCCCCCGCCCTGGAGCGCTTCGGCGCCCGCCAGGTCAACGACCTCTCCGACGCCGAATGGGCCGAACTGCGCCAGGCCTTCGGCAACCAGCGCATGCTCGGCATGTCCCTGGACGCCGGCGGCCACCTCACGCACGGCTTCCGCCCCAATATCAGCGGAAAGATGTTCGATCAGCGGTCGTACGGCACCGACCCCGCGACCGGTCTCGTCGATTACGAGGCCCTGCGCAAGACGGCCCGTGACTTCAAGCCCCTGATCATCGTGGCCGGTTACTCCGCCTACCCCCGTCTCGTGAACTTCCGCATCATGCGCGAGATCGCCGACGAGGTCGGTGCCACGCTCATGGTCGACATGGCGCACTTCGCCGGTCTCGTCGCCGGCAAGGTGCTCACCGGTGACTTCGACCCGGTGCCGCACGCGCAGATCGTCACGACCACCACGCACAAGTCGCTGCGCGGTCCACGCGGCGGCATGGTCCTGTGCGACGACTCGCTCAAGGACCAGGTCGACCGCGGCTGCCCGATGGTCCTCGGCGGTCCCCTTCCGCATGTGATGGCGGCCAAGGCGGTCGCGCTGGCCGAGGCCCGTCAGCCCTCCTTCCGCGACTACGCGCAGCGCGTCGTCGACAACTCCCGTGCTCTGGCCGAGGGGTTGATGCGCCGCGGTGCCACGCTGGTGACGGGCGGCACCGACAACCACCTCAACCTGATCGACGTCGCCTCCTCCTACGGCCTGACCGGCCGCCAGGCCGAGAACGCCCTGCTCGACTCCGGTGTGGTCACCAACCGCAACGCCATCCCCGCCGATCCGAACGGCGCCTGGTACACCTCCGGTATCCGCATCGGCACCCCCGCCCTGACCACGCGTGGTCTGGGCACGGCCGAGATGGACGAGATCGCCGGCCTGATCGACACCGTGCTCAAGGACACCAGGCCGGCCACGACCAAGTCGGGCGAGCCCTCGAAGGCGAAGCACGTCCTGGAAGCGAAGACCGCGGACGAGATCGCCCACCGCGCCTCGGACCTCCTGACCCCCTTCCCGCTCTACCCGGGCATCGACCTGACCTGACCTCACCTGCCCCGATCCGGGCCCGCCGCGCGCTCCACCCCCGTCGGAGCGCGTGGCGGCCCGGAGTCCTCACTTCACCATCGACGCGCGCGCCGGTCCGGAGCCCTCACCTCACCGGTCGATCAGCTCCCCTCGCGGACCCTCCTCCCGCGCGGCCGCCCGTGCCTCCCGCAACTTTCCGGGCCACGTGGGCAGTTGCCGGGCCATCGGCCGTATCCCCAGAGCCAGGGCTGCCCCCGCGGCGATCCCGGGGAACACCCACCACCAGCCGGTGCTCACCGCCGGCCCGGCAGCCGCAGGCTCGTTCCGCGTGCCCGCAGCGTCGGACGCGTCCGCACCCGCGGCCTGGTCCACCCCCGCGGTCTCGTCCGCACCCGAACCGACCGTCGCCGCCTCGTCCGCACCCGAGCCCGCCGTCGCCGTCTCGTCCGCGCCCGAGCCGTCCGTCAGGTTCCCGTCGCCGGAGTCGCCGGAGTCGCTGCCCGCGGCTCGCGGCGTGCCGAGCAGGCCGAGTTCGTCCAGGAGCTTGAGCAACTGCCCGGGCTGCGCGGGCCGATGCCACTTGCCCTGCGAGCTGTCCAGGCGGTCCGCGCCCTGTTCCTCCGAGGTGTGGAGGAACACCTTGTTGTCACCCTTGCCCCCGGCCGGGGGTATGACATGGATCTGGTCCACGCGCCAGGGCTCCACGTCATGGATCATCCACGTGGCATTGATCATGGATCCGTCCATCGTGTCGTCCATGGGCGGGGCTGCCACGCTCTCGACGTCACGGCCGACCCCGAGCAGCTTCCACAGCTCGTCGTACTCCTTGTCCTGGTAGTTGAGCGCCGTCGCCTCACCACTCGTCGGCGACGAGAGCAGCACACTCGTCGGCCCGCCCGCCGAAGCACCGGGCGCCCCCAGCAGTACCAGCGCGAACCCCGTCACCAACGCGCCGAGCAGGGTCGCCAACCTCCGTACGCCACGCATCCGTTCCCCCAGAGGTCCCTGGCGCGGCCGCTCCGCGCCGATTCACTTCTGGTACACCGCCCGCGGCCCGCGGGTTCCCCTTTTCCGTCTGCGAGTTCGCCGAGTTCGCCGAGTTCGCCGAGTTCGCCGAGTTCGCCGAGTCCGCCGAGTCCGCCGAGTCCGCAGCGCTCGCCGTACCTGTGCGCCGCGGTGCGCAGGTCAGCGCGAGGAGGCCGCGACCTCCATCGCCCGGTCCCGCTGATCGATGCCTTCGATCCGCAAGGTCAGGCGCGCGGCGGCACCCGTCTTCTCCCAGATCAGGGTCGGCCCGGCCGAGCGCACGGTCGTCGAGTACGACTCGCCCCGCTCGTCGCGGAGGTCGATCCGCAGCCTGTGCGGCTCGGGGAACCACATCCCCTCGCCCGCGCCCCGCACCGTCACATGCTCGTACGGCACGCGGCTCGTCTTCCAGAAGAGCGGGTCGATCGCCGCGTTGAACTGGTCGATCCGTATCACCGAGCCGTCCGCGGCACGCCAGCACAGCGAGATCACCCTGCGGTCCGCGGAGACGGAGGCCGCGGGCCGTCCGCTCAACTCGTCCGGCAGCAAGGGCTCGAACCCCGCCTTGCGAGCCGCCTCCTCCACCGACAGCGCCTGCCCGCAGCCCGGCACCGGCGAGGGCGGGGGAACAGAGGCCGAGGGATCGTGGCGCACGGCGACTCCGCCGAAGTCGAACCAGTCCGCGACGGCCGCCCGCACGGGAGGCGTGAGCACAGCGACGACCAGCAGCCCGCACAGCGCCGCCGCGAGCCGGGCGCGCCGCAGCCGGAACCAGCCGCGCAGCCGCTCACGGCGGGTGGGCGGCTGGGCAACGGGGGTCGGCACATGCTCGGCGACCAGCTGAGCCAGGACGCGCTCGGCCATGGTCCGGCCGTCGACATCGGGCACGGCCATCCGGCTCCTCAGCAGCCGCAGCTCTTCCTCGACCCGCCGCCGCCGGGCCTCCGGATCCTCCCGCCGTCGCCGCGCCTCCGGGTCGTCCTCCCCGCGCCTCCAGGCCTCCGGGTCCTCACTCACTCCTCTCACCTCCCTCGGCTCCTTCCGACTCCACGGCGAACACCCTGTCCGCAGGCAGCAGCCTCCCCAGCTTCTTCAGCGCACGGTTCAGCCGTGACTTCACGGTGCCGCGCGGCCAGCCCAGCGTCTGGGCCGTCTCCGCCTCGTCCATCTCCAGGAGATAGCGGCAGGTGACGACCGCCCGCTGATCACGGTTCAGCCGGTCGAGGGCCGCATGCAGTGCACTCCGCTGTTCCTGCGCGAGCGCCGCGAAGGCCGGGTCGGCCGACTCCGGTATCAACGGCTCGGCTTCGAGCAGCGCCGCCTCCCGGCCGGCGAGGGCTCTGAAACGGCCGGCCGAGCGCACTGTGTTCCTCGTCTCATTCACCACGATCTGCAGCAGCCAGGGCTTGAACGAGGAGTCGTCCCGGAAGCGGCCCAGGAACTGGTAGGCCTTGAAGAAGGCCGCCTGCACCACGTCCTCCGCGTCCGCACCCGCGCCGAAGGCCACCGCCGCACGCAACGCCACCGGTGTGTGGGCGCGCACCAGCTCCGCGTACGCCTCCGCCTCGCCGGCGCGCACCCGGGCGATCACCGAGCCCTCGTCGACGACGATGCGGCCCCCCTCCCGCGTTCTCACACCTTTGATACACCGCGGGCGCGGGATCGGTTCCAGTCCGTAGCAGACCTGTTTCGCGCACCTGAGAGAATGGTGGGCATGGCCACAGACCGACCCCGCGTGCTCTCCGGAATCCAGCCCACCGCAGGCTCGTTCCACCTCGGCAACTACCTGGGCGCCGTGCGCCAGTGGGTTGCGCTGCAGGAGTCCTATGACGCCTTCTACATGGTCGTCGACCTGCATGCGATCACCGTGCCGCAGGACCCGAAGGAGCTGCGCGCCAACACCCGGCTCGCCGTGGCCCAGCTGCTCGCCGCCGGTCTGGACCCCGAGCGCTGCACCCTGTTCGTGCAGAGCCATGTGCCCGAGCACGCGCAGCTCGGCTGGGTCATGAACTGCCTCACCGGTTTCGGCGAGGCCTCCCGGATGACCCAGTTCAAGGACAAGTCGGCGAAGCAGGGTTCGGACCGCGCCACGGTCGGCCTCTTCACGTATCCGATCCTGCAGGTCGCGGACATCCTGCTCTACCAGGCGGACGAGGTCCCGGTGGGCGGTGACCAGCGCCAGCACATCGAGCTGACCCGTGACCTGGCCGAGCGCTTCAACGGCCGCTACGGCCAGACGTTCACCGTGCCGAAGCCGTACATCATCAAGGAGACGGCGAAGATCGCCGACCTCCAGGACCCGACGGCCAAGATGAGCAAGTCCACGGCCAACCCCAAGGGCCTGATCAACCTGCTCGACGACCCGAAGATCAGCGTCAAGAAGGTCAAGAGCGCGGTCACCGACACGGACATGGAGATCCGCTTCGACGCGGAGGCCAAGCCCGGTGTCAGCAACCTGCTCACCATCTACTCCACCCTCACCGGTACTGGTATCCCGGAACTCGAGCAGAAGTACGCCGGCAAGGGCTACGGTGCGCTGAAGACGGATCTGGCCGAGGTCATGGCCGAGTTCGTGACCCCGTTCCGTACCCGTACGCAGGAGTATCTGGACGACCCGGAGACCCTGGACTCGATCCTCGCCAAGGGCGCGGAGAAGGCCCGCGCGGTCGCCGCGGAGACCCTCGCCACCACGTACGAGCGGATCGGGTTCCTGCCCGCCAAGCACTGAACGAGCCGCGTGCACCAAGCCGCGAAGACACCGCCCTGGCCAGGGACGGACCAAGGACCCTGGCCAGATGGCCGGTGTGCGGGACACACTGGCAAGCTCCTGCAGCATCCATCACTGCAGAGCGATGAAGGACCGGAGAAGGAGCACGACGTGGGGACCGTAACGCTCGGCGTTTCGATCGCGGTCCCGGAGCCCCATGGCAGCCTGCTCCAGGAGCGGCGTGCGGGCTTCGGCGACCCCGCGGCGCACGGTATCCCCACGCATGTCACGCTGCTGCCGCCCACCGAGGTGGCCGCCGAGGCACTGCCCGCGATCGAGGCGCATCTCGCCGAAGTCGCGTCCGGCGGCCGGCCCTTCCCGATGCGGCTTTCCGGCACCGGAACGTTCCGCCCCCTGTCGCCCGTCGTGTTCGTCAAGGTCGTCGAAGGCGCCGAGGCCTGCACCTGGCTGCAGAAGCAGGTCCGCGACGCGTCGGGCCCGGTCGCACGCGAGCTGCAGTTCCCGTACCACCCGCATGTGACCGTCGCGCACGGCATCGCGGAGGAGGCGATGGACCGCGCCTTCGAGGAGCTCTCCTCGTACGAGGCCGCGTGGTCCTGCACCGGATTCGCGCTGTACGAGCAGGGCGAGGACGGGGTCTGGCGCAAGCTGCGCGAGTTCCCCTTCGCGGGCCCCTCCGTTCCCCCGCAGGCCGGGGCGCCCGCGGACAGGGATACGCTGCCTGCTCGCTGAGGACGCGCACCACGGGGGGATCATGGGCCGCCGGATACGGATGTCGGGGACACCGATGGCCGGGACACCGATGGCCGGGACACCGTTGGCCGGGACACCGATGGCCGGGACACCGTTGGCGGCAGCCGTGCTGGCCGGACTTCTCACCGTGACGGCCTGCGGCCCAGGCGCGGACGACGCCAGAACACCGGCCAAGACGCAGAGCGCCCCCAAGTCTCCCGGAAAGACCGCCCTCACCTGGGACTTCGAGCACATCGTCACCGACTTCAGCGGTGAGATCTCCGATGTCGCCGCCCTCGCCGAGGACGACATCTGGGCCGTCGCCACCGACCGGAGGACGTTGGACGACCCCGTCCATCTGCTGCACTACGACGGCGAACAGTGGAAGCGCGAACCTTTGCCCGAGGCGCTCGGGGAGTCCTCCCACCCGCCGAAGCT
The DNA here is from genome assembly GCF_040300965.1 of Streptomyces mesophilus. Classification (GTDB taxonomy): domain Bacteria; phylum Actinomycetota; class Actinomycetes; order Streptomycetales; family Streptomycetaceae; genus Streptomyces; species Streptomyces mesophilus_A. The sequence continues at coordinate 23,925 of NZ_JBEPEW010000048.1, read as the reverse complement.
GGAGGAGATCGGCGACGCCCGTATCTGGCTGCGTCCCCAGGGCCCGCCGCCCTCGCACCTCCCGCCGGGCGAGGAACCCCCGCACGCGGGGGAGGGCTGGGCCGCCTGGGACGGCACGGCCTGGACCGGGGTCGCGGATCCGCCGCCGGCCGGTGTCGACTCGCTGGAGGCCGCCGCCGAGGACGACATCTGGGCCCTGTCGGGCGAGGAGAGCGCCCTGCACTGGGACGGCGCCCGCTGGAACACCTACCGGCTGCCGTACGCCGCGGCCGATCTCACGATCGCCGGGCCCGACGACGTCTGGGCGGTCGGCCGCCGCTCCACCGGCCCCGGCACCGAACTCGAGTACGGCACCTACGGGCAGCCCGCCGCCATGCACTGGGACGGCACGTCCTGGAAGGCCGTCGAGACACCCGTGGTCCGCTTCGAGGAGCCCCTCCCGCCGGAAGCGAGTGCGAGCCTCGGCCAGGTCTTCGCCATGGACGACGGCGAGGTCCGCGCGTACGGAACGAACACCTACAACCACGGCGAGGTGGAGAACGAGCCTCCCGAGGGGTACATCCGCTGGCGCTGGGACGGCACCAAGTGGGCCGATCAGCCGCCCGCGCCCGGACAGTGCGAGCTGCGCACGCCGGTCGCCCAGGACGACAAGGGCCTGTTCCTGGACGGGAACCGGTATCTGACCGAAGCAGGCGACTGCGTCAAGATCAAGCGCCATCGCCTGCCCGTGGACACCGGCGCCCGCGAGAACTCCAACCAGTCCCTGTGGCTGGAGGAGATCCACCGCGTCCCCGGTACGGACGAGTGGCTGGGCGCGGGACACGTCCAGGTCAACCAGTCCGGCGACCCGTTCGGCGCGCCTGTCGTCGTACGCCTGAAGCGCGGCGGGTAACAGTGAGGGCCGGGCCCCGTGGGGGGCCCGGCCCAACTCCCGTATCAGACGGGCAGCTTGCGGAACACCGGCCGCGGCACATGCCGCAGCGCCGACATCACCACGCGCAGCGCACCGGGCACCCACACCGTCTCCGAGCGCCTCCGCAGCCCCGCCTCGATCGCCTCGGCCACCGCCTCCGGTGTCGTGGCCAGCGGTGCCTCCTTCATGCCCGCCGTCATCTTCGAGCGGACGAAGCCGGGCCGTACGACCATGACGTGCACACCCGTGCCGTGCAGTGCGTCCCCGAGGCCCTGGGCGAAGGCGTCGAGCCCGGCCTTGGACGACCCGTAGATGAAGTTGGCCCGCCGGGCCCGCTCGCCGGCCACCGAGGACAGCACGACCAGCGAGCCGTGACCCTGGCGCTTGAGGGCGTTCGCGCAGACGAGGCCCGATGAGACCGCGCCCGTGTAGTTGGTCTGCGCGACCCGGACCGCCGACAGCGGCTCGTCCTCGTCGCGCTCCTGGTCGCCGAGCACACCGAACGCGAGCAGCACCATGTCGATGTCGCCCTCGGTGAACACCTTCCCGAGCGCCTCCTCGTGCGACTCGGAGTCCAGGGCGTCGAAGGCGACCGTACGGGCGTCCGCCCCCAGGTCCCGCAGCTGTTCGGCCGCCGCCTCCAGGGCGGGCGAGGGCCGCCCGGCCAGCCACACCGTACGGGTGCGGCGCGCGACCAGGCGGCGCGCGGTGGCCAGCGCGATCTCGGACGTGCCGCCCAGGATCAGCAGGGACTGGGGGGTGCCGAAAGCGTCCTTCATCAAAGCTCCAGAGATACGGGGGTGACGCAGGGCAAAAGGGACGGCAGCCGGGGCGTCGAAGCGACGGTGGCCGGGACCTCAAAGGGACATCACCGGGACATCCGCCCGGACGTCAAAGCGACAGCCGCCGGGACAGATCCGACGTGAACACCCCACGCGGATCGAGCTCTTCGCGCAGCGCACGGAACTGGCCGAGCCGCGGATACATCGCGCCGAGCAGCTCGGGCCGCAGCCGCGAGTCCTTCGCGAGGTAGATCCGTCCGTCGGCCGCCGCGACCTCCTCGTCGAGCTCGTCGAGGAAGGAGCCGAGGCCGGGCATGGTGGCCGGGATGTCGAGGGCCAGTGTCCAGCCGGGCATCGGGAAGGACAGCCAGCCCGGATCGCCGTCGCCGAAGCGCTTGAGCACGGCGAGGAAGGACGGGCAGCCGCGCTGCGAGATCCGGCCGACGATCCGGCGCAGCGCCTCCTCCTTGCCGTATCCGAGGACGAATTGGTACTGCACGAAGCCGCTGCGACCGTAGATCCGGTTCCAGTGCGGTACGCCGTCCAGCGGGTGGAAGAACGTGGAGATCTTCTGCAGTTCGCCGCGCCGTGCACGGGGCGCCTTGCGGTACCAGAGCTCGTTGAACAGCCCCACGGTCGCCTTGCCGAGCAGCCCTTCGGGCACGAACGCGGGCGCGGCGGGCAGCTGTCCGGGCCGGAACGTCAGCGGCGCGCGACGGGCCCGTACGGGCAGGGCGTCCAGCGGCGCGTGGTCTCCGCGCGTGAGCACCGAGCGGCCCATCGCCGCGCCGCGCGCGAGCAGGTCGATCCAGGCGACCGAGTAGCGGTAGCGGTGGTCGGTGGCGGTGAGGCGGGCCATCAAGTCGTCGAGGTCGGTGGCCCGTTCGGTGTCCACGGACATCAACGAGGTCTGTACGGGGAGCAGTTCGACGGTCGCGGACAGGATCACGCCGGTCAGGCCCATGCCCCCGGCGGTGGCGTCGAACAGCGGCTCGCCGCGCCTGACCGTACGCACCGTGCCGTCCGCCGTCAGCAGGTCGAGCGCGGCGACATGGCGGGAGAACGAGCCCGAGACGTGGTGGTTCTTGCCGTGGATGTCGGCGCCGATCGCGCCGCCCACCGTGACGTACCGCGTCCCGGGCGTGACCGGCACGAACCAGCCGAGCGGCAGCAGCACTTCCATCAGACGGTGCAGGCTCACGCCGGCGTCGCACACCACCACGCCCGCTTCGGCGTCGATCGCGCGGATCCGGTCGAGGGAGGTCATGTCGAGGACCGAACCGCCCGCGTTCTGCGCCGCGTCGCCGTACGCCCTGCCGAGCCCCCGGGCGATGCCCCCGCGCGCCCCGCACGCACGGACGGCGTCCGCCACCTCCTCGTAACTGCGGGGGCGGACCAGGCGGGCGGTGGTCGGGGCGGTGCGGCCCCAACCCGTGACGGAGACGGTGTCGGCAGACATGACCGCGACGCTATCGCCCGGTGAAGCCTGGTTTGCCAAACCTGTCGCACCCCTCACCGAAACGGGTGATTCAGGGGGTGTCGCCCAACATTGCCGTAATTACTGGCTCGTTGGCATGAAGAGTCGATTGCGGCATACGGCCGCTCGGGTGGATCGGCGGCCGGAAACCCTCAGCGACGAAGAGGCCACATGCACGAGTACGACCAGCGGCTCCTAGCAGCCCTGCGCGGCACCGGAGAGCACCCGCACATCGCGGCCGCCGCCCGCACCCTGTCCTTCGCGGGTGAGCACGGCGCGCTGTGGCTGGCCGCCGGCCTCGCGGGCGCCGCGCTCGACAAGGAGCGGCGCGGCGCCTGGCTGCGCGGCACCGCGCTGACCGCGGGCGCGCACCTGGCCAGCATGGGCGTCAAGCGCCTGGTGCGCAGGCCGCGTCCGGACGCCGAGCCGCTGGTGCGCACCGCGGGCCGGCACTCCTTCCCCAGTTCGCACGCCACCTCGGCCGCCGCCGCGGCAGTCGCCTACGGCGCACTGCGCCCGGCAGGCGCCCGTCTCGTACCGCCGCTGGCCGCCGCGATGTGCGTCTCGCGGATGGTCGTCGGCGTGCACTACCCGAGCGATGTGGCCGCCGGCGCCGCACTCGGCGCGCTCACCGCGCGCCTGGGCACGTCCTGGATGCAGGGCGCCGCCACTCCTGCGCAAGGAGCCGGCAAGTGACCCTCCTCGAACAGCAACAGCGCACCGCGCCCCCGCGGCGCCCCGGCCCCATCAGCCTGCCGCTCGGCCTCCTCAAGACCGCCCGGCCCCGCCAGTGGATCAAGAACGTCCTGGTCGTCGCGGCCCCCGCCGCCGCGGGCGAACTCTTCACGCGCCAGACGGCCATCCAACTGGTCCTGGTCTTCTGCCTGTTCACCGCCGCCGCCTCCGCCGTCTACCTGATCAACGACGCCCGTGACGCCGAGGCCGACCGCGCCCACCCCGACAAGTGCCGCCGCCCGGTGGCCGCCGGACAGGTCCCGGTCCCGGTCGCGTACGCGGTCGGCGGCCTCCTCGCCGTACTCGCGCCCGCCGCGGCGGCCTTCCTCTGCACTCCGATGACCTCGGCCCTGCTCACCGGCTACGTCGGCATGCAACTCGCGTACTGCATCAGCCTGAAGCACGTCCTCGTGGTCGACCTGGTCGTCGTCACCACCGGCTTCCTGATGCGCGCGATGATCGGCGGTGTCGCCCTCGACATCCCGCTCTCGCGCTGGTTCCTGATCACCACGGGCTTCGGCGCGCTGTTCATGGTCTCGGCCAAGCGTTACTCGGAGTCCGTGCGGATGGCGGACGCCGAGGGCGAACTGGGCGCCACCCGCGCCCTGCTCACCGAGTACACCACCGGCTATCTGCGCTTCGTCTGGCAGCTCGCGGCCGGCGTCGCCGTCCTCGCCTACTGCCTGTGGGCCATGGAGGAGGGCGGCACCGGACTGCTGCCCTGGCGCCAGCTGTCGATGGTCGCGTTCATCCTCGCCATCCTGCGCTACGCCGTCTTCGCCGACCGCGGCACCGCGGGCGCCCCCGAGGACGTGGTGCTGCGCGACAGGCCGCTCGCGCTCATCGCGCTCGTCTGGGTGGGGATGTACGGGCTCGCGGTGGCCGACCTGTGAGCACCTCGGCGCCGCCCCGGCCGCGTACCAAAGGGCCCGAACTGCGCACGCGTCTGCGCGCCATGGGCCCCGAGCTGCTCGGCTTCGCCGCCGCCGGTATCTGCGCGTACGCCGCCGACCTCGGCCTGTTCATCTGGCTGCGCGGACCGCTGGGCTGGGACCCGCTGACCGCCAAGGCGCTCTCGTTCGTGGCCGGTTGCTCGGTGGCGTACGCGGGCAACGCGCTCGGCACGTACCGCCGCCGCACCCCGGGTGTCTCCCGGATGCGGCAGTACGCGATCTTCTTCGCGGTCAACATCGCGGGCGCCCTGGTCCAGCTGCTCTGCCTGGCGGTCTCGCACTACGGGCTCGGCCTCACCTCCCAGCGCGCCGACACCGTCTCCGGCGCCGGTGTGGGCATGGCCCTGGCGACTGTCCTGCGCTTTTGGGGTACCCGCACCCTGGTGTTCCGTACGCAGAAGGTGGCCTGAGGACATGGACTGGCTGAAGAAACTGCCCGTCGTCGGGCCGCTCGTGGAGCGTCTGATGACGACCCACGCCTACCGCTCGTACGAGACCCTCGACCGGGCGCACTGGGCGCGGCTCGCGGGCGCGATGACGTTCAACAGCTTCCTCGCGCTGTTCCCGCTGCTCACGCTCCTCGCGGCGGTCGCCGCCGCGACCCTCTCCACGCGGCAGCAGCAGGACCTCCAGGACAAGATCAGCGATCAGATCCCGGGGATCTCCGACCAGTTGGACATCGGCGAGCTGGTCTCCAACGCGGGCACCGTCGGCGTGATCGCGGGCGTACTGCTCCTGGTCACCGGCGTGAGCTGGGTCGGCTCGATAAGGGACTGCCTGCGCGCGGTCTGGGGCAAGGAGGACGAGGATCAGAACCCCGTCATGGCCAAGCTCAAGGACGCCGGCATCCTGGCCGGCCTCGGCCTGACCGGTCTGCTCTCGCTCGCCGCCTCCGCCGTCGGCTCCACCGCCGCGGTCTGGCTGACACGGGCGGTGGGCCTGGAGGACCAGAGCTGGATCGGCTGGCTGCTGCTCGTGGTCGTGTTCGGGTTCGCGGTGCTCGCGGACTTCCTGATCCTGCTCTACCTGCTGACGCTGCTGCCCGGGGCGCAGCCGCCCCGGCGCCGTCTCTTCGTCGCCGCGCTGATCGGAGCGATCGGCTTCGAACTGCTCAAGCTGCTGATCGGCGGCTATATGAAGGGCGTGGCCGCCAAGTCCATGTACGGCGCCTTCGGCGTTCCGGTCGCGCTGCTCCTGTGGATCAACTTCACCGCGAAACTGCTCCTGTTCTGCGCCGCCTGGACGGCGACACAGAGCAAGAAGGCACCCGAGCCGACGCCGCTCAGCGGCGGGGGAGACGCCGCACCAGGTCGGGCAGCGGCCAGCGGCGGTTGACCACGAACACACCCGCACCGATCAGCGCGAGCACACCGCCGGTGACCGCGAGCGCGATCCCCACGCCGCTGGAGCCCTCATCGGCGGCGGCGGTCGCGGTGCTCGAAAGCGAGCCCTCCGCCTTCCCCTTCTCGGGGGCCGCCGCACCCTTGTTGCCGGAGCCCTCCGCACTGCGCGGCCGGACCAGCTCACCGACCGGGGTCACCTTGCCCGCGGCCTTGAAGCCCCAGTCGAAGAGCCGGGCGGTCTCCTGGTAGACGGCGTTCTGCTCGTCGGAGTCGGGGTTCATCACGGTCACGAGCAGCACCTTGTCGCCGCGCTCCGCGACACCGGTGAAGGTGGCGCCGGCGTGGGTGGTATTGCCGTTCTTGACGCCCGCGATGCCCTTGTACGGGTTGAGGCCGTAGTCGCCGGTCATCAGGCGGTTGGTGTTCTGGATCTCGAAGCTCTCACGCTTCTTGCCCTTGCCCTCGCCGGGGAAGTCCGCGGTCGCGGTCGCCGCGTACTCGCGGAAGTCCGCCTTCTGCAGCCCGGAGCGCGCGATCAGCGTCAGGTCGTACGCGGAGGACACCTGGCCCGCGGCGTCGTAACCGTCGGGGCTGACCACGTGCGTGTCGAGGGCCTGCAGTTCGTCGGCGTGGGTCTGCATGTCGGCGACGGCCTTGTCGACACCGCCGTACATCGACGAAAGGACATGCACCGCGTCGTTGCCCGACCTGAGGAACACCCCGAGCCACAGGTCGTGCACCGAATAGGTGTGGTCCTCCTTGACGCCCACGAGGCTGGAGCCCGCGCCGACGTCCGCGAGGTCGGCGTCCTTGACCTTGTAGACCTGGTCCTTGGGGAGCTTCGGCAGCACCGTGTCCGCGAAGAGCATCTTCAGCGTGGACGCGGGCGGCAGCCGCCAGTGCGCGTTGTGCGAGGCGAGGACCTCGCCGGACTCGGCGTCCGCGACGATCCACGAACGCCCCGTCAGATCCTTGGGCAGCACCGGCGCGCCGGGGCCGAGGTTGACCTGGGTGCCCGCCTTGCCGAGCTGGGCACCGCCGACCATGGACATGTCGGCGGGCGGCTTGGCCTTGTCGTCCTTCTTGCCGGGCTTGTCGTCGGCGACGGCCGGTGCGAGGGCAGACATGGTCATCAAGCTGGCGCATACGACCGTTAGTACGGTCTTCTTCATGGCAGGCACGGTCGAGAACGTACAGGGCGTAGCTGTACGAGCGCGTACCGAGGCCCCTTGTGTCTGGCCGGGATCACTCGGACCACCCGCCCACCGGTCCCGAAGGGAGGACGGCGATACTGGGCGTATGAAGCTCAGCCGCCCGGTCTCCTGGTTCCTGCTCGCCTTCGGCGTGTGGTCGTGGATCATCTGGGTCACTTTCGTCAAGAACCTGGTCAAGGACGGAAGCGGTCTCGCGTTCGACGACGCGGGTGACCCGACCGGCTACTTCTGGGTCCATCTGCTGCTCGCCGTGGTGTCCTTTGCCTTGGGGACGGTCGTAGGGGTCATCGGGTTCCGTGGCGTACGCGCATTGCGCCGCACGTCATAGCGGCCCGCAGCGGGGAATCGACAGGGAGCAGCAGCGGTGATCGTCCTCTTCGTGCTGGCGGGTCTCGCCGCCTTTTCCGCCCTTCTCGGGCTGCACTACTACCTGTGGCGACGCCTGGTGCGCGACACGACCACGCCCGGGTCCACGGCCCGCAAGGCGGGGACGGCGGCGCTCGTCACGGTGCTGGTCCTGATGGTCGCGGCGTTCGCGGGGGCGCGGGCCGGGCTGCCGTTCGGGCTGCAGCAGGTGTTCGCCTGGCCCGGGTATCTGTGGATGGCGCTGTTCATCTATCTGACGCTGTCGCTTCTGGTGGGCGAGGCGGTCCGGCCGCTGCTCCTGCGGTGGCTGCGGAAGCGGGATGCGGCGGCGGACCCCGTGTCGGTGCCCGAGGCGGAGACCTCGGTCGTACGGGAAGCAGTGGGTGTCGGGGGAGAAGGCGGCGGTTCGGGCAGTGGCGGTGAGGTGGCCGCTCCGGTCGCGGACCGTGCGCCCGAGCCTGAGAAGCCGGCGCTCGCGACCCCTTCCCGCCGCCTCTTCGTCTCCCGCATCATCGGCGGAGCCGCGGCGACCGCCGCGGTGGCGACCGTCGGGTACGGGACGTACGGCGTCCTGCGCGGGCCGAAGCTCAAGCACCTCACCGTGCCGCTGGCCAAACTGCCGCGCGCCGCGCACGGCTTCCGTATCGCCGTCGTCAGCGATATCCACCTCGGGCCGGTGCTCGGCCGCGCCCACACCCGGCGCATCGTCGACACCATCAACTCCACGCAGGCCGATCTGGTCGCCGTCGTGGGCGATCTCGTCGACGGCAGCGTGGAGGATCTCGGCCCGGCCGCCGAGCCCCTTGCCCAACTGCGCTCGCGCCACGGTTCGTTCTTCGTCACCGGCAACCATGAGTACTTCTCCGGCGCGCAGCAGTGGGTCGACCACGTACGCGAACTCGGTCTGCACCCGCTGGAGAACGCCCGGGTCGAGATCGACGGCTTCGATCTCGCGGGCGTCAACGACGTGGCCGGCGAGAGCGAGGGCCAGGGCCCGGACTTCGTGAAGGCGCTCGGCGACCGCGACCGCTCACGGGCCTCGGTGCTGCTCGCGCATCAGCCGGTGGTCATCCATGACGCCGTCGAACACGGCGTCGACCTCCAGCTTTCCGGCCATACGCACGGTGGCCAGATGTGGCCCGGCAACTTCATCGCCGATCTCGCCAACCCCACGCTCGCCGGTCTGGAGAGCTACGGCGACACCCAGCTGTACGTCACGCGCGGTGCCGGGGCATGGGGGCCGCCGGTGCGTGTGGGGGCGCCGTCGGACATCACTGTGGTCACCCTGGCCTCGAAGCAGGCCTGAGCCGCAACGCCCGCCTCGCGGCGGACCCGAGCTTCGCAGCCGTCCGCGCAGCCGCCCGGAACACGCAGGCGGTTTTCGGCCAGGAAGCCGGGCGTCGTTGCGCGTCACTTGGCCGGAACCATACGAGTTGAACGGGTGACTTGGGCCGCTCGTCCCGCTCTGCCCCGGCTCCTTGGCATAGGCCTGATGGCCAAAAGGGGCCGTCACCGCGGCTGACCAGTGACAACCCCGCCCCGCACAGCGCAGCATCTTGTGCGGATCCCGTGCGTGCAGGGTGGCCGGAGGTGGAGGAAGTGTTACGGCGCCATGCGTTCCGGTTGCCCCGGCACCCGGCGTCCGTGGGCCTCGCCCGGCTGCGGGTCCGCGACCATCTGGCCGCCTGGGGGCACAGCGGCGAGGACGGGGCGGTGGCCGACACGATCCTGCTCGTCTCGGAACTGGCCACGAACGTGGTGCGCCACGGCCCGGTCCTCGAGCGCGAGTTCGAGGTCGCGGTGACGGTCCTCGCGGACGGCTCCTGCCTGATCGAGGTCTCGGACGAATCCCCCGCAGAACCGGTCCTGCGCACGCAGGACGGCCCGTTCGCGGAGCACGGCCGAGGGATACGCCTGGTGGACTCGGTGGCGGAGACCTGGGGCGTGTGGCAGCGGGGGCGGTACGGGAAGACGGTGTGGGCGCTGGTGGCCACGGCGGTGAGGCCCGAGGAGACGTAACGGCCCTTCACCGCATCGCTCCCACCGAGAGCGGGGCGGGACGCATTTCCGTTGACTGGCCGGTCGGGCGTGGCGTTAACTCTTGCCACTTGTGAGCGTTCAACAACTCTGGGGTGGGGACTGTGGAGTTCAACCGGGGGCATCGTCATGCCCGCGTACAGCGAAGAAGTGGGTCCTGGCGAAGGGCTTCGGCAGTGGCGGGCGTCGCATGCGCGGCCTTGCTGTCGACCGCACTGATCCAGTCTCCGGCAGCGCTGGCGGCCACTCAGATGGACAAGCGCGCCGGCAGTTCGGTTGCCGCTGCGGAACCTCCGCGGATCGAGCTGGGCAGCCCCTCCACCTCGTGTGTGGCCGGCGGCTGTGTATCCAGCCTCGCTGCCGGTGAAGGCCCCGTAGGGCGCTGGCACTTTGGTGAGGGCAGTGGTGTGGCGGTGGACGCCGCCGTGGCCGACGGCCAGGATGACGCCACGCTGCACGGCGGTGCTGTGCGCGACGAACGAGGCCGCCGCGGGCTCATCACGCGCGATGCCGCCGGAGCGCCGCTCAAGGAGCCGGTGACCGACAAGGGGCTTTCCCTGGACGGGACTTCGGGCTTCGCGCAGACGGATGGTCCGGTGCTGAGCACACAGTCGTCGTACACGGTCGCCGCATGGGTGCGCATCGATCCGGAGGCGGACGGCACGGTGACGGCACTCAGCCAGAGCGCGACCGGGAACCGGTCCGCCGAGAAGTCCAGCCCGTTCTCGCTGTCGTACGACGCGGCGGGCGACGGTCGTTGGAGCATGCGGGTGGTCTCGGACGATCGCGCCACCCACGAGGTGACGTCCCCCCGGCCGTCACCGCGCGGTGTCTGGACCCATGTGGCCGGGGTGCACGACGTGTCGACCCAGCAGGTGAGCCTGTACGTGAACGGCGTGCTGCAGGGCACGACCGCCGCCGGAGCCGGCTGGGACGCCAACGGTCCGCTGCAGATCGGTCGCGCCCTGCACGGCGGCGAGTACACGGACTATCTGCGGGGCTCGATCGACGAGCCCGTCGTGTGGGGGCGCGCTCTGACGACGACTGAGGTCCAGAACGAGGCCCGCACCATGGTCAACGGGACCCATGCGGCCGTGGAGCTGGTGGCTGACTTCTCCGCTGCCCGGGCGAACGGCACGTCGATCGAGGACACCACCTCCGGGTACGGCAAGTCCCTCTCCTTGGAGGGCGGAGCCGCGGTCGCCGAGGGGCGGATCGTCCTGGACGGCGTGGACGATGCCGCGACGGCGGCCGGGCCGCTGGTGGACGACACCGGTTCCTTCACTGTGACCACGCGGGTGGAGCTCGACGAGCAGGCACTGCTGACCAAGGACGTCGGCTTCATCGGACAGGTCCTGGGGCAGCGCTCCGCGGACGGTTCGTCGTGGGGGCTGTGGTTCGAGTACGTCGGCACGGAGACGGTCCTGGACGAGGAGACGATGGAGGAGATCCAGGTGCCTGTCGGCCTGTGGCACTTCGGCCGGCTCACCACGGACGGCACGTTCTCCTCGGTGACATCCGAGCAGGTCGTACGCCTGGACGGTGCGGCACGCCTGACGGGTGTGCACGACTCCGTCGACGGAACGATCAGTCTCTACATCGGCTACAGCCGGCAGGGCGTTGCAAAGGCGTTCACGGCCGAGGCGGGCAGCGGTGGCTTCGCCGTCGGCAAGGCGTTCGCCGGGGGCGAGTGGAAGCACTTCCTGCCCGCGAGGATCACCGAGCTGCGGCTGTGGTCCGGTGCGATGGCGAGCTCGGCACAGATCGACACCGAGGTGGGCGTCTGACGCCAGGAGTGGTGGGCGGCTGCGGCTGCCCACCACTCGGGCGGGTACTGGTGTGCCGGCCATGGGCGCTCCCACCCCGACCGTCACACCTCCTTCGCGCACTGCCTGGAAGGGAGCTGCACCGTCACCTCCAGCCCTTCACCCGGCCCCGTACGCACCGTCACCTCCCCGCCGTGTGCCTGCACCACGCCCTGCACGATGGCCATTCCGAGTCCGCTTCCGGCGCCGCTTCCCGCTCGGAAGAAGCGGTCGAAGATGCGGGCCGCGTCCTCGGTGGCGAGGCCGGGCCCTTCGTCGGCGACGGTGAGGTGGACCCGGCCGTTCGACCGGCCCGCAGAGACGCGCACCGCGGCCGAACCCGGCGTATGCGTCCGCACATTGGCCAGCAGGTTGCCCACCACCTGGCGCAGCCCCGTCTCGTCGGCGTGCACGAGCACCGCGCCGTCGGCCGACACCGCGATCGGACGCTCCGGCTCCTGCACCCGCAGGTCCTGAGCCGCCTCGCGCACCAGACGGCTCAGGTCCACTTCGCGGAAGACCAGTTCGGCCTGCTGGTCGAGGCGGGCGAGCGTCAGGAGTTCGTCGACGAGGCGGCTCATCCGGTCGGTCTCCGAGCGCACCCGCTGCCCCGCCCGCTCCCGCTCGGCCGGCTCGCGGAGCATCCCCTTGTCGTACAGCTGGAGGTAGCCGCGTATCGCCGAAAGGGGAGTACGCAGTTCATGGGAGGCGTCCGCGACGAAGCGGCGCAGCTGGGAGGCGCTGCGTTCACGGGTCTCGAAGGCCGATTCGACCTGGTGCAGCATGGAGTTGAGGGCGAGACGGAGCTGTTCGATCTCCAGGACCGGGTCCTTGCGGGCCGGTACGCGCCGGGTGAGGTCGCCCTCCGCGATGGCGGACGCCGTCTCGACCATGTCCTCCAGGGGGCGCAGCCGGTGCCGCGCCCCGATCAGCGTGAGCACCCCGAGCAGCACCAACAGCCCGGCACCGACGCCCAGATCGACCTTGAGGCTCTTGGTCACCCCGTCCCGTACCGCCTCGATGGACGTGGCCATGAGCACCACCGTGCCGTCCGCGAGCCGCGCGCCCACCGCACGGAACTCGTCCCCGCCGAAGTGCACCTCGCGTACGGCGTCGGAGGCGGAGAGGCCGTGGGGATCGTCGACCGCCGACGCCAGCTCCCGCTGTCTGGCGGTCGGCGGGATCCCCGCGAAGGTCACCGGGCGGCACTCGCCGTCCACCGCGACGAACACCGTCTCGGGGCGCGGCAGTGTCCCGGCCGCGTCCGCGAGCAGCAGATCGTCGCGCAGCGAGCCGATCGCGCTGAGCGCGTCGATCTGTTCGCGGGTGAAGCCGGTGTTCTCCAAGGCCGTACGGGAGGAGACCAGTTCGGAGTCGATACGGTCGAGCAGATAGTGCCGCATCGCCATGATGCTCACCGCGGTGGCCACCACGATGCCGAGCGCGAGCACCACCACGTTCATCGCGGTGAGCTTGGCCCGCAGCGTCCTGGTGCCGTGATGGCGCCTGCGCTCGCGACGCACCGGCTTCACGCGTCCGCCAGTCCGTAGCCCACGCCGCGCCGGGTGGTGATCAACGGCGGGCCCAGCGGGGCGAGTTTGCGCCGCAGATAGCTGATGTAGGTCTCGACGACGGTCGACTCGGCCTGATGCTCGTACTGCCATACGTGGCGCAGGAGCTGTTCCTTGGGCACGATCCGGCCGCCGTTGCGCACCAGGAAGCGCAGCAGCGCGTACTCGGTGGGCGTCAGCTGCACCTCGCCGCGGGTCGGGTCGGCGCAGCGCACGGTGTACGTGGTCTCGTCGAGTTCGAGGTTCCCGTATCGCAGGGGAGGGTGGGCCGGCAGGACATCGGCCGGCCGGGTGCGGCGCAGGACGGCGGTGAGCCGGGCGACCACCTCGTCGATGTGGAACGGCTTGGTGATGTAGTCGTCGCCGAAGCCGAGCGCGCCCACGATCTCGGCCGGTGCGTCGCGCGCCGTCACGAACACCACGGCCGTCTCCGGGTGCCGGGCCCGCAGTTCACGCCCGAAGGCGCGCCCGTCGCCGTCCGGCAGCATCACATCGAGCAGCGCGGCGTCGAATCGCCGCTCCTCGATCCGGGCGCGTGCCTGGAGCAGACAGCTCGCCCAGACCACCTCGAACCCGTGATAGCGCAGCGCGATGGCGAGGACGTCGGCTATGGAGGGTTCGTCCTCGACCACCAGTACGACCGCGCCCCTGCCCACTTCCTCCCCGGCGTTCATGACCCAAGTATCCGTCGGCTCGTTGTACGAGGGACCGGGCCGAGCCTTGGAGTTCCTTGAGAGTCATGGCCGCGACGCACCACACACGCGTGGCGGCCGCAATTCTGAGGCGTGGCCCAGGGGGACGACCTACCAGTACCGATACAGACCGATGAAGGGGCAGGAATCGTGGCTGCATTGGCACGGTGGTGCTATCGGCACCGCCTGGTGGTCCTCGTACTGTGGGTGGGAGCTCTGCTCGGTGTCGGGGCCGCGGGTTCGCAGGCCGGCACGGATTACGCGAATGTCTTCAGCCTCCCGGACACGGACTCCAAGCGCGCGTACGACCTGATGACCGAGGCCTTCCCGCAGGCCGCCGGCGACACGGACACCGTGGTGTGGAAGGTCGACGAGGGTTCGGTGCGCGACGACGCCGTACGGGAGCGGCTCGAGCCCGCGCTGAAGGAGATCGGCGCGATGGCGGGCGTGGGGGAGGTCTCCTCCCCGTACACGGAGCAGGGCGCGACGCAGATCAGCCGCGACGGGCGCACCGCCTACGCGCAGGTGACCTTCGCCGAGCAGGCCAACGCCGTACCGAAGGCGCTTGTCGAGGACGTCGTGGAGACCGCTCAGGACGCGGAGCGCGACGGGTTGCAGGTGGAACTGGGCGGGCAGGCGATCACTCGGATCCAGGAACCGCCGACCGGGCTCGCGGAGATGGTCGGCATCGCGGCGGCCGCGATCGTGCTCTTCCTGGCGTTCGGCTCGCTGTTCGCGATGCTGCTTCCCATTGTCACGGCCGTGTTCGGCGTGGGCATGGGGATGATGGGCACCTCGCTGCTCAGCCATGTCACCGATGTGCCGGAAGTCGCGCCGCTGCTCGGCTCGTTGATCGGGCTCGGCGTCGGGATCGACTACGCGCTGTTCATCGTGACCCGGCACCGGCGCGGTATCCAGCGCGGCCTCGACCCCGAGGAGTCGGCGGTCACCGCGCTCAACACCTCAGGGCGCGCGGTGCTGTTCGCGGGCGGCACGGTGTGCATCGCGCTCGCCGGCATGCTCGTGATGAACATGCGCTTCCTCGACGGCGTGGTCATCGGCACCTCCCTGACCGTGGTGATGAGCGTCCTCGCCGCGACCACGCTGCTTCCCGCGATGCTCGGGGTGCTCGGTCCGAAGGTGCTCAGCAGGCGGCAGCGGCGCAAACTGGCCGCGAACGGGCCGGAGTCCGACGAGGTGACCGGAGCGGCCGCGCGCTGGTCCGGGTTCGTGCAGAAGCGGCCGCGGTCCATCGCGTTCCTGGCCGTGGTGGTCATGGCGGCGCTGGCGATCCCGGTCCTGTCCCTGCGTCTCGGCGCCACCGACCAGGGCAACCATCAGGAGTCGACCACCACACGCCAGGCGTACGACCTGCTGGCGGAAGGTTTCGGCCCGGGCTTCAACGGGCCGCTTCAGCTGGTCAGTCAGGGCGGCGACACGGGGCTTCTGGAACGGGTCGAGGACACCGAGGGCGTCGCCGCGGCCGTACAGCTGCCGGTGCCGGCCGGCTCGGATGTCTCGGTGATCCAGGTCGTCCCGACCACCTCGCCGCAGTCCGTCGAGACGGACGAACTGATCGACCGGCTGCGCGACGACGTGATCCCGGCGGCGGGCACGGAGACCCATGTCGGCGGGGTCACGGCCGTGTTCAAGGACTTCGCGGCGGTCACCGGCGAACGAATCCCGCTCTTCGTCGGCGCGATCATCGGCCTCGGCTTCCTGCTCCTACTGATCGCGTTCCGCTCGCTCGTGGTGCCGCTGACGGCCGCGGTGATGAACCTCGTCGCGGCGGCCGCGTCCTTCGGCGTCCTGGTGGCGATCTTCCAGTGGGGCTGGGGCGCGGAGGCGCTCGGCCTCGGCAAGGAAGGCCCCATCACCGCCTTCCTGCCCGTCATCATGCTCTCGTTGCTCTTCGGCCTCTCCATGGACTACCAGGTGTTCCTGGTCAGCCGGATGCACGAGGAATGGGTGCATACGAAGGACAACGCGCGCGCGGTACGGGTCGGTCTGGCCGAGACCAGCCGGGTCATCAACTCCGCCGCCCTGATCATGATCTGTGTGTTCTCCGCGTTCGTCCTCAGCGGCGACATGGAGGGAGCGATGGCGGGTATCGGGCTCGCGGCGGCGGTCGCGCTCGACGCGTTCATCCTGCGTACGGCGCTCGTCCCGGCCGCGATGCATCTGCTCGGTCGGTCCAACTGGTGGCTGCCGGACTGGCTGGAGAAGCGGCTGCCGCACTTGGCGGTGGAGCCCAAGGAGGACGTGCCGGCTCCCGTGGAGTCCGTGGACGCCGCGGTTCCCGCCCAGCGCACAGGGGGCGCCTCCGCCGTCCACGGCTTCCTGCGCACCCCGGACGGCGAGGCGGTCGCGGACGCGGTCCTCACCCTCGTCTCACGCGGCGGCCGCCAGCTCGACCGCGTCGACTCGCTCGCCGACGGCTCGTACATCCTGGCCGCCCCCGGCCCCGGCTCGTACCTCCTCGCCGTGACCGCGACCGGGTTCGCCCCCCGCGCGCGGCACGTCATGATCGGCGAGGATCCTCTGGTGTACGACGTGGAGCTGGCCTGGGAGGAGCAGGTGGACGCGGTCAACTGACCGTCTGGGGAACAGGTTTGGCCTCCGGTGTACGGGCACGGAAATCCCGTACGCCGGGGACCAGGGCCGTCCCGGCGCAGGCCACCGCCACCACCGCGCCCGCGATCCACAGCGGCGCCTCGGGTCCCCACAGACCGGCGGCGAGCGGGGCGAGCGCGTAGCCGAGCGGCATGGCGCCGAGTGAGAGCAGCCAGTCGTACGAGACCACGCGGGCCAGTGTCTGCTCGGGGATGGCCTGCTGCACCGCCGTCTCCCAGACCGGGTTGAGGAAGCCGAGCCCGGCCTGCGCGATCCCGTACGCACCGATGACCAGCGGGGCGGGCGCGCCCGCGGCGAAGAGCATGAGCGGCAGGGCGTACGTGGCCAGGCCCAGGTTGGCGGTGAGGATCGGCCGCCGCGGCCTGGCCCGCGCGGCGAGCAGCGAGCCGAGCAGCAGCCCGCCGGCGCCGACCTGGAGCAGCCACACCCAGGCGGCCGGACCCCCGAACTCGCGGACCGCGAGGCCGGGTCCGATGGTCATCAGGACGGCGGCGGCGCCGTTCCAGGCGGAGTGGCCGATGAGGCTGGTCCAGTACCAGTCGCGGCGGCGCACCTCCTGCCAGCCCTCGACGAGGTCGGCGCGCAGCGAGCGGCGCTCGACCGGGACGTTGCGTACGCGGGTGACGGTGAGGAGCAGGGCGCTGACGGCGAACGAGACGCCGTCCAGGACGAACGCGAGCCCCGGCCCGGCGAGCGTCACGAGCAGCGCGGCGAGCGCCGGACCGCCGAACCGGGCTGAGCTGTGCACGATGCCGAACAGGGCGTTGGCGCGGTGCAGTTGGTCCCGTTCGACCGTGCCGGTGATCAGCGGGGACACCGTCGGCATGGCGAAGGCGGAGGCCGCGCCGCCGATGGCCTCGGCGAGGGCGATCTGCCACAAGTGCGGATCGCCCGCGAGCAGTTCGAACCCGACGAAGAGCTGGCTTGCGGCCCTGACGGCGTCGGTGATCAGGGCGACCGTCCGGGCGTGGAACCAGTCACCCGCCACACCGCCGATCGGCAGCAGCGCCAGCTTGGGCACCATCGCGCAGGCGAGCACGATCGCCATCGCGGAGAGGGAGCCGCTGATCTCGAGTACGGCGAGGGCGAGCGCGGTGGGGATCACCGCGTCGCCGATGAGGGAGAGGGAGCGACCCGCGAAGAACAGGCGGAAGTTGAGGGTGCGCAGGGGATGCGACATGACATGCAATGTATTTCGGTACCAAACTATTCGTCAACGAAATATTTGGCAGCGAAGGATTGCGGCGTACGCTGAGCGGCATGGAGCGTGAGCGGGACGCCGGCAGGACGCGTGAGCAGGGCGCCGAAATGGAGCGTGAGCAGGACTGGACCGACGGGCACGTGGCGCGGTGGATGCCCGTGCTGCCCGAGCTCGACCCGGATGTCGAGGGCGCGGTGACGCGGATGAAGAAGCTCTCCGTACATCTGATGCGGGTGCGCGAGCAGTCCCTGGTCGACTTCGCCCTGGACCGGCAGGAGTTCGACACCCTGCACAAACTGGCCGGCCGCTCGGGCCGCGCGACGCCCTCGGAGCTTGCGGCGGACCTCGACCTCAGGCCCGCCTCGGTGACCGGCCGCCTCGACGGCCTGGAGAAGCGCGGCCTCATCCGCCGTACGCAGTCGAAGAGCGACCGCCGCCGGGTCGACGTCGAGCTCACCGAGGATGGCCGGGCGACGTGGCTGGGCGCGATGGACATGCTCGGCGACGAGGAGTCCCGGCTGCTCGGAGTGCTGTCCAAGCGGGAGCTGGCCCAGCTTTCGGACATGCTGCGGCGGATCATGGTGGAGGCGGAGCGGGACGGCGGGGCGCACTGGAAGGCGTGAGGGGCCCTCAACTTCCCTGGTGGGAGGGGTTGTCAGTGCCGCCCTCTAATCTCCGTGGGCATGGGGAGACTGACGTTCGTCGATGAGACGACAGCAGGGGAGCGCGCCGAGGCGTGGGGGATCGAGATCACCGAGGAGCGGCTCACGCTGCGCGAGGTGATCCGGCGACGTGTGTTCCAGGAGGTCGCGGAGTACCACGCCGCGTCGCCCGGAGTGTTCCGCGGCCTCGTCCAGCCGACGGACACGGAGCGCACGCTGAACGGGTACGCGCTGAAGACGCCTCGACGGATCGATCCGGAGCGGCAGTTCGAGCGCGCGGTGGAGGCGTTCGGGCGGAACGGGTTCCTGGTCCTGATCGGGGACCGGCAGGTGGAGGAGCTGGACGAGGAGATCGAGCTCAGGCTCGGGGTCGAGGTCACGTTCCTGAAGCTTGTGCCGTTGGTGGGCGGCTGATGATGCCGTACGTACGGGAGCAGGTGCGGCAGGTCCGTCAGCTCATCGCCGACGACGACATGGGCGGGCTCTCCGAGCACCTCGTCAGGCTCGCGGGCGCGCGCGACAACCGCTGGGACGGCGAGGCGGCCGAGCTCCTCGACCTGGTGCGGGAGCTCCCCGAGGAGAGCAGACGGCGCCTTGCCAAGTCCTGGGCGCACCGCTACGAGCAGGGCGGAGACGGGCCCATCGTGCGGAGCCACATCGCCACACTCGCTGCCGTCGTCAGCCGGGACCTCCCCGAGAACTTGGCGATGACTCCTGCGCGGATCAACCGCCTTCAGGAGTACGCCAGGATGCACTCCACCTGGTCGAGCTCGGAGCTCGTATGCCTGGTGCGGGCCGAGCTGGACGCGGGCCGCGCGGTCCCCGACGCCGTGGTGGCCACGATGCGCCGCTCGGCCACGCAGGGCTACTACGCCGACAAGGAACTGAAGCGGCTGCTCACCGGGTTGACGGGCCCGGTGCTCAACCCCGGCGAGGCATGGTCCGACCAGGCGCTCGAGGACCTCGCCGAGGCCGGCGGGCACTGGCACGCCCTCGTGCGGCACGCGGCTGGTGCAACCAGTGCGCAGCCCTCCGTCAAGTGGGAGAAGGCCGCCCGGCAGAAGCTGGAGCGGTTGCCGCTCGACGAGGTGCGCACCCGCATCACCGCCTGGCTCGCTCTCGTGGGCCGGCCCCGCACGCAGCTCTTCACCGACGACCAGTACCGGCCCCACAACGAAGAGTTCGACCCGTACAACGCCGACGCCCTCCGCGGCCTCGCCTGGACGCTCTCCCTGCTGCCGGGGGACCGCGACACCGCCCGCGCGCTGGGCCGGGTCGCCGAGACCTCGCTGCGCAAGGTCCCGGGCATCGGCCCCCGCAACCCCAAGGTCGCCAACGCCTGCGTCGTCGCGCTCACCCGCTCCGACGGCGAGGCGGCCCTCGCCGAACTGGCCCGGCTCGCCACGCGCGTCACGTACAAGGGCACCCTGAAGATCCTCAACAGCGGCCTCGACCAGCGGGCGACGGCCCTCGGCCTCACACGTGAGGAGATCGAGGAGCTCGCCGTGCCGGCGTACGGACTCACGGAGGTCGGCCGAAGCGAACACCGACTGGGGGACTGCACCGCAGAGTTGACGGTCACCGGATCCAAAGCCACCCTCACGTGGCGCAACGTCACCGGCAAAACGGTCAAGGCCCCGCCCGCCCAGGTCAAGCGCGACCACCCCGACGAGCTCAAGGAGCTCAAGGCCGCCGTCAAGGACATCGACAAGATGCTCGGCGCGCAGACCGAGCGGCTCGACCGGCAGTTCTTGGCGCGCCGCGTCTGGCCGTACGAGAAGTGGCGCACCCACTACCTCGACCACCCGCTCGTCGGCACCCTCGCCCGCCGCCTCCTGTGGACGGTCGACGGACGGCCCGTCGGGTACGCGGACGGCGAGCTGCGCACGCTCACCGACGACCCGGTCACCACAGGCGGAAACGTCGAGCTGTGGCACCCCATCCACCACGAGCCCGCCGAGATCGTCGCCTGGCGCGACTGGCTGGAGCGGCACGGCATCACCCAGCCGTTCAAGCAGGCCCACCGCGAGGTGTACCTGCTGACCGACGCCGAGCGGAACACGGGCACGTACTCCAACCGTTTCGCCGCCCACATCCTGCGCCAGCACCAGTTCCACGCGCTCGCGGCCGTACGGGGCTGGCGCAACAAGCTGCGCCTGTGCGTCGACGACGAGGCCCCGCCGGCCATGCGCGAACTGCCGCAGTGGGGCCTGCGCGCCGAGTACTGGATCGAGGGCGTGGGCGACAACTACGGCGTGGACACCACCGACTCGGGCAGCTACCTCCGGCTGAGCACCGACCAGGTCCGCTTCTATCCGCTGGACGCACCGGAGAACTCGGCGCACTGCTACGGCGGCGAGTACCGCATGTGGCTGCGCGACGGCCGTGACCCCGTCGACCCGCTGCCCCTCACCGGAATACCGCCACTCGCGCTCAGCGAAGTCCTGCGCGACGTCGACCTGTTCGTCGGCGTGGCCAGCGTCGGCAATGATCCGACCTGGCAGGACGGCGGCCCCGAAGGCCGCTTCCAGGAGTACT
The DNA here is from genome assembly GCF_040300965.1 of Streptomyces mesophilus. GTDB lineage: Bacteria > Actinomycetota > Actinomycetes > Streptomycetales > Streptomycetaceae > Streptomyces > Streptomyces mesophilus_A. The sequence goes on along the minus strand of NZ_JBEPEW010000048.1, from coordinate 3,002 downwards.
GGAGCACGTACAGCTTCGGCGAGCTCAACGCGAGCGCCGAGACCCGCCGCCGGCTCCTGACCCGTCTGATACCGAGGCTGGCGATCGCGGACCGGTGCACGCTCGAGGGCCGGTTCCTGCACGTCAAGGGCGAGTTGCACACGTACAAGATCCATCTGGGGTCCGGGAACATCCTGCGGACCCCGAACGACCAGTACCTGTGCATCGTGCCCAAGGGCGCCTCGGCGGGCGATCCGGCCGGCACCGGCTATCTGCCCTTCGAGGGCGACCGGGTCCTGTCGGTGATCCTCAGCAAGGCGATGCTGCTCGCGAAGGACAAGGAGATCACCGACCCGACGATCCTCAGCCAGCTCTGACCTCTGGACAGCGTTCTCGTGGACGCCTCATCGCGAAGCCAGGATCAGGAAGAGGAGGGACAAGGCGACCGGCGGGCTCAAGAGGGCCACGGCGATGGTCCAGCCGGTGCCCGCACCGGCCATCCGGACGAGCGTGGCACAGAGCGCGCCGATCGCCACCAGGGCGAGGGCGACAAGGAACAGGAAGAGAAGTACGGCTATGAGCATCGTCGAGATGACCTTTCAGTCGGGCCGGAGCCGGCCCGCTGATCGGGTCAGCTCTTGCTGAGGCCGGGCTTGCCGGGTCCGGGCGCGGTGTCCGAGGAGTCCTCGTCCGTCATCCCGGGCAGGAAGTCGACGAACAGTTCGTGGACCTCGCGCACGAGCGGGCGCAGGACCCGGAAGCGGGCCAGGGCCACGCCGCGCGTGGTGAGCTTGGCGCCCCGGTCGGCGAGCCGGTAGCAGCGCTCGCGTCCGGGGGAGCGGTCGAAGACCCAGTACAGGACGAGGCCCATCTGGGAGAGCCAGAGCATCTCCGGGAGGATGTCCTTGAGTTCGTCCGGGATCTTCGCTTTCGATCCGGCGAGCAGCTCGCGGTGCACGGCGATCGCGGCCTCGCGCGCATGTGCCGAATCGGCGGAGAAGGGGCTGAGCGGGGAGTCGGGATCGGCGGCGTTCTTGAAGAACTGCGCGGCGAACTCGTGGTACGGCTCCGCGATGTCGAGCCACGCCCGCAGCACCCCGGAGAGCCGCGCCTCCAGATCCGTCTCGCGGTCGAGCACCGGCCGTACGGCGGCCTGGTGCTCGGCGGCGATCCGGTCGTAGAAGCCCTGGATCAGGTGCTCCTTGCCGGCGAAGTAGTAGTACGCGTTGCCTACGGAGACCCCGGCCTCCTTGGCGATCGCCCGCATCGTGGTCTTGTCGTAACCACGCTCCTGGAAGAGCCGCATGGCGGTCTCCAGAATCAGCGTCCGCGTCTGCTCACTCTTGGGCGCGGACCCCGACTCCTTCGCTGACCCCGACTCCTTGGGCGCGGACCCCGACTCCTTCGCTGACCCCGACTCCTTGGGCGCGGGCCCCGGCTCCGACGACACGTTCACGCTCGCTTTCCCTGCTGGCACGCTGGCACGGTCCCCGAGCCTAACCAGTCGGACAGCGTCCCGAGTCACAAGCCTCCGGCCCGGCATACGACCAGCCGTGCTGAGGGTGGTACGTCCACCCGTCGGCCCGCCGGTACACGCCGCCTTGCCAGCCCTCGGGCCGCCGCTGCCCCTCGCGGTACTTGGCCGCGGCGAGCAGCACCGCACGCGCGAACCTGGCCCCCGAATGCGAGGCGACCCGGTGCGCCATCGGCCGGTGCTCGGCCAGCGCCCACAGACACACCACCCAGGCCGCGGGCCCCAGGTAGACCTGGCCGCCGTCCCCCACGACGGTGATCTCGTCCAGCGTCCGCCCGTGATCGATCCCCGGGAAGCGCCGCCGCGCCTCCTGCGACCCGGCCGGTACGAGATCGAGCGGCACCAACTGCCGCTGCTTCACCAGCCAGTTCCGCAGATGCCTGCACAGCGGGCACTCCGCGTCGTACAGGACGGTCAGCCGGCGGACCGGGGCGTACGCCACGCCCCGGCCCCCCTGCTCCGGGGCAACGCCCCGGCCCCCCTGCTCCGGGGCAACGCCCCGGCCCCCCTGCTCCGGAGCAACGCCCCGGCCCCCCGTTCCCTGAACGGTCCCCATCGTTCAGGCCCCCGTGGGTGCCGCCCACGCACCCTGGTCGCCGCTGAACCCCTGCGGCGGTACGGGCGGAACCTGCTCGCGCTCCATGATTCCCCGGCGCCGGATCTTGTTCAGGATCCAGACATTGCCGAGGTGCATGACCCCCAGCACGAGCAGCACCACCCCGAGCTTCACCGACAGCGCCTCGAAGATCCCCCGCGCGTCGGTGATCAGGTTGTCCGCGTTCAGATAGAGCGCGACGAACCCGAGATTGACGAGATAGAAGCCCACGACGAGCAGATGGTTCACGGCGTCCGCGAGCTTCTCGTTCCCCCGCAGTACGTCGCTGAGGAAGATCCGTCCGTTGCGGCCGAGCGTGCGGGCGACCCAGACGGTCAGCCCGATGCTGATGGCCAGGTACACGACGTAGGCGACGACTGTGAGGTCCATGGTTCCCCGTTCCCTTGAACGTGTTCAAAACCTTGTGGACATGACTGTAGCGCTGGTTTTGAACATGTTCAAGCCGGAGATCGCACCGCCGCGGAAGGAACCCTTCGGCCACCAACGGGCGTCCCCGGAACGGGACATGGGGCGCTACGGGGAGGCGGCACATGAGGCACTGGTTACGGCGCGATCCGCCGCGCGGCACGAAGCCGGACACTCCGGGAAGGTCCGCCGCGAGGCCGCTCGCCCCGCTGCCGTTCGCCGCCCTGCTCGGCGCCGTGGTGGCGCTCGCCGTCGTGGCCGTGTTCCTGCCCGTGCCCGACGGCTGGAGCGAGGACTTCGGCGCCACCCACGTGATGAACCGCTTGTTCGCGGCGGGGATCGTCGGGTCCCTCGCGTTCGGCCTCGGCTCCCGGGAATCGGCCGTGGTGGCCGCGTTGATGGCCACGCTCGGCGCGGTCTTCGGCTGCGGCGAGTACCTGAGCGACGAACGGTCGGGCCGCGACCCGG
>NZ_JBEPEW010000047.1:0-51790 GCF_040300965.1 Streptomyces mesophilus | reverse complement strand
GCCTTGCGCGCCCGGCGCACCTCACGGCACGGGCCACCGCCCGCTTCACCATCCCGCCACCGCCCCCGCGTTCACGTCCGGCGCGCCCCGCCACGCCGCCGCCCGCCGTCCCGAGGCCCCCCGTCACGGCCCCGGTCGTCGCGCCGCCGCCCGCCGAGGTGCTCCCGCTGCTGATGCCGCCGCCGGGTGTGGAGGCGGCACTGGGCGCGGTGCCCCCGCCGCCGGGTGCGGTCGGACCTCCCGCGGTGCCGCCTGCCGTGCCGCCTGCCGTACCTCCCGCGGTGCCGCCCGCCGTACCTCCCGCAGTGCCGCCCGCCGTACCTCCCGCAGTGCCCCCTGCCGAGAACCCGCCGGGTGACCCGCCCACCGCGCAGCCCCCTGCCCACAATCCGCTGCTCGGTCTGTTCGTCCGCCCGGACCACAGCCCGACCGGACTCGGCCTGCTCAGCGCGCTGTTCCTCGTACTGCTGCCCGCGGCCCTGGCGGCCGCGGTGCTCGGCGCGCGCAGGCGCTGAACCGAACAGGACGGACCACCACCCAGATGACCGAAACCCTCGCCATCGTCGTCGGCGTCGCCCTGCTCGCCGCGGCCGTCGTCCTCGTCAAGCACCGCCTGTGGCCGCTCGGCCCGGACGACGAGCCGCGCGAAGACGTGGCGGAGTACATCTCGATGATGGTCGGCGTCCTCTACGCCCTCATCCTCGGACTCGCCCTGGTCTCGGTCTGGGACAGCCACTCCACGGCGGAGGAGCACACCGCCACCGAGGCGGGCGCCGCCCACCAGATCCATCTCCTCGCCGACGGACTGCCCGGCGCACAGGCGCGGGCCCTGCGCGATCAGATCGAGGCCTACGCCCAGCACGTCACCGCGACCGAATGGCCGGCGATGGCCCAGGGCGAGCTGCCCGGCGGCGCAGGCTGGCAACTCCTGGACCACGTACGCGCCGCGGCGCAGCTGCCCGCCGACGCCACCCCTGCCCAACAGGTCGCCGGACTCGAGACGCTGGGCCAGCTGGGCACCCTGGACGAGGCGCGCAGAGGCCGCGAGGCCGACGCGGCGCAGAGCCTGTCACCGGTGATCTGGCTCGGGCTGATCACCGGTGGGCTGCTCACCGTGGCCTTCATGTTCATGTTCGGCGTCAAGCGCAGCTTCACCCACGTCGTGATGGTGATGGGCCTGTCCGCGCTGATCACGTTCACCGTGCTGCTGATCTATCAGCTCGACAGCCCCTTCAAGGGACTGTTCGCGGTGGGGCCGGACGCGTTCACGCGGTACTTCTGACCTCTCGGGTGCATCGCGGGGCGTACTGGGGAGCCACCCTCAACTCGCCTCGCTCGCCGGACCGTCCACCGGAGCCTTCGCACTCGGATCGACCGCGTCGAGCAGCGGCAGAGGGCGTGGATAGGGCGCGCCCAGGCCGTATGCCTCCGCGAGCCGGTCGGCGAAGGCGGCCGCGATACGGAGCTCGCCGTTGGGGTTGGGATGGGTGCCGTCCCAGGTGTGCTCCGGCGCGCGGAAGTCCGCGGCGGTCTCGGCCACCGGGACACCCTCCTCGGCGGCGACCTTCCGCAGCACCTCGTTCGTCGCGGCGACGAGAGCCGCGAACTCCGGGTCGTCCAGGGCCTTCTGCGTCTCGAGCACCGTCCCGATCAGGACCTTCAGGCCGGGCGCGGGACGGCGCGCGTTCGCCAGGAACTCCCGCAGGTTCGCGGCGAACTGAGGAGGCGTCACCCCGTACCAGAACAGGTCGTTGATCCCGAGCAGTACGAGCAGGTACTCCGGCTCGTACTCGGCGACCTTCTCCTCGATGACGTCCTTCTCCTGGACGTACGGGCGCCCCCACTGGGCGTCGTGGTCGCGGTCGAAGTCGGGGTCGGCGTACGTGGCGTCGTCGTCACCGACCTCCGCGGTGCGGGCGTTGTCCAAGGTGTCCTTGGGGCCGACGAGGTCGATGCTCAGCCCCTGGTTCTTCAGGTGCTTCCAGAAGAAGTACCGCCAGGTCCAGTCACCACTGCTGCCGTGACTGATCGAGTCGCCGACGATCATGATGGGGATATCGCCCTCGGCCGGCTTCTTCATGTGACGCTCCTTGCGTGGGTGGACGGATTCCTCAGCCAGCCCTCACCGGGCAGATACCGCCGTACGACACGCGCCGGCACCCCGGCCACCACACAGTGGTCGGGGAACGTGCCGCGCACCACGGCACCGCCCGCGACCACCACATTGCGGCCGAGGGTGGTCCCCGGCAGCACGATCGCCCCGGTGCCGAGCCAGCAGCCGTCCCCGATGACCACGGGGGAGTTGGCCGGTGGCTGGCTTCCGACGGGGGTGTCCGGATCGGTGTACGTGTGGTTCTGGTCCGTCACGTAGACGTACGGCCCGAGGAACACGTCATCGCCGATCGTGACGGACCGGTGCCCCACGATGTGGCTGCCCCGGCCCACACAGCACCGCGCCCCGATCCGGACCACGAGCCCCGGCTCCGGCTGCTGTCCCGGCCCGAAGAACCCGGCCGAGATGCTGACCTGCGCCCCGACGAGGGTCCCCGCACCGATGGCGATGGCCCGTTCACCGAACACGGCCCCCGGCGGAAACGCGAAGCACGCCCCTTCCCCGAGCCGTGCGAACCGATAGGGCCCGGGCCGTGCCGCGGACACCCGCCCGTACCTCTCGGCGAAAGCCCAGGCACGCTGCACGAAGGCGCTGCACAGACGGTGCAACAGCGGGACTGACATGAGGACTGGATAACCCCTGCACCCGGCCGTCGATCACAGACGCCGAGACCGGCGGCGCACATTCCATCGTCCGGCTCAACGCGGGCAGCACCCGAACCCGTTCCGGGATCAGGCCCTGGCCCCAGAACACGGATCAGGGCCCTGGTCCTCGAACACGGACCAGGGTTCTAGCCCTCGAACACGGACCAGCAGATCTCGTTGCGCAACCGCTGATCGTCGAGGACGAGCTCCCGGATCACCCCGGGCAGCCGCCCCCGCTGCCACCGGCACTCGGCCCGCCCCGCGGCGTCCCCTTCGGCGGCCCGTACCGCCTTGATCGCATACGCGGCCGCACCGAGCTCATGCGCGGCGACATGCGCGACACAGGCGGCCTGCCCGGCGGCGTACGCCGCGTGCCGCGCCGCCCCGCGCAACTCCCTTGCCGCGCCCATGGCATGACCGCCGGCCGCCCTGGCCTCCATCATCCTGAGCTCACCCCGCACCCACGCCCGCGCAGCCCCGATCGCCTCCCGAGGCCGCGAATCCCCGGGCACCTCGGCCTCGAACAACCCGAGCACATGCTCCGCACACTCCGCGGCCCACAGCGCGAGCAACCGGTGATCCGCATCGGTCAGCGTCCCGCCCCGTCGCAGGGTCACGAACCGGGGGTCGCGCACCTTGGGAAGAATCACTGTCGCCCTTCCTCGTACCTCGGCACCTCGCCGCTCCTACTCTCTCCCGTATGAGGGTCCTGATCATCGGCGGCAGTGGCTTCCTGGGTACGGAACTGATCCGCCAGGCCGTGGCGGCGGGGCACGAGACGGCCGCCACGTTCACAACCCGGCGCCCCGACGTTTTCCCCGGCGTCGCATGGTGGCACCTCGACGTCAGGCGCGCGGCGGACGTGGCCGGGCTGATCGCCGACCTCGCACCCTCGGTGGTGCTCAACGCGTCGAGCGGCGGGGCGCATTGGGAGGTCACCGCCGACGGCGCGGCCCACATCGCGCTGTCCGCCGCCGGGCACGGCAGCCGCCTCGTCCATGTCTCGAGCGACGCCGTGTTCTCCGGCGCCCGTACCCGCTATGACGAGAGCTGCCCGCCCGACCCGCTCACCCCGTACGGCGCGGCAAAGGCCGCCGCGGAGACGGTCGTACGCCACCTGGCGCCCGGCGCGGCCGTGGCACGCACCTCTTTGATCATCGGCCGTGGCCGGTCCACGCACGAACGCCTGGTGCACGCCTTGGCCGCCGGCTCCCGTGAGGGTGTGCTCTTCACCGACGACGTCCGCTGCCCGGTCCATGTGACCGATCTGGCGGCCGCGTTGTGGGAGCTGGCGCTCTGTGACACACCCGGAATGTTCCACCTCGCGGGCCCGGACGCCCTCAGCCGCCACGAGCTCGGCGTCCTCATCGCCCGCCGCGACGGCCTCGACCCCACCCGCCTCCCCACCGGTCTGCGCACGGATGCCCCGCATCCCGGCCCCGTAGATGTACGCCTCGACAGTTCGGCGACTCAGCGGCAGTTGAGGACAAGGCTGCGTGGTGCGCGCGAGTTCCTCGGCTGAGGGGAGGGCCAAGAGGCATGGGGTCTTGATCGAGGGTTCCGCGTAGGCGAGGGTCGGTTGACCGCCAACGAGGGAGAAGGCCGTGAACGAGATCCCGTCGAACAGGGTGACCTGGTTCCAGCTGCCCGCCGAGGACGTCCAGCGGGCCTGGCGCTTCTACGGCGAGGTCTTCGGCTGGAGCCGGGAGGAGGCCTACGCCAACGAGGTGCGCCCAGGTGCGATCAACGGCGAGATCGCGGCGCGTGACAAGGCGCTGCGCGAGCCCCGGCTCGTCGTGCGGGTCGACGATATCGACGCGACGATCGAGAAGATCACCGCGGCCGGCGGCCGGTTGGCGGTCGGGCGGACGGAGATCCCCGAGATCGGGATGGTCTACGCCTCGTTCATCGACACCGAAGAGAACACGGTGAACATCGTCGGCGACCTCTAGGCTCGACGATCTCCGGGAACGGCACAGTGGGCTCAGGGAACGGCACGGTGATCGCCGGGAGCGGTACGGCGGGCGGGGGGAAGGGCGGTATGGAGACGCGGCGACGCGGGCGCGCGGTGGACGCGGTGCGCAGGACCGTACTCGGGCTGGGGCTGCGGGTCGACGAGGTCGTGGTCGTTCACGATTCGGACCGAGCCGCCCTGCGCCTGCTTCCTTGTGACGTGCTGGCCCGGGTCGGGCCCGCGGAGGCGGGCGGGTTCGAGTTCGAGGTGGAGGTGGCCCGGCGGGTCACCGCGGCCGGGGCTCCGGTGGGTGAGCTCGAGTCCCGGGTCGATCCCGGTGTCCATCTGTGCGACGGCTTCGCCATCTCGCTGTGGAGGTACTACGAGTCCGCCGGTACGGAGATCGCTCCGGCCGCGTACGCGGATGCGCTCATGCGGCACCATGCCGTCCTGCGCCGGACCGAGCTGGACGCGCCGCATTTCACCGAGCGGGTCGACGCCGCGCTGAGAGAGGTGGACGACGTCGACCGCTCGCCCGAACTGCCCGCGGCCGAACGGGATTTCCTCAGCGCCACGCTCGGCGGACTGGCGTCCGCGATCGGCGACGACCCGGAGCGGGACCAACTGCTGCACGGCGAGCCGCACCCGGGCAACCTCCTCGGCACGAGTCGGGGGCCGCTCTTCGTGGACCTCGCCACGTGCTGCCGGGGACCGGTCGAGTTCGACCTCGCCCACGCCCCCGAAGCCGTGGACGCGTATTACACGGGGGCCGATCCCGCACTCGTCCGTCAGTGCCGCGCCCTCAACTGGGCGTTGTTCTCGGCCTGGAGGTGGCGCGAGGAAGACCGGATGCCCGACCGGGAGCACTGGCGGGCGGAAGGCCTCGACCGGATGCGTGCCGCACTCGGTCGCTGAGTCCCCGCCGCTCCCCGGCCGCCTAGCTCACCTCACCCCGCCCCGCACAGCGGCAGCACCACCGACCGCGACCCGAGCACCCCAGTCCGCACCGCCGCCCAGCACGCCACCGCCGTCGGCTCCACCGCGAGGCCGCGCCGGGCCAGGTCGCGGCGGGCCGCGCCCAGGTCGGGCTCGGGGACCGTGAGGAAGCCGCCGCCGAACTCCCGTACCGCAGCGAGGATTTGACGGGCGCGGGGCGGGTGCGGGATCGCGATGCCGGCGGCCGCGGTGTCCCGCAGTGGCGCCGGATCGGTCAGGTCGGCGGAACCCGCCGCCCACGCGCGGGCCAGCGGGGCGACCGCCTCGGCCTGCACCGCGTACAGCGCGGGGAGCCGGTCGATCAGGCCGGCCGTGTGCAGTTCGCGCAGCGCGAGGGCCGCGCCGAGCAGCAGGGTGCCGTTGCCGACGGGGACCACGAGCGCGTCCGGCAGACGTCCGCCGAGGTCCTCCCAGATCTCGAAGACGTAGGTCTTGGTGCCGTGCAGGAAGTACGGATTGTGCACGTGCGAGGCGTAGAAGGTGCCGGGGGAGTCCGCCGCGGCCCGGGCCGCGCGGGCCGTCGCCTCACGGTCGCCGGGCACCTCTTCGACCTGCGCGCCGAACTGCCGGATCGCGGTCAGCTTCTTGGCGGCGGTACCGGCCGGAACATACACGGTGCACGGCAGTGAGGCGCGGGCGCAGTACGCCGCCACCGCACGCCCCGCGTTGCCGCTGCTGTCCGCGATGACCTGCTCGGGGCCGAGGCGCGACGCGAGTTCGGCGAGCATCACCGCGCCGCGGTCCTTGAAGGACAGGGTCGGCATCAGGAAGTCGAGTTTGGCCGAAACCTGCCCGGTCAGCGAGACCAGTGGCGTACGCCCCTCGCCGAGGCTCACGGAGGGGTTTGCGAGCGGGAGCGAAGCCCCGTACCGCCAAAGCGAGTTGACCCTGCCGCCCAGGGTCTTCAGGTCGCCGGGCGTGGGATGGAAGTCCAGGTCGAGGGGGCCTTCGCAGACGGGACAGCACCAGGCGAGGGTGCCGCCGGGCACCCGCGTGCCGTCCTTGGGGCAGACATGATCCGGCAATGAAGTCATGAGCACACGCTAATCACGCCTGGTCGCTGCAATCCGGTGAAGGCGTGTCATGTCGGCTGTATGGCACGTCTGTTACGTGTGCGCAGGACCCTTGTGGGATTCCTATGGATCCGTCAACCTTTCGCTCAGCGATCCGGCGGACACGTACCGGCATCGGATTGGCATGCCCATGTGTGCACCACGTTCGGACGCCGTTCCACGCACCCCCCGCACCACCCCCCACCAGTGCACCATCCACGAGGAGGATCCCTCAGATGGCACAGAAGCGTCCCGCACGGCGAAGACTGGCCGGCAGATCACTGGCAAGCGTCGGCGCGACGGCCGTGGCGGCCCTCGCCCTCGGCCTCGTCTCCGCCCCCCACGCAGGCGCGGCTCCCGTCGGCAAGATAGAGAACGCCGGCGCATCGGGAGCGATACCGAACAGCTACATCGTCACGCTCGACAAGGACGCCGCGAAATCGGACTCCGCGGAGGGCAAGGCGCTCGCCAAGGAGTACGGCGCTCAGATCGAGCGCACGTACAAGAAGGCGCTCAACGGCTACCAGATCGAGGCCACCGAGGCCGAGGCGGAACGATTCGCCGCTGATCCGGCCGTCGAATCGGTCACCCAGAACCGCACGTTCAAGATCTCCGCGACGCAGCCCAACCCGCCCTCATGGGGCTTGGACCGCATCGACCAGAAGACCCTGCCGCTGAACCAGAGTTACACCTATCCGGACAAGGCCGGTGAGGGCGTCACCGTCTACGTCATCGACACCGGTGTCCGGATCACCCACAGCGACTTCGGCGGCCGTGCCTCCTACGGCTACGACGCGATCGACAACGACAACACCGCCCAGGACGGCCACGGCCACGGCACGCACGTCGCCGGTACGGTCGCGGGCGGCTCCTACGGTGTGGCCAAGAAGGCGAAGGTCGTCGGCGTCCGGGTCCTGAACAACTCCGGTTCCGGCACCACCGCCCAGGTCGTCGCGGGCATCGACTGGGTCACCCAGAACGCGGTCAAGCCGGCCGTCGCGAACATGAGCCTCGGCGGCGGCGCCGACTCGGCCATCGACACCGCCGTACGCAACTCGATCGCCGCGGGCATCACCTACGCCGTCGCCGCCGGCAACGAGTCCACGGACGCCTCGACCCGCTCGCCCGCCCGTGTCGCCGAGGCCATCACGGTCGGCGCGACCACGAGCAGCGACGCCAAGGCGAGCTACTCCAACTACGGTTCGGTCCTCGACCTGTTCGCCCCGGGCTCCTCGATCACCTCGGCGTGGAACACCTCGGACACCGCGACCAACTCCATCTCCGGTACGTCGATGGCCTCCCCGCACGTCGCGGGCGCGGCGGCGATCCACCAGTCGCTGAACCCGTCGGCCACTCCGGCCCAGACGCGTGACGCGCTGGTCGCCGCGAGCAGTACCGGCGTCGTGACCAGCCCTGGCACCGGCTCGCCCAACCGCCTCCTGCAGGTCGGCGGCGGCACCACCAACCCGCCGGGCAAGGCCTTCGACAACGCCACGGACTACGCGATCGCCGACAACGCCACCGTCGACTCGCCGATCACCGTCAGCGGCGTCACGGGCAACGCCCCGGCCACGCTCCAGGTCCCGGTCGTCATCCAGCACACCTACATCGGTGACCTGCGCGTCCAGCTGATCGCCCCGGACGGCACCGCCTACACCCTCAAGGGCTACGGCACGGGCGGCAGCAGCGACAACATCAACACCACGTACACCGTGAACGCCTCCTCCGAGGTCGCCAACGGCACGTGGAAGCTCCGGGTCAGCGACAACGCGAACTACGACACCGGGAAGATCGATTCGTGGGGGCTGCGGTTCTGAGGCTCCCTGTCCACTGAACGGCTCGTGAGGACGACCGCCCCGGACCTCGTCCGGGGCGGTCGTTCACGCCTTCTGTTCCGTACGCGTGCTCACGCCTTCTGCTCCCGTGCGCGCGCGTAATGCCGGGCGGCGCGTGCGCGGTTGCCGCAGGCCGCCGAGCACCACTCGCGGCGCGGGTGGTCCTTGACGAAGAACAGGACACAGCCCGGTCCGTGGCAGGCGCGCAGGTCGTCGAGAGCGGGACCGGCGAACAGGTCGACGGCCGCCTGCGCGATCGAGGCGAGCACCGCCGTCACGGGCGGACCGTCGTGCTGGAGAGTGGACGCGGGCGACTTCTCCCACCGCAGCTCACGCCAGCACGGGGCCGCGGCGGCGCGCTCGTTGAGCATGTCCAGGGCGGCCTGCGGGGGCCGGTCGCCTCGTACGGCACAGGCCGCGATGGCCCGTACGGACTCCCGGAGTTCGCGCGCCTGCTCCAGATCGGTCTCGTCGACCGACCGCAGAACGGACTCGGAGAGCGGGACCGGAAGCCGCTCGTTCACGCCCTCGAGCCAGAGCGCGAGCTGCTCCACCGTCCGCAGACCGTCCTGCGGCCGGCCCCGGACGGCATACGTGGCGTTGGCCAGCTCGATGGGCAACGGTTCGCCGAGCTGTGGCCCCGTGGTGACCTTCTGCACCACGTCAGGGTAGTCGGCGCCGCTGCTCATCGAACCGGCCGTGCTCAGTCGAGGGTGCGGCGCAGGAATCCGCGGATCAGCTCCGCGATCTCCTCGCCGTGGGTCTCGAGGGCGAAGTGGCCGGTGTCGAGCAGGTGCAGTTCCGCGTCCGGCAGATCGCGCAGGAAGGCGCGAGCGCCCTCGGCACCGAAGATCTCGTCGTGCTCGCCCCAGGCGATGAGGACCGGCGGCCGGTGGGTGCGGAAGTACTCCTGGAAGGCGGGGTAGCCGCCGAGGTTGAACTGGTAGTCCCAGAACAGCTGGAGCTGGATCTCCTTGTTCCCCGGACGGTCCAGATACGACTGGTCGAGAACCCAGGCGTCGGGGCTCACGCGGTCGAGGCGGTCGGCGGGCACACCGTGGGTGTACTGCCAGCGCGTGGCATCCGCGGTGAGCAGCTCCCGTACCGCCGCTTCGTTCGCCGCGCGGTCCTCGGCGTGCGCGAACAGCACGTCCCAGAAGGGGGTGAAGCCCTCCAGATACGCGTTCCCGCTCTGGGTGACGATCGCCGTGACACGGTCCGGCTGCCGGGAGGCGATGCGCAGCCCGATCGGCGCCCCGTAGTCATGGATGTACAGGGCGAACCTGTCGATGCCCAGCTTGTCGAGCAGCCCCAGGGTGATCTCGGTGAGCCGCTCGAAGGAGTAGCCGAACTCCTCGTGGGACGGCATCGCCGACTGCCCGAAGCCGATGTGGTCCGGTGCGATCAGGTGGTACTCGTCGCTCAGCCCGGTCTCGGCGAGCAGCTTGTGGAACATCGCCGAACTCGACGGGAACCCGTGCAGCAGCACGAGCGCCGGCTTCGCCGGATCGCCCGCCTCGCGGTAGAAGACGTCGTGGCCCTGGATCTGGACGGTGTGGTGGCGGACGGGCTGGGGGTGGGCGGGGGAGGTGGCCGTGGCTCTGGTGCTCATCTGGGGGTCTGTTCCTTTACGGGTGAAGGGTCTGGGTCTGGGTCTGGGGCAACTGCAGGCGCAGCTCGGCGTTCTCACGCTCGAGGTCGGCGATGCGGTCGTGGAGCGAGACCAGCGCCTCTTCGACGCCGTCGCGGGGGAGCAGCTGGGGGATGTGCTGGGAGCAGTTCCAGTTGAGGCCCTCGACATCGATCAGCACCGCTCGTTCCGGCCGGCCGGAGTAGCCCTCGACCGCAAGCGCGGCGAGCGTCGCGGGGTCGTCCTCCTCCTCGACGACGCGGGCGCGGCCGAGGATCTTGAGCCGGGCCTGATGGCCGTAGTCCATGAGGAAGAGCGAGACGCGGCCGTCGTGGTCGAGGTTGCCGCGGGTGATGTACTGACGGTTTCCTCTCAAGTCCGCGAAACCGAGGGTGTGTTCGTCCAGAACCCGGAGGAATCCGCGCGGTCCGCCGCGGTGCTGGATGTAGGGCCAGCCGGTTTCGCCGACGGTGGCGAGGTAGAAACTGTCGCGCTGCGTGATGAAGGCCGCTTCGTCGGGACCGATCAGATCGACGTCCTCGGGCCCCTCGGCCATACGCCGATAGGCGCGGTGACTCCCGTGCAGTCGTTGGTGCCGCTGAACCGCGGGGGTGAAGGCCAGCTGAGCGAACCGGTTGCTCATGGTTGCCCTCTCTCGGGACGGAGCCAGTTCTAGCGCTTGTAGTCCTTCCCAACCGTTAGGAACGGTGGTTGATTCCGGGTTCGCCGGAATTTCTTCGCGAACTTGCGGCGGTAGGTAAGAGGGGGCGCCGGCGGTGCGGCGGGCCGGTGGCGCGGCGGGCCGGCAGCCCGGTCGAGAATGCACGTATGACCACGGACGTCACCCAACTGCTCGAGTCGGCAGGCCTCTTGGTCCCGGAAGCGACCGCCACGGAGAATGACGTGACGGTGCGAGACGTCTGGGACTACCTCGCCCACGACGAGTGGGAGATCGCACTGACCCTGCTGGAGGAACTCGGGGACGAACGCCCCTTGCCTCTGGCCTTCTGGCATCAACTCGCCGAAGCCGCGGAGCAGTTGCACCTCGACCGCAGCGCGGCATGGTGCCACTGGCGGTGCTCCGAGCTCCGCAACGGCCTGATCCGGGCGGACTTGACGCTGACTCCGGCCGCCGAAGCCCGCCGCAAGACGCCCATCCCCGGCCGCGGAATCCTGCGGCCCATGTGGGACATCGGGCAACGCTCACCGACAGGCGGAACCGCCGTCAGCGTGGCCGCCCTCTGGATCGAGAACGCACCCCAACTGCCGCCGGGAGGGCGCGCGTTGGTACGCCTCGTACCACTCACTCCGTCGCATTGGCGGCACGTGGAGACCGGCCGACGCATCACGATGCACGAGGACCGATCGGTGGCGGGCACGGCAGTCGTCCTGGAGGCCCACCTCCCCGCCGACGCAGCATCGGGCGGATAGCCCTGGCCGGGCCGCCCGGGCCGCCCGGGCCGCTCGGGGCAGCCCTGACCGCGCCGGCTCGGGCAGCGCTGGCCGAGCCGGCCGGATGGTCCTTCGGGCCCCGTTTCCGCTCGCAGGCCGCATGGCCCCTCAGGACCCCATTCCCGCCCGCCGACCCCGGCCTGCGAGAGTGTTCCCGTGCTGCTGGATCCTGAGAACACGCTGTTCGTCCGAGGTGCGATGCCCGTGCTGCTGCTGGCCGACGCACCCGTCCACGACGCCCTGCCCCTGCTCACTTCGGCCGACGGGGCGGTGCCCCTGTGCGAGGGCTGGAGCATCGCCCCTCGCCTCACCCTGTGCGTTGTGGACGGCCCCGGCGACCACGGCCTCGTCGTCCCCGCGCTGGCCGCGCCGGTGATCGGCGAGGCCGACGGCGATACGTCATCGAGCGACGCCGGCGGCGTGAACAGCATGGGCGACTGGTGCGCGGACGCCGAACACGCGGGCGGAGCGGTCGTCCTGTCGGTATCCCGCCTCCCCACCCGCCTCGACTGGCCCACCTTGCTGTCCTCGGGCACGGCGCGGGGTGGGTTCGTGCGGGTTCTGGGCTGAAGGTGGGCCGTTGGTGGCGCTCGGCCGGCGTGAAATCGCGAGGTCGGCCCCGACGTCGTGTCGGCGAGCGCGGCGCACAGGTCAGGCGCCCCATCGGGCGACCACGGCCTCCGCGACGCCGAAGGGCAGTTCGCAGTCCGCGCACTGGGCGCTGCCGAAGACGTAGGTCAGTTTCTGCGCGAGATCGGGATGGCCGTCCGCGGCCATGCGCGTGTGCAGACTCCCGGCCAGACCTCGCATCGCCGAAGGGTCCTGCGGCCGAAGCGGAAGATGCCTGGCGGGAGTGTGGCGCATGTACATGCTGTCCGTGGTCGAGAAGTACCCGTGCTCGCCGAAGACGATGAAGTTCTCCGTCTCGCAGGCTGGGCAGGGCAGTTCGTACTCCTCACCGTTGAGCCCGTCGATCTGCTCGCCCCACACCTGGACGCCCTCGAGGCTGAGCAGAGTCCCCAGCAACTGGACGTAGTTCAGGGCGTCCTCGGTCAGCCCGGGTTCCCGCAGCGCCTCCTCGGTCAGCTCGCGCAACTCGGCGATCGCGGCAGGGTGGGACAGGTGGGGATCATCTCCGCCGTCGGGCCGGTCGATACTCGCGACGATGGCCCCGGCCAGATACAGCGGCGACCTCCGTTCCGCCGCCGACCACCGCCGGGCCGTATCGGCGAGCGCGGGCAGCGCCGCATAACTGGCCGAGTAGACAGTGCCCTGATGACACAGACGGGACCACAGCGCTTCCCACCCGGGATCCTGCGGATCCGGACTGATGTCGGCGAGGAGCCCGGGTATGTCCTGAGCCGTCCCGTAGGCGTGGTGGAGCGTGGACCAGTCCGTCATACGTCCGATCCAAGCAAACGGTCCTGGTTCGCTGGCTGTTGGGTCCGGGCCGGAACGGTCGGTGCAGCTCACTTGACCGTCCGGACGGCTCACACCTTCGAGGCGGCCCGGATCAGCCGCAGCTGCCCCAGCTCGGCGACGTTCTTCATGAGCTCGGCGTTCAGCCAGGCGGCCATGTGCCCGACGGTGTTGTCCGGCGGGCTTTGCCACGGCAGCGTGGAGGGGGCATCCAGATCGGCGTCGGTGAACGAGTCCAAGACCGCGAGCCACTGGGTACGCAGATCCTGGAGCCAGGCGACCGCCGCCGCTCCGTCGCCGGGCCAGACGATATCGGTGCGCTCCCGAGGCGTACGTCCCTGCGCGTGATCGATGGCGGTGCTCCACCACCAGCCGATATGCCAGCTCACCCAGCCGATGGTGGGAACGGGAACGGGGTCGGGCTCCGTATCGGCCCAGTCCGGCCGCCAGCGGCCGGCGGCGTCCGGGCGTACGGTCCACGACAGTTCGGCGGGCTGCCACAGAAAGTCCTCGGGCACGAGCCGCTCCCGGTGGTACTCGAACAGTGACCAGGTCATGTCGAATTGCCAGCGCAGCAGCTCGCAGCGGGGATTGCTCATGGCGCGATCCTGGCACCCACGCGGAACGGCAGCATCACATTTTCCGCCGGCCGCAGAGCGCACCGGCGTCCGCCGCCGAGCACGGGAAAGCGCTTGGCCCGAGCACCCCGTGCCCTACCCGAGACAAAGAAAATGACCAGCGTTTCCGCTGGTCAGACAGGATAGGCGCCCCCGGCAGGACTCGAACCTGCGGCCAAGCGCTTAGAAGATGCGGGCAACTGCTGTCGGTAGGGGGCGCGCCCTGGGCGCTGAGTCCTCCGAGTGCCACCCGCGTCTGTTGCCGTCCGCACTCGTTGCCGTCAGCGCTGCCGTCACGTCCCAGTGCCCGGTGATGCTTCAGATGAGTCGGACGGGCGTTGGTGTCCGCACGCCAGGGTGGCGCCGTCTTTCCCGACCACCGTGAAGTCGAGCACAGCGTTGTAGGGGTCCCCGTCGTGGAACATCCACACCGTGACGTGATCGGGTTTGACGATCACCGAGAACTCGATCTCGACATCCGAGTCGACAGCCGGGATGACCGTGAACACTTCCCCGGGCTTCATCCAGAAGTCCTCGCCGTATGGCTCGACGAACAGACTCGTGAGTTGCTGTCCGCCGTTCTCAACGGGAAGCCTGTTCCTCATGCTTGCTCCCATACGGTCCTGGCGCGGTGTCTGGCGACGGTGGTACGCCCGCCGACAGACTACGGTCGGCGGGCGCACTGGTGACCTCTTCGTCCCGAAGCAACTTGGGTGGGGGCGCTGCCTTGGGCTGGTGTGTCTTTCACCTGCGCTGATGGCCCGTAGACGTTCGCGCTCGTCCGCCGTTGTTCATCGGCGTTGTCACGCAGTTAGACACTCACTGGCTGGGGCGCTCGATGCTCTATCCCTGCTCACGAGCGGGCCCCGGTACATCCTCGCACCCACCCGACTGTCAACGGTCCTTGCCGAGAGTGGGAAGGCCGCCATGGAAGGGACGGTATGCGGAGCCGTTCGCGCGAGGTGTGATGCCGAGCTTCTTCTTCAGCGCGGCGAGGTGCTCCTCGTCCGCGGCCGCCTGCTTGGCTTCGTCCTCAGCGGCCCGTAGCCGTGCTGCCTCCGTGTCGGAGACGATCCGCTTGGCCTTACCCGTGTTGATGTCCTCTGCCTCTAGGAGGAACCCGAGTCCTCACAGTCGGTACCGTTCGGCGGCTTCGTTGTCGCCGCTCTCGAGTGCCTCGCGTTGCTGCGCTTCGAAGCGTCGGGCCATGTCGAGGCAGACGGTGTGCCGGCTTCTACGATCCACGTTTTCCCAGACATGGTGTTGTCGCTGGCTCCCATGGTCCCCCTTCGACGCCTGCGTGACGGATCGTAGGCGCCTGACTGTGAGAGCGGGGGACTTTCGTGGAGCTGCGTGAAGCGAGCTTGGTCGGGCTGAGATCGTTGGGGGTGTCAGCGACGGCGAATGCCTGCCAATGCCGTCGACCAGAGCGAGCAGCGACGGCCGACGGTGAGCAGCTTGGGAAGCTGCGGGCACTTGGGGCTTGCTTGGGCACTGACCTGTGCGAACAGCGTGGCGGTTGCTCTGTCGGCCTGGGCTGCTTTCACCGTGGTTCCCCGCTGTTCCCCGCTCGATCTGGTGCGCTTGTGGTGCGGCCGTGGTCGCCCGCGTTAGAAGCTGGAGTCACCTGAACACGCAGACTACGCGCCCATAGTCTTCGATCTGTTGCTGCTGTTCGTCTGGGCGAGGAGTGTGCTCATCGTCCCCGCACCTGAGGACTGTTCCGTCGTCTCCTTCAAAAACGGAGACGACGCCTCCGTGATAGCTGCAAGCTCCTTGCCGACCGATGGAGTCTGACGGCCACCCGTCTGCGCACTCATAGCCCTGATACGTCCAGTGAACTGGCGTGTACGTGGCGGATGGTGTCCCAGAACTGACGGGCGGATCCTCGTCATCATCGTTCCACCCACTGAATTGGGCTGTGACCGGGAGGACGACGAAGATCCCCACGCCGATAAGACCTCCCAGGGAGTAGGCCACCACCCGAGCAACCCGCCACGCACGGCTCTCGACGAGCCTTTGCAGGAGACTACGCACGGAAGACTTCTAGCGTAGCAACGGGCTGTGGCGAGCTTCTTCGCCGACATTGGCGGCAACTCCTCAGATCCTGACGCGGCTGCTACAGGTCGTCGTGTTTCGCACTCCCGCACCCCCAACACGCGTTCCAACTGTGGTGGTGGGGAGGCGGGGTGCGTGCGGGGGCGTTCACCTGCGTTCATGGGCGGCTGGTCTGGGTGCGGGAGTGGGGTTGCGGTCTGGCATGAACGTCAGCGAACGGTGGTGAATGAGACGGAAACTGAGACGGCGGAGGTGGTGGAGCCGCCCTGGATCGACGGGCGGGGCCAAGCGCTGGGGGCAGGAGACGAGCGAGTGATCGTCCCGTGGCTTCTGCCGAGAGGGCTCACCGCGCGCGGTGTGGTTCCACGTGATGACACCTTTCCCGCCGGGTGTACCCCCCGGGAACATCCACACTGACGAATTCCCAGAAGGGTTCGGACTCGCGGAAGTGTCCGCCGCCCGTGTGCCACTGGAGCCCGGGATAGGCTCGGCGCAGAGACCGGAGAGCGGCCGAGGCCAGGCCGCAGCGTTTGTAGCCGTCGTATGTGTAGGGCGATTCGACCCAGCCGATCTTGCACTGATCGCACACCAGGTACTCGACATCGAAAGCCAGGTCAGATCTGTAGTAGGCCGCTCGGATGCGCCAGCCTGTCCGCTCGTAGTGCCCTGCGGGCCGGTCGACCCAGGGTCTCGGCGGTGTGGCGGATCCGTCGAAGCGGTACGACTCGGGTAGCACCCATCGGCGGAGGCGGTCACGCCAGGTCGGCTTGTCCGGCCACTCCCGCACCCACTGCACATGGTCAGCGAACTGCGCCACGACGGAGGCCACCGCTTCCTTTTCTGCCACCAACTCCCCTTCTATCTCATCAGGCGTCCGCGTCGTCCTAAGCTGTCCATGCGTCTGACGGGGGGCGAACGCGTACGCCATGTCGGATGTACGGGCTTCGGCCGGCGATGCGCCGATGCATGCCATCGATCTCCACGCTGCCGGATCCTGGCCGCCGCACGGGCGCCGGAGCATAGGACCAGTTTGGTGCGTCAGGCAGCGGCGCCTTCAATACCTCCTCGCCCATCCCGTGATTGACGCCCTGGCACCCGCAGCCGCACAGCGAGTCTGGTGATGCCGGCGCGCAGCTGGCTGAGCCACAGAACAGTGTGCCGTCGTCGTCCGGAGGCAGACACAGTCCAGCCTGTGAGCCGCCGCAGTCGCGGCCGAGGTTCTTGCGTGTGGTGCCGCAGACATCTTCGCTACTACGCCCCTCTAGCACCGAAGTCGGGAGGTACCGTTGCGTCCCTGTCTACCCGCCGCCGAGGAGGTACAACCAATGGGCATTCTTGAAGAAGTTGAAAGTAGCCGTCAGAATATTCGATCAGACGGCTACACGATGTCGATCGGTGAAGTTATAAACCTTTACCGCGACAAAGAAATTCAAATCAGGCCCGAGTATCAAAGGCTGTTCCGATGGCCTATCGAGAAGCAGTCTCGTCTGATCGAATCAATTTTGTTGGACATTCCACTCCCCACTATCTTCGTCGCGCAGCGAGAAGACGGCGTGTGGGAGGTTGTTGACGGACTTCAGCGACTATCGACAATCCTGTCGTTTATGGGGGAGCTTCGAGACGAAAGTACGGGCGAGGTTTACCCGCCGAGCAAGCTAACCAAGACCAAGTATCTACCCTCCCTGGAAGGGATGACCTTCGCAACCGACGCGCCACACTTCTCCCCTGAGCTGAAAATCCACTTCAAGCGAGCGCGCCTGGATTTCAGGATTCTGTTGCGTGAATCTGACGACCGCGTCAAATATGAACTCTTCGACAGATTGAACAGCGGTGGCGTCCCGACTTCTCCGCAAGAGGTCAGGACCGCTCAATTGCTGATGATCAATTCTAGCTTCTTCGAATGGCTGGATCGCCTGCGCTCAGAAGGGCCCTTCTCGGAGTGCACCCCGCTCACTGGTAGGCAGATCTCCGAGCAGTACGACTTGGAGCTAGCAACTCGATTCTTTGTCCTGCGAAACGCCACCTCGTCACAGCTAAAGAGCTTCGCCGACATGGACACCTTCCTTTCGGATCAGGTTCTAGAAATGGCTGTTTCTCCGGACTTCAACTCCGCGGAGCAGCAGGTAGTTTTTGAGAACGTATTCGAGGTGCTTTCCTCGTTGGGTCCAGATATTTTCCGGCGTTACGACGTCCGCAAGGGGCGACCTTCAGGGGCGTTTAGTGTATCCGCTTTTGAAGCGGTGACTCTCGGTGTTGCTCAGAATATCGATGGCTGGAAAGCCTTGGAGCGGAGCGCCCAGGAATCTTTGCTACGCGCTAAGCTCTCTGAACTCTGGAACGACGAGCAGTTCCGGAAGTACTCGGGCGCTGGCGTACGTGCTACATCGCGCGTGCCGATGATGGGCCCTGTGGGTGGTCGAATCTTTGTGGCGAGTTGACGATGACCACCATCCGCACGATTGATCATCTTGAGTCGTCGTTGACGGAAGACCTCAAATGGCGGACCCACGAGATGCAGCTCTGGGAGCAGGTTGCTTCATCGTGTCGGGCCCACCAGGTCGCCGGGGTACTCCGCGGGGGCCTGGCCCTTGTCTATGCTCACTGGGAGGGCTACGTAAAAGAGGGCGCTCGCGCCTATCTTGAGTACATAAGCAGAAAAGGACTCAAGGTAAACGAATTGCGGTCCGAGATCGCAGCCGTTGCTCTTAGGTCGCAGCTAGGTCGGGGTGAGGCCTCGAAAAACTCTTCCGCGCATACGGCGATTGTCGATTTGCTAAGGGAGGCCGATACTCTACCCGCTAATCTTCCTTATGTTTCTTCAACGATTCGCACCCGATCGAACTTGAAGTTTGAGGTTTTCGCGGACATCATGCATTCAATCGGCTGCGACGCAAGCCGTCACGAGATCTACCAGTCCACGATCGACAAGCGCCTGCTGAGGCATCGTAATGATATCGCGCACGGCCGCGAGGAATATGTCAGCCTGTCCGACTGGATCGACATCAGGGATCGCGTATTGGTGATCTTGAAAGACGTGAGAAGTCAGATTTCAAATGCCGCAGCGAACGAGGAATACCGGCGAAAAACCTGAGGAGAGAATGCGAGGTCGGTGGAGCGGCTTTGGGGTGGCGCTGCTTTGGCGCGAGTGATCATGGCCCCGTAAGCTTCCGGCGCGTCGGGCAGTCTATGGACCTGCCCGTTAAAGCACGACGTTGGGGCCATGATCTTCGAGGCTCGCGCCAAAGTGGCTGCGTAAAGCCGTGGAGCCGACCGCCCCAGCCACGACGTACCCCTTTCTGGCATCAGGTGGCTGCATGCTTTGAGCGCGGCACGGGCGCTGGCCGGGCTGGAGCGGGGCGGAGACAGGAGCGCAGGCCCGGCCGGGGGCCGGGCCGCGCGCGGGGAGCGGAGCGAGCCGCCTTGATGAAGTAGAGAAACTCCTACCGCGCCGGGTTCAGGGTGCGTCCGTCGTGCGACCGGACGTAAGGCCCGTGCTCTCGAAGGGCGTCGAGCACTCGTACTGAGTAGACCTCGCCCATGCGATCGGCGACCTCTGCCGGAGTCAGCCAGTCAACGGCGATGGACTCGTCTGAGAGCTTCTCCTGTCCGCCTTCGGGGCGGCAGCGGAACACCAGGGCCACGATGCCTCTGGCGGTGTTCTTGTAGACCCCGGTGAGGCGCTCGACTTCGACCTTGATGCCGGTCTCCTCGTACACCTCGCGACGAACACCCTCTTCGGGTTGCTCGGCCAGCTCCAGGACTCCGCCCGGAGGCTCCCAAGTCCCGTTGTCCGCACGCCTGATCGCCAGAATGCGGCCGTCCTCCCGCACGACCGCGCCCGCTACGGACACAGAGTGGCGCGGCGTTGACCTTTCGTCGTGGGCACTGTTACTCATGTAGAGGAGCATAGGAGGCAGGCAAGGACTATGACGAGTGCAGTAGGAGCAAAAACGGGGAAGCCCCGGTATCTCCAGATCGCTGACGACATCGAGCAGCAGATCAGGACCGGTGTGCTCGCGCCTGCCTCCGAGGTAGAGAGCGAAGCTCAGCTCATGGACCGCTACAAGGTCTCGTCGGGGACCGTGCGCAAGGCCATCGCCGAACTGCGGGCCGCGGGCCTGGTTGAGACCCACCACGGCAAGGGCTCGTTCGTGAAGTCCCGGCCGCCGGTCACCCGGAAGTCCTCTGATCGCTTCCGTCGCTCGCACCGCCGTGCCGGCAAAGCGGCCTACATCGCGGAGACCGAGCAGGCCGGGGTGAAGCCGACCGTGCGAGTCCTGTCGGTTGGCCCGGTCTCGGCCCCGGCAGAGATCGCCGAACGGCTGTCAGTGAAGGAGGGCGCCAAGGTTCTGGCCCGGCGTCGCCTCTACTTCAGCGACGGCACGCCGACCGAGGAAGCGACGTCGTACCTGCCGTGGGACGTCGCAAGGGACATCCCCGAGCTGTTCGAGGAGAACCCCGGCGGTGGCGGTATCTATGCCCGACTCGAAGAGCACGGGCACGAGTTCGCCGAGTACACCGAGACCGTGCGTGCACGACTGGCCACCAAGCAAGAAGCCACCGCGCTGAGCCTCAGCCCTGGTTCGCCCGTGATCCACCTGACGCGCAATGCCGTGACAACGACCGGGCGCGTGGTCGAGGTGTGCGACACGATCATGGCCGCTGACCAGTTCGTTCTCGACTACCGGATCCCCGCTACAGACTGACGCTCCGTCAACTCGCAGTGGCCCGCCAAGAATCTTCGGCTTGGCGGGTTGACTCATGTATAGGAGAGGGTAACTCTTGTTCACATCACTCATGTACATGAGTGCCTGAGTTTGACTCATCTAGAGGAGTGATCCACTGTGCGTCAGATCCCCGTCGACACCTCCGCTGCCTCCGTGATGGTGGCCAAGCCCCCGCAGCCCAAGATCAAGGACCGCCGTTCCGGCGAGGTTGCGACCGACATGGAGACCGGCGCGACGCTCATGACCGTGGAGGTCATGTTCGCCGCGAACGATGAGGTTGAGCTGCTGTCCGTCGTGGTTCCCGAGCCGGGTATCTCCGGTGAGATGGTGATGGGTACGCCCGTCGCGCTCACGGGCCTGACCGCCCGTCCGTGGGAGAACGACTTCGGCAACGGCAAGCGGCACGGCATCTCGTTCCGCGCGGTCGCCGTGACCTCGCTTGTCGCTGGTGCCTCGAAGCCGAAG
Organism: Streptomyces mesophilus; assembly: GCF_040300965.1. Taxonomy (GTDB): domain Bacteria; phylum Actinomycetota; class Actinomycetes; order Streptomycetales; family Streptomycetaceae; genus Streptomyces; species Streptomyces mesophilus_A. The sequence continues at coordinate 30,828 of NZ_JBEPEW010000047.1, read as the reverse complement.
GCGGCCTGATCATGCCCGAGTTAACGGTCACGCTGCTGCTGGTCGTTGCCACCGCGCTGATTCTGCGATGGCGGCGCCCCGCCTGGTACTGGCTAACCTTCGGCGTCACGCTCGCCGCGCTCCGCGTCCTAATCCGCTACGGCTCAGTGATGGACGCCTGCGGCCTCACGGCCCCGCCCGCTCGCTGGCGCGTGCGCCTGGCCAGGATGACCAACCAGGAGATGCCCGGCCCTCGCGCACCGCGCATCCTGCGCCTGCGGCCCACGAGGACCGGCCTGGCCCTGCGGATCAAGCTTCGGCCCGGACAGGACGCCTTCGACGTGGCTGCCTCCACGGACCGGCTCCGGCACTCCTTCGGCCTGTACGGCGTCACCTCACGCGAACTGCGCTCGGGCGTGGTCGAGATCCGGATGACCGGCTACGACGTGCTCAAACGCGTCCAGATGCCCGCCAAGACCGACCCGGCGCCGATGCGCATCCCGGTCGCGCTGCGCGAAGACGGTGCGGTGCACTACCGCGACTACCGGGCCATCCCGCACGCCCTCACCCTCGGCGCCACCGAGTCCGGCAAGTCGGTGTACCTGCGCAACCTGGTCACCGAACTCGCCCCGCGCGATGTGGCGTTGGTCGGCATCGACTGCAAACAGGGCGTCGAACTGTTCCCGCTCGCCCGCCGCTTCTCCGCCCTCGCGGACAACCCCGACACCGCCGCCGATCTCCTGGACGCGCTGGTCGAGCACATGGAGGGCGTCTACCAGCTCATACGCGCCCATCAGGGCGTCGCCTCTGCCATCCCGGATGCGGAGATCGCCGCCGACATCTGGGACCTGCCCGAAGACCTGCGCCCCGTTCCGATCGTGCTCCTGGTGGACGAGGTGGCCGAACTGGCCCTGTTCGCCAACCGTGATCAGGAAAAGCGCCGAGACCGGATCATCACCGCCCTGGTGCGCCTGGCTCAGCTCGGCCGCGCCGCCGGGGTCTACCTGGAAATCTGCGGGCAGCGCTTCGGCTCCGAACTCGGCAAGGGCATCACCATGTTGCGCGCCCAGCTCTCCGGCCGCACCGCGCACCGGGTCAACGACGAGACCAGCGCGAACATGGCCTTCGGCGACATCGCTCCGGATGCCGTCCTGGCCGCGATCTCCATCCCGGCCGACCTGCGCGGGGTCGCGATCTCCGGCGACTCGACCGGTGGTTGGTCCCGCATCCGGGCCCCGCACACCTCGCTGCGCAAGGCCGCGAACATCTGCAACCGGCACGCCGACCGCACCCCGGACCTGCCCGCCCTGGACCCGTTCCGTCCTGTCCTGCCGCGCCTGAAGCCGGTTCCTGCTCCGGCCGTTGAGTCCGCCCCGGCCGCTGCCTGATCTCCCGCTTCATCGGTTGGCGTGACCGCCTCGCGCCAGGTCCCTACCCGAGCCATGCCCAAAGGAGAACGCCCGCCATGTGCCCCCACTGCGAGGACTTCGCCCGCACCGTGGTCCTCCTCGGTCAACTGGCCCTGTACGCAGACCAGATCGACGCTGACCCGGCGTTCGTGGAATCGGTCGGCCCGTCGCTCGCCGCGTCCCTGCCCGCGCCGCCGCCCGGTCTGTTCCCGCCCGGCTACGACCCGAACGAGGGTCCCGAGTACCCGGGCGAGGGGTGGTGACCGTGGCCCCCAGGAAGCCCCCTGCCGCGAAGAAGTGCGGTCCGTGCAGGGGCACCGGTGAGGTCTCCCGACCGGTCCGAGTCGGCCGTACTCGCCGCACCGTCGGCCAGCAAACCGGCATGTGCCTCGCCTGCTTCGGCACCGGCAAGGCCACCGGCTGAATCCGCCAGGGCCGGGCGGCCGGACATCGCTCCCCGCCCAGCCCTCGGCCCAACCCACTGAAGGAGGTGAAGACCCGTGAACCGCTCGATCCGACTGGATGCCGTCCTCGTACAGGCCGTGATCGCTGGCGCCCTGTCCTTCGCCCACCTGCACGACATCGCCGCCGCTGCCGGACAGACCGGCTGGAAGGCCTGGGCCTACCCGATCTCGGTCGACCTGCTCTTGGTCGCTGCCTGGCGACGGCTGCGCACTGGGGGCCCGTCTCGGCTGGCCTGGTGCTGGTTCCTGGTTGCCCTGGCTGCGTCGCTCGGCGCCAATGTCGCCACCGCCGGATTCCTCGACCTCGAACACCCTCCGGCCTGGCTGCGGTTCGGCGTTGCCGGATGGCCCGCCCTCGCTTTCCTCGGCGGCACCCTCCTCGCCCACGCACCCGAGCACGAGACCGAGAACGAGGACCGGCCGCCTGTTGTGCCGGCACCCGCGGCCCCGGCCCCCGGTCCCGAGGCGACTCCGGCTTTGCCCGCCGCCGACCCCGTGCCCGAGGTTCCGGCCGCGCTGGTCGCGCACGCCCGCAAGGTCGCCGACGACCACCACGTCCGCACCGGTACGCCGATCGACACCGACACCCTGCGCGCCCGCCTTGGCGTCCCGGCCCCGATGGCCGACGCGATCGCTGCCCAACTCACTTGATCCGAAAGGAGAACCCCCGTCATGCCTGCCCGCGACTTCTTCCACTCCGTGATGCGGATCGGCCCGGTGCAGATCGGCACCCACCGCAACCAGCACGGCCACACCAAGCACGCCGCGGTGTGCACCAACGACCGGTGCGGCTGGTCCGCCGACTACGGCACCTCGTCGGCCGCCCAGCTCGCCGCCCGCACCCACCGCTGCCGCGCCGCCGACTAGGGAGATCCGCCATGGACGTTCCGCTCTGGCTCGCCCTGATCATCGTCGGCTACCTCGGCGTCAAGCTCATCCGCCCGCCCTGGTGGCTCGTCCTGGCCCTGCTCCTGGGCGGCTACCTCCTCGCCGACAGCCTCTTCGCCCCGCTCATCGACACCACCGTCAAGTAACGCGCCCCAGAAAGGAGATCACCCAATGTTCCGCCCCAAGATCCCGACCATGCCCCAGCCGACCGGCCACATCACCCCGCCCGCGATCGTGCAGCCGACGGCCGTCATCCCAAGCACGCAGCCCCCGCCGCCCGCGCCCGCCCCGGCTCCGGCGCGGCCCACGGTGCAGCTCACCCCCGGCACCGCGCTCGCCCTCGTCGGCGGCGGCACCGCCGTGGTCCTCGTGATCGGCGCCGTCCTGGTCTCGCTGCTGCTCGCTGTCGCCATCACCGCCGCCTCGCTCGCAGTATGCGCGCTGGTGATCCGCTCGATCCTCGCCAGCGACACCCGAAGCTGACCGGCCCCCGGGCGGCTCTGAAACCGCCAAGTCTCCGCCGCCCGGGAGCCGTCCCTGCCCGAACCAACTGATCCGGAAGGAACCTCCATCATGACCAGCCCCGTCAACCCACACGCGCAGGTCTGCCGTTACTGCAACGGCTTCGCCTCCGTCGCCGTATCCTCCGGCGGCCGAGACCAGCGCGGCCACCTGCGCACGATCACAATCGACTGCCCGACCTGCCTGGGCTTCGGCACGTTGCCCGTCCAGCCCCGCCCGACCGCGAGCGCGTGGGAGGTGGCTGCCTGATGGGCATCTTCCGCGACCGCCTGCCGCGTGACCTCTCCGAGCCGCTCGACTCCGACATCGACAAGGCCGTAAGGGTCGGTAACGCCCACCGCCGCCACGACCTCGACCGCCACCCGCGGCCGTCGAAGACCAAGGGCGACACCTCCGGACCGTCCTCCACGTCGGCCAGCACCCCGCAGCGCCGGGGGTGGCGCCGGTGACCAACACCGCGACCTTCGCGGGCCTCGACCCGACCACCCTCAGCGACCTGCTGCGGGTGGCCGGGTCCGACGGCTTCGACCGCTGGCAAGACCAGATCAAGCGCACCGGTGGCTGCGCCGACCCGATCCACCTGACCGGCTGGACCCTCACCAAGGACAAGACCAGCGGGCAGACCCTGCACCACTACACCACCGCCGACGAGCCGGGCGGACGCCTGCGCGTCGCCTGCGGCAACCGCCGCGCCTCCCGCTGCCCGTCCTGCGCCTGGACCTACGCCGGAGACACCTACCACCTGATCCGCGCCGGACTCGTCGGCGACGACGCTCGGGACATCCCCGGCACAGTCCGCGATCACCCTCGCGTCTTCGCCACCTTGACCGCTCCGTCCTTCGGCCCCGTCCACAACCGACCCGACCGCGGCATCTGCCGCTGCGGCACGCGGCACACCCCAGAAGACCCTGCCCTCGGCACCGCCCTGGACCCAGCCACCTACGACTACGCGGGCACCGTCCTCTTCAACAACCTGTCCAGTGAGCTGTGGATGCGCTTCACGAACCGGCTCCGCCGTGAGATCGCCGCTCGCGCCGGACTCACCCAACGCGAACTCGCCGACACCGCCCGCGTCTCGTACGGCAAGGTCGCCGAGTTCCAGAAGCGCGGCGCCGTGCACTTCCATGCCGTGATCCGCCTCGATGGCCCCGACGGACCAGACACGTCGCCCCCGTCTTGGGCCAGCGTCCCCCTGCTCGAGGGTGCGATCCGCGCTGCTGCCACGCACGCATACACGAGCGTCAGCGTCCCGGCCGCGGACGGGCACCCGGCCCGCACCTTCCGCTGGGGCCAGCAACTTGACGTACGCCCCGTAAAAGCCTTCGGTGACGGCTCCGACCTCACCGAACAGGCCGTCGCCTCCTACGTCGCCAAGTACGCCACCAAAGCCGCCGAGAACACAGGCACCCTCGACCGCCGCATCGGCGAACTGGCCGACCTCGACCGCCACGGCGTCCCCGATCACGCCCGCCGCCTGATCACCGCCTGCCGCGGCCTCGATCCGCATTACCCGGACCGGCGCCTGTGGGCCTGGGCTCACATGCTCGGCTTCCGCGGCCACTTCAGCTCGAAGTCCCGCCGCTACTCCACCACCCTCGGGCAACTACGCCAGGCCCGTGCCGACTTCCGCGCCGCGCTGGAACGCGAGGCCCTCGGCCTGCCCGACTTCGAGCCGGACACGGTCCTCGTCCTCGCCGACTGGCAGTACGCAGGACACGGCCACACCCCAGGCGAATCCGCCCTCGCCGCCACCATCGCCCGCGACATCCAACTCAACCGCGAGACCGCACGCGAAGCCCTGCGCGACCAAGTAGCCCTGGAAGGAGTCGCAGCATGACCACCGCCCCCGCCGAACTACTGACCGTGCCGGAGGTCATGGCGCGACTCAAGTACGGACGCTCCAAGGTCTACGACCTGATCCGCTCGAAGCGCCTCGTCTCGATCACCGATGGCCGCTGTCGGCGTATACCAGCGGACGCCCTGAACGCCTACATCCGCGACCGGATCGCAGAGGAGGACTGATGGCCAAGCGCAACCCCAACGGAGAGGGAACGATCTACCGCCGCAAGGACGGGCGGTACGAAGGTGCTGCCTACGTCCTCATGCCGGACGGCACCTACAAGCGGCGCCGTGTCTACGGCAGCACATGGGATGAGGCGCGGCAGAAGCTCACCGAGATGCTCTCGAAGAGTGATCAGCACATCCCAGCAGCCGACACCACCGAGTCGCTCAGCACCTACCTCGCGTACTGGCTCGATCACGTAGTCCGCCACAAGGTCCGGCCGTCGACGGTCTACAGCTACAGCAAGTGCGTGAACGCGTACATCGTCCCGAGGCTCGGCAAGAAGAAGCTCGCCCGGCTGTCGGCCAAGGACATCCGGCTCTTCCTCGACTGGGCTCGGCAGGCCTGTCAGTGCTGCGCACAGGGCAGGGACGCGGCTCGCCCTGAGGACAAGCGCCGGTGCTGTGCCGCTACGCCCAAGGTCTGCTGTGATCGTCACCTGTCGCCGCGCATGGTCCAGTACCTGCACGCTGTGCTGCGCAATGCCTTGCAGCATGCCGTCCGCGAGGAGCTCGTTCAGCGCAACGTCGCCAAGCTGGTTCAAGTCCAGACGCCCCGCTACCGAGTTGGACGAGGGCTGTCGATCGCCGAAGCAAGGAAGCTGCTCGCCGAGGTGAAGGACAACCGGCTGCATGCCGCGTACGTCCTGGCCCTCTACCTCGGGCTCCGCCGTGGCGAACTGCTCGGCCTCCACTGGTCAGACGTCGATCTCGAACGTGGCTCGTTGGAGATCCGCACCGCGCTCCAGCGCGTCAACGGTGAGCTGACGCTGACCGCGCCGAAGACTCGCTGATCGGAACGCCCCGTGCCCCTGCCGGCCGTTTGCGTCGACGCGCTTCGCGATCACCGGGAGCGGCAGGAACTCGAACGCCGCGAGGCTGGTGACAGGTGGAAGGACTCGGGCCTGATCTTTACGACTCGCGTCGGTACGCCGATCGAGCCCCGGAACCTGAACCGGCACTTCTACCCGATCCGTGAGCGGCTCGGTCTGCCTGTCCGATTCCACGATCTCCGGCACACCTGTGTCACGCTCCTGCTCGGCCTCGGCGTCCCGCCGCACATCGTCCGGGACATCGTCGGGCACAGTGCGCTGGACGTGACCATGAACATCTATGCGCACGCTGAGATGACCGAGAAGCGCGAGGCACTGAACAAGCTCGGTACGCTCCTGAGCGAGGAGTGATCTAGCCGTTGCCGTCAGCGTTGCCGTCAGACGCGCGAAACGCCCTGGAGGAGAAGATCCCTCCGGGGCGTTGGTGCTGGTCAGAGCCAGCGCCCCCGGCAGGACTCGAACCTGCGGCCAAGCGCTTAGAAGGCGCCTGCTCTATCCACTGAGCTACGGGGGCCGGTGTGTGGCCGGTGGCTTGGACGGCGGACTGGGGGGAGATCCGTGACCTTGCCGGGGACAAGGATAGGGGTCGCCGCCCCCTGTCCCGCGCGCTTCTGCTCCGTGGCACGATGTGGAGTTTCAGTGAAGCGGTTTCTGATAATCGCAGGCAGGTACGAATCCTGCATCGCTTTTGGCGTCTCGCGCCCCGGGTGTTGTGCACTCGTTATGCCTGCGCCCCAGTCGTCACGGTCGTCCCGGTTGCCTCGATGTCGCCGTGATTGCTCCGCTCCTCCATGCGTCCCTCCGTCGCGCGAACATGCGTTCCCGCGTACGCGAACATGCATCCTTCCCCGCGCGCGAACATGCGTCCCTCCGTACGCGAATCGTGTCGATCAGACGACCATCGGCGCGCAGAGGGGCCCATATCCTTCAGAAACCAAACAAAATTGGGCATTCTTCGCATGTGGTGACCTTGGACGTACGGCCTCAGCTGCTCGACGCACTCTCCGCCCTGCGCGACCGTGTCGCCGCCGCGCGCTTTCCGCTCCCGTTGGCGGGTGCGCCAAGGGCGCGGGCCAACCGGGAGGAGCTGCTCGCACAGCTCGACGACTATCTGGTGCCCCGTCTCAAGCAGCCCGAAGCGCCGCTGCTCGTCGTGATCGGGGGCTCGACCGGGGCCGGCAAGTCCACGCTGGTGAACTCGCTGGTCGGACGGCAGGTCAGCGAGGCGGGAGTGCTGCGGCCCACGACCCGGACGCCGGTGCTCGTCTGCCACCCGGACGATCACCACTGGTTCGCCGACCTGCGCGTACTGCCCGAACTCACCCGCGTATGGGTGCCGCAGAGCAGCGACAAGGGCGGGCGCGACGCGACCGCCAAACCCGGTGAGCGGGCGCTGAGGGTCGAGACCGCGGCCACGTTGCCGCGCGGACTCGCCCTGCTCGACGCGCCCGACATCGACTCGCTCGTCGCCGAGAACCGGGTCCTTGCCGCCGAGTTGATCTGCGCGGCCGACGTCTGGGTGATGGTCACGACCGCCGCGCGCTACGCCGACGCCGTGCCCTGGCACCTGCTGCGCACCGCCAAGGAGTACGACGCCACCCTGGTGACCGTGCTCGACCGGGTGCCGCATCAGGTCGTGGCCGAGGTGTCGCGGCAGTACGGGGCGCTGCTCGCGAAGGCCGGTCTGGGCGAGGTGCCCCGGTTCACCGTGCCCGAGCTGCCCGAGTCCACCGGTGGCGGCGGGCTGCTGCCGGCCACGGCCGTGGCGCCCTTGCGGGCCTGGCTCACTCATCGCGTACAGGATGAGCAGGCCAGGGGCTTCGCCCTCAGCCGTACGGCGACGGGGCTGCTCGATTCGCTGAACTCGCGCATGCCCGAGCTCGCGAGCGCCGTGGCCGCCCAGCACGCCGCCTCGGTGCGTCTGACGACCGTGGTCGACGAGGCGTACGAGAGCGAGCAGGCGCGGGTGCGCGGGCGCCTGCAGGCCGGTGCGGTGCTGGCCGGAGGAGCGCTCGCGCGATGGCGGGCCTATCCCCTCGACTGCACGGCGGGCGAGCTGCTCGACGCCGTGGTGGAGAGCCTCGCCACGGTCCTCGTATGTGCCGTTTCGGCTGCTGACCGCCGTATCGACGAGGCATGGCAGCGGGACGCGGCGGCAGGGGAGTTGACCGCGCGCGAGAGCGACGGCGAAGGGGCGGAGCACCGGATCGGGCTGTCCGTACGGCGCTGGCGGCGGGTGCTCGAGGAGTACGTCGAGGAGGAACTGCGCGGCCTCGACAACCCGTCCTCGAGCTCGCGTTCGGGCAAGTCGGGCGCCGCTGACGCCGAGCCCGTCGCAGCGCTGCTCGCCACGGCGCTGCTCGGCGGGCGCAGGGCGCGTTCCGCTGGGGAGTCGCTCGCCGAGCGGATCGGGGCGCAGGGCGCCCTGAAGCTGCGCGACCGCGGGGGCAAGCTGCTGAGTTCGTACGTGGAGAAGGCGCTGAAGGCCGAACGGGACCGTCGACTCGCCCCCCTCGACACCCTCGACGTCCATCCGGAACCCCAGGCCGAGTTGATCGCCGCGCTGTCCGTACTGCAGAAGGAGAGGTGACCGCCATGACTGCCGTCACTGACCACACCGGCGGGCAGGAGCCCGCGGAGCCCGTAGCGGCCGCGGAGACGGAACCCCCGGAGCAAGCGGAGGTCACGGAGGCCGCCGAGGCGGAGGAGACCGTCTGGGACGACGGTCTGATCGCGCGCCGGGTCGCGGCCGAGGAGGAGATCCGGGCGCGCGAGGAGGCGTACCACTCGCGCGGTCTGACCTACGACGCGCCGCTGCGGGCCCGGCTCGACGCGATGCGTGAGCTCGTCGGCCTTTCGCGTACGCGTCTGGACGGCCGGACGCTCGCCGAGGCCGGGCGGGTGCTCGACCAGGCCGCGGCCCGGCGGGGTCTGTCCGAGCGGCACACCGTGGTCGCCGTGGCGGGTGCGACGGGGAGCGGGAAGTCGACGCTGTTCAACACCCTTGCCGGGGTGGCCATTTCGGATACGGGAGTGCGTCGGCCGACCACTGCCGCGCCGCTGGCCTGCAGTTGGTCCGACGGGGCGGCCGCGCTCCTGGACCGCCTCGAGATCCCCGGGCGGCTTCGGCGCCGGCCGCTCCAGGGGCCCGATCCGGACCCTCGCCTCGCCGGTCTCGTACTGATCGATCTGCCGGACCACGACTCGGCCGCGGTCGAACACCGTGAGCACGTGGACCGGATGCTGAAGCTCGTCGACGCGGTGATCTGGGTGGTGGACCCGGAGAAGTACGGGGACGCCGTCCTGCACGAGCGCTATCTGCGGCCGCTCGCCGGTCATGCCGAGGTCACCTTTGTGGTCCTCAACCAGACGGACCGGCTGCCCGGGGACTCCGCCGACCTGGTGCTCGACGATCTGCGCCGGCTGCTCGACGAGGACGGGATCGCGCTCGGCGAGCACGGGGAACCCGGTGCGACGGTGCTCGCGCTGTCCGCCCTGACCGGCGATGGCGTGGGCGAACTGCGTGATGCGCTCGGACAGTTCGTCGCCGAACGGGGTGCTGCCGCACGGCGGATCTCGGCGGATCTGGACGCGGCGGCCCGGCAGCTCAAGCCGGTGTACGCGCCGGGCCGGCGGATCGGGCTGAGCGAGCGGGCGCGCGAGGAGTTCACGGACCGGCTCTCCGAGGCGGTGGGCGCGGGGGCGGCGGGTGAGGCGGCCGAGCGGTCTTGGCGGCGGGGGGCGAGCAAGGCGTGCGGTACGCCGTGGCTCAGGCTCTGGCGCTGGTACGAGGCGCAGCGCACCGGTCCCGCCGCCGCACCGGACGACTCGGCGCCCGTGGACGAGGAGGCGACGGCGCGCCAGCGCGTCGAGCAGGCGGTACGTACGGTCGGCGACGAAGCGGCGGCCGGGCTTCCCGCGCCCTGGGCGCAGGCGGTACGGGACGCCGCGGCGCGGGGCGGTGAGGGGCTGCCGGAGGCGCTCGACGAGTTGGCGGTGAGTGCGGCGCTGCCCGCGCGCAAGCCGCCGCGGCCGGGCTGGTGGCCCATGGCGGTCCTGGTGCAGGCCCTGATGACGCTGCTCCAAGTGGTCGGCGGGATCTGGCTGTTCGGGCAGGTCGTCGGGGTCGCCGAGCCGAATCTGACGGCTCCGGTGCTGCTGATGATGGCGGGCATCGTGGGCGGTCCCTGTGTGGAGTGGGCCTGCCGGATGGCCGCGCGCGGGCCTGCGAGACGGTACGGACAGGAGGCCGAGCGGAAGCTGCGCGAGGCGGCCGCGGCATGCGGGCGGCAGCGGGTGCTCGATCCGGTCGCGTCGGAGCTGCTGCGGTACCGGGAGGTGCGGGAGCAGTACATGAAGGTGCTCGGGGTGGTGCCGTCGGTGATGGGCGGTTCGGGAGGTTCGGGAGTCGGTACCGGGGCGTTTTCGGTGGGTTCGGGTGCCGTCGGATCCCTCGGGCGGGTGACGGAGTTGTCCACAACCAGCCGGTAGTCCACAGGGTCAAGCGGGCTCGTGCCGTGCGGTGCAGCCTGAGATCGCGGCGGAGCGCCGGAGGTCTCAGCCGCAGCCGTACGGGGCGGGCCCGTACGCATGCCGTGCGCGGATTCGCGCACAGGGGAGGGTGATCGGGATGAACGAGACCTTGGTGACGGTCGTGGGGAATGTCGCGACGGCACCGGTGACGCGGGTGACGGCGAACGGGGCGATGGTCAGGTTCCGGCTCGCTTCGACGGCGCGGTATTACGACCGGACGACGCAGGACTGGCGGGACGGACATACCAATTTCCTCACCGTGTTCGCCTGGCGTGGCCTCGCGGAGAACGTGGCCTCGTCGGTGTCCCTGGGCGATCCCGTGGTGATCCAGGGCCGGTTGAAGGTGAAGCAGGAGAGCGGAGTGTCGGGGACCCAGAGCGTGCTGGGTGTCGATATCGAGGCGCTGGCGCTCGGGCATGACCTGTCGCGGGGCACGGCCGCGTTCCGGCGGGTGTCGCGGGCCAATCCGGCGCTGACGGCCGGGGCGGGCGACGCAGGGTCGGGCGACGCCGGGGCTCCGGGGAGTGCGGAGCCTCAGTTCGAGCGGGACCCGGGCAGTGAGGCCGGGGGCGCCCAGGAGGGATTCCTGCCGGACCGGGAGCCGGAGCCGGCTTTCTGAGGTGTACGTGGTGGAGCGGCCGGAGCGTTCACAGGATCTGCACCGGCCCTCCGCGGGGCCTGGCGATCAGCGGTCATGGGCTGCGGGTGGCGGCAAGTCGCCGTAGGGCAGGGGGAGTTGGGCGGTGATTTGTCGATAAGGGCAGGTCGCGGGGGTTACCGGCGATAACAATTGCGCGTCGGAAGGGTTATCGGACCGCATGACAGGGATGCGTGATGCTGCACATCCCTAGGATGCCGGGCGTAGCTCACGGGGCAGTTGAGGTTGAGTCTGCTGGCGGGACCGTCCCCCCATGTGTTCATGGGTCCTGCCCGGAGGGGAAGTTCGCTTGTTTGCGTCACGCACGTCGTTCGTCGTCCGCCACCGGGGTGCCGCCCGCCTCGCTGTGGCGTTGCTCGTCCCCGGGCTGCTCGTGGCCGGTGCGCTGGCCGGCGCGCCAGGGGCCGCCGCCGAGGAGAACCCGCAGCTGCCGGGTGGTGCGACCGCCACCCTCGGTGGTCTGGAGACCTTCGGGCAGGCCGTCATCCGTGAGGGCGGCGAGGAGCGGGCGGTACCGGCCGGGCTCTTCGAGATGTCCGTCGACGGCGGCGGCATGCTCAAGACGTACTGCATCGATGTCGACAGCCCGACGCAGCAGGACGCGAAGTACCAGGAGACCTCCTGGAGCTCCACCTCGCTGAACGCCAACAAGCAGGCCGGGAAGATCCGTTGGATCCTGCAGCACTCGTATCCGCAGGTGAACGATCTCGACGAGCTGGCCCGCAAGGCGGATGCCGAGGGGCTGACCGAGGCGGATGCCGCGGCCGGCACCCAGGTGGCGATCTGGCGCCACTCGGACGCCGTCGAGGTGTCGGCGACCGATCCGCAGGCGGAGCGCCTCGCGGACTACCTCGAGAAGAACGCCCGGAACATGCGGGAGCCGAAGGCCTCCTTGATCCTCGACCCGCCGGCCGTGTCCGGGCGGTCCGGTGAGAGGGTCGGTCCGGTCACGGTGCGCACCGATGCGCACAGCGTCACCGTGAACCCGCCGGCGGACGCGGCGGCGAGCGGCGTCAAGGTCGTGGGCGAGGACGGCAGGCCGGTGAGCTCGGTGGCCGATGGCAGTGAGCTGTACTTCGACGTGCCCAAGGGCGCGGCCGGGAAGGCGGCGCTCACGGTGCAGGCCTCGACGAGCGTGCCGGTGGGCCGGGCCTTCGTCTCCGACACCGGGAGCCAGACGCAGATCCTCGCCGGATCCAGTGAGTCGACGGTCTCGGCGACGGCGACGGTGAACTGGGCGGAGAAGGGCGCGATCCCCGCGCTCTCCGCCGAGCGCAACTGCGCCGAGGGCGGGCTGGACATCACGGCCGCGAACCGGGGCGAGAAGGACTTCACGTTCTCGCTGATGGGTTTCGAGCACACCATCGCGGCGGGGGAGTCGCGCACGGTGACGATCCCGTTGCAGGAGGACCAGGCGTACGACTTCACGATCACGGGCCCGAACGGTTTCGCGGAGCGTTTCAAGGGCGTCCTCGACTGCCGCACGAAGGCATCGGGCGCGGGCGCCAACGAGATCGCCCCGCAATCCGCCCCGAGCCCGGCGACGGCCGGAGGCACGGCGGGCCGGACCCACGACCTGGCGGAGACGGGCAGCTCGAACGCGACGCCGGTGATCGCGGGCGTCGCGGTGGGCTTCTTGGCGCTCGGCGGCTTGGTGGTCTTCCTGCTGCGCCGCAAGGGCGAGACGGACGAGTCCGGGGAGTGACGGGGGCTTGACGGGGTCGGTCGGGCCGGGGGTGGGGCCAGGGGTGGCCTTGCGTTTTGGGCGGCCAGATCGGGTGAGGGTGTGATCGGGGGCTGGGGCGGGCGCCTTTGCCGGTGGTGACTGGCTGTTCCCTCGACGGTGGGTGATCCGTCGTCTGCCGCCGCGTTCGATGGCCGGTGAGGTGCCACGTAATTCCCCGGGTCCGCCCGGCAGTTGAGGCTAAGTTGGCCTTCATGGGCATGCGGGGCCGGGGTTATCGCTATGTGGGGCCCGTCGACTTGAAGGGCCTGATCCGGCCGGGAGGCGAGGGGTTCAGCGTGCGCTCGCCGGCGGACTTTGCCGCGTGGGCGTCGCACCGGGGCGCCGAGGAGTGGTCCGAGCCCTTCACCTTTGTTGTCGATATGGCGGGGAGTCTGCGTCTCGCGTCGCGCCGCAGCGAGCACGTCGTGTGCGCGGCCGGCGAGGAGGTCCTGAGTGCCGGCGAGATCAGCTTTCAGCGGGAGGCGGGCCGCCGGTGGGCGGTCCTGGAGGTCAGCAACCAGTCGACCGGGTACTGCCCTGACGTCAGCTCATGGCCGGCTGTTGCCGTAGCTCTGGACCGGGCCGGTGTCAGCGGTCCGTCCGGTTTCACACACGAGGTGGTGTTCCGCCGGTGTCCCTCGTGCCGGGAGATCAACATCGTGCGCGAGGCGGACTTCGTCTGCGTGTTCTGCGACGGGGTTCTGCCGCAGGAATGGAACGTGGACGGGGGCGGGGACGTGCCCGGTGGCCGGTGGCTTCCGGGCGGCCGGGGACACGGTCGGTGACGGGCCGGTTACCGGGATGATCCAGGAACGGCCAGGTCACGGAGGGTGGGCCATACCGGTTTCCCCCGAGGGGTGGCCGTCAGGCAAGATGGGGTGTATCTGCCCACTTCCAGTTTGCCGGACGGTTTCTCTTGGCTGAGTTCATCTACACCATGCGCAAGACGCGCAAGGCGCACGGCGACAAGGTGATTCTTGATGACGTCACCTTGAACTTCCTGCCCGGCGCGAAGATCGGTGTGGTCGGTCCCAACGGTGCGGGTAAGTCCACCGTGCTGAAGATCATGGCCGGCATCGAGCAGCCGTCCAACGGTGACGCCTTCCTGTCGCCCGGTTACAGCGTCGGCATCCTCATGCAGGAGCCCGAGCTCGACGAGTCCAAGACCGTTCTGGAGAACGTGCAGGACGGCGCCGCCGAGATCATGGGCAAGCTCAAGCGCTTCAACGAGGTGGCCGAGCTCATGGCCACCGACTACAGCGACGCGCTCATGGAGGAGATGGGCAAGCTCCAGGAGGACCTGGACCACGCCAACGCGTGGGACCTGGACGCCCAGCTGGAGCAGGCCATGGACGCCCTGGGCTGCCCGCCCGGCGACTGGCCCGTCACCAACCTCTCCGGTGGTGAGAAGCGCCGCGTAGCGCTCTGCCGTCTCCTCATCGAGGCGCCCGACCTGCTGCTCCTCGACGAGCCCACCAACCACCTCGACGCCGAGTCCGTGAACTGGCTGGAGCAGCACCTCGCCCAGTACAAGGGCACCGTCGTGGCCATCACCCACGACCGGTACTTCCTCGACAACGTCGCCGAGTGGATCCTCGAGCTGGACCGCGGCCGCGCGATCCCCTACGAGGGCAACTACTCCACGTATCTGCAGCGCAAGTCCGAGCGCCTCAAGGTCGAGGGCAAGAAGGACGAGAAGCGCCAGAAGCGGCTCAAGGAAGAGCTGGAGTGGGTGCGCTCCAACGCCAAGGGGCGGCAGGCCAAGTCCAAGGCGCGTCTTGCTCGTTACGAGGAGATGGCCGCCGAGGCCGACAAGATGCGGAAGCTGGACTTCGAGGAGATCCAGATCCCGCCGGGCCCGCGTCTGGGCTCGATCGTCGTCGAGGTCAACAACCTCAGCAAGGCGTTCGGCGACAAGGTCCTCATCGACGACCTCAGCTTCACGCTGCCGCGCAACGGCATCGTGGGCGTCATCGGTCCGAACGGTGCGGGCAAGACCACGCTGTTCAAGATGATCCAGGGCCTGGAGACGCCGGACTCCGGCGAGATCAAGGTTGGCGACACGGTCAAGATCTCCTACGTCGACCAGACCCGCGGCAACATCGACCCGAAGAAGACGCTGTGGGCCGTCGTCTCCGACGAGCTCGACTACATCAACGTCGGCCAGGTCGAGATGCCGAGCCGCGCGTACGTCAGCGCCTTCGGCTTCAAGGGGCCGGACCAGCAGAAGCCGGCCGGTGTGCTCTCCGGTGGTGAGCGCAACCGCCTCAACCTCGCGCTGACCCTCAAGCAGGGCGGCAACCTGCTGCTCCTCGACGAGCCGACGAACGACCTGGACGTCGAGACCCTGAGCAGTCTCGAGAACGCTCTTCTCGAGTTCCCCGGTGCGGCCGTGGTCGTCTCCCACGACCGGTGGTTCCTGGACCGGGTGGCCACGCACATCCTCGCGTACGAGGGTGACTCCAAGTGGTTCTGGTTCGAGGGCAACTTCGAGTCGTACGAGAAGAACAAGATCGAGCGGCTCGGCCCGGACGCGGCCCGTCCGCACCGCGCCACCTACAAGAAGCTGACCCGCGGCTGATGGCTCGCCACGTATACGCCTGCCCCTTGCGCTGGGCGGACATGGATGCGTACGGCCACATCAACAATGTGGTCTTTCTTCGGTATCTCGAAGAAGCGCGTATCGACTTCCTGTTCCGCCCGGACAAGGACTTCCAGCAGGGGTCGGTCGTGGCACGCCATGAGATCGACTACAAGCGGCAGTTGGTGCACCGGCACCGTCCGGTGAGCATCGAGCTGTGGGTCACGAAGATACGAGCGGCTTCGTTCACGATCGAGTACGAGGTGAAGGACGAGGACGCCGTGTACGTACGGGCCTCGACCGTCATCGTGCCGTTCGACTTCGAGGCCCAGCGGCCGCGGCGGATCACCGCCGAGGAGCGGGAGTTCCTCGAGGAGTACGCCGATGACACCGGTGAGAACAAGAAGGACGGCAAGGAAGCAGAGGCCGTCGCGGCATGACCGTGCTGCCGCTGGCCGCTGAGGGGGAGGCGGCGTCGCTCGCCGCCTTCCTTCAGCGGCTCCTCAAGTACGACCGGGCCGCCGCGGTCCGGTTGCAGGCCGCGGGGGAGGCGCTCGCCGTTTTCGGGCGGGCGCCTGCGCTGGATGTCGTGGTCGTACGGGTCGTCGCGCTTGCCGAGGCCGCCGAGCTCGACCGTACGGTCTCGGCGGGCGAGCTCCTGGAGGCCGTCGAACCCGCGGCGGTGACCGTCCCCACCGCCGTGACCGGGCCCGCGTGGGCCGGAATGCTGCCGCCGCGCGGTGGCTGGCACAAGCAGGAAGGACTGCCGGAGAGCGGGCCGTTGGGGCTTGCGGTGCAGGCGGCGGTCGGTGAGTTCAAGGGGCGCGTCGAGGAGCTTCCCGAGGACAAGCGCACGCGCGGTGAACTCGACCGGATCGGGGCGGAGATCTGGGGGCGGACCCTCGGGTCCACTCCGCTTCCGTTGCGGGCCGCGCATGCTGCGTATGTCTTCGGGCTGTTGCGGCCCGATGCGTCTGCGGATCTGCTGACGGCCGGTTCGTGGCTGCGGCTGCGTACGCCGTACGGGTCGGTGGCCTTGCGCAAGGCGGGTGGGTTGCCTGGCCTCGGGGTCACGCCCCTTTAGGGGCACGGGGGTTCAGGCCACCCCGCCCTACGCGTGAGCGTCCCCGGAATCGTCCGGCCACACCCCGATGTGATCCGTCTCCAGCTCCAGGGCCACCCGGTCCCGCATCCCCAGCGTCTGGGTGTACTCGGCGGGGAGCTGGAGGCGGCCGGCGCGGTCGAGCATGGCGTACTCGCGGGCGATCAGGTGCTCCTCGCCCGTGGTCTCGTCCACCCGCGTACGCCGCAGGACCTCCGTGGACGTGCGGCCGTCGCGGATCGCGACCGTGCGGCGGACCTCCGTGGCCACCGTCTGGTCGTGCGTGACGATCACGATCGTCGTGCCGAGCTCCTCGTTGGCCGCGCGGAACGACTCGAAAATCATCCGCCCGGTCGCCGAGTCCAGCTCACCCGTGGGTTCGTCGGCGAGCAGCACCTCGGGATCGTTGGCGAGCGCCACGGCGATCGCGACCCGCTGCTGCTGACCGCCGGACAGCTGGGCGGGCCGCCGGTCGCGCAGCTCGCCCACGCCGAGCAGCTCGAGCAGCTCCTCGGCCCGTGCCGCCTTCTTCGCCCTGCCCCTTACGCCGCGCAGCTGCATCGGAAGGGCCACGTTCTGCGCCGCGGTCAGATACGGCAGCAGATTGCGGCCGGTCTGCTGCCAGACGAAACCGACGATCTCGCGGCGATAGCGCAGCCGCTCCTTGGCGCCCATCGACAGCAGATCGCAGTCCGCCACCTTCGCCTGGCCCGCCGTGGGCTCGTCGAGGCCGGCGAGGATGTTCATCAGCGTCGACTTGCCGCTGCCGGACGCGCCGACCAGAGCCATCAACTCGCCCTTGGTGACGAGCAGATCGAGGCCCTGGAGCGCCTGCACCTCGACCCCGTCGGCCGTGAAGATACGGACCAGGCGGTCGCAGGAGATCAGCGCGTCATGCCCGTACGCGGGCCGGTCGCGGCGGCTCGCGGCCCGCTGTTCCAGCTCGGCGAGGGTCACGGCCGTCGTCTCGGAAGTGGTCATCGCGAATCTCCAGCCCTGAGTTCGGTGAGGGAGGTCTGCCGTGCCGTCCACCAGGCCTGTACGAGGGCGACCGAGACGGCGAGCAGCACCACCCCGCCCGCGGGCACCAGCAACGACCAGGGGTCCATGCGCAGTTGTACGTCGCCGAAGACATCGGCCTGTGCGGCGAGCGCGATCTGGCCGAGTTCGAGCCCCGGCGCGAGCAGCTCCATCGCGGCGACGGCGACCAGCGCACCGCCGACCGCGGCGAGCAGCGCCTGCGGCAGCGCTTCGAGAACGAGCAGCCGCCTGGCCTGCCCCTTGCCGAGGCCCATGGTGCGCAACCTCGCGACCAGCGCGGTGCGTTCGGGCGCGGACTGCAGCAGGGAGAGCAGCACGGCCAGTACGGCATAGCCCGCTCCGGCCGCCACCGCGAAGCCGTACACCGTCTCGGCGCCGCTCTGCAGCGGGGAGTCGGCCATGGCGGCGCGTTCCTCGGTGCGCTGCTCGAAGGCGACCGAGTCGCCCGCGGTGGCCACCGCCTTGCGCAGCTTCGCCGGGTCGTATCCGCTGCCCGTGGCGAACAGCGCGCTGTCGTAGGCGTCCGGCAGCCGGCTCGCGTCGATCAGCAGGAACTCCGCCCCGAAACTCGCGGGCGTCGTCTCGCGCACCCCCGTCACCTTGGCCGTGAAGTCACCCGCCGGGGTGCGCAGGGCGTGCTCGCCGCGGCCGAGCCGCTCGGCGGCCTTCGGTGTGGCGAGCGCGGGCAGGGCGCCGGAGCCGGCGGCCTTCAACTCGCCCGCGGAGAAAGTGCCCTGACCGGTGCGGTCGGACAGCCGTGCGTAGGACTCGGGGTCCACCGCGATCAGCGTGATCTCCTTGCCGCCGTCGGGCATCCGCAGATTGGCGTCGAGGTAGACGGGGCTGACCTCGCGGATGCCGTCGAGTGCGCGCAGCCGTCCGGCGAGTTCCTTCGGCAGCGACTTGTTGGGCTGCGCGTTGATCCGTACGTCCGCGCCGACCGCCTGCAGCGCCGCTTCGTCACGCGCGTCGGCGATCCCGGCGATCACCGAACCGCCGAAGGCCGCCGTGGTCAGCGCCACGAGCAGCGCGAGCAGCGGCAGCGCCTGCGCGGCCGAGGTGCGTCCGGCCCGCGCCAGCGAGAGGAAACCGATCGCTCCGCGCCGGCGCATCAGGGGACGGCCGGCGATACGGATGGGCAGCGGATAGAGCCGTACGAGAAGCAGCGCGGCGATCAGGGCCACCATCACCGGAGCGGCGCTGACCAGGCCGTCCGCTTCCTCGCTGCCGCGCCGGCGCAGGGCCGCCACGGCGCCCACGGCCAGGACGAGGGCGGTCAGTTCGGCGATCGTGCGGCGCGGTGAAGGCCTGGCGTCGACCAGGTCGTCGCGCCCGCCGTGGGCACGCAGCCGCAGATGGCCGACGACCGCGCGTACCGGAAGAGCCGTCAGCGCGATCACAGCGACAAGGGCCGCGCCGACGAGCGAGGGGACGAGCCGCGCCTCGGGCCTGACCAGGGTCGCCAGCCACCAGCCGAGCGCGGCGGCGGGCACGGCGACCACGGCGGTCTCGGCGCAGATCCGGCCGGTGATCCCGCGCACCGAACCACCACGGGCGCGCAGCAGGGTGACCTCGCCGGTGCGCCGGGCCGCGGTGAGGGCGCCGGTCATCAGGAGCACGACCAGGGCGACCGCGCCGATGCCGTATACGGCGACGGACACGACGGGGGTGATCGCGTCCCGTGAGCTCTTGAACTCGGCGAGGAGCCGGTCCAGATCGGTGTTCGCGGTGGCGTTCAGCCACGTGGAGTCCCGCAGTCTGGCGAGCGCGGGTCCGTTCTCGAGCGAGGCCACTCGGGCCTCGACGGCCTCGAGATCGTTGACGTCGAGGGAGTCGATGTCCGACGGGATCCGCCAGTAGGCGTAGGGGCCGGCGTCGAGGTTCAGGAGGAACCCCGAAGCCTCCGGCGCGAGCAGCAGGCCCGCCAGCCAGTACCTCACCGGATCCGGCGCCGGCGGGGACCAGGCCAGGGACGGGGTGCGGAGCGTCGGGTCGAAGGCCCAGTAACTCCCCTGGGGATTGCGGGGTTCGACGATCCCCGTGACCTTCACGCCCACCTTCCCGCCTTCGAGGCGGGTGAAGTGGATGACCGAACCCACCTCGATCTTCAAGGCCTTGGCCGTCTCCGCGGTGACCACGCCCTCGGCCTCCCTGCTCTGGGAGGTGACTCCCTCACCCTGCGGCAGCCGGCCTTCGACGAGCCGTGAGTGCCGGCCGACCTCGTCCTGGGCGGAGATCAGGAACTCCGGTGATTTGGCCTCCGGTCGCGGCAGCCATGTGTCGGTGGCCGCCTTGGGCCGGTTGGTCTGCACGCCCCGGGCGATCTCGGAACGGTCGGGGACCAGCGGAGCCTTCACCTGCGCGAGGATGCTCGGCCCCATCGGGCGGAGCGCGTCCGGGGCGAAGCTGAACTCGTCCCCGGGCGCGTAATCGCCTGCGGTCTGCATGCCGACTTCGATCCCGCTGCGGTTGAGGCCCGCATCGGCCAAGGCGGTCCGCAGCCCGTTGGTCTCGTAGGTCTCGACGGCACGCGGAAACACCGCCGCCAGGAACGAGGTCACCAGGACCAGGAGCGCCAGCGCCACCGCCGGCAGCGGAGCGGCCTTCAGCCGGGTCCGCACCCAAGGCGCAACTGCCTTCACCGCCATGTCAGTTGCCCCCATCGTGACGCAGCGAGACCACTGGCTCGGTCCGCCTGAGTGCGATCGCCGCGATCACGAGGACCGGTACCGCCGCGACTGCCGCGAGCAGGATCGCCACCCGGCCCACGGGCAGCTCCACGAGCACCCACGGCACGGGCTTGCCCGCGTCCCCGGTCAGCACGATCAGCGGCACCACGGCCCGGGTCAGTACGGTGCCGAGCGCCAGACCGACAAGGAGTGCGAGGCCGATCAGTGCGCCCTGCTCGGCCGCGATCAGCCGCGCGAGTTGGCGTTGCGGCGTGCCCAGAGCCCGTAGCACCGAGAACTCGGCGGCCCGTTCCCTGAGCGAACCGGCGGCGCTCACCGCGAAGCCCACGGCTGCGAGCGCCGCGGCCACCAAGGCGACCGCGAGCAAGGCCGACTGCGGTCCGGCGCCGAGCGGATCGTCCCGCAGCTCCTCGGCGATCTCGTCCCGTACGAGGATCAGCTCGGGATCGACATCGGGCCGCGCCCGCAGTTCGCCGGCGATCCGGTCGCCGTTGCCGGGATCGGTGGTCAGCCACCACTCGTTCGGAACGAGCGGGGGTTTGTCCTCCTGCGCGAGCACCGCATTCACCGCGCGCAGGTCGACGAGGACCGCGCCGCCGTTCGTGACGGTCGTCGGCAGCTCGGGCACGACCTTCGCGATCCGTACGCGCACAGGTGAGTTCGACACGGGCAGATCGACCGAAGCGCCGACCTTCGCGCCGCTCGCTTCGAGGAAGCGCTCGGTCACCACGGCGGCGGGCACCGGAGCCTCCGGTCGCGCGGCGGTGATCCGTACCCGGCGCTCGAGGTGATCACCGGGGCTCAACCAGCCCACGGTCGTCTCGTACGAGGCCGAGACGGGCGCACCCGCCGTGGACCCGGTGTCCACGGCGGTCTGGGGCCCCTCCGTATCGGTGGAGTCCTCGGCGGGGGCGAGGTCCTCGGCGGCTCCCGCCCAGCGCTGTCCGGCCGGGGCGGTGAGCTCGCGCCCGCCTGCGCTGAGCGCCGTGACCGCGAACTCGTGCGCCTCGGCCTTCACCGGGGACGCCGGTACCAGGAGTTCGAATCCGATCAGGCGGTAGGGCCCGTACTTCGCGAACTCGGCGGTGAGGGTGCGGGTGCGGCCGTCCGCCGACACCCGGCCGAGTTCCAGGGTCTCGGTGCCGCCGTACCGGTTTTCCAGGAGGGCGTTCACCGTCGTCGGTCCCGGCTCGCTCGGACGCGGGGAGTCGATCCGTACGGAGGCCGCCAACTGATCGGCCTCGGAGGGGATTTCGAACCCGTACGGGGCGGTCTTCTTCCCTGTGTCGAGCGCGTTCCGGAGCTCGCGCCCGCTGCCCAGGTCCTCACGCAGCAGCATGCCGTCCGCCGCGTGCCGGGTGTCCATCACGAGCACCTGTGCCGAGCGCTCGCCCGACAGCTCCATCGTGGTGCGCACCGCGGGCGCGGCCGCGCGCACTCCGGCAAGCGAGGAGTACACCGCGCCTTGGTCCGCACCGGGTATCCGTCCGCCCTGTACCCGTACCTCTGAGCCGGCCCTGAAGTCGGCCTGGTCCTCCTGGGACCGGTCCCACGACGCGCCCTGGCCGATCGCCAACATGCCCATGGCGACGGCCAGTACGAGCAGCAGCACCGGCCCGGCGCCCCGCAACGGGCGCCGGCTCAGCTGCCAGCCGGCCAGTGCGCCGGGCAGTCCGCGCCCCTTGGCGGCCCGGCGTTCGCCGAGCTTCGCGGCCGGCGGGAGCAGCCGCAGCGTCAGGATCGTGCCGGCGAGCAGCGCGAGCGCGGGGGCGCCGACGAGCAGCGGGTCCACGCCGAGTTCGCCCTCGGTGTCCCCGCTGAGCACACCGCCGCCGGAGGTCTGCCGGTCCAGCTGCCAGTACGCCACGGCGGCGATCACCAGGAGGCCGACATCGGCGCCCGCGCGGACCGGCGCGGGCAGCGACTTCATCCGGACCGAGCGGCGCAGCCCGGTGAACGACAGCGCGGGCGCGACCACGGCGGTCGCGCAGCCGAGCGCCACGATCAGAGCGACCAGCCACACGGCGAAGGTCGGTGCGGTCTCCAGCTCGAGACCGATGCGCTCGAGCGCGCCCTGACCGGCGAGGAGTTTCGTCAACGGGCCCGCGAGCAGCGGCGAGAGCAGCGCGGCGGGCACCGCGAGCAGCAGCGACTCGGCGGCCGAGAACCAGGCGACGCGGCCGCGGGAACCGCCGCGCGCCACGAGGAGATCCGTTTCTCCGGCGCGTTCGGATGACAGCAGTCGTGCGACGAGCAGCAGCGCGTATCCGGCGAGCAGGATCAGCTGGAGCGCGACGATGAGCAGGGTCGAGCGGGCCACGAGCAGGGAGCGTTCGGCCCGTTCGAGCACAGTGGGCAGTTGGGTGTCGGCGGTGAGTCCTGCGGTGATCCCGGAGATCTTCGCGAACTGCGCGCTGCCCTTCTCGGCAGCCTCCTTCAAGTCCGCGATGCGGTCCACCCGTACGTCACGGAAGTCGGCGGTCGCGAGCCAGGCGCTGTCCCCGGGCTGCACACGGCCCTCGGCGAACGTGGCCGGGTCGGTCAGCAGCGGACCGTAGGTGGTGAAGTCGAGCTTGCGGGCACCGCGCCCGTTCAACTCGTCGACCTGCCAGTACGGATCCGTGGCGTCCTCGGGCTGATAGACGCCGGTCACCTGGACGGTCACGGGCGGGCCGTCGAGCCGGTCGGCGAGCTTCACGGGCGGACCGCCCGGGGCCAACTTCAGCTCCTTGGCGGCGGCTTGGGGGAGCGCCACCTGGATGGCGCCCTTGTCCGCGGCCTTCGGCCAGGCGCCCTCGACGAGCCGGATCCTGGAACGGTCCAGGTCCGCGAGATGGGTGAGATAGGGATCGCCCGAGCGGTCCTGCGGCGCCTGGAAGGAGCGCGGCAGCGCATACGGGCTGGACTTCTCGTACGCGCGCAGGGAGACCGGCAGTCCGTCGAAAACGCGCCGCGCCCCGGCCTCGACCTTCCGCTCGACCTCGGCTCTCTCCCCGGGCGTGACATCCGTCCGTACGACCAAGGACGCCGGCGCCGCGGAACGGGTCAACAGGGAGTGGCGCAGGGCCGCATCGCCGATCGCCCCCGAGAAACCGGTGAGGGTGGCGAGCACGGACGTGGTCAGGAGGACCGCGAGCAGCGCGGCCACGAGCAGCAGCCGGTGGGCGCGCACACGCAGAAAGATGAACCCCGTCACCCGATCACCGGTCCCCGTCCCCTGGGCGGAGCCCCCGCTCCGTAGCCCTGAACCGTGACTCTTTCAGGTCGGATACGGGAAGGGAAACCGCTCTCTGGCCGAATTTGACCAGATCGTGACCGCAATACGGGGAGGGAGCACCGCATTCCGGAAAGGGAGCTTCGGAAGGGGCTCCGAAAGGGGCTTCGGAGGGGGGCTTCCCTGTTCGGTGCGCTGAGCTTTTCCGCTCAGCCCGCGGTGTTGACCATCGAGGCGGCCGCGTACGTCAGGTAGTTCCAGAGCGTGCGGTCGTGCTCCTCGGAGAGCCCGAGCTCGTCGACTGCCGCGCGCATGTGCTTCAGCCAGGCGTCATGCGCGGCCCGGTCCACCTGGAACGGTGCGTGCCGCATGCGCAGCCGGGGATGGCCGCGGTTGTCGCTGTACGTACGGGGCCCGCCCCAGTACTGCATCAGGAACAGCGCGAGCCGCTCCTCGGCCGGACCGAGGTCCTCCTCCGGGTACATCGGCTTGAGCAGCGGGTCCTCGGCAACCCCCTGGTAGAAGTGGTGCACCAGGCGCCGGAAGGTCTCCTCGCCGCCGACCTGCTCGTAGAAGGTCTGCTCCTGAAGCGTGCCGCGCGGGATCTCGTTCACTCCTCCATGGTCTCAGACCGACCGGCCGAGGACCGGGGGACTAGGACTCCTGTCCAGCAGCTCCGGCAGGCGCGGGGCCTCGCATCCGGGAGCAAATCGCAGCACAGTGGGTATATGGGTGCGCCCTTTGAGCCCGAACAGCCCGAGCCCGAACAGCCGGAGCCCGGTCAGTCCGGTCGGCCCGGGCCCGAACGGCCGGAGCCCGGTCGGCCCGAGCCGCCTCCGTCCGATCCGCCTCCGTCCGGACCGCCTCCGTCCGGACCGCCTCCGTCCGGACCGCCTCCGTCCGGACCGCCTCCGTCCGGACCGCTTCCGCCCGACGCGCGTGGTGACGACGATCCCGCCGCCGCGGCTGCCGCCGTGGCGCGCGCGGGTCTGGTGCGGGAGATCGAGGAGAGCGGCGCGTTCGACGGGGAGCCCCGGTGGCGGGCGGCGTTCGCCGAGGTCCCGCGGCATCTGTTCGTGCCGTACTACTACGCCTCGGTCGCCGGCGGCTACGAGCGGCTGTGGGGCGAGGATCCCAGCGCGGCGCGCAGGGCCCGCTGGCTCCAGGGGGTCTACGCGGACGCCCCGCTGGCCACCAGGGTGCGCGACGGCGATCTGGTCTCCTCCAGCAGCCAGCCCTCGCTGATGGCGAGGATGCTGGCCGAACTCGACGTCCACGACGGGCAGTCGGTCCTGGAGATCGGCGCGGGCACCGGCTACAACGCGGCGCTTCTCGCTCACCGCCTCGGCGACGACCTGGTCACCACGGTCGACCTCGAACCGGAGATCACGGAGGCGGCCCGCCGGCATCTGGCCCGGGCCGGCTACCGTCCGGCGGTCGTCACGGGCGACGGTGCGCGGGGTTGCGCGGCCCGTGCCCCGTACGACCGGATCATCGCGACCTGCACGATGTCGACGATCCCGCAGCCCTGGCTCGATCAGTGCCGGCCCGGAGCTCGGATCCTGGCGCCGCTGGCGACGGGGCTCATCGCCCTCGAGGTGCGCGACAGCTCGCACGCGGAGGGCCGCTTCCTGCAGACGCCCGCGTACTTCGTCCCCCTGCGCGGCGATACGAGGGACGCCGAGCGTCCCCGTTACGCGTCCTCGCTGCCGCGCCGCATCGCCCAGGACGAACTCTTCCGTTTCCTCCTCACCCTCACCTCGGGCTCCCTGGATCCCGAGGAGGCCTTCGCCCTGTGGCGGCGCGAGGCCAGGCCGACGCGGGAGCGGTTCGGGGTGACGGTGGAGTCGGGTGCGGTGTGGGCCTGGCTGGATGATCCGAGTGGACCGTACGTGTGGCCACTCGGCCCCGCCGGCGCTTGAGGCGATCCGCACAAAGTCACAGCCGGGAAGGGACGGGGGTGGGGGAGTAGGCCCGCCGCAGACGCCCACCAGCGCGTACGACGAAACGCCCGGCCCCCCGAAACGGGAAGCCGGGCGCCAAGCCGAACCCTCAGCCCCGCCGCAGCGTGATCGTCGTCCAGGCACCCACGTGGACACGGTCGCCGTCCTGGAGCGGGACCGGGACGAAGGGCTGAATCGGTTCCTCGCCGCCGTTGACCGTCGTGCCGTTGGTCGAGTTCTGGTCGACCACCGCCCAGCCGCCGTCCGGCTGCTGGACCAGGACCGCGTGCTGGTGCGAGACGCCCGGATCCTCCGGCGGGACCGAGAGGTCGATGTCCGGGATCTCGCCCGTGGAGTGGCGGCGGCGGCCGATGGTGATCTGGTTGCCGGTGAGTCTGCGCTCCTGCTCCGGGGAGTACGCGGGCAGGTTGAGGCTCGCCGCCTCGGGACCGCTGCGGTGCATCATCGCCATGAAGTACTCGCGGTCCGGACCGATCACCGCCATCCAGCCCGCCGGAGCCTGCTGCTGCGGCGCCGGGTAGCCTCCGCCGGCCAGCGGGTGCTGGACCGGCGGCGCGGTCTGCTGGGACGGCGGCGGCAGCATCCAGTCGTCGTCGCCCTGGGTGCCCATGGGCGCACCCGGGCCGGGCGGCGGAGGGCCGGGCTGCTGATAGCCCTGCGCGGGAGGCGGAGGCGGCGGTCCGCCCATCGGTCCGTTGGGGGCGGCCCCCGGTCCGTGCGGTCCGTTCGGGCCGGGGCCGCCGAACGGGCCGCCCTGGCCCGGACCGCCCATGGGCCCGGACGGATCCGGGTGCAGGGGCTCGGCCGGACGGTTCATCTGCGAGGGGCGCGAGCTGGTGTACTCGCCGCCGTGCTGCGGCTGCTGCGCCTGGAACCCCGGCGGCAGATTGATGCCGGGCACGGGCTGGCGCGGAGCCGCGGGCGTGTACGAGGTCGCCGTGTTGGTGAGGAAGTTCCAGCGGCATTCCTCGCAGTACGGCTCGTTCGCCTCACGCGGGGTCTGGCACTGGGGGCACAGCTGCGGCGGGGAGGCCGGCTGCGGCGCACCGTAACCACCCTCCTGCGGGTAGCCGTAGCCACCCTGCTGGCCCTGCTGCGGGTAGCCGTAACCGGCGCCCGGGGGCGGCGGGGGCGGAGGGACGGCGCCGGGGGGCGCGCTCGCACCGGTCATGCGGTGGCCGCAGACCTCGCACCAGTCGTCGGAACCCGACTGGTGTCCGTTCGGGCAGGTCGGCATGTCGGCGCTTCCCCCTCTCCTTCTACGGCGCTGGGGCCGCTCAGTCAGTACCTTTCGGTACGTTCGGTACTCGGCGCGTCACTCAGGGCGTACCGCGGGGCGTGCCCAAGAGCCTTACCGTCACGGCCCGTTGCCATGCCGTCGCGCTGTGTTCACTTCTTGACGCGAACCGTCTTGGTCGACCGGGTTTCGAGAGTCATCTCGTCGGCGTCCTCGACCTTCGCCTTCAATCGCACAGTACCTGTCGCGGCGTCCTCGACGTCGACCACCTTCGCAAGCAGTTTCGCAGTGTCCTCGTTCCCGGAGGCCGCCGCGAGCTGAACTGCCCTGCCCAGCTTGGCTGTCGCCCCGTCCATGTCGCCGGCCTTGCGTGCCTCGAGACCCTGCTGGATGACCTGGGCCAGCTCGGCCTGCCCGGTGTAGTGGGCCACCTGCGGGTTGATCGAGGTGGAGGCCGCCATGTCGTCGGTCCATACGGCGCGTACGAGGCCCTGCGACAGCGTCTGGACGCTTCCGTCGCCCTGCGGCACCACCAGGGAGACCCGGGCCGCCAGCATCTCCTGACCCAGATCGGCGTTCGGAACCTGAACGCAGACGTGATAGTCCCGGGACTCGTCACCCCAGGAGCCGGTCGGGTAGTCACCGGCCCGCGGACCCGCCTCGGTGCGCCGGCTGGTCAACTCCTCGACGGTCGGCGCGACTTGCTTCACGAACTTGATCTCCGTGCCCACCGGCGTCCACAGCCGCAGCGCCACATCGGCGACTTCCTTGCCCATGGCCGCCTCCATCATCTGCGTGAAGTCGGCGGCGAGCCCGGCCGGGTCGGCGACGATGTCGGCGGTCCCGAGCAGCGCCGAGGCGATCCCGGTGACCTCCTTGACCTCCCAGTCCGTCCCCACGCCACGGGCGTCACAGGTGTAGCGGCCCGCACAGGCGTCGAGCGCCGCCTTCAGGTCCTCGGGCGACTCGTGCTCATTGCGCCCGTCGGTGAGCAGGATCCCGTGCCGTATGGAGACGTCCGCCGAAGCGAGCAGCCGGTCCGCCAGCTTCAGCCAGGTGCCGATCGCCGTACCGCCGCCGGCGCTCAGCTTGCGCAGCGCCTGCTTGGCCTGGTCGCGGGTGGTCGCATCGGCCACGGCGAGCTGACCGCCGCCCGGATAGACCTCCTTGGCCACATGCGTACCGCCGATGATCGCGAAGTGCACGCCGTCGCGCAGGGTGTCGACCGCCGCGGCCGTGGCGTCGCGGGCATTGCGCATCTTGGTCGGCGGATAGTCCATCGAACCGGAGCAGTCCACCATGATCGCCACCGCCGCGTCCGGCGTGCTGCCCGCCGCGTACGCGCGCACCGCCGTGCCGCCGACGGTGCCGCCGCCGGTCGAGGTCACGGTGACGATCGCGTTGACTTCACGACCGCCCTCGGGCAGGTACTCGTTCTGATAGACGTCCACCGAGAACTGCGGAACGTTCGACTTCGAGAAATTCGCCATGCTGTTGTGCTCCCCCCTCAGCAGCGCCGTGCGGTCCCTGCCCGTCGCGAGCAGGGCTGGGCGGCACTTTGTGCTGACGTAACCGAGTTGTGTGGGTACCGCACCCCCGGCGCGGCGTCCCGTCTCAGGCCGATCCTGCCCCTTGCGGTGCAAGGGAGAACGGCAGTACCGCCACTGTTACGTTGTCGTGGCCCCCGCCGTCCAGAGCGTGACCGACCAGGACCTGCGCGCAGTGCAGCGGACGCTCGGCCGCATCGGCCGGCACGACGGCGGCCATCTCGGCCGCGCCCTCCGCGTAATTCCACAGTCCGTCGGTGCACACCACCACTACACCCGCACGGTCCGGCTTGAAGGAAGCGGTGTGCGGCTCCAGTTCGTACGCATCGGCGCCGAGCCAGCCCGTGATGGCGTGGGCGCGCTCGTCCGCGTACGCCTCCGCCTCGTTCATCAGACCCGCGGCCACCATCTGCGCGGCCCAGGAGTCGTCCTCGGTGAGCCGGGCCGCGGGGGAGGTGCGGTCCTCGGGCACCCAGTACACGCGCGAGTCACCGACCCAGCCCACGACCAGGAGTCCGCCGGCGATCACCGAGCCCACGATGGTGCAGGCCGGGGCGTTCTGATGGCGGTGCGGGTCGTGCTCGCGGGCGTGCGTGGGGTCCTGCGCAAGGGAGTTGACCGCGTCGTACGCCGCGATGATCGCGTCGTGCATGGCCTGCTGCGGGTGCGTGCCGCGCGGCAGCGAGGCGAGCAGCGACTCGTTGGCGGCCTGTGAGGCCGCGGCCGAGGCCTCGTCGGGGCGGGTCGCCGAGGACACCCCGTCGCAGACGATCGCGACGACCGCGGGCGAACCGTCGGGCAGCGCGGTCGCGGAGACCGCGAACGCGTCCTCGTTGCGGTGGTGGCGCAGACCGCGGTCGCTGACCGCCGCCACGGCGTCCAACTCCCGCTCCATGTGGTCGCGTTCACGCGGCTGTGCATGGCCGCAGTGCTCGCAGTAGCCGTCCTGGTCGACCGTGCCCGTACGGCAGGCGACGCAGAGCTTGGTGCCGGCCGGGGGAGTGGCCGCCGGGGGCGCGACCGTACGCGGGTCGGGTGCCTGCAGCGCGTACTCGTCGGGGCCCGCCGGGTGGTCGAACCGCACCTCGCCGGTCAGCTCGCCGCCCGAGGAGTCGGTGCCGCGCAGCTCGCCCGGGTGGGACGTGTCCGTGCTGATGTCCGGGGCCTCGGGCCATTCGACCGACCCTGCCGGCTCCTCGGCGGCGGAACCGCCTTGTGCGGACGCCCCGTTGATGGCGATCGTCGGGTGGTCCTCGGCGGCGGCCGGCTCAGGGGCGGCCGACAGATCGAACCCGCACGCGCCGCAGTAGAGGTCGCCGGTCTCCAGCGGCTCCTCGCAGCTCGGGCACGACGACATCTCTGCCCCCTCGGTCAGCTGGCGCATCTGCGACATCAATTCACACCCACGTCCGGGGGCGGAAACGGTTGGCCCGCTCCACCAGTTCGATCCTCTCGTCACCGCGCTGTGCCAGCCGGGCCAGCATCCGGTACGAGCGTTCGAGGCCGAACCTGAGGCCCCGCTCGTCAAGGGTGCTGCCGAGCAGCAGGGAGCCCGACGACTGCACGGTCCCCTGCGGTGGCGCGGCACCGCGGCTACCGGAGAGTACCCAGTCGAGCGCGGTACCCAGGACCTCGGCCGACAACTGCTCGCGGCGTACGGCGTCGAGCCCGAACTGCTGCAGCGCCTCGACCTGTCCCGCGGCCGCGGTCAGATCGTCGAGCAGCGGTTCGTGCACCGCCTGGTCCCGGAGCCGGGCCCGTACGGCCGCGACCCGCGCCGCCGTGTAGTGAATGGATGCCTCCGGTACGGACTCCAGGGTACGCACCGCACCGCGCCGGTCCCCGGCGGCCAGCTGAACCCGGGCGAGCCCGAAGGCCGCGCTCACGTAGCTGGGGTCCGTGGTCCATACGAGGCGGTAGTACTCGGCGGCGTTGTCGAGCTGGTCGAGGACCTCCGCGCAGACGCCGAGCGCCAGCTTGGGGGCGGGTTCGCCCGGGAACGCGTCGTAGATCGCGTCGAAGGACAGCGCCGCCGTCTCGAAGTCGCCGGTGGTGAGCGACACCACACCGCGGTACCAGACCACGCGCCAGTCGTCGGCGTGTGCCCGCTCCAGGTTCTCCAGGAGCTGGGTGGCGGGCGCCTGTTCGTTCATCTCCAGGAGCGCGCGCAGCTCGCGCAGGCGCAGCTCCAGGGAGGTGGCCGGTGCCGCGTGCAGGGCCGTGATCAGCTCGGCCGGAGCCGCCGCCATCAGACCAGCGAGGAAGCCCGCGTTGGGGTCGCCCGGGTCGACCCGCGGTACGGGCAGCGCGAGGGCGGTCGCGGCGTGCGCGAGCGGCTTGACGATCGAGCCGCGGGACGCGGGCGCGGGCAGGGTGGAC
>NZ_JBEPEW010000046.1:0-52176 GCF_040300965.1 Streptomyces mesophilus | reverse complement strand
GGCCGCCCCACTGCTGAGGTCCGGGCGTGGGCCGCTGACCCGGCGCGCCGGGAGCGGACCACTGGCCGGCGGGCGGCTGCTGCTTGGACCACTTGTCCTGGGCGGCGTCCTGCGGGTCTGCGGGCTCGGCGGGGCGGGGCACGGTGTGACCTTCTCCAGAGGGCTGCCCGTCGGGCTGCCCGTCGGAGGGGGCAGATCCGGGCGAAGCCCAGCCCGGAGTGTCGTTCATCGTCGCTCCTTCACGGTGCCCGTCCGCGTGTGCGGCGGCAGGTTGGCAGCCATCGTGCCACGGCATACCCGTTCGTGGGCCGGGCAGGCAGGGCACTGCAATGGCTGTGCACCTTCAATTGTCCATCGGGTACGGGGCAGACTGGGCGGATGGCTGATCAGTACGCACCATCCCTCAAGGACGGCCGGCCCGAGTTCATCCCTGCGATCCGGTGGGAGGAGCCACCTGAAGGCCCCGTGCTCGTGCTCCTCGATCAGACCCGGCTCCCGGCCGAGGAAGTCGAGTGGGTGTGCACCGACGCCCCTGCTCTCGTGCAGGCGATCCAGTCGCTTGCGGTGCGCGGTGCCCCGGTGCTCGGGATCGCGGGCGCCTACGGAGTGGCGCTGGCCGCGGTGCGCGGCTTCGACGTCGAGGAGGCCGCGCACGCCCTGGCCACCGCGCGGCCCACCGCGGTCAACCTCGCCCGGGGCGTGGCGCGTGCCCGCGATGCGCATCGGGCGGCGCTCCAGGACGGCGCGGACCAGGCCGAGGCGGCCGCGGCGGCGCTCGCCGAGGCGCGGGCCCTGCACCGTGAGGACGCCGAGGCCTCGCGGCGGATGGCGGGGCACGGTCTCGAGCTGCTCGACGAGTTGTTGTCGGGCGGCACGCACCGGATCCTCACGCACTGCAATACGGGGGCGCTGGTCTCCGGTGGTGAGGGCACGGCGTTCGCTGTGGCGCTCGAGGCCCACCGGGGCGGCAGGCTGCGGCGGCTCTGGGTGGACGAGACCCGGCCGCTGCTGCAGGGCGCTCGGCTCACCGCGTACGAAGCGGCGCGCAATGACATGCCGTACACCTTGCTGACCGACAACGCGGCGGGCTCGCTGTTCGCGGCGGGGGAGGTGGACGCGGTGCTGATCGGTGCGGACCGGATCGCGGCGGACGGGGCTGTGGCGAACAAGGTGGGGAGCTATCCGCTCGCCGTGCTGGCCCGCTATCACCATGTGCCGTTCATCGTGGTCGCGCCGCTGAGCACCGTCGACGCGGACACCCCGGACGGGGCTTCGATCGAGGTCGAGCAGCGGGCAGGGCAGGAGGTGACGGAGTTCGCCGCGCCGCAGCTGCCGACGGCCGGAGTGGAGCCAGGGGGCGGGATCCCGGTGGCGCCGCTGGGCACGCAGGCGTACAACCCGGCCTTCGATGTGACACCGGCGGAGCTCGTGACCGCGATCGTCACCGAGCATGGGGTGGTGTCCCCGGTCACTGCCGATGCGCTGGCGGAGCTGTGCGCGCGAGGTCTTCGGGAGCAGGAAGGGGTTCACAAGGAGTGAGGTTTCGGCCGAACTCCATGGTTCAGAGCGCCGATTGGGCCCGCGCGAGGGCTCGTGTGTCGGCGTCCGTGCACAGGGGCAGACAGTGACTGCTCCAGGCGACTAGCGTCACGAGCCCGTGACCTACCTCACCAGGGCCTACTCCGCCGTTACAAGAATGGGATGATGTCGTCTATGAAGGGACGAGTCCTTGTCGTCGACGACGACACCGCGCTGGCCGAGATGCTCGGCATTGTGCTGCGTGGAGAAGGTTTTGAGCCGTCGTTCGTAGCTGACGGAGACAAGGCGCTGGCTGCCTTCAGGGAGGCCAAGCCCGATTTGGTGCTGCTCGACCTGATGCTGCCCGGCAGGGACGGCATCGAGGTCTGCCGTCTCATCCGGGCCGAGTCCGGCGTGCCGATCGTGATGCTCACCGCCAAGAGCGACACCGTGGATGTGGTGGTCGGGCTCGAATCGGGCGCGGACGACTACATCGTGAAGCCGTTCAAGCCGAAGGAGCTCGTGGCCCGTATCCGGGCGCGGCTGCGGAGGTCGGAGGAGCCCGCACCGGAGCAGCTGACCATCGGTGACCTCGTCATCGACGTGGCCGGCCACTCGGTGAAGCGGGACGGCGCGTCGATCGCGCTGACGCCGCTCGAGTTCGACCTCCTGGTCGCGCTTGCCCGTAAGCCGTGGCAGGTGTTCACCCGTGAGGTGCTGCTCGAGCAGGTGTGGGGCTACCGGCATGCGGCGGACACGCGTCTGGTCAATGTGCATGTGCAGCGGTTGCGTTCGAAGGTCGAGAAGGACCCCGAGCGCCCCGAGATCGTGGTGACCGTGCGCGGCGTCGGCTACAAGGCCGGACCGAGCTGACGTGCCCGGGGACAGTGCCGCTTCGGCGTCCGGGCAGCAGGGCCGGCGTCCGGAGCGGCCGGTGGGCCCCGGCGGGCGCACGTCCCTGATCGGGCGGTTCCGCAGGGGCGGACTGCTGCTTCAGGACGGGGTGCAGAGCAGCCTCTTCCTGCGGCTTTTCACGCGCTGGGTGCGGCGTCCGCTGCTGCCCGTGATGCGGCTGTGGCGGCGCAACATCCAGCTGAGGGTGGTCGCCAGCACGTTGCTCATGTCCATCGTCGTGGTGCTCGTGCTCGGCTTCGTGGTCATCAGCCAGGTGAGCAACGGGCTGCTCGAGGCCAAGAAGAATGCCGCGCAGATCCAGGCCACCGGCGGCTTCAAGGTGGCGGAGGGCCTGGCCGGTGCGTCCAGGGACGACGGCTCGGAGGGTGCGACGCGCGGCGGCTCGGGCGGGGAGGCCAACGCATGGCTGACCGACACCGTGTACCAACTGGCCAGCGGTGGGCAGAACGCCTTCCACGTCCTGGCCATCGCGTCGAGTGCGGGCGGCGGCTCGGGAAGCAACCGGTTGCCGCGTTCCTCCGGCGACGTATCCACCGAGACGGTCCCTGATGCCTTGCGGCAGCAGATCGACAAGCATTCAAGCGCTTTCCAGAGCTTCTCCACCGTGGTCTACACCCCGAAGGCCGGGCACGCCCCCGAGCCCGGGCTCGTCATCGGCAAGCGCCTCGACGACGTCGAGGGAAATCCGTACCAGCTCTACTACGTCTTCCCGCTCGCTCAGGAAGAGGAGTCCCTGACCCTGGTCAAGGGCACTCTCGCGACCGCCGGCCTGTTCGTCGTGGTGCTGCTCGGCGCCATCGCCTGGCTGGTGGTGCGCCAGGTCGTGACGCCGGTGCGGATGGCCGCCGGGATCGCCGAGCGCCTCTCGGCCGGGCGTCTGCAGGAGCGGATGAAGGTCACCGGAGAGGACGACATCGCGCGCCTCGGCGAGGCCTTCAACAAGATGGCGCAGAACCTCCAGTTGAAGATCCAGCAGCTCGAGGACCTCTCGCGGATGCAGCGCCGCTTCGTCTCCGACGTCTCGCACGAGCTGCGTACTCCGCTGACGACCGTCCGTATGGCCGCCGATGTCATCCATGAGGCGCGCGTCGACTTCGACCCGGTGACCTCGCGCTCCGCCGAGCTGCTCACCGATCAGCTCGACCGGTTCGAATCGCTGCTCGCCGATCTGCTGGAGATCAGCCGCTTCGACGCCGGCGCGGCCGCGCTCGAGGCCGAGCCGATAGATCTGCGTGAGGTCGTACGGAGAGTCGTCGGCGGCGCCGAACCGCTGGCCGAGCGCAAGGGCAGCCGGGTCCGGATCGTCGGCGACAGCCAGCCGGTGATAGCGGAGGCGGATGCCCGCCGTGTCGAGCGCGTCCTGCGCAACCTCGTGGTCAACGCGGTGGAGCACGGCGACGGCAAGGACGTCGTGGTGCGTCTGGCCTCGGCCGGCGGCGCCGTGGCGGTGGCCGTGCGCGACTACGGCGTGGGGCTCAAGCCGGGTGAGGCGACCCGGGTGTTCAACCGCTTCTGGCGCGCCGATCCGGCCCGTGCCCGCACCACGGGCGGCACCGGACTCGGTCTGTCGATCGCCCTGGAGGACGCACGGCTGCACGGCGGCTGGCTGCAGGCGTGGGGCGAGCCGGGCGGCGGTTCGCAGTTCCGGCTGACGCTGCCGCGCACCGCGGACGAGCCGCTGCGCGGATCGCCCATACCGCTGGAGCCGGAGGACTCTCGCCGCAATCGCGGCCTCAGCGAGGCGGGGCTGCCCTCGGGCGGCCAGAGCAAGCGCGCCACGGTTCCGGCCCAGGCCGCCCAGGAGCGCGTATCGGGGCCGATACCCACCGCCGCGTCCGTACCTCCCAGGGGACACTCCGTCGATCCCACGGCGCTGCCCGGCAATGGTGCGCGTGTCGTGCCGCGTCCGACGCGCAGCCGGGACGACGAGCCCGGCGGACTTCCCGTACGGGAAGGGCCGCAGGTGTCCCGGGAAGCGGACGTGGCGGACGAAGGTGTGACCGAAGGGGAGGGCAGGCGTGGGCGCTGAACGTGTGGGGCGCGGGCGGCTGTTGGGCCGCAAGGTCGCGCTGCTCGGCTGTGGCGGTGTGCTGCTCGTCGGCTGTGCGTCGATGCCCAGCAGCGGCGAGCCCGAGCCGGTCGACGCGTCGCCGAACGAGCCGCGGGTCCGGGTCTTCGCGGCGCCGCCCAAGGACAACGCCAAGCCCGGGGAGATCCTCGACGGTTTCCTCGAGACGCTGACGGGCGATGACCCCGATTACTCGATCGCGCGCAAGTACCTCACCGCCGAAGCGGCGAAGAGCTGGAATCCCGAGAGTTTGACGACGGTCCTCGAGGACGGGCCGAAGGCGTCGTCGCTGAGCCCCGTGCAGGAACTGGAGACCGCCGAGAGCTACGGCTACGAGCTGGACGGCAACGCGGTGGCGACGATCGACGCCGACCACGCGTACCAGCCGGAGGCCAAGCGGTACAGCGAGTCCATCCAGCTCGTGAAGGAGGGCGGGAAGACCGGCGGGAAGACCGGGGGCCAGTGGCGGATCTCCAAGCCGCCGGTCGGTGTGGTGCTCGGCGAGACCGATTTCCAGCGCCTCTACGAGTCGGTCAACAAGTACTACTACGCGTCGAACATGGCGCGCGGCGACGACGAGCAGCCGCAGCCCGCGCCGCTCGTGGCCGACCCGGTCTACGTGCGCGGCGATCCGGAGCCGCCGCTGACCGATGTGGTCAAGGCACTCCTCAAGGGGCCCACCAGCTGGCTCGATCCCGTGGTCACCTCGCGATTCCCGAGCGATACGACCCTGCGCAAGGGCACCAAGGAGCTCATCCCGGACGACCAGAAGCGGCTGCGGGTGCCGCTCAACAGCAAGGCCGACGGAGTCAAGCGGGACCTCTGCAAGAAGATGGCCGCCCAGATCTACTTCACGCTGAACGATCTGACCAAGCCGTCGGGGATCGAGCAGGTGGAACTGCTGCGTTCGGACGGGGAGTCCTCGCTGTGCGTGCTCGACGAGGGCGGGGCCAAGGCCCTCGCGCCCAACCCGGCGGGGCAGCCCGGCTACCAGTACTTCATCGACAAGAAGCACCAGTTGGTACGGATGCCGAAGAGCAGCTCCGTGAGCGAACCGGTGGACGGTGAGATCGGCTCGGGGGAGCAGGAGCTGCGTTCGGCCGCCGTATCGCGTGACGAGAAGTGGGCCGCGGGGGTGTCCGGGGACGGGAGTTCGCTGTTCGTGGGCGCCATGCTCGAAGGCGCTTCCCTGGACAAGGCGAAGGTGACCAGCAAGGCGCCCAAGGAGGACGAGCGTCTCGCACCGCCCAGTTGGGACGGGCGCGGCGATCTGTGGGTGGCCGACCAGGACCCCGAGAACCCGCGGCTGCTGTGGCTGGACAAGGGGCGGGGCGAGCCGGTCGAGGTCGCGTTCGACCGGCAGCTGGGAGCCGACGGCGAAGGCCGGATCAAGGCGGTACGGGTGGCGGCCGACGGGGTGCGGATCGCGCTGCTCGTCGAGCAGGACGGCAAGACCGGGCTGCGAATCGGCCGTGTTCTGCGCACGACGTCCGGGGGCAAGCCGGAGCTCTCCGTCACCGAACTGCGGCCCGCCGCACCCAAGATGGAGGTCACCGCCATGTCCTGGGCCGGCGGCAGCCGGCTGCTCGTGGTGGGCAAGGAGGCCGGCGGGGTGCAGCAGATGCGGTTCGTGCAGAGCGACGGTTCGCTGCCGGACGAGCCCGCGCTGCCGGGTCTGGACGGCGTCACCGCGGTCGCTGCCTCCGAGAACGAGCAGTTGGCGCTCGTCGCGCACTCCGAGGACGGCATCGTGCGGCGTGCCGAGGGCGAGGACTGGAAGGTGGTAGTCAAGGAGGGGACTGCTCCGGTCTATCCGGGGTGAGCTCCGGTCTATCCGAGGTGAGCTCCGGTCTATCCGAGGTGAGCTCCGGTCTGTCCGAGGTGAGCTCCGGTCTGTCCGAGGTGAGCTCCGGTCTGTCCGAGGTGAGCTCCGGTCTGTCCGAGGTGAGCTCCGGTCTATCCGGGGTGAGGGTCCAGGGATCGCTCGGGATGAGCGTCCACGGAATCGCCCGGGATGAGCATCCGCGGGCCGGGTAGGCGGGTGTCAACCTCCCGTTTCCCGAGGGGAGTTGTCCACAGTCCCGTCACGTTCCGTGCAGTTATCCACAGGGCTGGTCGGACGTCTTGCTCCTTGGCACAGTGGGGACATGCGGGGGTGGTGGCAGGACTTCACCGACCTGGTGCTGCCGGCGGACTGCGGTGGCTGCGGTCGCGCCCGTACGGCGCTGTGCGAGCCCTGTCGCGGAGCGCTGTACGGAGCCGCTCCGCGCCGGGTGCGTCCGATGCCCGCGCCGCCGGGGCTGCCCGCCGTGCACGCGGCGGCGCCCTACGCGGACGCGGTGCGTGCGGTGCTGCTCGCGCACAAGGAGCGCGGCGCTCTGCCGCTTGCGGGAGCGCTGGGCGAGGCGCTGGCGCGCGCGGTGTGCGCGGGAGCGGGTGCGTACCCGGACGGTGGGCCACTGCTGCTCGTCCCGGTGCCGTCGGCGCGGCGGGCCACGGCGGCGCGGGGGCATGATCCGGTGCGCCGGATCGCCCTGGCGGCGACGCGTGCGCTGCGGCGGGACGGGGTGCCGGCGCGGGTGCTGCCCGTGCTGCGGCAGCGGCGGGAGGTGGCGGACCAGTCGGGGCTCGACGCGCGACGGAGGCTGATGAACCTGACGGGTGCACTGCACGTTGTTCCGGGTAGGGAACGGTTGTTGGCGGCGGGACGGGTGGTGCTGGTGGACGACCTCATGACGACCGGCGCTTCGCTGACCGAGGCGGCCCGCGCATTGCGCGCCGCCGCGCCGACGGAAAGGGCGGTGTGCGTGCCGGGAGCGGAAAGCCCGAGGAGCGCGGGAAGCGGGGGAAAACTTCGAACACAGGCCGCGGTCGTTGCCGCTTCACCGGATTCTTTCGAAATAAACCGGAACTGACTGAGAACTTGCATCGTTGCAGGTAGTGAGAGTGCGCTTTCACCTGAACGGAGGTACGCGGCAGTAGAGGGTGACGACATCCGTCCGGGCGAGATATGTTCGGTTGTGAGGACTCCGGAGAAGCTTCCAAGAACCTTTCCGGGAAGTACGCCTCGTATATCCGAATGCCGCGCTGCCGTGATTGCCGAAGGGGTTACGGCAATCACCCGTAAGCGGTGGGGTGGAGATCTTGTCCACGGGGGAGGAGGAGGTGGAAGTCACCGAGTCCGAGGCTCCGGGGCTCACCGGAGTCTGGTGCAAAAGGGAGATGCTCCGCCTGTAGGAGCGGAGCTATCCGGGAACGGAGTTCTGCGTGGACATCGTCGTCAAGGGCCGCAAGACCGAGGTGCCCGAGCGGTTCCGCAAGCACGTGGCCGAGAAGCTGAAGCTGGAGAAGATCCAGAAGCTCGATGGCAAGGTGATCAGCCTCGACGTCGAGGTGTCCAAGGAGCCCAACCCCCGTCAGGCCGACCGCAGCGACCGGGTGGAGATCACACTCCGTTCGCGTGGGCCGGTGATCCGGGCAGAGGCATCCGCGAGCGACCCCTATGCGGCGCTGGACCTGGCCCAGGAGAAGCTGGAAGCCCGGCTGCGCAAGCAGCACAGCAAGCGCTCCTCCCGGCGTGGCAACGGCAGGCTGTCGGCGGCCGAGGTGGCCGACCGCGTCCCGGGCGCCGCGACGCTCAACGGGGACGGCTCACCCGCCGAGGACGCGTCGGACCAGGTGCCGACCAAGCGCATCGGTTCCCTCGAGATCCAGGGCGAAGGGCCGCTGGTGGTCCGCGAGAAGACCCACGTGGCCGCCCCGATGTCGCTCGACCAGGCGCTCTACGAGATGGAGCTGGTCGGGCACGACTTCTATCTGTTCGTCGACTCCGAGACCAAGGAACCGAGTGTCGTCTACCGGCGGCACGCCTACGACTACGGCGTCATCCACCTGAACACGGACCCGATGGTGGCCAAGGCCGACGCGGACGGGTCGCCCGGTGCGGGCGGTGCGCTCGGCGGCTGATGTTCCGCGGTGATCCGACCGTCGGTGCCCCTGGGGACGTCCATGTGCCCCCGGGGGCACCGGTGTGCGACCCCTTGGGGCACTGCACTGACGTCCCGGCATGAAATCATGGGCTCGCAGACCAACCCGCTTACTGCCGAAGCGGGTTGGCGGACCACACAGGCCTCGGCCTTCAGGGGGAGGAACGATGGCGGACAGTTTCGGACCGATGCGTGACGAGGATGCCGTTGACGGCGTCCGCGTCGGAGCGGGCATCGGCCAGGACGCCGACCTGGACGCCGCGCGCAAGGAACCGATCAGGGTGCTCGTCGTGGACGACCACGCCTTGTTCCGCAGGGGCCTCGAGATCGTCCTCGCCCAGGAGGAGGACATCCAGGTGGTCGGGGAGGCCGGGGACGGAGCGGAGGCCGTGGACAAGGCCGCCGATCTGCTGCCCGACATCGTGCTGATGGATGTGCGGATGCCCAAGCGCGGCGGCATCGAGGCCTGCACCTCGATCAAGGAGGTGGCCCCCAGCGCGAAGATCATCATGCTGACGATCAGTGACGAAGAGGCCGATCTTTACGATGCGATCAAGGCCGGCGCCACCGGCTATCTGCTCAAGGAGATCTCCACCGACGAGGTCGCCACGGCCATTCGCGCGGTGGCGGACGGGCAGTCGCAGATCAGTCCGTCGATGGCCTCGAAGCTGCTCACCGAGTTCAAGTCGATGATCCAGCGCACCGACGAGCGCAGGCTCGTGCCCGCGCCGCGCCTGACCGACCGCGAGCTGGAAGTCCTGAAGCTGGTGGCGACCGGGATGAACAACCGGGACATCGCCAAGGAGCTCTTCATCTCCGAGAACACCGTGAAGAACCACGTGCGCAACATCCTGGAGAAGCTGCAGCTGCACTCCCGGATGGAGGCCGTGGTGTACGCGATGCGGGAGAAGATCCTCGAGATCCGGTGAGATCCCGGCCCACGTCCGGGCCCCGGGGCGCGGTCCATGGCCTGTCCAGTGGATCGGGCCCTAGGCGGTGAGTGCCTTCGCCGCCGTCTTCACCGCCGCCGTCAGCGGTGCCCGCAGCTCCACGGGCGTGACCTTCTCCACCCGTACGGAAGTGCAGCCCACCCAGCCCGCGGCCTCCACCAGCGCCGAGGCCATCGGCTCCACCGCCTTCGCGGTGTCGAGCGAGGCGTGCCGGGCCACGAGCGTGCTGCCCTCACGCGCCGGGTCCACGCGGCCGAGCAGCCGCCCTCCGGAGAGCAGCGGCATGGCGAAGTAGCCGTACACCCGCTTCGGCTTGGGAACGTATGCCTCGAGGCGGTGCGTGAAGCCGAAGATCCGCTCCGTACGCGCCCGTTCCCAGATCAGTGAGTCGAAGGGCGAGAGCAGCGTCGTACGGTGCCGTCCGCGAGGCTGCGAGGCCAGCGCCGCCGGGTCGGCCCAGGCGGGCTTGGACCAGCCCTCGACCTCCACGGGGACCAGACCCGAGTCCTCGACCACCGCGTCGAACTGCTCGCTCCTGAGCCGGTGATAGTCGGCGATGTCCGCGCGCGTCCCCACGCCGAGCGCCTCGCCCGACTGCCGGACCAGACGCCGCAGACACTCCGCGTCGTCGAGGTCGTCATGCAGCAGCCGGCCGGGAAGGGCGCGCTCCGCCAGGTCGTACACCCGCTTCCAGCCGCGCCGCTCGGTGCAGACCACCTCGCCGTACATCAGCGCGCGCTCCACGGCGATCTTGGAGTCGGACCAGTCCCACCACTCGCCCTTGTTCTTCGCGCCGCCCAACTCGGTTGCCGTGAGCGGACCTTCGGCCCGCAGCTGCTTGATGACCTGCTCGTACGCCCCGTCGACCAGCTGGTGGTTCCAGTGCGGGCGGCTGCGGTACGCGCGGCGGCGGAAGGCGAAGAGCGGCCACTCCTCGACGGGCAGGATGCAGGCCGCGTGCGACCAGTACTCGAAGGCGTGACCGTCGGTCCAGTACGCGTCCTCGACCGTCCCCCGGCCGACGGCGCCGAGCCGTGCGTACGGAATCAGCTCATGGGACCGGGCGAGCACCGAGATCGTGTCGAGCTGGACCGACCCCAGATGCCGCAGCACCCCGCGCACCCCCGCACGCCGGTCGGGAGCGCCGAGGAACCCCTGGGCGCGCAGAGCGATACGGCGGGCGTCGTCGGCGGAGAGGGCGACGTCGGGCGTGGAGGTCATGTACGTACGGTACGAGCCGGCACTGACAACCGGCCGTCGGGGCAGTCCTGTTGTCAGTGCCCGCCGATAGCCTGGAAAGGGCTTCGGCCCCCGGGCGGGAGGGGACTGTCTCCGTCCAGGACCGTTCAGCTCTCGGCCGGCAGATACGCGTCCTGCGAAGGCAGCCCGAGATCGCTGGGCAGCAGCGAGGCGACCCAGGTGTCGCTGCGGGTGCCCTTGTTGAGCAGGCCCGAGCGCAGCGTGCCCTCCAGCTGGAAGCCGGCCTTCTCGGCGACCGCGCGCGAGGCGTGATTGCCGACCTCGGCCTTCCACTCGATGCGGTCGACGTGCAGCTCCTCGAAGCCCCAGCGCGTCACCGCGCGTACGGCCTCGGTCATATAGCCCTGGCCGCGGTGCTCCTTGACCGCCCAGAAGCCGATCTCGCGGGCGTTGCCGACACGCTCCATCAGACCGGTCACCGCCACCAGCCGGCCCTGCTCGTCGAGTACGGCGAAGCAGTACTCCTTGCCGCTGACCCAGGCCTCGGGGGCGATCGTCCCGGCGAAGCTCTCCGCGTCCTCGCGGCGGTACGGAACGGGGGTGGTCGTCCAGCGCCCGACCTCGGGGTCCTGGCAGGCCTCGTACACCGCGTCGATGTCCTGCGGGCCGAGCGGGCGGAGGGTCAGGCGGTCGGTGGTGAGGGTCACGGGGTCCATTGACGGATTCTCCGGCTGAGGGCTCACTCTTGGCCAGGGATTTTCGCGGGGAGCTGAGGGAGTGCGGCACCTTCCGGGGCCCCTGTCCGTTGGACCTGATGGTGGACCTCCCGAGGCGGTGGGCTCCTCGCATACGATGGCCGTTGCGGTGGGGTGCTCCTGCCGTCGCCGCACCACCACAAAACGACCGCCCCAGGCCGCCCGACCGGCAAGGAGACCAACCCTCGTGTCCGTCTTCAACAAGCTCATGCGTGCAGGCGAAGGAAAGATCCTGCGCAA
This sequence comes from Streptomyces mesophilus, assembly GCF_040300965.1. GTDB lineage: Bacteria > Actinomycetota > Actinomycetes > Streptomycetales > Streptomycetaceae > Streptomyces > Streptomyces mesophilus_A. Next base: position 40,544 of record NZ_JBEPEW010000046.1, on the reverse strand, counting down.
GCTGCACCGCATTGCGGACCAGGTCAACTCCATCGAAGAGGACTTCGAAGGCCTCTCCGACGCCGAGCTGCGTGCGCTCACCCAGGAGTACAAGGAGCGCTACCAGGAGTACGTCGACAGCGAGGGCAAGTCGGGCGACAGCCTCGACGACCTGCTGCCGGAAGCCTTCGCCACGGTCCGCGAGGCCGCCAAGCGCGTCCTGGGCCAGCGTCACTACGACGTACAGATCATGGGTGGCGCCGCCCTGCACATGGGATACGTCGCGGAGATGAAGACCGGTGAGGGCAAGACCCTCGTCGGCACGCTCCCCACGTATCTGAACGCGCTGTCCGGCAAGGGCGTTCACCTGATCACGGTGAACGACTACCTGGCCGAGCGCGACTCCGAGATGATGGGCCGCGTCCACAAGTTCCTGGGCCTGAGCGTCGGCTGCATCCTCGCCAACATGACGCCGGCCCAGCGCCGCGAGCAGTACGCGTGCGACATCACGTACGGCACGAACAACGAGTTCGGCTTCGACTACCTGCGCGACAACATGGCCTGGTCGCAGGACGAGCTCGTCCAGCGCGGCCACAACTTCGCCGTGGTCGACGAGGTCGACTCGATCCTCGTCGACGAGGCCCGTACGCCGCTGATCATCTCCGGCCCGGCCGACCAGGCCACCAAGTGGTACGGCGACTTCGCCAAGCTGGTCCAGCGCCTGAAGAAGGGCGAGGCGGGCCAGCCGCTCAAGGGCATCGAGGAGACCGGCGACTACGACGTCGACGAGAAGAAGCGCACCGTCGGCATCCACGAGTCCGGTGTCGCCAAGGTCGAGGACTGGCTCGGCATCGACAACCTCTACGAGTCGGTGAACACCCCGCTCGTCGGCTACTTGAACAACGCCATCAAGGCCAAGGAACTGTTCAAGAAGGACAAGGACTACGTCGTCATCGACGGCGAGGTCATGATCGTCGACGAGCACACCGGCCGTATCCTCGCCGGCCGCCGCTACAACGAGGGCATGCACCAGGCGATCGAGGCGAAGGAAGGGGTGGACATCAAGGACGAGAACCAGACGCTCGCCACGATCACCCTGCAGAACTTCTTCCGCCTCTACAAGCGCGACGACTACGACAGCGGCCTGTCCGGCATGACCGGTACGGCGATGACCGAGGCCGCCGAGTTCCAGCAGATCTACAAGCTGGGCGTCGTGCCGATCCCGACGAACCGCCCCATGGTCCGCATGGACCAGTCGGACCTGATCTACCGCACGGAGAAGGCGAAGTTCGACGCGGTCGTCGACGACATCGCCGAGAAGCACGAGAAGGGCCAGCCGATCCTGGTCGGCACCGTCTCGGTCGAGAAGTCCGAGTACCTCTCGCAGCAGCTCTCCAAGCGGGGCATCCCGCACGAGGTGCTCAACGCCAAGCAGCACGACCGTGAGGCGATCATCGTCGCCCAGGCCGGCCGCAAGGGCGCCGTCACGGTCGCGACCAACATGGCCGGCCGTGGTACCGACATCAAGCTCGGCGGCAACCCCGAGGACCTCGCCGAGGCCGAGCTGCGCCAGCAGGGCCTCGACCCCGAGGAGCACATCGAGGAGTGGGCGGCCGCGCTGCCCGCCGCGATGAAGCGTGCCGAGCAGGCGGTCAAGGACGAGCACGACGAGGTCACCGACCTCGGCGGTCTCTACGTCCTCGGTACGGAGCGGCACGAGTCCCGTCGTATCGACAACCAGCTGCGCGGCCGTTCCGGCCGACAGGGCGACCCGGGCGAGTCCCGCTTCTACCTGTCGCTCGGCGACGACCTGATGCGCCTGTTCAAGGCGCAGATGGTCGAGCGCGTGATGGCCATGGCCAACGTGCCGGACGACGTGCCGATCGAGAACAAGATGGTCACCCGCGCCATCGCCTCCGCGCAGTCGCAGGTCGAGCAGCAGAACTTCGAGACGCGTAAGAACGTTCTGAAGTACGACGAGGTGCTCAACCGCCAGCGCGAGGTCATCTACGGCGAGCGCCGCCGCGTCCTCGAAGGCGAGGACCTGCACGAGCAGATCCGCCACTTCATGGACGACACCATCGACGCCTACATCGCGGCCGAGACCGCCGAGGGCTTCGCCGAGGACTGGGACCTCGACCGGCTGTGGGGCGCGTTCAAGCAGCTCTACCCGGTGAAGGTCACGGTCGAGGAGCTCGAGGAGGAGGCCGGTGACCGCGCCGGTCTGACCGCCGAGTTCATCTCCGAGGCGATCAAGGAGGACATCCACGCGCAGTACGACGCGCGCGAGGAGCAGCTCGGCTCGGACATCATGCGTGAGCTGGAGCGGCGCGTGGTCCTGTCGGTCCTGGACCGCAAGTGGCGCGAGCACCTCTACGAGATGGACTACCTCCAGGAGGGCATCGGCCTGCGCGCGATGGCGCAGAAGGACCCCCTGGTCGAGTACCAGCGCGAGGGCTTCGACATGTTCACCGCCATGATGGACGGGATCAAGGAGGAGTCCGTCGGCTATCTGTTCAACCTGGAGGTCCAGGTCGAGCAGCAGGTCGAGGAGGTCCCGGTCGAGGACGCGAAGCCGTCCCTCGACAAGGAGGACGCGGTCCCCGCGAGTGCTTCGCGCCCCGAGATCCGCGCCAAGGGCCTGGAGGCTCCGCAGCGCCGTGGCGGGCTGCACTTCTCGGCGCCGACCGTCGACGGTGAGGGTGGCGTCGTCGAGGGCGACCTGATCGAGGACGGTCCGGGCGGACCGGTGCGGTCGGCTGCCGACGGGATGACCCGGGCGGAGCGTCGCAAGGCGCAGAAGGGCGGCGGCCGCCGCCGCAAGAAGTAGCTTTCGCTGTACGTGGCCGGGGTCCCGCATTTGTGCGGGGCCCCGGTTTTCGTATGGGGCCTGGCTCGTGTGGGGCCCCGGTTTTCGTGTGGGCCCTGGCTCTCGTGTGGGCCCCGGTCTCCGTATCGGCCTGGGCGGGCTTACGCGGGAGCCCCGACCTCGACGGCGGCGCACTTCCAGCGGCGGTCGGGTCCCTGCTCCAGGCGGAAGGCCATGGCCCTGAGCTGGTCGCCGGCGGCGATACGGGCGAAGGCTTCGATCACGCCGTCCTCGGGGCGGTGCTCACCGCAGTCCCGGATGACGGGACGGGTGCCCCGGGTGCGCAGCGGGGTGCGCGGAGCGAGCCGTGCGAGCTGCTCGTAGGCGTCGCCCACGGTGTGGCTGAGCATCCAGTGCACGGGGCGGTGGCCGCTGAGGACGGCCAGGAGCCGTTCGGCGAACCAGTAGCGGATGACCGTCGGGCGCTGCTGGACGGGTACGCGGCGCGGCTCCCCCGGGCGGCGCGGGTCGCGGCGCGAGGCGGGCCCGCGGGGTGCCGGGCTGCGGCGGGACGTCGGGCGGGTGCTGCTTACGGTCATGGCAAGGTCCCCGTTCTGCCTGGTCGGGTGTGGTTACCCGGCGGTAGCTCTTGGGGTTCTTGTACGGGCAGGGCGGGCGCGGCCGCAATGCCGGGTGGGCGTGGGCCAGGGTGGCGGGAGAGTTCACCTATCAGGGTGGCCGCGCCCCGGGGCGGCGGGCCGGGCGAGGCCCGCGGTGGGCGTCGGGTTGACGGTTCGCGATGTCCTGGCGGCAGCTCGAAAGGGGACTCCCGCACGTATCCTGAAGGCCTTCCCACGTGACGTGGAAGCTCCATCCCGATGACGAAAGCGGCGGATACATGCGTGTCTACGTCCCCCTGACACTTGCCGGTCTCGTGCAGGCACACAAGGCGGCCGAGCTCGGACCGGGACCGCTGACGGCGTACGCGGTGACGCCGGCGCTGCGGGAGTGGTACGTGTCCGATGACATCGAGGAGCTGGAGTACGCGGCGCTCAGCAGGGCCGCGGCGGCCTCCCTGCGGCTGCTCGCCGGGGATCCCACGGCCGTGCCGCGCCGGGTCGTCGTGGCGGTCGACGTACCGGACGCCGACGCGGCCGTGGACCCCGACCGCGGGCTCGACCCCGGGGCGCTCGGCGAGGTCCGCCTGGCCAAGGCCGTACCGCTCACGAAGGCCGCGGCCGTCCATGTCGACGCGGACGAGGCGGTGGCGGACATCGCCGCCGCGGCTTCCGCGCTTGGGGCGGCGGATCTCGGCGACGACGACGCCCAGTTCACCGTGGACGGCGCCGAGGACCATGAGCTCCTGTGGTTCGCGACGCAGGAGATCCCGAACCTGATCGGCTGAGCGCCGACCTGGTCGGTTGGGCTCCGGCCTGGTCGGTTGGGCTCCGGCCTGGTCGGTTGGGCTCCGGCCTGGTCGGTTGGGCTCCGACCTGATCGGTCGGGCTCCGCCCGTCCCCGTACGAGCGGCTGGTCAGCCACGAGGTACGGACGGCTGGTTCGCCAAGCGGGCTGTCCGTACCGCGGTACCGGCGGCTAGTCCGCCACGCGCAGTGCCGCCAGCCGCTCCGCGAAGGGGACGACTTCGAACCCCTCCGCCGAGTCGACCGACGTGATCGCACCATGCAGCGAGCGGGGCGCGATCGCCGCGGCCGTGTCGACGTCCGGGGCGGCGGAGGGGACGGCGCCGTTCCCCGCGGGCGCCATGAAGCGCGCCAACTCCCGGCCCGCGCGGGCGATCCGCTGCGCGAGCCCCTCCTCGCCCCAGTCCTCGGACGCCGCGTAGACGGCGGTCGGCAGGACGAGGGCGCGCAGGTATGTGAAGAGCGGACGCAGCGCGTGCTCGGTGACCAGCGAGTGCCGGGCGGTGCCGCCGGTCGCGGCGGCGAGCACCGGCTTGCCGGTCAGCGCGTCCTTGTCGATGACGTCGAAGAACGACTTGAACAGGCCGCTGTACGACGCGGCGAACACGGGCGTGACCGCGATCAGTCCGTCGGCCGCCGCCACCGCGTCGAGCGCGGCGGCCAGCCGGGCGGGCGGGAAGCCGGTGGTGAAGTGCTGGGCGATCTCTGTGGCGAGGTCGCGCAGTTCGATCACTTCGACCTCGGCGTCCACGTGCTCCCGGGTCGCCGCCGTGAGGCGGTCGGCGAGCAGCCGGGTGGACGACGGGGAGCTCAGCCCCGCCGAGACGACGACGAGCTTCATGCGTGCGTGCCCTCCTTGTTCTCGGCGGCCGCGCGGGTCACGCGGGCGGCGTGGGTGGGTGCGTCGGGGACGTTCGCCGGCTTGAGGTTCGCGAACTCCTTGCGCAGCACGGGGACGACCTCCTCGCCGAGCAGGTCGAGCTGCTCCAGGACGGTCTTCAGAGGCAGGCCCGCGTGGTCCATCAGGAACAGCTGGCGCTGGTAGTCGCCGACATAGTCGCGGAAGGACAGGGTCCGCTCGATGACCTCCTGCGGGGAGCCGACGGTCAGCGGGGTCTGCGAGGTGAACTCCTCCAGGGACGGGCCGTGTCCGTACACCGGGGCGTTGTCGAAGTACGGGCGGAACTCCCGTACGGCGTCCTGGGAGTTCTTGCGCATGAACACGTGGCCGCCGAGGCCGACGATCGCCTGCTCCGGGGTGCCGTGCCCGTAGTGGGCGTAGCGCCGGCGGTACAGCTCCACCATCTGCTTGGTGTGGGACGCCGGCCAGAAGATGTTGTTGTGGAAGAAGCCGTCGCCGTAGTACGCGGCCTGCTCGGCGATCTCCGGGGAGCGGATGGAGCCGTGCCATACGAACGGCGCGACGCCGTCGAGCGGGCGGGGCGTGGAGGTGAAGGACTGCAGGGGCGTACGGAACTTGCCTTGCCACGTCACCACGTCCTCGTCCCACAGCCGGCGCAGGAGGGCGTAGTTCTCGACGGCGAGATCGATGCCGTCGCGGATGTCCTTGCCGAACCAGGGATAGACAGGGCCGGTGTTGCCGCGGCCCATCATCACGTCGACGCGGCCGTCCGCGATGTGCTGGAGCATCGCGAAGTCCTCGGCGATCTTCACCGGGTCGTTGGTGGTGATCAGTGTGGTGGAGGTGGAGAGGATCAGGTTCTCGGTGCGGGCGGCGATGTAGCCGAGCATCGTCGTGGGCGAGGACGGGACGAACGGCGGGTTGTGGTGCTCGCCGGTCGCGAAGACGTCGAGGCCGACCTCTTCCGCCTTGAGTGCGATGGCGAGCATCGCCTTGATCCGCTCGTGCTCCGTGGGGGCGCGACCGGTGGTCGGGTCGACCGTGACGTCGCCGACGGTGAAGATCCCGAACTGCATGGCTGCTCACCTTCACTGGTTGTTTAGGATTCAACTATATCAGCCGAACGGTGCGGCGGGTGCGGCTATTCCCGGGCTCTGCCCGTGCGGGCGGGGGTGTCAGTGGGCCTGGTCCGGTGCGGTGCGGTCCGGTCGGGCTTGGTCCGGGGTGCGGTCCCGTTGCCGGGTGCGGGTGGCGCCTGCGGCGGGCGGGATTTCCCCTACCCGCCCCTTCCCGAAACCGGGGCTCCGCCCCGGACCCCTGCATCCGAACGAAGTTCGGATCTGCTCAAGCGCCGCAGGGGCTGGTTGATTGCCGCAGCACCCACGCAGCGAAACCGCCTGAGGGCCTGCCGACCAGGGTGTCGGTGGGAGTGGGTACCGTCGAGGCATGGGGAAGCAAGCGCACATCGTCTGGGACTGGAACGGGACGCTGTTCCACGACATCGACGCCGTCATCCAGGCCACCAACGCCTCGTTCGCCGAGATCGGGCTCGCGCCGATCACGCTGGAGCGGTACCGGGAGCTTTACTGCGTGCCCGTGCCCAAGTTCTATGAGCGGCTGATGGGGCGGCTGCCGACCGCCGACGAGTGGGTCGTCATGGACGAGGCGTTCCACCGGCACTACTGGGCGTTCGCCGAGTCCGCGGGGCTCGCGGAGGGGGCGTCCCGGCTCCTCGCCGAGTGGCAGTCGGCCGGGCTCACCCAGTCGATGTGCTCGCTCGCGCCGCATGAGCGGCTGCTGCCGATCGTCCGTACGCACGGGATCGAGGAGCGGTTCGTGCGGGTCGACGGGCGCGTGGGGGACTCCACCGAGGGCAAGGCGCTGCAGATGGCGCGCCATCTGGCGGCGCTGCCCGGGATCGATCCCGGGCGGTCCGTCGTGATCGGTGACGCGGTCGATGACGCGCTGGCCGCGGCGCACGTGGGGGCCCTCGCCGTGCTGTACACCGGGGGGTCGCACAGCAGGGCCAGCCTGGCCGCGGCGGGGGTGCCGGTGGTCGACACCCTGGCGGACGCGGTGGCCGAGGCGGAGCGCCTGGTGGCGTAGCCCCGCCCCGGTCTGCCGGACGGTCAGGTGACCGGCGCCTTCGCCCGCAGCACCGTGAGGAACTCGCGCATCCAGCGGGAGTGATCCGGCCAGGCACGCGCCGACACCAGCGTGCCGTCGACCACGGCCTCCGCGTCCTGGAAGGTCGCGCCGGCCGACTGCATGTCCAGCTCAAGGGCCGGATACGCCGTGACGCGGCGCCCGCTCAGGCTGCCGATCGCCGCCGTGAGCAGCGGGCCGTGGCAGATCTGGGCCACCGGCTTGTCCGTGTCGAAGAAGGTCTTGATGATCTTCCGGAGTTCCGGGTCGTTGCGCAGGTACTCGGGTGCGCGGCCGCCCGGGATCACCAGCGCCACGTACTGCCCGGGGTCGACCTCCGAGAAGGCCAGGTCGGCAGGCCAGGTGTAGCCGGGCTTCTCCGTGTACGTGTCGAAGCCCGGCTCGAAGTCATGCACCACGAACTGGAGCTTCTTGCGGGCCGGCGCCGCGATATGCACGTCGTAGCCCTCTTCGCGCAGCCGCTGGTAGGGGTAGAGGACCTCCAGGGATTCCGCCGCGTCACCCGTCACGATCAGGATTTTTGCTGACATCGCCGCTCCCGCTCCCCATGAGATGTGGACCCCGGGCGCCCGGTGGGACGGCCGGGCCGTCCCGGTCAACGTGCCCCCGCGGCGGGCGTTTGCCAAGAGGGGCCGTCGCAGAAACGGCCCGATACGCCCCTTCCGTACCCCGCGTCGCTGTCCGGAACGTCAAAGTTCACCCCCAGCTTTTGTGCCCATACGGCACATGCCGGTCCCCGGGGAGAGAGCGATAGCCTGTAGGGCGTGATCAGTGCGATAAGCCGCGGGGGCATCGGAGCCCCCTGCCTTCGCCCGGCCGACCGCCGGGCGCGGGAGGCCGTTGAGATCTCGTTCCGGGGCGCGCCAGCGACATTGGCCGATTACGCCCCTCGCTCTTCCGATTGCGGCATACCGTCGACAGCGACCCCCACCCCGGGCGCGACGTTGTGCCGTAATTTTCATGAGTTCAGTGAGTTCAGTGCGTTTGCTGAGTTCGCCGAGTTCGACCGATTCCTTCTACGTCACGCAACGGCGCGCGACAGGAGCAGAGGACATGCAGACCAAGCTGGACGAAGCCAAGGCCGAGCTGCTCGCAAGGGCCGCCCGAGTCGCTGAGCACAGCCCGGTCGGGGGACAGCTCCCGACCGGTGCCACGCGTGAGGACGACAAGCCGGACGGCGACACCGTTCTCACGTATCTCCAGCGCTACTACCTGCACACGGCGCCCGAGGACCTGACCGACCGCGACCCGGTCGATGTCTTCGGTGCCGCGCTATCGCACTACCGCCTGGCCGAGAACCGGCCGCAGGGCACCGCGAACGTCCGGGTGCACACCCCGACCGTCGAGGAGAACGGCTGGACCTCCAGCCACTCCGTGGTCGAGGTGGTCACGGACGATATGCCGTTCCTCGTGGACTCGGTGACCAACGAGCTGTCCCGCCAGGGCCGCGGCATCCATGTCGTGATCCACCCCCAGGTGGTCGTACGCCGTGATGTCACCGGCAAGCTGATCGAGGTCCTCGCCGACAACACCGCGGCGCAGGCGGCCGCGGAGGCCGGGCACGAGACGCTCGTCGAGTCCTGGATCCATGTCGAGATCGACCGCGAGACCGACCGCGCGGACCTCAAGCAGATCACCAACGATCTCCTTCGCGTCCTGTCCGACGTCCGCGAGGCCGTCGAGGACTGGGAGAAGATGCGCGACTCCGCGCTGCGCATCGCCGAGGACCTGCCCTCCGAGCCCACCGCCGACGACCTGCGCGAGCAGGACATCGAGGAGGCCCGCGAGCTGCTCCGCTGGCTGGCCGCCGACCACTTCACGTTCCTCGGCTACCGCGAGTACGACCTCACCGACGACGACTCGCTCACCGCCGTGCCCGGCACCGGCCTCGGCATCCTGCGCTCCGACCCGCAGCACTCCGGCGGCGACGAGGCCCATCCGGTCAGCCCGTCGTTCAACCGGCTGCCCGCCGACGCCCGCGCCAAGGCCCGTGAGCACAAGATCCTGGTGCTCACCAAGGCCAACAGCCGCGCCACCGTGCACCGACCGAGCTACCTCGACTACGTGGGCGTCAAGAAGTTCGACGCCGAGGGCAACGTCGTCGGCGAGCGCCGCTTCCTCGGCCTGTTCTCGTCGGCCGCGTACACCGAGTCCGTGCGCCGCGTCCCGGTGATCCGCCGCAAGGTCGAGGAGGTGCTCAAGGGCGCCGGCTTCTCGCCCAACAGCCACGACGGCCGCGACCTGATGCAGATCCTCGAGACGTATCCGCGCGACGAGCTCTTCCAGACGCCGGTCGACGAGCTGCGCGAGATCGCCACCAGCGTGCTCTACCTCCAGGAGCGCCGGCGCCTGCGGCTCTACCTGCGCAAGGACGAGTACGGGCGCTACTACTCGGCCCTCGTCTACCTGCCGCGCGACCGCTACACCACCGGTGTGCGGCTGCGGATCATCGACATCCTCAAGGAGGAACTGGGCGGCGCCAGCGTCGACTTCACCGCCTGGAACACCGAGTCGATCCTGTCCCGGCTGCACTTCGTCGTCCGGGTCGCGCCGGGCACCGAGCTGCCGGAGCTCTCCGACGCGGACAAGGAGCGGATCGAGGCGCGGCTCGTCGAGGCCGCCCGCTCCTGGGCCGACGGCTTCGCCGAGGCGCTCAACGCCGAGTGCGGCGAGGAGCGCGCGGCCGAGCTGCTCCGCAAGTACTCGGGCGCTTTCCCCGAGGGCTACAAGGCCGACCACTCGCCGCGCTCCGCGGTCGCCGACCTCGTGCACCTGGAGGCCCTCGGCAAGAGCGAGCAGGACTTCGCGCTCTCGCTCTACGAGCCCGTGGGCGCAGGGCCCGGCGAGCGCCGCTTCAAGATCTACCGCTCCGGCGAGCAGGTCTCGCTCTCCGCGGTCCTGCCCGTGCTGCAGCGGCTCGGCTGCGAGGTCGTCGACGAGCGTCCGTACGAACTGCGCTGCAGCGACCGCAGCAACGACGCCTGGATCTACGACTTCGGTCTGCGCATGCCGAAGTCGAACGGCAACGGCGACTACCTCGCCGACGACGCCCGCGAGCGCTTCCAGCAGGCCTTCGCCGCCGTGTGGACCGGTGAGGCCGAGAACGACGGCTTCAACTCCCTGGTCCTGCGCGCCGGTCTGAACTGGCGGCAGGCGATGGTGCTTCGCGCGTACGCCAAGTACCTGCGCCAGGCGGGCGCCACGTTCAGCCAGGACTACATGGAGGACACCCTCCGCAACAACGTCCACACCACGCGCCTGCTGGTCTCGCTGTTCGAGGCCCGGATGTCCCCGGACCGCCAGCGCGCCGGCACCGAGCTGACCGACGGGCTCCTCGAAGAGCTCGACGGCGCGCTCGACCAGGTCGCATCCCTCGACGAGGACCGGATCCTGCGGTCCTTCCTCGTGGTCATCAAGGCGACCCTGCGCACAAACTTCTTCCAGGAGGCCGCGGGCGGCAGGCCGCACTCCTACGTCTCGATGAAGTTCGACCCGCAGGCCATCCCGGACCTGCCGGCGCCCCGCCCCGCGTACGAGATCTGGGTGTACTCGCCCCGCGTCGAGGGCGTGCACCTGCGCTTCGGCAAGGTCGCGCGCGGCGGTCTGCGCTGGTCCGACCGGCGTGAGGACTTCCGTACGGAGATCCTCGGCCTGGTCAAGGCGCAGATGGTGAAGAACACCGTCATCGTGCCGGTCGGCGCCAAGGGCGGCTTCGTCGCCAAGCAGCTGCCCGACCCCGCCAAGGACCGCGACGCGTGGCTCGCCGAGGGTGTCGCCAGCTACAAGACCTTCATCTCGGCGCTGCTCGACATCACCGACAACATGGTGGCCGGCGAGGTCGTGCCGCCCGCCGATGTCGTACGGCACGACGAGGACGACACGTATCTCGTGGTCGCGGCCGACAAGGGCACGGCGACGTTCTCGGACATCGCCAACCAGGTCGCCGAGTCGTACAACTTCTGGCTCGGCGACGCCTTCGCCTCCGGCGGCAGCGCGGGCTACGACCACAAGGGCATGGGCATCACCGCCCGCGGCGCCTGGGAGTCCGTGAAGCGGCACTTCCGCGAGCTCGGTGTCGACACCCAGTCCGAGGACTTCACGGTCGTCGGCGTCGGCGACATGAGCGGTGACGTGTTCGGCAACGGGATGCTGCTCTCCGAGCACATCCGCCTGGTCGCCGCCTTCGACCACCGGCATATCTTCATCGACCCGAACCCGGACGCGGCCGTCTCCTACGCCGAGCGCCGTCGTCTGTTCGAGCTGCCCCGCAGTTCCTGGGCCGACTACAACACCGAGCTGCTCTCCGCGGGCGGCGGGATCTTCCCCCGTACGGCCAAGGCGATCCAGCTCAACGCGCACATCCGCGAGGCGCTCGGCATCGAGTCCGGGATCGCGAAGATGACCCCGGCCGAGCTGATGCAGACGATCCTCAAGTCGCCGGTCGACCTGCTGTGGAACGGCGGCATCGGCACGTACGTGAAGTCGTCCGCCGAATCGCACACGGACGTCGGCGACAAGGCCAACGACGCGATCCGTGTCGACGGCGCGGACCTGCGCGTCAAGGTCGTCGGCGAGGGCGGCAACCTGGGCCTGACCCAGCTCGGCCGCATCGAGTTCGCGCAGCACGGCGGCCGCGTCAACACCGACGCGATCGACAACAGCGCGGGCGTGGACACCTCGGACCACGAGGTGAACATCAAGATCCTGCTGAACGCGGTCGTCTCCGACGGCGACATGACGGTCAAGCAGCGCAACAAGCTGCTCGCCGAAATGACCGACGAGGTCGGCCAGTTGGTGCTGCGCAACAACTACGCGCAGAACACCGCCCTGGCCAACGCCCTCGCGCAGTCCTCGTCCATGCTCCACGCCCAGCAGCGCTTCATGCGCACGCTGGTGCGCGAGGGCCGGCTCGACCGGGCCATCGAGTTCCTGCCGACCGACCGGCAGATCCGCGAGCGCCTCGGCAACGACCTGGGTCTGACCCAGCCGGAGACGGCGGTGCTCCTCGCGTACACGAAGATCACCGTCGCCGAGGAGCTGATCTCCACCGGGCTCCCCGACGACCCGTATCTGCAGAGCCTGCTGCACGCCTACTTCCCGACGGCGTTGCGGAGCAAGTTCACCGAGCAGATCGAGGCGCACGCGCTGCGCCGCGAGATCGTCACGACGGTCCTGGTGAACGACACGGTCAACGCGGGCGGCACCAGCTTCCTGCACCGGATGCGTGAGGAGACCGGCGCCTCGCTCGAAGAGGTCGTACGGGCGCACACCGCGGCCCGTGAGATCTTCGGGCTCTCCGAGGTGTGGGACGCGGTCGAGGCCCTGGACAACGTGGTCGCCGCCGACGTCCAGACCCGGATCCGGCTGCACTCGCGCCGGCTCGTGGAGCGCGGCACCCGCTGGCTGCTCAACAACCGCCCGCAGCCGCTCGAGCTGGCCGAGACCATCGGCTTCTTCAGCGAGGGCGTCCACCAGGTGTGGGCCGAGCTGCCGAAGCTGCTTCGCGGCGCGGACCTCGAGTGGTACCAGCAGATCTTCGAGGAGCTGACCGCGGCCGCCGTCCCGGAGGAGCTGGCGCAGCGCGTGGCCGGGTTCTCCTCGGCGTTCCCGACGCTCGACATCGTGCTGATCGCCGACCGTGTGGGCAAGGACCCGATGGCCGTCGCCGAGGTCTACTACGACCTCGGGGACCGGCTCACCATCACGCAGCTGATGGACCGGATCAGCGCCCTGCCCCGTGCGGACCGCTGGTCGTCCATGGCCCGCGCGGCGATCCGCGAGGACCTGTACGCGGCGCACGCGGCGCTCACCTCGGACGTCCTGTCCGTGGGCAACGGCAGCTCGACGCCGGAGCAGCGGTTCAAGTCCTGGCAGGAGAAGAACGCCGCGATCCTGGGCCGTGCGAAGACGACCCTGGACGAGATCCAGGGCTCGGACTCGTTCGACCTGGCGAATCTGTCGGTGGCGATGCGCACGATGCGGACGCTGTTGCGCACGCACTCGTAACGGGATAACGCCTCCTGACCGAGCACCTCGGAGCCGACCGCTCCGAGGTGCTCGGCCCTTTTTGCGGGGATGGCCGTGGGTTTCCGGTGCTGAGGTCCGTGGGTTTCCGGCGCCGAGGTCCCTGGGTTTCCGGCGCCGAGGTCCCTGGGTTTCCGGCGCCGGGTGCCATGGAGCTGACGCCCCTACACGGTCTTTATGCTGTTAAATCGGGCATTTGGGTTAAGGTGGGTGCGATTGTGTACGCGCACCGAGGACCTCAGATGCTGACGAAGACCCTTGAGTCACCGACGCCCCTGCCTGCGGCCTGGGCGGACACCGCGCTGACCGTCGTCATGCCCACGTACAACGAAGCGGGCAACCTGCCGCGGATGACCGAGACGCTGATGGCGCTCGGCGAGGAGCTGCCGGGCTTGAGCCTGCTCGTCGTGGACGACTCCAGCCCCGACGGCACCGGCGACCTGGCCGAGTCCCTGGCCGAGCGCTACAACACCGGCCGTACCCGGATGCGCGTGCTGCACCGCACCGAGAAGGACGGCCTCGGCCGCGCCTACGCGGCGGGCATGACTCGTGCCGTCGAGAACGGCGCCGCATACGTGCTGCAGATGGACGCCGACGGCAGCCACCCCGCCGGGAAGATCGCCGAGCTGCTCGGCGTCGCGCTGTCCACCGGCGCCGGTGTCGTGGTCGGCAGCCGCTACGTGCCGGGCGGCTCGCTCTCGGACACCTGGGGTGCGCACCGCAAGCTGCTCTCGCGCTGGGCCAACACCTATGCGAGCGCGATCCTCGGCACCCGCGTCCGCGACATCACCGGCGGCTTCAACCTCTGGCGTGCGGACACCCTGCGCGCGATCGACCTCGCGTCGGTCGGCAGCGCGGGCTACAGCTTCCAGGTCGAGATGAAGTACGCGGCGCTGCGCCGCGGCTTCGGCGTCATGGAGGTGCCGATCCACTTCGAGGACCGCACGGTCGGCGAGTCGAAGATGAACTTCGCGGTGCAGCTGGAGTCCATGGCGATGCCGTGGAAGCTGCGTGCCGCCGCCCGGGGCCGGCGCTGAACACCCGCCGCGCAGAGACGAGTTGGTGAGCATCCCACGATGACCACATTGCAGGACACCCCCACCGTGGCGCTGCCGGAGGCGGCGCCGCGCCCTCGCGCGCGCCGTATGGTCCGCTACGGCAAGGAGCTGGCGAAGTTCGCGATCGTCGGCGGCAGCGGTGTCGGCGTCAACTTCGTCGTCTTCAACCTGCTGCTGCACGGCCTCGGTTGGGGCGCGATGACGGCCACGGTGCTCGCGAGCTGTATCGCCATGGGCACCAACTACCTCGGCTTCCGCTTCTTCGCCTACCGGGACCGCGACAAGCGCACCAAGCAGCAGATCCTGCTGTTCTTCGTGTTCAGCGGGATCGGGGTCGCGGTCGAGAGCGGCCTGTTCTACGTGGCGTACCACGGCATGGCGATGGACGGACCCCTCGGCTCGAACATCGCCAAGGCCGGTTCGATCGTGCTGGCGTCCGCGTTCCGCTTCCTGGTGTACCGGACCTGGGTCTTCCAGCATGACGCGCAGCGGGGGTGAGGTGACGCGCGCCGCGGCCGAACAGCCCGGCGCGCCGGATCCGCACCGTCCCGCAGCGTCCCCTCCGCTCGCGCCCGCCGCCGATTCGGCCGCGCCGCGGGCGGTGGCACGTGGGGCGGTGCTCCTCATCGGGGCCCTGCTGCTGCTCGTGGTGGTACGGCTGCCGTGGGTGGGCGACCTCGGTGTCCATGCGGCGACGATCGAGCGGCTGCGCACGGATCTGCTGTCGCCGGGCAACCCGATGGTCGACGCCGCCGGTGACAGCCCGTACTACTCGCCGTGGATGCTGCTGCTCGGCATCCTCGCGAAGCTCACCGGACTCGGTACGTTCACCGTCCTGCGGATCGCCGCTCTGGTCTCGCTCGCCCTGCTGCTGACCGGCATCCCGCATTTCATCCGGACCTTCACACGGCGCCGCTCCGCGCCCGCGCTCGCCGTCCTCTGCGTACTGCTCCTGTGGGGTCCCGCCGTCTTCGAATGGAGCGGCTTCCTCGGACTGAACTCGCTCGCGCTCACCGTCGCCTACCCGAGCACCTTCGCGCTCGGCCTGTCCTTCCACTTCTGGGCCCTGCTCACCAAGGCCGTGCGCTCCTCGGCGAGTTGGCCGGTCTGTGTCGCACTCGGTCTGCTGTGGGCCGTGATCATGCTCAGCCACCAGTTCACCGGGGTGGTCGCGACCTTCGGGGCGCTCGGTGTGCTCACCGGCGCGCGGCCCTGGCCCGAGCGCGGTGCCTGGCTGAGGCTCGGGGCGGGCATGGCGGCCGGGTTCGTGCTGCTCGCCGGGTGGCCGTACTACTCGTTCTTCGGGCTGCTCGGCGTGGGCGGCCTCGAGGAGATCCACCGTCCGCTGTACAGCGATCTGCTGCCGCACTTCGGGTTCGCGCTGATCGGTGTGGTGGCCCTGGTCCTGCGCCTGCGGCGCGACCGCCGCGATCCGCTGGTGGTCTTCTTCGCGCTCGGCCTGCTGATGGTGACGGCCGGCGGTCTCACCGGCCACTACTCCTGGGGCAGGGCGCTGCCCGCCGTACTGATTCCGGCCCAACTGGCCGCCGCGCTCGCCATGGTGACGGGCGGCACCCGGCTCGTGCGCAACGCGTTCGCCGCCGTGGTGGGAGCGGCGCTGGTCGCGGGCGCGTGGACCCAGTCGGGCGTGCTGGGCTATGTCGTACGCCAGGACGCCCTGCCGCCGGCCGTGCGCGAGAAGACCAGACAGCCGTGGGCCGGATACGCGTGGATCACCCGCCATGTGCCGTACGGGGACACGGTGATGGTCAAGGGGCGGGCGGCGCGCCAACTCCCGGCGTACGGGCCCTATACGGTCGCGCCCGGCTACCCGGACTTCTTCCTGCCGGACCAGGAGCAGCGTCTGGCCACGGTGGCCGAGTACTTCGCGCCGGACGCCTCCCGCGCGCAACGCCTCGACGCGCTGCACCGCTACGGGGCGCGGTGGGTGCTCCAGTGGCGCAGCGATGGTGGTCTGCCGGCGTCGGACCCGGCGCTGGAACAGGTGGCCGTAGGGCCGAACGGGCAGGTGCTGTACCGGGTCGTGGACTGAGCACCAGCCCGGTCAGCCGAACGCCCGCCGCAGCAGCGCCCCGCCCGGCCGTTCGACGTAGCGGTGGATCAGCCAGGCCACCGCCACCATCAGGGCGACGGTGGTGAGCAGCAGTGTCCACGGCGGGAAGTGCTCGCGCCACAGGTGGATGAGGTGCACACCGATCGCCTGGTGGATCAGGTACAGCGGGTACGAGATGGCCCCGCCCGTCGTCAGCCAGCGCCAGTCGACCCGGTCGAGATACCCCAGCGCCACCGCCGCCATCAGCACATAGAACGCCGTCACCACGGCCACGCACACTGTCCACGACATACGGTGCGTGTCCGTGCTGTAGACCTTGGCCACCTCGATCATGCTGTGCTGCGCGAGCAGCCAGTTCACCCCGAGCAGCGCCCAGGGCGAGCCCTGGCGCGGGCCGTCCCGGCGGATCAGATAGAAGGCGATGCCCGAGATGAACAGGGGCGCGTACAGCGGGTTGGCGAGCAGGGAGAACACGGGGAGACCGGCCGCCGGCGCGAGCACCGCGGCCAGGGTCCACAGCCAGCAGAAGGCGACGACCCGCTTGCGGGTCACGCCGAACCAGGCCACCAGCGCGAAGAGCAGATAGAAGCGCAGCTCGGACCAGAGCGTCCAGTACGAGTGGTCCACATCGTCGACGCCCAGCGAACTCTGCGCCATCGTCAGGTTGCTGAGGATCTGGCTGACCGTCGGCCGGTCGCCCTCGACGGGCAGCCCCGGCAGCAGCAGGAAGGCTCCGGTGGCGAGCACACAGAACCAGTACGCGGGAAACAGCCGCACGACCCGGCTGCGTACGAAGGCCGTCAGCGGTTTGCCCCAGGCGGACATGCAGATGACGAACCCGCTGATGAGGAAGAAGAGTTCGACACCGAGCCAGGCATACGGGGCGATGGCGCCGAGTACGGGAAAGGTCCGCTCGGCGTCGGGCCAGCCGCCCAGGCGGGTGTAGTGGAAGAGCACGACGAGCAGCGCCGCGAGCAGCCGCAGGCCGTCGAGCACGCGGAGCCGGCCGCCCTTGCGGGGCGTTTCGGGCGCGCGCGTGGACAGGGAGGGGGCAGTGAGTACAGACACAGTGATTTCTCCGGAACGCGCGCCTAGCGCAGCGCCAGCTTGCGCAGCGCGCCCGCCCGCCGCTTCACCGGCCGCAGCGCCTTGACCACCGCGCCAACCGGCGCCCAACGCACCTGAAGCCGCCCGGAGTTACGGCCCTCCGGCTCCACCGTCACACGATGCGGCACCCCGAACCGGGACCGCAGCACCGTCGTCAGCGGCGTGAACTCCAGTGGCGCGAGCAGCAGTCCCGTATTGCGCTGCCGGTCCTGCTCCAGCTCGAGGATCGGGTGGCGGACGCCCGAGAAGCCCTGAAGCGGCAGTTCGGCCGCGGACAGATCAAGGCGTACGGAACCTTCGTAGACGCCGGGGCTCACCACGTCGAGGCGGAAGCGCTCGGTGTGGCGCCGGCCGCCGGGCGCGATGTGCACGGCTGCCACATGCGGGCCGACGGCCAGCTGGCGGCCCGGGTCGTAGGTGCGGACCGTCAGGTCGAGCGTGCCCGGAGCGCCCGCCGTGACCGAGGTGATCTCATGGCGGAAGTGCGCGGTGGTGAACGGCCGGGTCGACAACTCCTCGTCGCTGAGGTCGAGTTCACCCTTGGTCTGCTCGGTGACGGGGATGCGCGCACCCCAGTACACCCGCCCGGTCCCGTCGGTGACCGTCTCGCGCGGTGCCACGCCGTGGCCCATGCCGCGCGCGGCGATCTGCGCATCGGTCAGGCGCCCGTCGCGCAGCAGCTGGATCACCACGCGCTCGGCGCGCGGCAGCCGGGCCAGCGCGGCGGGGGAGACGGACTCCAGATACGGGACGACGGCGCCCGCGAACGAACGGATCCAGTCCTCGTCGCGGAACGGCAGGTCACCCGCGTACATCCGGAAGTCGTGCTTGAGGAACTTGTAGTCCTTGTCCTCGCGCAGCCCGGCATGCCCGCTGGAGACGAGGAACTCGTCGATCAGGGTCTGGACGTGGATACGGTCCCGTACGTTGCTGATCTTGTGGCGCTGGTTGGAGATGGACGCGGCGCCGGCGGCCGCGAACGGCTCGATGTACCAGCGGTAGACCGGCTCCGGGACGATCGTGAAGGCCTTGGCCAGGCAGTACGCCTGCGCCGAGAACAGCTGGTCCTCGTAGTGGATGCCCTCCGGGAAGCGCAGCTGGTGCCGGTCGAGGAAGTCCTTGGTGTACATCTTCGACGTCGACAGGTGCTCGAAGAGCAGCCGCGGTTCGGCGTCGATGCCCTCGACCGTACGGCGTTCGGCGACCAGGTCCGGCATCCACAGGGTGCGCCTGCCGGTGTCGACGCGGACCCGCTCCACCTGCCCCATCGCGAAGTCGATCTCCCGCTCGCGGTGGGCCTCGAGCAGCAACTCGACGGCGCGCGGCGGCAGTTCGTCATCGCTGTCGAGGAACATCAGATACGGGGCGCGCGCGATCTCCATGGCCCGGTTGCGCGGTGCGCTGCACCCGCCGCTGTTGACCGGGAGGCGCAGATAGCGCACCCGGCGGTCCTCGGCCTCCAACTGCCGTGCCACCTCGGGGGTGTGGTCGGTGGAGCAGTCGTCGCTGATGATGATCTCGATGTTCGCGTGCGTCTGCTCGCGCAGTGAGGCCACCGCGCGGGGCAGCCGGTCGGCGTCGTTGTAGACGATCACGGTGACCGTCACATCCGGCTTGGTGCTCATCAGGCCGCCTCTTGTGGGCTCGGTGCGGGCGTACGGTCCTCGACGGGAATGATCTTCGGCAGGGCCTCGGGCCGTTCGCCGAGGAAGACCCGGCGCACCACGCGCTCGGCGGCCGCCCCGTCGTCGAACTCGCAAAAGCGCTGCCGGAACGCGGCCCGCAGCTTGGCGGAGCCGCTGTCGCGCCAGGCGTCACCGCGCAGGATCTCCGTCAACTCGTCCTGGGTGCGCGCCACTTGGCCCGGCGGTTCGGCGAGCAGATCGAAGTAGACGCCGCGGGTGCGGGAGTACATCTCCCAGTCGTCGGCGTAGATCACGATCGGCCGGTCGAGGTTGGCGTAGTCGAACTGGATCGAGGAGTAGTCCGCGATCAGCGCATCCGCCGCGAGGCAGACGTCCTCGACGGGGTCGTACGCGGAGACGTCGATGACCCGGCCCGTGCCGCGCAGCCGGGCGAGCGGCGAGGCGCTGCCGCCGTAGAAGTAGTGTCCGCGGACCAGGAGCACGGTGTCCTCGCCGAGCGACTCGGCGAGCGCGGCGAGGTCGAGGCGCGGGGTCCAGCCGGCCTCGTAGTCGCGGTGCGTCGGCGCGTACAGCAGGGCCCGCTTGCCGGGGGCGATGCCGAGCTTCGCGCGTACGGCCCGTACGTCGGCGGCGTCCGCCCGGTAGAACACGTCGTTGCGCGGATAGCCGTAGTCGAGCGGGGTGTAGTGCGAGGGGTAGGCGTGCGCCCACATCCGGGTGGAGTGGCTGTTGGCCGAGAGGCTGTAGTCCCAGCGGTCCACGCGGGCGAGCAGCGCACGGAAGTTGAGGCCCTTCGAAGCCGCCGGGAAGTCCATCTGGTCCAGGCCCATGCGCTTGAGCGGGGTGCCGTGATGGGTCTGGATGTAGGTCTGCTCGGGGCGTTTGACCAGCATGTTGGGGAAGTTGACGTTGTTCACCAGGAAGCCCGCGCGGCCCAGGACGTCGAGGTAGGACTTACTGCCCGGCACCACATGGTCCGTGCCCGGCGGCAGCAGCGGCACCTTGTCCGCGCTCACCACCCACACCGGGTGGATCTCCGGGGCGAGTTCGGCGAGCTTCGCGGCGATCGCGCCCGGGTTGCAGGCCACGCCCCGGTCCCAGTAAGCGGAGAACAGCGCGAGCTCCCGGTCGACCGGCCGGCTGCGCGCCTTGTCGTAGCGGCGGCGGCGCACGTTCGCGCCGAGCTTGCGCTTCCTCTTCTGCAGCGTCGCCGTCAGATCGCGCTGCTTGCGATTGGCCTTCTGCAGGGTGCGATACGCGGCGAACTGGCCCTTGACCAGCAGGTTCTGCCGCACCCCGGCCAGCCCGTCGGGGGCTGCGTGCCCCTCGGGACGGTAGTGGACGGCGTGCTCGGAGGCGCGGCGGAAGTACTCGGGGGCCAGCTCCTCGGGCAGCAGTCCCGGCCGGGCGATGATCCGCAGATAGTCGGCCGTCATCCGGTCGTACAGCACCCCGCGTACGGACGCGGGGGCGTTCTCGGCGAGCGCCCAGATCTCGTCGTACTCGTCGAAGAGCGCGTAGTGCTGCTCGGCGGTGAGGGGCGGCAGGCTCGCGCGGCGCAGCCGGCGCTCGGCGAGCAGTGCGGTGTCGAGGCAGGCGATGCGCTCGGCGAGCAGCAACGAGGCGTAGGCGGTGGCGAGTTCACCGGCCGGTGCCGGATCGTCGAGCAGACCGCTGTCGAGGCGCTCGCGGAAGAACCCGGCACGAAGCGCGCGGTTGCCGAGCAGCGGGGTGACATCGAGCAGCGCGGGTGCGGCGGAGAGCGCCCGTGCCTCGTGGCCTGCCGCGGCCAGGAGCTTGGTGTCGGTGCTGGGGCGTGCGGGGTCCCACCAGTAGGCGCGGACATGGTCGAAGAGCAGTACGTCAGCCGGGGTGTCGGCGTGCTCGACGAGGGTGCGGACGGCGTCCGGGAGCAGCAGGTCCTTGCTGTCCAGGAACAGCAGCCACTCACCGCTCGCCGCGGCCGCGCCCGCGTGCCGGGCCGCCGCGGCGGAGGGCTCCACGGGCAGGACGCGCGCGGCATACCCGTCGCACTGGTCCCGGGCCGCCTCGTCGGCGGGCACGACGAGCAGCTCGGACTCGGCGCCCGACTGGCCGGCCGCGCTGTCCAGGCACTCCCGCAGATGGCCCTGCACATCGGGCCCGGTCACGATCACACTGAGCTTCACCAGGTCGTCCTCACGCCTTCGCGGGCTTGTCGAGTTTGCCGCCGAGCCAGACGAGGGCGGCCGGCACCTCGCGCTTCCAGGTGTTGAAGTTGTGGCCGCCCTCGTCCAGGATCATGCGCGCCATCCGCATGCGCCCCTCCTTGAGCTTCGACAGGAAGTCGAGGGTGTGGTGGTAGTCGTATTCGCCCCGGGCGCTGCTGGTCACGAGCAGCGAGACGGGCGGCTGCGGCAGCTTCTCCATCCGCCACATCAGGTCGTTCTCCTGCTCCAGCTTCCTGTCGCCGTGGAAGAGATCGCCCGTGGTGTCGTCGGTCTTCGCCGCGAAGTACGGGGAGAGCGCGGCGCCCGCGGTGAAGCTCTCCGGGTACGTCATGGGGAGCTTCAGCGCGCAGTAGCCCCCGGTCGAGTAGCCCGTCACGCCCCACTGCTTCGTGCCCGTGCCCACCCGGTAGTGCTGGGTGATCGCCTTCGGCAGGTCCTTCGCGAAATACGTCAGGACCTTGGGGCCGCCCGGGACATCCACGCATTCGGTGTCCCGTGGCGGGGTCACCGCCGACCGGATGAAGATCATCACCGCGGGCGGCATCTTGCCCGTACGGGCCTTGTCGCGGGCGGTGTCCACGAAGCCCAGCTCGTTGATCATCCCGTCGACCGTGCCCGGGTAGCCGGTGATGGCGAGGATGGCCGGGAACTTCTTGTCCTTGTTGCCCTTCTGGAAGTACTGCGGGGGCAGATAGACCTTGGCGTCCGCGGCGATCTTCGAGCTCGTGCCGGTGATCTTCACGGACTCGAGGCGGCCGCCGCCGCTCAGCGCCTGGTCCGACTGGAGGGCCACGAGCTTGCCGCCGGGGCCTACCTCCTGGACCACGCCTTCGCCCTGCTCGGTACCGAAGAGGTCGTCCCACGAGGCGTAGAACTCGAACTTGTCGTTCACATAGAGCAGCACCACGGACAGCACCGCGATCTGGGTGCAGACGAGCAGCAGGAAGCGGCCGAGCAGGGCCCGGACACTGCTTTTGGCCAGGCGCGGCCAGAGCCACATGGTGAGCGCGAAGAGCGCGATCGCCACGAGGACCGCGAGCAGCAGCAGCTTCTTGCTGGTGAGTCCCATCGGGTGCGTTCCTTGCTGGGGGCGAGGGGCTGCCCCCGACAAGAAGAGGCTAATTGTCCTATTTGGGTTCTACGAGTCGTGGGTGACGCCGGTCACGGGCCCGTGGATCCGCCGGACGCTCACTTGCCGGTGAACCGCTCGTACTCCTCGAGGACCTCCTCGGTGGGCCCGTCCATCAGGAGCTCGCCCTTCTCCAGCCACAGGACGCGGTCGCAGGTGTCGCGGATGGACTTGTTGCTGTGGCTGACCAGGAAGACCGTGCCGGCCTTGGTGCGCAGCTCCCGGATCCGGTCCTCGGAACGCTTCTGGAAGCGGCGGTCGCCGGTCGCGAGGGCCTCGTCGATCAGCAGGACGTCGTGGTCCTTTGCCGCGCCGATCGAGAAGCGGAGCCGGGCCTTCATGCCCGAGGAGTACGTGCGCATCGGCAGCGAGATGAAGTCGCCCTTCTCGTTCACGCCCGAGAACTCGACGATCTCGTCATAGCGCTCCCGTACCTGCTCGCGGGACATCCCCATGGCCAGGCAGCCGAGGGTCACATTGCGCTCGCCGGTCAGATCGTCCATCAGGGCGGCGTTCACGCCCATCAGGGAGGGCTGGCCGTCCGTGTAGATCCGGCCGCTCTCGCAGGGAAGCAGTCCGGCGACGGCGCGCAGGAGAGTCGACTTCCCGGACCCGTTGGTGCCGATCAGGCCGATGGCCTCGCCGCGGTACGCGGTGAAGGAGACGCGCTTGACCGCGTGCACCTCGCGCACGCCGGGGCGCTTGCCGCGGCCGACGATCCGGCTCAGGGCGGAGGTGGCGCTGCCGCGTCCCGCGCCCGAGCCGATGACCCGGTAGACGATGTCGACGCCGTCGACGATCACGGTCGGGACGCGCTCCCCGGTCCGCTGGGCGGGCACGGGGGAGGGCTCGGCGAGCGGGTTCGGGTTCACCAGGGGGGTGATCAGAGTGTCAGCCACGGCCGTAGGTCTCCTCTGCCTTCCAGAAGTAGATGAACCCGCCGACGCCCACGAGCAGGGCCCAGCCCAGGGCCCAGGCCCAGACGTGGTGCGGGAGCTGGTTGCTGTGGAAGCTGTCGATCAGGGCGTACCGGATCAGGTCGATGAAGACGGCGGCCGGGTTGTGCTCGAGCGCGAAGTGGACCGCGTGCGGGACGCTCTTGCCCTTGGTGACCTGTTGCAGCGAGAACATCACGCCGGACATGTACATCCAGGTGCGCAGCACGAACGGCATCAGCTGGCCGATGTCGGGGGTCTTGGCGCACAGCCGCGCCACGATCATCGCGAGGCCCGCGTTGAAGGCGAACTGCAGCACGAGGGCCGGGATCACGAGCAGCCACCTGGGTGTGAGCGGCAGCCCGAAGCCGAGGACGATCGCGACCAGGGCGATCATCGAGAAGAGCAACTGCTGGAGCTGCTGCAGACAGAACGAGATCGGCAGTGCGGCCCGCGGGAAGTGCAGCGCCCGTACGAGCCCCAGATTGCCGGCGATGGCCCGGGTGCCCGCCATGATCGACGACTGCGTGAAGGTGAACACGAAGACGCCGGTGACCAGGAACGGGATGTAGTCCGGTACGCCGCGCTTGACGTTCATCAGGACGCCGAAGATGAGGTAGTAGACCGCCGCGTTGAGCAGCGGGGTCATCACCTGCCACAGCTGGCCGAGCTTCGCCTGGCTGTACTGCGTCGTCAGCTTGGCCGTGGCGAACGCGGTGATGAAGTGCCGTCGCTGCCACAGCTGGCCGGCGTAACGGCCCAGTGAGGGACGGGCGTTGCTCACGGCGAGCCCGTACCGCGCGGCGAGCTCCTGCGCGGACGGGGCCGGGGTCGGTGCCGGGTGTTCCGGCGGCGCCTCGAGCACTTGACTCACTGACTTACCTCGCTTTTACGTCGGGACGGACCCGTATCGTCGCTTCGTGGAGCGTAGGACGGATCGACGTCGCAACGCAACCGTTTCGTCGTCACGGCCGTATGCTGGGGGCCATGACGTCCTCGACCTCCGCACCCGATCCGGCCCTCTCCGCACCCGGAGCGGAAGCGGCCAAGCCCGCCCGCCGCCGGGCTCCGGCCGGGGCCGCGGTGCTGCGCGAGGATGTGACCGAAGCCATTCGGGCGGCGGTCTTCGCGGAGCTCGCCGCTGTCGGCTACGGGCGGATGTCGATCGAGGGCGTCGCGCGCCGCGCGGGCGTCGGCAAGACCGCCGTCTACCGCCGCTGGCGCTCCAAGCTGCACCTCGTGCTCGACCTGGTCTCGGCCGTCGCCGTCCAGGGCCTGCCCGCCCCCGACACCGGCACGCTCGAAGGCGATCTGCGGCTGCTCTACGAGGTCACCTCGCGCGCCCTGCGCCACCCCGTGGCCGGCCAGATCATCCCGGACCTGCAGGCCGAGGCGGCCCGTAATCCGGAGATCCGCGAAGCCCTGGAGAAGGCGCTGCGCGAAGGCCAGCACTCGGTGGCCAGCGGCATCGTCCAGGCCGCGGTCGCCCGCGGCGAACTGGACGCCGGCGTCGACGACGAGCTCGCGCTCGACCTGATCTCGGGGCCGCTGTACTGGCGCTCGGTGGTCACGCGCTCCCCGCTGCCGAAGGGCTACCTGGACCGGCTCACCGCCGCCACGGCGGCGGGGCTGCGGGCGATACAGGGCCCGGGTGTGATGCGGGGGCCGGGTCCCGGGGTCTGAGCCTGCCGCGCCGGAACCCGCGGAACGCCGCCGGAACCCGCGGGACCCCGCCGGAACCGGCCGAACGCCGCCGGAACCGGCCGAACGCCGCCGGAACCCGAAGCGCACGCCAAGCGTCGAACAAACTGGAACAAACCGTTACGGAAACAGGGTGACCATGACCTGGCTGATCACCGGCGGCGCCGGTTACATCGGAGCGCACGTCGTGCGTGCCCTGCTCGCGGCCGGCGAGCAGGCGGTCGTCTTCGACGACCTGTCGACGGGGATCGCCGGGCGAGTGCCCGAGGGCGTCCCGTTCGTCGAGGGCACGGTGCTCGACCGCGCCGCGCTGGACAAGGCGATCGCCGAACACGGCGTCACCGGTGTCGTCCACCTGGCGGCCAAGAAGCAGGTCGGCGAGTCCGTCGAACTGCCGCTGCACTACTACCACCAGAACATCGAGGGCCTGCGCGTCCTGCTCGCCGCCGTCGCCGCCGGCGGAGTGCGCTCCTTCGTCTTCTCCTCGTCGGCGGCCGTCTACGGTATGCCCGACGTCGACCTCGTCACCGAGGACACCCCCTGCCTGCCGATGAACCCGTACGGCGAGACCAAGCTGGCCGGCGAGTGGCTGGTGCGCGCGGCCGGCCGCGCGCACGGCTTCGCGACCGCGTCCCTGCGGTACTTCAACGTCGCGGGCGCGGCGAGCCCCGAACTCGCCGACACCGGTGTCTTCAACATCGTCCCGATGGTCTTCGAGAAGCTCACCGAAGGCGCGGCCCCGCGGATCTTCGGCGCCGACTACCCGACGCCCGACGGCACCTGCGTACGCGACTACATCCACGTCGCCGACCTGGCCGACGCGCATGTGGCCGCGGCCCGCAAGCTCGCCACCGCGCCCGGCGACGAGCTGACGGTCAACATCGGCCGCGGCGAAGGTGTTTCGGTACGCGAGCTCATCGATCTGATCAACGAGGTCACCGGCTACGACCTCGAGCCCGAGGTCGCCCCCCGCCGCCCCGGCGACCCGGCCCGCGTGGTCGCCTCGGCCGACCGCATCGCCGGCGAGCTGGGCTGGGAGGCCCGCCACGACGTCCGCGACATGATCACGTCGGCGTGGGCGGGCTGGGTGCGCCTGCACCCCGAGGCGGCGCGCAACTAGCGCTTCCTGTACGGGACTTGCGGTTCGTGACGTTCCGCTCTTCCGGTCCGCGACGGTCCCGTACCCAGTCATCTCATTCGGCACAGAAGGGGCCGTCGTCCGCAAGGGCGGCGGCCCCTTCGCGCCGCCTTCCGCGCGCTCGGCACCCGTCCGCTACCGGCTGAGCACCCGCCGCACCCGCCGCCGCACCACCTGCGCCACCCCGCGCACCCCGGGCGCGACCCGCACCGCGAGGTTCCCGCCGCTCGTCGCGTACGGCTGCACCAGGCGCACCCCCCGCCGCAGATCGCGCACCGCGGTCCGCCGCAGCACCCCGGGGCCGGCCACCGCGCGCGCCGCGGTCTCGCGGTACGTACCGTCCGCGAACCGCACCCGCAGGCGCAGATCCCACACGCAGGCCGTCGGATCGAGCGCACCCAGATCGAGCAGCACCTCGGCGGTCCAACTCCCGTCCGGGGAAAGCGGATCCGCGTCCGCACGCCAGGCGGCCGTCCGTCGCATCCCGCTCGCGACCCGTGCCCGGTCCCGCAGTTCCACGTCCACGGTCGTGGGTCCGGCACCGGCGACGCGCCCGTACAACTCGTACAGCCTGAGCGTGAGCACCGAGCTGCGGGCCCGAGGCAGCAGACTCGCGTCGACGGTGAGCGGGAGCAGCCGCATCGGGCGCACGAGCAGATGCTCGAGACCCACCTGCGGCAGCCGCTCGGACCACACCGGAGTGCCGTCCGCCCCGCGCGCGTACGGCGGCACAAGGCGCGCCGGACGGGCCGCGACCTGCTGGAGGCGCGGCAGGTCCACGGGCTGCGGCGAGGCCAGGATCACGCGTGCGATCACCCGGCCGGGGGCCGGGGCGTGCTCCACATCGGCCTCGTCGAACGTGGCGAGATAGGCGCGCGTGAGCCCCCACCACTCGTCGCGGTACTCCGGTGTGCGCTGATCGAGCTCGCGCGTGTACATCCGCAGGCCGCGCTCGAGGAACTTGGCGCGCGCCGCCCGCGCCAGCTTCTTCTCGCCGGCGTCGGTGAGGATGTCGACGGCCTCGCGGTGCGCGTCCATCCGCGCCTGCCAGTTGGCGATCCCCGCGCGGTCGAGGGAGATCGACAGCTTGGCGGCCGAGCGGCGTACGTGCCAGATGTAGACGGGGTTGGAGATCAGCGCGATCCTCGGCGCGGCCGCGAGCACCCGCGCGCTGAACACGAAGTCCTCGTAGACGTAGCGGCCGTCCGGGAAGCGGATGCCGCGGGTGCGCAGGAAGTCCGTGCGGTAGAGCTTGTTGACGCAGAGGGTGTCGTGCACCAGACGCGGCCGCCGGCCGGGATGCTCGACGATCGCCGGGGTGTCGTACAGCTCGGGCTCCCAGGGCACCTCGCGGCCCGACGGCAGCTCGCGGCGCAGACACAGACCGGCCGCGACCTGGGTGCCGTGCTCGGTCGCGGCCGTGAGCAGCGCGTCCACGGCGCCCGGCGGCAGCACGTCGTCGCTGTCCAGGAACATCACATACGGGGACGTACAGGCGTCGATGCCGTCATTGCGCGGGGTGCCGCAGCCGCCGCTGTTCGTGGGGCGGGCGATCACCCTGAGCCGGGGCTCGGTGGCGGCGAGGCGCTGCAGCACCTCGCGGCTGTCGTCGACCGAGCAGTCGTCGACCGCGATCACCTCGCGTACGGCGCCGCCCTGGGCGAGTGCGGAGCGCACCGCGTCGGCCACATGGGCCGAGTCGTTGTAGCCGATGACCACGACGCAGACCTGTGGCTCGGGAGACGGCAGGCTTTCCATGAAGGGAAATGTTAGCCGTATGCCTGAATTATCCGATTAAAGAGGGCGTCAATACGCAGCAATCGGCAGTTAATCGCACAAACTCCACTCCATGTACCGCACGCAGGCCTCCGCGTTCACCGGCACTCCGACCGCCTCCGCGCACCGCGCGTACCCGGCCACGGCCCCGACGAGGGCCGCCGTTCCGTCCGGGCACCTGCGCACTCTGGCCCGGCTGCTGCTCGTCCGCCCGGCCGTCGTCGCCGTGACGGTGCCGGCGCTCACGGCGCTCGCGGTCGGCCTGTGGGGGCTCGACCGGGGGTCGATGTGGCGGGACGAGAGCGCCACGTTCCAGGTGGCGCAGCGGTCGCTGCCCGAGATCTCGCAGCTGATCGGCTCGGCCGACGCGGTGCACGGCGTCTACTGCGTGCTGATGCACTTCGTGCTCCAGGTCCACCCGGGCGAGGTGATGCTGCGGCTGCCGTCGGTGCTCGCGGTGGCGCTGACCGCCGGGCTCGTCGCCGCGATCGGCGCGCGTCTGTCGCGCGCACGGGTCGGTCTGTGGGCCGGTCTGCTGTACGCGGTGACGCCGGCCACCGGGTACTACGCGACCGACGGCCGCCCCTACGCGCTGGTCTGTGCGGGGGCCGCCGCGGCGACCTGGCTGTTCCTGCGCGCGGTGGAACGGGGCCGGCCACGGGACTGGTGCCGCTACGGCGCCGTCGTCGGCTGCACCGCGTATCTCCATCAGCTCGCCGCGCTGCTGCTCGCCGCGCACGCCGTCACGCTGCTCGTCTCCTGGCGGCGGGTCTCCACGGAAGTGTGGCGCGGCTGGGCGGTCGCCGGAGCGGCCGCGCTCACCGCGCTGGTCCCGCTGATCAGCCTGACGTACGGCGGGAAGGGCGAGGGGATCGCGGCGCCCGGCATCGCGAGCGCCGAGGAACTGCTGCGGACCTTCGCCGGACCGGCGCCGCTCGTGGTCACCGCGGCCCTGCTCCTGGTCTGCATCGCCCTGAACGCACCGCTGCCGCGCACGGGACGTATCTCGCTCAACACCCTCGCGCTGCCGCTGCTCCTGGTGCCGCCCGCGCTCTTGATGGTGCTCGCGCAGTCGGCTCCGCTGTACGACCGCGGCGCCGTCCTGTTCGCGCTCGCCGGAGTGCCGCTGCTCGCGGCGGCGGGCGGTGAGCGCTGCGCCGCTGTGGTCCGCCGGCTGCTGCCGCCGGGCCGGGCGCCGCACCGCGCGACGGCCGCGCTGACCGGGGCGGCCGCGGTGGCGGCGGCCTGTCTGTGGCAGTTGCCGCAGCACCGGGCCCAGGCGACGGCCGAAGGGCGGCCGGACGACATGGCCGCGGTCGCCCGTCTCGCGGCACGTGAACTGGGGCCAGGCGATCCGGTGCTGTTCCTGCCGTCGGGTGCCCGTCGGCATGCGCTGACCTACCCGGCCGGCTTCGAGGGCACCAAGGACCTCGCGCTCCAAATGCCGCCGGCCGCGTCCGGGACGCTGTACGGCAAGGAGACCGACGCGATCGAACTGCGGCGCAGGCTGGCCCGGGTGGACCGGGTCTGGGTGCTCACCGAGCGGCGTGCGGCGGACCCGTCCTGGAATCCCGCCTCCGCGACGGAGACCACGAAACTGTCCGTGATCAACGAACAGTTCGTGCTGCGCGGGGAGTTCCCCGAGCGCAGCGGGGTGCTGCGGATGTACGTCCGCAGGGCTCCCGAGCGCCCGATCGACTGGCCGGCGGGGAAGCCGGTACCGGTCGTGGATCCCGTACTCGAGGCGTACGAGAAGAACCAGGGCCGCGAGCAGGGTGGCGGCGCGGTCGGCTCGGCGGGCGCACCGGGACAGGCGCCCGCGCCGGAAGCGGCTGCGCCCGGATCGCCCGCGGTCGGAGAGCCTGCGCCCGGAGAGCCCGCGGCCGGTGCGGCCGGCCACCTGGACCTGCCCCCGTTGCATGCGCATTGAGGCTCGCGGCCTCCCTGTTTCCCGGTGGCCCGGTCGCCTCACGGCCGGCTCTCAGGTACCTGGCACATCCGCCCGTGACGCCCTGGTGAGTGTTCCTCGCGCCTGCTACTTTGCCGCCCGCGTCAAAGGGGGAGGCAGGTGGCCGTCAACGCGTCATCCGAAGTGGCGCCCCGCCGCGGTGCGCCTCGCGCGCGCGACGTACGGGCCGTCCGCCTGCGGTCGCCCGCCCTGCTCACGCTCCTGGCGCTCATCGTGGCCTTCACGTCGGCGGCGGACAGCAGGCAGGTGGCCCCCGGGTACTTGAGCGCGCGGGCCGGCGGCGGACTCATAGTCGTGGACGAGCCGAGGACGCACCCCTGGTCCGCTTCCTTCGGGTCGTACACGCTCTGCAGCACGAATGGCAGGGGCATCAGGCTCCAGCGCGTTCGTCACGAAGCGTCCGTGCGGCCGGTCGATGTCTCGTGGCAGCTGCGCACGGTGGACTCACCGTCGTTCGGGATCATCTCCGTCCGAGGAGTGCCCCCGGACTTCGTGGACCCCGAGCACGGGACCCTCTTGGGCGCACCGGGCCGCTACGAACGGCTCATGCCGGGGCGCCGGATCACGCAGTCCTGTGCGGAGGCCGCGGCGGGCGATCGAGGATTCACCGAGCTGCTCTTCGTGGTGGAGGCCGCGGAACGCGGCGCGGTGATCGACCGGGCCTGGATCGACTACACCTTCGACGGGCACGAGGGTCATCCGTACACGTTGGAGCTGCACTGGCAGATGGTGCTGTGCGGCGTCGACGTGACACGAGCCGGTGACGACCGAGGGTCCTGCTCGCTGCGGTGAGTGAATGCTCACCGGACCGGGAGTGAGCATTCACTCACGGCAGTGAACGCTCACTCACCGCAGTGAACGCTCACTCACCCTCGTGAACACTCACTCACCCCACCCGCGCCAGCACCTCACCGGTCCGAGGCCCCCAAGCCACGACACGCGCCTCCCGTGGCACCCGCTGGTCCGTCGTGAGCAGTAGCCAGCGGACGCCGAACTGCCGTACCACCGTTGCCCGTTCGGCAGGCGTCGACCCGGGATCCAGATAGCGCGCCACGGCCTGCGAGCGCCGTGCCCGTTCCGTCTCGGTCATGGAAGCGTCCGGCCAGGCGGGCGCGAGGAGGTTCGGGCCGTATCCGGGCAGGGAGCGCGTGGCGCGATAGCTGTTGGTGAGGACCACCTCGCCCGGTGCGATGCGCTGCGCGGCCCAGCTGTACGAAGGCCAGCGCGGCGGCTGGTCGAAGCCCACCGGGTCCCATGCACGCGGCACGACCGCGCCCGCCTGCACGGAGAAGAAGCTCAGCGCGAGCCCCGCACCGCACAGCGCCGCGAGCACCCGCCGCCCCCAGGTCCAGGGCCGCGGCCCGGTCAGCTCGATCGCGAGGGCGAACTGGAGCGGGATCAGTGTGAGCCCCATGATCCGCCCGTACGTGTAATGCCCGGAGATCCAGCCGTACGCGATGGTCGCGGAGCCGAGCAGGAACATCAGCACCAGTGGATCGCGCCGGTCCCGCCGCCACCGCGCGACGAGCGCGGGAAGCCCGAGGAAGGCGAGCCAGAAACGCTCCGGCATCGCGTCGTACAGCTGGCGGTGGATACCGTCCACGCTGCTGTCGCCGACCAGCGCGAAGACCGAGTAGTACGGCCAGGTCATCACGACGAGGCCGGCCGCCGCGGCCGCCAGTGCCCAGCCGGGGGCCACGCGCCGCGCCCACCCGAGCACGAACGCGACCACGCCGATCATCGCCGCGACCGACGAGATCGGGTGGATGAGCAGGATCGCCCCGCACAGCGCGCCGAGCCCCGCGTACGAGAGGAGCGAACCGCCGTCGCGCGCGAGCCGTGCCGTCAACGCCCAGGCCCAGAAGGTCAGACCGATCGCGAAGGTCGACGGGAACGGCAGGTGCCCGGTCATCGACATCAGGCCCAAGTACCCGCTCCACCAAGCCATCTTGGTGCCCCAGAGCAACACCATGCAGGCCAGGGCGAGCAGCGGCGCCCAGCGGTTGGGGGTCAGCATCCTCACGAAGCGGCCGAGTCCGGTGAGCAGCACCAGGAGGTTGACCGGGCCGGAGAGCTTCACGACCTGCCAGCCCGCGAGCCCGGTCACCTCGGCGAACAGGCCCTGCAGGACGGCGTACGGGGAGTAGTACGCGCTGCCGTCGCCGGGCGCCGCGGCCATCGGGTGCGCGGGGTCGAACAGATCGGCCTTGAGCCGTTCGACCACGGCCGCGTGCTGTCCGAAGTCGCAGCAGATCGGCACCCGCCAGGCGGCCGCCGACATCAGCACCCAGAACAGCGTCCCGAAGACCAGATACGGGCTCGGCCGCAGCGAACGGCGCCCGCCCATGACGGCGGTCGCGCCGCGGGCCAGGCCGGCTGTCAGTGGGCGCCGATAGCCTTGACAGGGCTCGGCCCCCGGGAGGGAGGGGTCTGTCCGGCCTACGGGGAGAGCGGGGTCCGTCCGGCTCACGCCAGGATCCAGTCCGCGACCCGTGCCGCCGCCCGCCCGTCGTCCAGGTCCCCGTACGCCTGCCGGAACGCGGCGTAGGCGTCCGCGTGCCGCGCCGCCATCGTGTCCAGATCGCGCAGCGCCTCGACGATCTCGCCGGTCGACGTGAGCAGCGGGCCGGGTGCGGCCGCCTCGAAGTCGAGAGTGAAGCCGCGCACCGTGTCGCGGTAGTGCTCCAGGTCGTAGGTGTGGAAGAGCATCGGGCGGCCGGTGTGTGCGAAGTCGAACATCAGCGACGAGTAGTCGGTGATCAGCACATCGGCGATCAGGAGGAGTTCGGCCGCGTTCGGGTAGGTGGTCACGTCGCGTACGAAGGGGGCGTTCGCGCCCGGGAGCCGGCCCGCGGCGAGCGGGTGGCGGCGTACGAGGAGGACGTGGTCGTCGCCGAGCGCGCGCTCCAGGGACGGGAAGTCCAGGGCCGGTTCGTGGCGGAAGCGGCCCGCTGTGTGGGCGAGGTGGTCACGGTACGTGGGGGCGTACAGGACGATCCTGCGGTCGTCCTCGGGGGGCAGGCCCAGCTCCGCGCGCACCCGGTCGGCGATCTTCCCGCGGTCCTCGGCGAACAGCACGTCGTTGCGCGGCGATCCGGCGTCCAGGACATCGCCCTCGTACGAGAGCGCGCGCGGCAGCACCGACGAGGCATGCCGGCTGGGGGAGACCAGGACGCTCCACTGCGCGGACAGGCGGGGCAGGGCGTCGAGGTGGGAGTGGTCGGCGTAGAGGGTGTCGGTGAGGTCGAGGCCGACGCGCTTGAGCGGGGTGCCGTGCCACGTCTGGACGACCCGCTGGCCCTCGCGGCGCTCGAACCAGTCGGGCAGGTGACCGGAGGTGACGATCACGCGGGCGCGGGCCAGGGCCTCGTACCATTCGCGGCTGCCCTCGGCGATGCCGCGCGCGGTCGGCGGGACCTTGGTCTGCTGGTCGCGCGTGACCCAGAGGTGTTCCGACTCGGCGCCGCGCACGAGGAGTTCCTCGTGGACCGCGCGGGGTGACTCGCCGTCCAGGTAGAGGACCGCCTCGCGCAGCGGCAGGGCGCGCTGCACCGGGTAGTGGCGGGTGCGCAGCCGGGACTGGCGGTAGGCGCCGCGTTCGGTGGGTGCGAGGGCCGACCCCGAGTCGATGAGCAGTCGGTCGCCGAAGCGCCGGCCGATGCTGAACTCACGGCCGTCGCACTCCCGGGCGGCCGGCAGCGCGGCGCCGAGCGAGGCGAGGACGCGCACCGGCACCCCGTCGCCCGCCTCGTGCTTCTCGCGCAGGAACAGATACCAGCGGCCCTCGGGCAGCGGCAGGCCGCCGTGTGCGGTGGCCGGTACGAGCCGGGCGCGGAAGCGTCCCGCGGAGCGCTCCAGCGGAACGGCCACCTCGGTGAGGTCGGTGCTGTGCCGCAGGACGAGTTCGGCGGGTCCCCAGCTGTCCTGGGCCGCGGTGCCCTCGATGACCAGGACGCCCTCTTCGGGCCAGTGCGCCACGTCGGCGACGGGCTGCCGGGTCAGCTCGACGACCAGCTGCCCGTTGTCGTTGGCGGTGGCGCACAGTTCGCGGCCCACGGCGTAGCGGGCGCGGCCGGTGGCATGGCGGCCGGGCGGCAGATCGGCGCTCGCCGCAAGGGACTTGAGGGCGCCGCCGGGCAGGACGAGGTTGGCGCTCCAGCGGTCGCCGTGCTGCGGTTCGACCTCCTTGGGCGCGCGGTGCGGTGTGGGCGGCACCTGCTCCAGATCCATCAGCGGCACCCGCACCGTGAACTCGTCGCCGGCGCGGGCCAGCGGATAGTCGAAGCTGTGCTCCTTGTGCGTCAGGCGCAGCTTCTCGGGCCGGGCGGTCCCGCGAAGGCGGCCGCGCAGCACCAGGTCGTCGCCGTCGCGCTCATGGCCCTCGACGCGGGCCGCGTACTCCTGGACGCGCAGCACGAGGCGCCCCTGCGAGTAGCCGAGCACGAGACGCAGTCCGTCGCCGAGTTCCCGTACGACGGACTGCGCGGACGCGCCGTCCAGGGCGCGCACGGCCGCCCGGCGCACCACGCCGTGGCCGGCGACGACCACGCCGAGCAGCCAGTTGCCGGGCCGCCAGCGGCCGCCGGTCTTCAGCTGCTCGGGGTCGATGGTCATCTCGAAGCCGGAGTAGTCGTAACAGTGCAGCTGCTGCCCGGAGTTGACGGTCGCCTCCGGCCGCGGGACGGTCCGCGTCGCCACCCGGCGGAACTGGCCACGGCTGTGCGCGGACTTCAGCAGACCGGCCTTGACCGACTGTCCGGGCCGGGTGGCTTCGAGATTGCGGACATACGCGTATCCGCTGATCCGGAGCTTGCCGTCCTCGTCCCAGCGGGCCTCGTTCACCCGTGCCACGACGGGCAGTTCGCCCTTCCGCAGGCCGGACAGGCGCCGGGGCACGCCCTCGACGCCCGGGTAGACGGCGCGCTTGCGCAGGCCCCCGCGTACCTCGAAGGCCGTCTTGTTGCGCTGCTCGTACGACAGGAGCGCGATGAGTTCGGCGGCGCGGCCCTCCCGTACCAGCTGCCACTTGATCCGCAGATCGACGGGCAGTTCACGGGTCAGTGAGGAGTCGGCGCGCGCGAGGAAGGCAGCGGTGTCCTCGAGGAAGGCCGTCCGGTACTCGGGCCCGCCCATCGGCAGGCCTTCCAGGAAGTAGATGAAGTCGTCGCGCAGGCACGACAGGTCGTACGTCCTCTTGTGCTTCGGGAAACGCTCGCCCAGGAAGCGGCTCACGCTGTCGCACGCCGCGATCCGGTCGCGTACGCCCTTGACCTCGGTGCGCCGCCGGGTGATCGAGCCCTCGCGCACCCGCCAGTAGTAGACGTGGTCGGCCAGTACGTCGACGGACCCCGCGAGGAAGTGCGCCGGGATCATCACCGGGGTGTCCTCGTAGAGCCGGCCCTCCGGGAAGCTGAACTCGTGTGCGTCCCAGAAGGCGCGCCGGAACACCTTGTTCCAGGCCACCCGGTCCGCCAGCAGCTCGGGGTCGCGGGTGATGTGGGTGCGGGTGCGGTCCTTCGTCAGCCACTTGTACTGCCAGGCCTGCTGCCGGCCGCGCTCGTTGAGTCGCCATACGTTCCCGCTGACGAAGTCCGAGCCCGAGGCGTCCAGGCTCGCGACCATCCGCTCGTACGCGTCGTGCGGCACGATGTCGTCGCTGTCCACGAAGGTCAGGAACTCCACCTGCGGATCCGCCTGGCGCACCCCGGTGTTGCGGGCGGCGCTCAGCCCCGCGTTCTCCTGCCGGACATACCTGAAGCGCGGGTCGCGGGCGGCGAAGGCGCGCGCGATCCGCGGGCTGTCGTCGGTGGAGCCGTCGTCGACGAGCACGACGTCGAGGTTCTTGAGGGTCTGGCCGGCGATCGAACGCAGGCAGTCCTCGAGGTAGTCCTGGACGTTGTAGACGGGGACGACGACGGTGAGACGGGGCAGGGACGGGGCGGGCGTGTGCTGCACGGGGCGGACCTTTCTGCGCAGAGCGAGACCGGTGGTGCCGTCCGCCCTGTTTGCCCGTTTCCGTCAACCTCCTGTCGCTCATTACCTGGAACGAGTGACCTGAGCGAGGTCTATTGCCGTATTAGGCACACCGCAGCCGCCAACTTCCCAAGCGGAACCTTTCCGCAACGGCCTGCGATGTCTTCGACAGTGCCCGCACACGTGACTACCTTCGTGAGGTATGGCCCGCTTCTCTGTTGTCGTACCCGCCTATCGAGTCCAGGGCTACCTGCGTGAATGCCTGGAATCCGTCCTCGCGCAGTCCTTTCGCGATATCGAACTGATCGTCGTCGACGACTGCTCGCCGGACGCCTCCGCGGCGATCGCCGCGGAGTATGCGGAACGTGATCAACGCGTCCGGCTCGTCCGACTCGAACGGCACAGCGGCACCGGCGCCGCCCGCAATGCGGGCGCCGAGTGCGCGGACGGCGAGTTCCTGCTCTTCCTCGACGGCGACGATCTGCTGCTCCCCGGGGCGCTCGACGCGATCGACGACGCCCTGGACGTGATGGCGGACGTCCTGCTCTTCGGGCACGACAGGGTCGACTGGTGGGAGACGGTGCGGCCGGGCGGCGACCGGCTCGCCGGCGCCGCCGATCCGCTCGCGGTGACACCGGCCGCGTGGAACCGGGTGATCCGCCGCTCGTTCTGGCTGACCCACGCCCTGCGCTTCGACGACGGCCCGTACGAGGACGTGATCCCCGTGCACCGGGCGACCCTGCTCGCGGGCGAGAGGCTGCGGCTGCTCGACCGCGTCTGCGTCCGCTGGCGGCTGCGCCGGGGCGGCAGCCACTCCACCACACCAGGCCGCGCCCATTTCGCGATCACGGACCGGTACGAGCGGCTCCTCGGCTCACCGACCGGCGCGCGGCTCTTCCCGTACGCCGTGGACCACCTGCTCACCGTTCTGGCCGACCCGGGCCGGATCCGCCCCGCCGACCGCGCCGACTTCTTCCGCGCCGCCGCCCGGCTGCACCGCACCTACCGCCCGGACGGCCACGAACCGTCCGGGGACGCCCAGCGGGCGCTTGCCGCCGGCTCGTACACCGCGTTCGAAACCCTCCGTACGGCCAACGGACGTGTGCGGGCGGCCCGTTCGGCGATGGCACGGCACAAGAAGCGGCTGCGCGCGCGGGTGATGAAGCTCGCTTACCGCGCCGACCGCCGCCGCGCGCTCGACCCGCACCTCGCCGTCTACAGCGCGTACTGGAACCGGGGCCTGGCCTGCAATCCCCTCGCGGTCTACGAGAAGGCCCGCGAACTCGCCCCGCACATCAAGGGCGTCTGGGTGGTCAGCAGCCGCCACCGCGACAAGGTCCCGACCGGCGTCCCGTATGTGATCGAGGGCTCGCGCCGCTACTGGCAGACGATGGCCCGCGCCACGTACCTCATCAACAACGCTTCGTTCCCCGGCGGTTTCGTGAAGCGCCCGGGCCAGGTCTACCTCCAGACCCACCACGGCACCCCGCTCAAGAAGATGGGCCTGGACCAGCGCCGCTACCCCGCGGGCACGCACGGCATCAGCTTCCAGAAGGTCCTCGACCACACCGACCAGTGGGACTACAGCCTCTCCGCCAACCCGCACTCCACGGAGATCTGGGAACGGGTCTACCCGTCCGCGTACCAGGCCCTGGAGCTCGGATATCCGCGCAACGACGTCTACTTCACGTCGACCCCCCACGACCTCGCGCGCATCCGCTCCTCGCTCGGTGTGGAGGCGGGCCGCAAGATCCTGCTCTACGCGCCGACCCACCGCGACTACCAGAAGGGCTTCCTGCCCCGCCTCGACCTGCTCCGGCTCGTCCGGACGCTCGGTCCCTCCTACGTCGTCCTGGTCCGCGCCCACTACTTCTACGGCTCCTCCGCGGACCTCGCCGCCCACCCGCAGATCCTCGACGTCACGGGCCATCCCCGCGTGGAGGATCTGTGCCTGGTGGCCGACGCGCTGATCACCGACTACTCGTCCCTGATGTTCGACTACGCGTGCCTGAACCGCCCGATCATCACGTACGCACCCGACTGGCAGGCCTACCGGCTGGCCCGCGGCACCTACTTCGACCTGCTGTCGGGTGCGGCGGGGGAGACCCCGGGCGCGGTGGCGCAGACCGAGGACGAACTGATCGGGCTGCTGCGGGACGGCGGCTGGGACACCGAGGAGACGGCCAAGCTGCGGGAGGCGTTCCGGGCGCGGTTCTGTCCCTACGAGGACGGTCGGGCGTCGGAGCGGGTGGTGCGGGCGGTGTTCGGGGTGTGAGCTCCGTGCGCCGTGTCCCCGGTGGGTCGTTTCATCGTATGCATCATCACTTGGGGTGGAACGCCTCACAGTGGTCACAACATTAGGTGTCCGGCGGCAGTTGAGAGCTAGCCAGTCCGTCCACACAGCTCTCCCCAGCTTTTCCTGCTGCCGAATCGGAGCCCATTCCATGAGCGGGTCAGCCCCTGCCATCCCGGCCGCGCGGCCGGTGATCGGCGAAGCCGAGATCGAAGCCGCCGTACGCGTGCTGCGCAGCGGACGGGTGGTCCAGGGGCCCGAAGTGGCCGCCTTTGAGGAGGAGTTCGGCGAGGAGCTCGTCGGAGGGCTGCACTGTGTCGCGGTGAACTCCGGTACCTCCGCGCTCCAGTTGAGCCTGATGGCCCTCGGTATCGGCCGCGGCGACGAGGTGGTGGTGCCCTCGTTCTCCTTCGCGGCCAGCGCCAACGCGGTACGCCTGGTGGGCGCGGAACCCGTTTTCGCGGACATCGACCCCGTCACGTACTGCCTGGACCCGAATGCCGCCGCCGCCGTGATCGGGCCGCGGACCGTGGCCGTGATGCCGGTCCATCTCTATGGCCACCCGGCCGCGATGGACCGCATCGTGAACCTCGCCGCACGCCACGGCCTCGCCATCGTCGAGGACGCCTGCCAGGCCCACGGCGCCCGGCTGCACGGCCGGCCCGTCGGAGGCTTCGGCGGCGCGGCGGCCTTCAGCTTCTACCCGACGAAGAACATGCACGCCCTGGAGGGCGGCATGATCAGTACGCCCGACGCCGAACTCGCCCGCACCTTGCGGCTGTTGCGCAACCAGGGCATGGAGCAGCGGTACGCCAACGAGATCGTCGGCGCCAATATGCGGATGACGGATGTGGCCGCCGCGATCGGACGCGTACAGCTCGGGCGGCTTCCCGAGTGGACCGAGCGGCGCAGGGCGAATGCCAAGACCCTGGACTCGCTCCTGGAAGGCGTACGGACACCGCAGGTCGCGGACGGCGCCCGGCACGTCTACCACCAGTACACGGTGGGGGTGCCGGACGGTCGCCGGGACGCCCTGGCCGCACGGCTTCAGGAGCGCGGCATCGGCTGCGCGGTCTACTACCCGACCCCGATCCACCGCCTTCGCCCGTACGAAGATCCCGCCCGCCCGCCGCTGCCCGAGACGGACCGGGCGTGCGAGGCGGTGCTCTCGCTGCCGGTCCATCCCGGCGTCGGGGAAGGGGAGTTGCGGCGGATCGCCGAGGCAGTGAACGAGGTCATGGCACAGCCGGAGGCGACCGTATGAGCACCCTCAGGGCCGGACTCGTCGGCCTCGGAGCGATGGGCCGCAACCACGCGCGCGTCCTGGCCGGTCTCGACGGTGTGGAGCTGGTGGGGGTCATGGACCCGGCGGGCGATCCGCACGGTGCGGCGCGGGGCGCGGCGGTCGTCGCGACGCTGCCGGGATTCCTCGCTCTCGGCCTCGACTATGCCGTGGTCGCCTGCCCCACGGCGCTGCACGAGGAGGTGGGGCTCGCGCTCGCCGCGCACGGTGTGTGCGCCCTGATCGAGAAGCCACTCGCCCACAGCCCGCAGGCGGCGCGCGGCCTCGCCGACGCCTTCGGGCGGGCCGGTCTCGTGGCCGGCGTCGGCCATATCGAGCGCTTCAACCCGGCGCTGCAGAACCTCCGTCGGCGCCTGGAGGCCGGTGAACTCGGTGAGCTGTTCCAGGTCGTCACCCGCCGCCAGGGGCCCTTCCCGCACCGCATCGCCGATGTCGGTGTGGTCAAGGACCTGGCCACGCACGACATCGACCTCACCGCCTGGGTGACCGGCCAGGCCTATACGAGCGTGTCCGCCCGTACGCTCACCAAGTCCGGCCGTCCGCACGAGGACATGGTGATGGTCACCGGGGACCTCGCCGACGGCACGCTTGTCAGCCATCTCGTCAACTGGCTCAGCCCGCTCAAGGAGCGCTTCACCGCGGTGACGGGAGAGCGCGGCTGCTTCGTCGCGGACACCCTCACCGCGGACCTGACCTTCCACGCCAACGGCGCCGTCGCCACCGAATGGGAGGCCATCGCGGCCTTCCGCGGGGTCAGCGAGGGCGACATGATCCGTTTCGCGACACCCAAGCGGGAACCGCTGCTCGTGGAGCACGAGACGTTCCGGGACGCCGTGGCCGGCAAGGACGGAACGGGGATCGTGACGCTCGCGGAGGGGCTGCGCACCGTGGAGGTCGCTGATGCGGTCCTCGAGGCGGCGCGCGGCCGGGGCGTGGTGCCGCTGCCGGGGGCCCGGCGGGCCGCGACG
>NZ_JBEPEW010000045.1:0-54106 GCF_040300965.1 Streptomyces mesophilus | reverse complement strand
CGCCAGGGCACGGGTGACCACCCCCAGCCTGCCTACGTCTCCGCGGCCCCGGCGGGTTTGATCACCCGTAGCGTGGCGTACCAATCATCGGCGGCGGCCGTCGCCACGGAGAGGACCGTGCCCTCCACGGGGTGGGCCACCGCCTGGTACCCGGATGCCGCGGCATGGCCGAGCGCCTTCTTCAGACGCCGGGCCCGCAGCTCGGAGGCCTCCTGCCCGGTCGGCTCGGAAGCCTCCCGCCCGGTCGGCTCGGAAGCCTCCCGCCCGGTCGGCTCGGAAGCCTCCCGCTCAGCCGGCCCGGACGCCTCGTGAGAAAGGTCACCCTCCCCCGCGAGCACCTGGGACATCCCCCGAAGCAGCTGCGCCAGGATCGTCCCCGAATTGCCCCGCGCCCCGATCAGCGCACCGTGCGCCATCGCCCGTACCGCCTCGGCGAGCGACGGGCCGTCAGGGGAGTCGGCCGCCTCGTGCGCGGCGAAGATCGCCTCCACCGCGCGGGCCGCCGATTCCACCGTCAGATAGAGGTTCGTGCCCGTGTCCGAGTCGGCCACCGGATAGACGTTGATGGCGTCGATCTCCTCGCGGGCCCGCCCGAGAGCGTCCAGCGCGAGTCCGCACCAGCCGCGCACCACGAGTGCGTCGGGGGTCTGCGGCACTGTGCCTCCTGTGAGCAGCGGGATCATTCGCAGACTAGTGCTGACCGGTGCCGCAGCGGACCAGGGCCCGGAGCTGGGGGTGGGCCGGACATGGTAGTTTTCTTGTACCGACGCAGCCGATGTATGCTGCTTCGGTTGCCCGATTCGGATCGGGCCATTCCCTGGCAAGCCACTCAGATCCTTTACGGAACTCGACTCGGCATGCCGGGTTTCAACCGTAAGAGCATCTGAAGTCTTTGGAGTGACCCGTGGCTGCCAACTGCGACGTCTGTGGCAAGGGCCCGGGCTTCGGCAACAACATCTCGCACTCGCACCGCCGTACGCCGCGCCGCTGGAACCCGAACATCCAGCGCGTTCGTACCGTGGTCGGCGGGACGCCGAAGCGCGTGAACGCTTGCACCTCGTGCATCAAGGCCGGCAAGGTCTCGCGCTAATCGCAGCGCGGCCACCTAGCTGGTTGCTGCAGAGCCGGTTCGCCTTCGGGCGGGCCGGCTTCTTGCTTTTCCGTGCCGCGGGGAGTGATCTCCGTGAGCGGATACGTGAAGGGGGCCCGAGCTCATCCGCTCGGGCCCCCTTCACGTATCCGGGTCATGGCTTCCGCATCGCCCACGCATGGTCGACCGGCCCGATGCCCGCACCGAGCGCGAACCCGGCCGCGATCGCGCCCGTGACGTAGTCCTTCGCCTGCCGGACCGCCTCAGGGACCTCGAGCCCCTTCGCGAGCCCCGAGGCGATCGCGCTGGCCAGGGTGCAGCCGGTGCCGTGGGTGTGGCGGTTGTCGTGGCGCGGGGCGCGCAGCCAGAACTCCTCGGACCCGTCGGTCAGCAGATCGACCGCCTCCCCCGGCAGATGGCCGCCCTTGATCAGCGCCCAACGCGGTCCGAACTCCAGGAGCGCCGCGGCGGCCCGCCTGAGGTCTGCCTCCGCCGACACCCGTACACCTGTGAGCTGAGCCACCTCGTCCAGGTTCGGGGTGGCGACCGTCGCGACCGGCAGCAGCTTCGTGCGTACGGAATCGAGCGCCGCCTGGGCGAGCAGCGAGTCACCGTGCTTGGAGACCCCGACAGGGTCGACCACCGTCGGTGCGTCCGTGCCGGCCAGCAACTCGGCGACCGTCTCGACCAGTTCGGCCGAGGCCAGCATCCCGGTCTTCACGGCCTGTACGCCGATGTCGTCGGCCACGCTGCGGTACTGGGCGCGTACCGCCTCGACCGGAAGTTCCCAAACGCCCTGGACGCCCACCGAGTTCTGCGCGGTGACCGCGGTGAGCACGCTCATGCCGTGCGTGCCGAGCGCCAGCATCGTCTTGAGGTCCGCCTGGATGCCGGCGCCGCCGCCGGAGTCCGAACCGGCCACGGTGAGCACCAGGGGCGGGCGTATCGCTGCGGCACTCACGACTCGATGTCCCCGCCGAAGTGGTCCCAACCGCCCTTGCTGGTCCAGGGCGCGCCGTCGACCGTCACATGGGGCAGCGCGGAGGGGTTGAGGACCTCGCCGATGACCTTCCAGCGGGCCGGGAGCTTCACGTCCGGGGGGAAGGTCGCCACGATCGCGTGGTCCTCGCCGCCGTTGAGCACCCACTGCAAGGGGTCCACGCCGACGGCCTGTCCGATGTCGTTCATCTGCGAAGGCACGTCCATCGCACCGGACTTGATGTCGATACGGACCTTGCTGGCCTCGGCGATATG
Source organism: Streptomyces mesophilus (assembly GCF_040300965.1). Taxonomy (GTDB): domain Bacteria; phylum Actinomycetota; class Actinomycetes; order Streptomycetales; family Streptomycetaceae; genus Streptomyces; species Streptomyces mesophilus_A. Next base: position 51,762 of record NZ_JBEPEW010000045.1, on the reverse strand, counting down.
GCCGAGGTCGGCGATCAGACCGTCACTGACGTCCGCCATCGCGGTCGCCCCGAGACCGGCCGCCGCGGGGCCCGCGTGGTACGGCGGCTCCGGCCGGCGGTGCGCCTCGACGAACGCGCGCGGCGAACGGAAGCCCCGCGAAAGCACCGCGTGTCCTGCGGCCGACCAGCCGAGCCAGCCCGTGTACGCGACGACATCGCCGGCCTGTGCACCGCCGCGGGTCACCGGATCGTGGTTGCGCAGATCGCCAAGTGCCGTGATGGCCACGGTGATCGTGTCGCCACGGACCACATCGCCGCCCACGACGGCCGCGCCCGCGACCTGAGCTTCGTCGCGCAGTCCGTCCATCAACTCCGTTGCCCACGTGACCGGGAGATCCGCGGGCACCACAAGTCCGAGAAGCAGCGCGGTCGGTACGGCGCCCATCGCGGCGATATCGGCGAGGTTCTGCGCGGCCGCCTTGCGGCCGACGTCGTACGCCGTGGACCAGTCGCGGCGGAAGTGCCGTCCCTCGAGCAGGATGTCGGTGCTCGCCACGACCCTGCGGTCCGGCGCGGACACGACCGCGGCGTCGTCGCCGGGGCCGATCCTGACCGCCGGAGTCGTCGTGAGCCGGGAGGTGAGCTCTCTGATGAGCCCGAACTCGCCGAGCTCCCCCACGGTGCCCTTCATCCCATCGCCCTTTCTGCGCCAGTGCCCTTGCGGTAGCGGGGCCGATCGGCCGCGGGTACCGTCAACGAATACGTCAACTTCTTATGCGCGCACGCCGAGGCACGCGCAGCTGCATACGCCCCGGCGTACGTACCTGCGGCCCCGCGGGTCTCCCCGTGGGATGCGGCAACGCGATACCGTGGCGTCCTTTCTCCCCGCATGATCCCCGCGATCCCCGCGATGATCCTCGTGGCCGCCCTGGAGGTTCCGTGGTACAGGCGTACATCCTGATCCAGACCGAGGTCGGCAAGGCGTCGACCGTCGCCGATCTGATCGGCAAGATCCCGGGAGTGATCCAGGCCGAGGACGTCACCGGTCCCTACGATGTCATCGTGCGCGCTCAGGCGGACACGGTCGACGACCTCGGTCGCATGGTGGTCGCCAAAGTCCAGCAAGTGGACGGCATCACCCGCACTCTGACCTGCCCGGTCGTGCACTTGTAGCCCCCGTTTACGCTTGGCCGGTGAACTTTTTCCGTCACCGGCTCGTCCAGCTCCCCACCCTCGGCGTGCTGCTGCTCGCCACAGGCTGCTCATGGACGGACGACACGGTGACGGCTGCGGTTCCCTCCCCCGACTCCCGGACGTCCGGCCACTGCCGGAAACTGCACGAGGCACTGCCCGAGCAGCTGGACGGCCTCGACCGGAGTGATCCCGAGCCGAGCTCGGAGTTCACCGCGGGGTGGGGAGGCTCGGCGATCATACTGCGCTGCGGAGTTCCGCAGCCCCCGAAGATGCTGGAGAAGAACCCGCCGTCCACCACGGTGGACGGGCTCGGCTGGCTCGTCGAGGAGCCGGGGGACGGTTCGTACCGTTTTACGAGCGCACTGCGCGAGGCCTACGTCGAGGTCACCATCAGCAAGGAGCACGCGAAGCAGGGTGCGGGCTCGCTCGTGGACCTCGGGCGCGTGATCAAGAAGACGGTGCCCGAAGGCATCGCGACCTGATCCCCGTACGCAGACAGTTGCACGCATGGAAAAGCCGGACCCCGTACGAAAGGGGTCCGGCTTTCGCGGTACGCGGCCGCTCCTAGCGCAGCCCGGTCGACCGCCGCAGCGCCGCCTGCACCAGGCGGTCCACCAGTTCCGGGTACGAGACGCCGCTCTCCTGCCACATGCGCGGGTACATGGAGATGGGCGTGAAGCCCGGCATCGTATTGATCTCGTTGATCACGAACTCGCCGTCCTCGGTGAGGAAGAAGTCCGCGCGCACCAGACCCTCGCAGCTGGCCGCGTCGAAGGCCGCGACCGCGAGGCGCTGCACCTCGGCGGTCTGCTCGGGAGTCAGCGGCGCGGGCACGATGCCGGAGGCCGAGTCGATGTACTTGGCCTCGAAGTCGTAGAACTCGTGGTCGGTGACCGGCGGGATCTCGGCGGGCAGGCTCGCGCGCGGCCCGTCCTCGAACTCCAGGACGCCGCACTCGATCTCGCGGCCCCGGAGCAGTGCCTCCACGAGGAACTTCGGGTCGTGGCGCCGCGCCTCCTCGATGGCCTCGTCCAGGCCGTCGAAGGAGTCGACCTTGGTGATGCCGAAGGAGGAGCCGGCGCGGGCCGGCTTGATGAAGAGCGGCCAGCCGTGCTCACCGGCGAATTCGGCGATCTTCTGACGGGCGTCGGCCCGGTCGGCCTCCCACTCGCGCGGGCGGATCACCAGGTACGGGCCGACGGGCAGCCCGAAGGAGGTGAAGACGCGCTTCATGTACTCCTTGTCCTGACCGACCGCGGAGGCCAGAACTCCCGAGCCCACATAGGGCGTTCCGGAGAGTTCGAGCAGTCCCTGGAGGGTGCCGTCCTCGCCGTACGGGCCGTGCAGCATCGGGAAGACCACGTCGACCTCGCCGAGCGCCTTGGGCACGGTGCCCGGCTCGGTGTAGACGACCTCGCGGTTGGCGGGGTCGACCGGCAGGATGACGCCGCCCTCGCTGTTCTCCGCGACCTGCTCGACGGTCGGCACCTTGCGGTCGGCGATCGCCATCCGCTCGGGCTCGTCGGCGGTCAGCATCCAACGGCCGTCCGAGGTGATGCCGATCGGCAGCACGTCGTACTTGGTGCGGTCGATGGCGTTCAGGACCGCGCCGGCCGTGACGACCGAGATGCCGTGCTCGGAGCTGCGTCCGCCGAACACGACGGCCACACGCGGCTTGCGTACGTTCCCGCCGGAAGGCGCGGGCACAGGGCTCTGGGAGGTGGTCTCGCTGCTCATATCGCGTCGAGACTACCTTGCGTGACCGCGCCCCTGGGAGCCCCGGCGCGCAGGTCCGGCGGGTGTCACGGACCGTGACACCGCTATGACATGACGGTCAGTGGCGTCGGCGGCGTACCGGTCAGTGACGCTCGGCCTTCGCGCTGCGCGACATGAGTTCCTTGACTGCGACCAGCGGCGGCTTCCCGTTGTGCACGATGTCCACCACGGTGTCCGTGATCGGCATCTCCACGCCGTGCCGCCGGGCCAGATCGGCCACGGATTCACAGGACTTGACGCCTTCGGCGGTCTGCTTGGTGACCGCGATGGTCTCCTCCAGGGTCATGCCCTTGCCGAGGTTCGTACCGAAGGTGTGGTTGCGGGACAGCGGCGAGGAGCAGGTGGCCACCAGGTCGCCGAGGCCCGCGAGTCCGGAGAACGTGAGCGGGTCGGCGCCCATGGCGAGCCCGAGCCGTGCCGTCTCGGCCAGACCACGGGTGATCAGCGATCCCTTGGTGTTGTCGCCCAGGCCCATGCCGTCCGCGATGCCGACGGCGAGACCGATCACGTTCTTGACGGCGCCGCCGAGTTCGCAGCCGACGACGTCGGTCTCGGTGTACGGGCGGAAGTACGGGGTGTGGCAGGCGGACTGCAGTCGCTTGGCCACGGCTTCGTCGCTGCAGGCGACGACCGCGGCGGCGGGCTGTCGTGCGGCGATCTCGCGGGCGAGGTTGGGTCCCGTGACGATGGCGATCCGGTCGGCGGGCACCTCGGTGACGTCCGCGATGACCTCGCTCATGCGCATCGCGGTGCCGAGTTCGACGCCCTTCATGAGCGAGACGAGCACGGTGTCGGGGGCGAGCAGGGGCGCCCACTGCGTGAGGTTGGCACGCAGGGTCTGCGAGGGAACCGCGAGCACCGTGAAGTCGGCGCCGGCCGCGGCTTCGGCGGCGTCCGTCGTCGCCCTCACCCGGTCGGGGAGCTCGACGTCCGGGAGGTAGTCGGGGTTCCTGCGCGTGGAGTTGATGGCCTCGGCGAGCTCGGGCCTGCGGCCCCAGAGCGTCACCTCGCAGCCCGCGTCCGCGAGCACCATCGCGAAGGCCGTCCCCCACGAACCCGTACCGAAGACGGCCGCCTTCACCGGTGCAGTCACTTCTTCTCTTCCTCACCTTCACGTTCGGCCAGCTTGCGCCGCTGCTCGATCCGCGCCAGACGCGGGTCGTACGGCTTGTCGGGAGCCTTCTCACCGCGCAGCTCCTCGAGCAGGGCGGTGACGTGGCGCATGATGACCTCCGTTGCCTCCTGCAGGAGTTCGGGGGTCATCTCCCGGTCGTAGAACGCCGAAAGGTCCACCGGGGGGCCGGCGAGCACATGACTGGTCTTGCGCGGGAAGAGGTCGGGCTTCTTCGCATACGGCGCGAGCAGTTCGTTGGCGCCCCACTGCGCGACGGGAATCACCGGGCACTTGGTCTGCAGCGCGACCCGTGCGGCACCGGTCTTCGCGACCATCGGCCACAGGTCGGGGTCACGGGTGAGCGTGCCCTCCGGGTAGAACGCGACGCATTCCCCGCGCTCGACCGCCTCGATGGCGGCGCGAAACGCGCTCAGCGCATCCGTGGACTCGCGGTAGACGGGGATCTGCCCGGTGCCCCGCATCATCATGCCGACAAAACCGGTCTTGAAAAGCCCGTGCTTGGCGAGGAAACGGGGCACACGTCCGGTGTTGTACTGAAAGTGGGCGTATGCGAATGGATCCACATGAGAATTGTGGTTCACCGCAGTGATAAATCCGCCCTCGGCCGGAATGTGTTCCATCCCGCGCCAGTCCCGCTTGAGGAGAACAATCAGCGGCGGTTTGGCGATGACCGCCGCAAGGCGGTACCAGAAGCCGATTCTGCGGCGGGGCACTCGGACACCTTCCTCTACGGACCTGTGTGTGGCTGGGTGGGCGGCCGCACAAGTGTCGCCCCAGGTCCCCGGTCTGTCGAGAACACCGTACGCCCACGCCTGCGGACGCACCGCTCCTGCATGGGCCCCTCGGGGCCCGCTCCGGCGGACGCCGGGCCAGAATGGGCGCGATGCGCACCGACAACGGCAGGCCCACGCCGCTCGCGTGGACCCTGGTCATACCCCTGAAGCCCTTGGCGCGGGCCAAAAGCAGGCTCGTGGAGCCGGCGGTGGCGCCGCTGCGCCCTTCACTGGCCCTGGCATTCGCCCAGGACACCGTGGCGGCCGCGGCGGCCTGCCCTGCCGTACGGGATGTGGTGGTCGTCACGGACGACGAGCTGGCCGGACGGGAACTCTCGGCCCTGGGCGCCCGGATCGTGCGCGACGAACCCGGCACCGGCCTGAACGCCGCCCTCAGGCACGGGGAGCAGGCCGTACGTGCCCTGCGGCCCGAAGCCGCGATCGCCGCGCTCAACGCCGATCTGCCGGCACTGCGCCCGGCCGAATTGACCGCCGTACTCGACAATGCGGCGCAATTTCCGCGCGCATTTCTCGCGGATGCCGCCGGAATCGGTACGACACTGCTCTCGGCGTCTCCCGGAACGGAACTCGCCCCGGCCTTCGGCGGCGCCTCACGCGCCCGCCATACGGCGTCCGGGGCGGTCGAACTCACCCTGGCCGGCGTCGAGAGCGTCCGTCAGGACGTGGACACCTGGGAGGACCTGCAGGCCGCACACCGTCTGGGCCTCGGGCCGCGCAGCGCCGAGATGTTCAGAAGGTCTGCAGAGTCACCAGCGTGATCCGCCGGTCCTCGCCTTCGCCCGCCACCTCGATACGCACCCGCTGACCGGGCCGGAGCAGCCGCAGACCACCGGCGTCGAAGGCCTCGGCGGCGAACTCGACGGGAGTGCCGTCGTCGAGGAGGACACTGCCGCTGCGGGACTGGGGATCGTACGTGTACGCGGTGGCCTGCATGCCCGCAGCGTATCGGGCACCCCAGGGGCACTTGAACCTGGCGGAACGCACCGCGGGCCGGTCCCCCGGTAAGGGGACCGGCCCGGCGCGTGAGTGAGCCTTGCGAGGTGGGTGTCGGCTTGGGGCGAAGGTGTCCCGGGGTTTCTGGGGACTCCTATTCGTCGCCCCCAGCGCCCCCAGCGCCCCCAGCGTCACTTCTTCCTGGCGGTGGCCTTCTTGGCGGTGGTCTTGCGCGCCGTCGACTTCTTGGCGGGCGCCTTCTTCGCCGTGGCCTTCTTGGCGGGGGCGGTCTTCTTCGCCGTCGCCTTCTTGGCCGGGGCCGCCTTCTTGGCGGTGGTCTTCTTGGCCGTGGCCTTCTTGGCGGCCGGAGTCGCCTTCTTGGCCGTGGTCTTCTTCGCCGTCGCCTTCTTGGCGGTCGTCTTCTTCGCGACCGTCTTCTTGGCGGTGGTCTTCTTCGCGGCCGCCTTCTTGGCGGTGGTGGCCTTCTTGGCAGCGGCCTTCTTGACCGTCGCGGAAGCGCCGCCGGACAGGCTGCCCTTGGGCGCCTTCTTGACCGCCACGTCGTTCTTCGGGAGCTTCTTGGAGCCGCTCACGAGGTCCTTGAAGCCCTGGCCCGCGCGGAAACGCGGCACCGAGGTCTTCTTGACCCGCACGCGCTCACCCGTCTGCGGGTTGCGGGCGTAACGGGCCGGGCGGTCGACCTTCTCGAACGAGCCGAAGCCCGTGACCGAAACGCGGTCACCGCTGACAACGGCACGGACGATGGCGTCCAGTACGGCGTCGACGGCGTCGGAGGCCTGCTGACGCCCACCGACCTTGTCGGCAATCGTTTCTACGAGCTGCGCCTTGTTCACGTCTTCCCCTTCGGAGACATCGCCGGAACGAATCTGTTCTGGCTTTTTCGCACGTTAGGCAGATATATACCGCAAATCAAACACGAAACGGGCGAATCACCCACGTGCCGCAGCGAACTGGGGCTTCAACCTCAGCAAACTGGGGGCTTCAAGGAGTTCCGTCCGTGGATCCGCCATCGGATAAGGCCCTTGCGTCCAGCTCGTCCATGAACTGCCCAAGGCGTCTTGCCGCATCGACGAGATCGTGTTTGGCCGCGGCCGTAATGACCAGCAGCTTCCGGGTCAGCGCCATCCGTACGCTCTCCGGTACTTGCAGTTCACGCACCTTGCGGTGCGCCTCTTTCAGCTGGTCCGCGACCTCGCCGTAGAGCTCGAGTTGGCGTTCGCGTTCCATGCACCGATTGTGCCATCTGGCCTGAGTTGTCGCCTCACGAGGCCTCAGCGTGCCGCGCAGAAGGGGATTTCGGGGCGGCCGGAGGCCTGAAGTCGCTCCTCGCGCAGGCCCCGTGGCGCGTCCGGTCGGAGCTGCCAACTCGCCGTCGCCCAGGAGGATTTGAGGCCCCCGCGGCCCAAAACGCCGAACCGCGGCCTGCACGCAGACCGCGGTTCGCAAAAGTTGCCGGGCTCACTTGCCCGAATGGCGCATCACACCTGGACGGTGCGCGGCTTGTAGGCGGGGCGACCCGACTCGTAGGCCGCGATGTCGGGCTCGTTCTGCAGCGTGATGCTGATGTCGTCGAGGCCGTTCAGGAGCCGCCAGCGGGCGTTCTCGTCCAACTCGAAGTCGGCGGTGATTCCCTCGGCGCGCACCTGGCGTTCCTGCAGGTCCACGGTGATCTCGGCCGTCGGGTCGGCCTCCGTGAGCTCCCACAGCGCGTCCACGACCTTCTGGTCGAGTACGACGGTCAGGAGGCCGTTCTTCAGCGAGTTGCCGCGGAAGATGTCGGCGAAGCGGGAGGAGATGACCGTCTTGAAGCCGTAGTTCTGCAGGGCCCAGACGGCGTGTTCACGGGAGGAACCGGTGCCGAAGTCGGGTCCGGCCACCAGAACCGTGGCGCCCTCGCGCTCCTCCTTGTTGAGGATGAACTCCGGGTCCTTGCGCCAGGCCTCGAACAGGCCGTCCTCGAACCCGTCGCGCGTGACCTTCTTCAGCCAGTGCGCGGGGATGATCTGGTCGGTGTCGACGTTGCTGCGGCGCAGCGGTACGGCCCGGCCGGTGTGCGTGGTGAAAGCTTCCATGGCTGATCAGACTCCAGCGGGCGTACGGGCGTCGGCTTCGGACAGGTCGGCGGGCGAGGCCAGATGGCCCAGAACCGCGGTGGCGGCGGCGACCTGGGGCGAGACCAGGTGGGTGCGGCCGCCCTTGCCCTGCCGGCCCTCGAAGTTGCGGTTGGAGGTGGACGCGGAGCGCTCGCCGGGGGCGAGTTGGTCCGGGTTCATGCCCAGACACATCGAGCAGCCCGCGTGCCGCCATTCGGCGCCGGCTTCCTTGAACACCTTGTCCAGGCCCTCGGATACGGCCTGCAGACCCACGCGCGCCGAGCCCGGGACGACCAGCATCCGTACGCCGTCGGCGATTTTGCGGCCCTCGACGATCGCGGCCGCGGCACGCAGGTCCTCGATACGGCCGTTGGTGCAGGAACCGACGAAGACGGTGTCGACTTTGATGTCCCGCAGCGCCTGTCCGGCCTCCAGACCCATGTACTCCAGGGCCTTTTCGGCCGCGTGGCGCTCCGAAGCGTCTTCGTACGAAGCAGGATCGGGGACGTTCGCCGACAGGGGCGCACCCTGGCCGGGGTTGGTGCCCCAGGTGACGAACGGCGCGAGTTCCTCGGCCTTGATGACGACCTCGGCGTCGAACACCGCGTCCTCATCGGTCTTCAGGGTCTTCCAGTACGCGACGGCGGCGTCCCAGTCCTCGCCCTCGGGGGCGTGGGCGCGGCCCTTGATGTACTCGAAGGTGGTCTCGTCGGGGGCGATCATGCCCGCGCGGGCACCGGCCTCGATCGACATGTTGCAGATGGTCATGCGGGCTTCCATCGAGAGCTTCTCGATGGCGGGGCCGCGGTATTCGAGGATGTAGCCCTGGCCGCCGCCGGTGCCGATCTTCGTGATGATGGCGAGGATCAGGTCCTTCGCGGAGACACCCTCGGGCAGTTCGTCGCCCTCGACCGTGATGGCCATGGTCTTGGGGCGGGCGAGCGGCAGCGTCTGCGTGGCGAGCACGTGCTCGACCTGCGAGGTGCCGATGCCGAACGCCAGGGCGCCGAAGGCTCCGTGGGTGGAGGTGTGCGAGTCGCCGCAGACGACTGTGGTGCCCGGCTGGGTCAGGCCCAGCTGCGGTCCCACGACGTGGACGACGCCCTGCTCGACATCGCCGAGCGAGTGCAGCCGTACGCCGAAGTCCGCGCAGTTCTTGCGCAGCGTCTCCAGCTGCGCGCGCGAGACCGGGTCGGCGATCGGCTTGTCGATGTCGAGGGTGGGGGTGTTGTGGTCCTCGGTCGCGATGGTGAGGTCGAGGCGCCGCACCTGCCGGCCGCTCTTGCGGAGGCCGTCGAAGGCCTGGGGGCTGGTCACCTCATGCAGCAGGTGCAGATCGATGTAGAGGAGGTCGGGCTCGCCCTCGGCGCGCCGGACGACGTGGTCGTCCCAGACCTTCTCCGCGAGTGTCCTACCCATCGCTTTCCCTCCGGCCGGCCATCAGCGCCCGGCTCAACTAGAGATGTGTGGCGGCTACGTCCGTTCCCCACGTACCGGACGTCCACCGCCGGACCCATGCTTTCCGGGCCGTCGTCCGTACAGGGTGGCAAGTTCCTGGAAAATTTGAACTTGCGTTTCACAGAGTGAGACGCGAATATCGACGCATGGACAACTCTAGCGGCGTCGGCGTTCTCGACAAGGCGGCTCTGGTCTTGAGCGCTCTGGAGTCCGGTCCGGCCACCCTCGCAGGGCTGGTCGCGGCCACCGGACTCGCACGACCCACGGCACACCGCCTTGCCGTGGCCCTTGAACACCACCGCATGGTGGCGCGTGACATGCAGGGCCGTTTCATTCTGGGCCCCCGGCTCTCGGAGCTCGCGGCGGCGGCCGGTGAGGACCGCCTGCTCGCGACCGCGGGGCCGGTACTGACGCACCTGCGCGATGTGACGGGCGAGAGCGCCCAGCTCTACCGCCGCCAGGGCGATATGCGCATCTGCGTCGCCGCGGCCGAGCGCCTGTCCGGTCTGCGGGACACCGTCCCGGTCGGCTCGACGCTGACCATGAAGGCCGGCTCCTCCGCGCAGATCCTGATGGCCTGGGAGGAGCCCGAGCGCCTCCACCGCGGCCTCCAGGGCGCCCGCTTCACGGCCACGGCACTCTCCGGCGTACGGCGCCGGGGCTGGGCCCAGTCGATCGGCGAGCGCGAACCGGGCGTCGCCTCGGTCTCCGCGCCGGTGCGCGGCCCGTCCAACCGTGTGGTCGCGGCCGTCTCGGTCTCCGGACCTATCGAGCGCCTGACCCGCCACCCGGGCCGTATGCACGCCCAGGCCGTCATCGACGCGGCCGCCCGCCTGTCCGAAGCGCTGCGCCGCTCGAGCTGAACCCCTCCTGTACGTACGGAAGGCCCGCCTCAACGCCGCGGCGGACCCTCCGAGTTGATGCCCCACCGTCCATGGGGCGCCCTTGTTTCCCGTACGACCTCTCCAGACGAAAACCCTCAAGCGACCTTCAGCCGGTCGGCCGCGCGGTCCCCGCGACGGCCGACCGGCTGAGTGCCGTAAGCGGCACCCAGACCGAACTCCGGCATGTTCACGTAGACGTTCTCGTAACGGCCCTCGGGCACCAGATAGGTCTCGTGCCAAATGCCCACCGCTCCCCCGGCGTTGCGCGCACTGCGGTTGTACGCGGTCCAGGCCGGCCGGTGCTCCTTGCCTGCATCCATCGCGTACGCGAGGAGCTTCTCCTTCGACTCCCAGTACTGGATGACGGTGAAGAGCCTCGGCCCGCCGAGCACGAGGCGGTAGTGGAGCAGCCCGGACTCCTTGTCCTGGGAGAGCTCGCGGAGCATGCGCGGCATCGCACGGAAGACCGGAACCCAACTCCTGAGCCTGCGCAGCTTGTTGATCCGCATACCGATGAGGAAGACGACGACATCGCCCTCCGCGGCGGCCGTCCTGCGCTCCTGGATCACTTCGGTACTCATGACATCCCCCTGCCATCGATGAAGCCCTACGGCACCACCCATCGGATAGTGCCGCTATCCATGCTTAGATAGTGCCACTCTCCAAGGAGGGTGGCAAGGGCTACGGAAGGGTGCGACGGCTTCATGAAGCTTGCGGAACTGAGCGAGCGCAGCGGCGTCTCGACGGCCACGATCAAGTACTACCTGCGCGAGGGCCTGCTGCAGCCGGGACGCCGGGTCACCGCCACCCAGGCCGAGTACGGCGAGGAGCATCTGCGCCGGCTGCGCCTCGTCCGTGCGCTGATCCAGGTGGGCCGCGTCCCGGTGAGCACGACGCGCGAGGTGCTCTCCGCGCTCGGCGACGACTCCCTCGACCAGCACAGCAGGATCGGCGTCGCGGTCGAGGCACTCCCCCACGCACCCCTGCCCGCCGAGGACGATCCGGCCACCGAGCACGCGCGCCACGAGGTGGCGAAGCTCTTCGAGCGGCTCGACTGGGACGACTCCCGCGGCTCCGGGCCGAGTTCACCGTCGTACGGGACGCTGGTCACCGCGGTCGCCGCGCTGACCCGGCTCGGATACCCGTGCGGGGTCGAGGAGTTGCTGCCGTACGCCCGCGCGGTGTCCCAACTGTCGGTGACCGAGCTGGACTTGGTGGCGCGCTTCCCCGACGAGGAACGGGTGGAGGCGGCGGTCGCCCTCACGGTCCTCTATGAACCGGTGCTCCTCAGCCTGCGCCGGCTCGCGGAGACCGATGAATCAGGGCGCCGCTTCATGAATACGTAGCGGAATAGCCGGATTCTGCGGGAATTGCCCGCATTGATGAAATGCGATGAGGAATGCAAAAGGCCCTCCCCGAAGGGAGGGCCTTTCGTCTGCGTACCCCCGACCGGATTCGAACCGGCGCTACCGCCTTGAGAGGGCGGCGTGCTAGGCCGCTACACAACGGGGGCCAGCTGTACTGCAGTTACTGCGCTGGGCTACCAGGACTCGAACCTAGAACAAAGGAACCAGAAACCTTCGTGTTGCCAATTACACCATAGCCCACTGGTGGTCTAGACCACCTGCGTACCCCCGACCGGATTCGAACCGGCGCTACCGCCTTGAGAGGGCGGCGTGCTAGGCCGCTACACAACGGGGGCCCTAGCGATCCTGCATTGAGGTCAGGGGGAGCTACCCACACTATCCTCACGGGAAGGATCTGTACCCCCGACCGGATTCGAACCGGCGCTACCGCCTTGAGAGGGCGGCGTGCTAGGCCGCTACACAACGGGGGCCTTGCGGATCGATGATCCGCGGGTTGCAGATGAGCTCTGCGAGCTGGCCTACCTGGACTCGAACCAAGACTAACGGAACCAGAAACCGTCGTGCTGCCAATTACACCATAGGCCAACAAAACGCAACCCCCGTCAGGGATCTTGTTCTGTGGTGTGCGTCTCCCACCGGGCTTTCCCCCTGCGAGCGGCGCAGGAAGAACATTACCCGAAGGTGTCCGGCGCTCCAAAACGGGTTTGGCCCGCGAGCACGGCCGGGAGCTGGTCGAGGCCGGTGATCCGGATCAGTTCGGGCCGGCCTCCCTGTCCGGAGCGGTCGAGCCAGATGCCCTTGAGGCCCGCCTCCACCGCTCCGCGCGCGTCCGTGTCGGGCTGGTCCCCTACATACGCGACCTCGTACGGGGCGAGGTCCAGCGCGTCGCAGGCTGCGTGGAACGCGGCCGCCTCCGGCTTGGCCACCCCCAGCTCGGCCGCGCACAGGACGGCCTCGAAGCGGTCGCGTACGCCGAGGGTGCGCAGTTTGCGGTCCTGGTTGAGCAGCGAGGAGTTGGACAGGACGCCGTGCCGGTAGGTGTCGGCCAGGGCGTCGAGCGCGGGGACCGTGTCGGGGAAGAGCGCCCAGGCCGCCTCGTAGTGACCGAGGTAACGCTCGAACCACTCGTCCGCCTCGGTGTCGGTGAGCGTGCGCCCGGTGAAGTCGCGGACTCGGTCGCGGCGCTGCCCCTCCCAGCCGACCAGGCCCGCCTCGAAGCGAGCCCAGTGCTCGCGGGTGATCCGCTTCCAGTCGTCGAGGGTGCGGGTGGTGAGGCCTTCGGCGGTGAGGTGGGCCCGCATGCCGGCGGTGTCGGCCGAGGCGTAGTCGAAGATCGTGTCGTCGATGTCCCAGACGATGGCTTTGATCATGCGCTCCCCGTGGCTTCCGTCGTCGGTCGGCATAGGCCCGAACGTACGCGAAAAGGCCCGGAAACCGTGATGGTTCCGGGCCCTTCGCTCGCTTACGGGACTCAGGTACGAGCCCCGCGTACGAGAAGGAGTTACGCGGCCAGCTTCGCCAGGGCCGCGTCGATGCGGGCCAGGCTCTTGTCCTTGCCCAGGATCTCCAGGGACTCGAAGAGCGGCAGACCGACCGTGCGGCCGGTGACGGCGACGCGGACCGGGGCCTGGGCCTTGCCGAGCTTGAGGCCGTGCTCCTCGCCCGCGGCCAGGACCGCGTTCTTGAGGGACTCCGGGTCCGACCAGTCGGCGGTGTCGAGCTTGGCGCGGGCCGTGGTGAGCAGGGCCACCGGATCGCCCTTCATCGCCTTCGTCCAGGAGGCCTCGTCCTCGACCGGCTCCTGGCGGAACAGGAAGTCGACGTTGGCCGTGATGTCCGAGAGGACCTGCACACGGGTCTGCGCGTGCGGGGCGATGGCCTCCCACTTGGCCTGGTCGAAGTCCTCGGGCGCCCAGTTGGCGTGCGGGGCCTTCAGCCAGGGCTCGCAGGCGGCCGTGAAGGCCTTCACGTCGAGCATGCGGATGTGGTCGGCGTTGATCGCCTCGGCCTTCTTCAGGTCGAAGCGGGCCGGGTTGGCGTTGACGTCCGCGATGTCGAACTTCTCGATCAGGTCCTGCACCGAGAAGACGTCCTGGTCGGCCGAGAACGACCAGCCGAGCAGCGACAGGTAGTTGAGGAGGCCTTCGGGCAGGAAGCCGCGCTCGCGGTACAGGTTCAGGGAGGCCTGCGGGTCGCGCTTGGAGAGCTTCTTGTTGCCCTCGCCCATGACGTACGGAAGGTGGCCGAAGGCCGGGATCGTCTTGGCGAAGCCCAGCTCGATCAGCGCCTTGTAGAGCGCGATCTGGCGGGGGGTCGAGGAGAGCAGGTCCTCGCCACGCAGGACGTGGGTGATCTCCATCGCCGCGTCGTCGACCGGGTTGACCAGGGTGTACAGCGGGGCGCCGTTGGCGCGCACGATGCCGTAGTCCGTGACGTTCTCGGCCTGGACGGTGATCTCGCCGCGCACCAGGTCGGTGAAGGTGGTCGCCTCGTCGGGCATGCGGAAGCGGACGATGTGGCTCCGGCCCTCGGCCTCGTAAGCCTGCTTCTGCTCGTCCGTGAGGTCGCGGCAGTGGCCGTCATAGCCGGAGGGCTTGCCGGCGGCGCGGGCGGCCTCGCGGCGGGCGTCCAGCTCTTCGGTGGTGCAGTAGCAGGGGTACGCGTACCCGCCCTCGATGAGCTTGGCCGCGACCTCCTTGTAGAGGTCCATGCGCTGCGACTGGCGGTACGGGGCGTGCGGGCCGCCCACCTCCGGGCCCTCGTCCCAGGTCAGGCCGAGCCAGCGCATCGAGTCCAGGAGCTGCTCGTACGACTCCTCGGAGTCACGCGCGGCGTCGGTGTCCTCGATGCGGAAGACCATGGTGCCGCCGTTGTGCCGGGCGAAGGCCCAGTTGAACAGGGCGGTGCGGACCAGGCCCACGTGGGGGTTGCCGGTCGGCGAGGGACAGAAGCGGACGCGGACGTTCGCGTCCAGTGGGTTAGCCACGCTTGATCACCTTGTTGGTGAGAGTGCCGATGCCTTGGATGGTGACGGCGACCTCGTCGCCGACGTTGAGGGGACCGACGCCCGCGGGGGTGCCGGTCAGGATGACGTCGCCCGGGAGCAGGGTCATCGCCTCGGTGATGTTGACGATCAGATCCTCGATGGAGTGGATCATCTGGCTCGTCGAGCCGAGCTGACGCTGTTCGCCGTTGACGGTGCACTGGATCGCGAGGTCGCTCGGGTCGAGTTCGGTCTCGACCCAGGGGCCGATGGGGCAGGAGCTGTCGAAGCCCTTGGCCCTGGCCCACTGCTTCTCGCTCTTCTGTACGTCACGGGCGGTGACGTCGTTGGCGCAGGTGTAGCCGAAGATGACGTCCTTGACGCGCTCGCGCGGGACCTCGCGGCACATGCGGCCGATGACGACGGCGAGCTCGGCCTCGTGGTGCAGCTCGTTCGAGAACGACGGGTACTCGATGGGGTCGCCGTCGCCGACCATCGACGTGGTCGGCTTGAAGAACGCCCACGGGACGTCGGCGGGCTCGTTGCCGAGCTCCTTGGCGTGGTCCGCGTAGTTGCGGCCGAACGCGACGATCTTGTTGCCGATCACCGGCGGCAGCAGGCGGACCTTGCCGAGCGGGACCTTGACGCCGCTGAGCTCGAAGTCCGCGTAGGGGATGCCCTTGATGATGTCGAGTACGGGGCCCTCGGGGCCCTCCTCGACCGCGCCGAAGGCGACATTGCCGTCGATGGAGAATCTGGCGATGCGCACGGAAGCCTCTTGATTCCTGCTGGCGGGGTGTGGGGGCGCCGCCCCCACGGGTACGCCGCGCACACAGCACTGACAATGCGCCGAGCCGCCACGATCCAGGCGGGGCGTGGGGCGGCAGCCCCACAAGGCTACTTCTACTTGGCGGCGACCGCGTCCGCCACGGTGATCACGACCGGCTCCGGGGTGGCCGGGGCGTTCTGCAGAACCGTACGGCGGGGGTTGGCCGTGTTGGTGGGCAGCTCGGTGGTGTGCTCGGCGGGCTGCAGACCGTCGAGGTCCGTCGCGTCCGTGAGGTGCGCCAGGGTCGTGCGGCGCGGATTGGCTATACGGAACATCGGCGTCGTCTTCACGTTCTTCACGGCTGAACTGACCTCGGGTCTCTACTGGATGCGGCTGCCTGTGCGGCCGCTTGACGAACAGGCCATCCCTGTAAAGCGTCAGGCTAAACATGCGAATTCCCCGCGCCGCCGGGTTCCCGCCTTGATCAGCGTGTGAGTTTGCTCACCAGGGAGCGGATGAATCGGGCATAACGGAGTGTCAACTGTCCGGTGAAGATCGGACATTACGTAGCTGAACCCATCATTCCGATTCTGATCATGGCGACTGGGACACCCCCGCCCCGTAAGCAATTCCTAAGGAAATGTCCGCTATCCCATGGATCCCGCTCTACACCTGGTGACCCCGCCCTCACATGGCGTCACGCAGGTCACGGCCCGATACCCGGCCCTTGTTGGAGATCCTGCACTGTGCTGGAATTCCCGGGACCGCCGCAGATATGAGCCGGCGCGCATGGCGCAACGCAGCGTCGAGCGGCGGCGGGAGAAGGGGGAGACGCGCCGGTCACTGACGACCACCGGGGCTTTCTCGCCCCAAAACGCCGACACCGTCCCGCCGTTTGCGCGGAGGGACGCCTGGTCCAGAGGTTGCGACGCTAGTGCAGGGACGTTTCAAGAGGGATGGCTCGGGCTCTGCCCAGGGCCGCCAGACCGGAGGGGTGGCCGAGCCGGAGCTGCGCGCCGGGACCGGCCCCACCACAGGCAACTCCGCACCCCCGCACGCCTCGGGCTCCTCACCGGCCGGTGATGCCGAGCGCTCCGCGGGAGGTGCCGCGGCAGGCGGTGCGACCACACCTGCCCTGGCCGCCGCGCGCAAGGGCCCCGGCCCTCGCGTAGCCCTGCGCAACTGGCGTATCTCCACACGTCTGGTGTCGCTGCTCGCGCTGCCCGTGGTCGCGGCCACGTCGCTCGGCGCGCTGCGCATCAACACGTCCATGGACGAGATCGAGCAGCTCGACAGCATGAAGCTGCTGACCGAGATGACGAAGGAGGCGACCGAGCTCGCGAACGCGCTCCAGGAGGAGCGCGACGAGACGGCCGGTCCCCTGTCCACCGGGTCGCCGAGGACCTCGCCGGAGATCGAGGGCCTCTACGACAAGACGGAGACCGCTCAGAAGCAGTTCCTGTCGGCCACCCAGGGGTTCGACGAGAACCGCGACGACCGGGCGCTCAACTCGGTTCGCAACAACCTCACGCAAATCGCGAGCCAGCTCAACACCATCAAGACCATCCGCGACGATGCGTACGGAGAGAACGTCTCCAGCTCGCAGACGGTCAGCTCGTACAACCGGCTCATCGAGCAGCTGCTCGACCTGTCGCGCGACATGGCGCTCGCCACGAGCAACCCAGCGATCATCGAGCGGACCCGGATCCTGTCGTCGTTCTCCGCCGCCAAGGAGTACGCGTCCATCCAGCGGGCCATCATCGCGGCCGCCCTGCCCGACAGCGACAAGGAGCGCGGCGAGCTCTCCGAGACCGACCGCCAGTACGGTGAAGCTGCGTTCAAGAACGAGAGCCTCGCGCTCGACAACGTGAAGCGCGACTACTCCTCCACTGGCGAGGACGCGGTCGAGCTCCTCGCTCCGGTCGACAACAAGCCGATCGTCAAGGAGACCAACCAATACGCGAAGCGCGTACTGACGCAGGCGACCGGTCTCAAGAGCGCGGACTTCCGCTCCTACAAGGACTGGAGCGACGACGCCAGCACCAAGATCGTCGCGATGGGCCTCATCGAGCGCCAGCTGCTCGACGACATGGAGCAGACCGCCCGTGAGCTCCGTCAGGACTCCGAGCAGGAAGCCATCCTCAACGGTGCGCTGATCCTCCTCGTCCTCGGCATATCCCTCGTCGGCGCCTTCGTCGTGGCCCGGTCCATGATCCGGTCGCTGCGCCGTCTGCAGGACACCGCGACCAAGGTCGCCCAGGACCGGCTGCCCGAGCTGGTCAAGCAGCTCTCCGAGTCCGACCCGCAGGACATCGACACCTCCGTCGAGTCCGTCGGTGTGCACTCCCGGGACGAGATCGGCCAGGTGGCCGCGGCCTTCGACGACGTGCACCGCGAGGCCGTACGTCTGGCCGCCGAGCAGGCGCTGCTGCGAGGCAACGTCAACGCGATGTTCACCAACCTCTCGCGCCGTTCGCAGGGCCTCATCCAGCGTCAGCTCTCGCTCATCTCCGAGCTGGAGTCGCGCGAGGCCGACCCGGACCAGCTGTCCTCGCTGTTCAAGCTCGACCACCTCGCGACCCGCATGCGCCGTAACGGTGAGAACCTCCTCGTTCTCGCCGGTGAAGAGCCCGGCCGCCGCTGGACCCGCCCGGTCCCGCTGGTCGACGTGCTCCGCGCCGCCGCCTCCGAGGTGGAGCAGTACGAGCGCATCGAGCTGGCCGCCGTGCCGGCCACCGAGGTCGCGGGCCGTGTGGTCAACGACCTCGTGCACCTGCTCGCCGAGCTGCTCGAGAACGCCACCTCGTTCTCCTCTCCGCAGACCAAGGTCAAGGTGACCGGTCACGCGCTGCCCGACGGCCGCGTACTGATCGAGATCCACGACACCGGTATCGGCCTCTCGCCCGAGGACCTCGCGGCGATCAACGAGCGGCTCGCGTCGCCGCCCACCGTGGACGTCTCGGTCTCGCGCCGCATGGGTCTGTTCGTGGTCGGCCGTCTGTCGCAGCGTCACGGCATCCGTATCCAGCTGCGTCCCTCGGACTCCGGCGGTACGACCGCGCTCGTCATGCTGCCCGTCGATGTCGCCCAGGGCGGCAAGAAGGCCCCGTCCTCTCCCGGTGCGGGTGCGGGCGGCGGTATCGCCCAGGCGGCCGCCGGTGCAGCGGCCGCGCGGCAGCAGACCGCAGCGAACCAGTCCGCGGGACGGCTCGCCGCTCCCCCGCAGCGCAGCCAGGTCGCGGGCTCCGGCCCGCGGGCGGCGCTTCCCGGACGTGACGGCGGTCCGGCCGCACCTCGGCCGAACGCGCCCCAGGGCAACCCGCAGCAGGGCAACGGCTTCGGTGGCCAGCGCGGCGGTACGCCGGCCGGCCGCGGCGGCAACGCTCCGCAGCAGCCCGCTGCTCCCCAGCAGCAGCCTCAGCGCGCTCGTGGCGAGGGCCGCCCCCAGGACGGCCGTCAGCTGCCGCCCATGGGCGGACCGCGTGCCGAGCTGCCCGGTGGCAACCCCCAGGCGCGTACGCCCAGTTGGGGCAAGGACATCCCGCAGGAGCAGCCGCGCGGGCACGAGGAGCCGGAATCCACCGGGCTCTTCGGGCGCCCCGGCGCGGGCCGCGACGACCGGCAGAACACGCAAGGACCTGGCTCCACGGCCCAGTTCGACCGTCCGGACTACAACGGTCCGCGCCCGGCCGGGATACCCAACCCGCCCAGCCCCGCGCCCCAGCAGCGGCCGCAGGGCCAGGACACCGGTCAGTTCCAGCGCCCCGGCTCCACCGGCCAGTTCGCGCAGCCCGGTCAGCCCTCGGGGCCCGAGCGGCCGCAGGCGCCGCGCGGTGGCGCAGGTCAGCGGGACACCGCCGACTTCGCCGTACCGCGTCCGCCGGCCCCCCGGCAGCCGGCACCGCGTCCGGTGCAGCCGCAGCAGCCCGTACAGCCTCCGGCGCCTCCCCGGCAGCAGGCCGACAGCGACGCATGGGCACTGCCGCCGGCCGGTCCGGGCGACGGCCGTACCCCGCTGTACGACACCCTGGAGACGAACTGGTTCCGCGAGAGCCAGCAGGGCCAGCAGCAGAGTCAGGCTCCGCAGCAGGCACAGGGCCAGCAGGACCAGGCACAGCAGGCACCCCTGCCGCCGCGCCCCCAGCAGGCACCGGCTCAGAGCGCCACCTGGCGCAACTCCCCCAATGACGAGCTCGGCCGTCAGGCCGAGCGGGTGCGTCAGCCCTCCGCGGGCGGCGTCACCACCTCCGGTCTGCCGCGCCGTGTGCCCCGCGCCAACCTCGTGGCGGGCACGGCCGAACAGCAGCAGCACCAGGGCGGCCCGCAGGTCTCCCGCCGTCCCGACGACGTTCGCGGGCGGCTCACGAATCTGCGGCGCGGCATTCAGCAGGGCCGGCAGGCGGGCTCCGGTGACACCGGCAGCTTCCCCAGCCCCTCTCACCAGCAGGAGCGATAGTTGAGTCCGATGAGCCAGGCGGCACAGAACCTGAACTGGTTGATCACCAACTTCGTGGACAACACCCCAGGGGTGTCACACACGGTGGTGGTCTCCGCCGACGGACTGCTGCTCGCCCTGTCCGAGGGTTTCCCGCGTGACCGGGCCGACCAGTTGGCGGCGGTCGCCTCCGGTCTGACCTCGCTGACCGCGGGTGCGTCGAGGATCTTCGAGGGCGGAAACGTCGCCCAGACCGTGGTGGAGATGGAGCGCGGCTTCCTCTTCCTCATGTCGATCTCCGACGGTTCCTCGCTCGCCGTACTCGCCCACCCGGACGCCGACATCGGCCTGGTGGGTTACGAGATGGCGCTGCTCGTCGACCGCGCGGGCACGGTCCTCACCCCGGACCTGCGCGCGGAACTGCAAGGCAGCCTGCTGCACTAACGGCCGCGTACCAACGAACCGATTCCGTCCGGCCGCCCCCGCGATCCCCCCACCGGCCACATTTCAGACGGCACCGACAACTTGCTGTCCCGCCCGGAGGATTCATGACCCCGCCCACCGCCTCTCACGATCCGTACGGTGCTCAGACCGACTACGGCATGGAGGCCGAGCAGCCGCTGGTACGCCCGTACGCGATGACGGGCGGCCGGACCAGGCCGCGTTACCAGCTGGCCATCGAGGCGCTGGTGAGCACCACGGCCGATCCGATGCAGCTGCAGGGTCTGCTCCCCGAGCACCAGCGCATCTGCCATCTGTGCCGTGAGGTCAAGTCGGTCGCCGAGGTCTCGGCGCTTCTTTCCATGCCGCTCGGCGTGGCCCGGATCCTGGTCGCCGACCTGGCCGAGGCCGGTTTCGTGGCCATCCACCAGCCCGGCGGCGACGAGAACGCCGGTGGCCAGCCTGACGTAACACTGCTCGAGAGGGTGCTCAGTGGACTTCGCAAGCTCTAGCGGCGAGGCCGTACGTTCCACCACCAGCGCGAAGATCGTGGTGGCGGGCGGCTTCGGCGTGGGCAAGACCACGTTCGTCGGCTCCGTCTCGGAGATCAACCCGCTGCGTACCGAGGCCGTGATGACCTCGGCCTCGGCCGGGATCGACGACCTCACGCACACCGGGAACAAGACGACCACCACGGTCGCCATGGACTTCGGCCGCATCACGCTGGACCAGGACCTGATCCTGTACCTCTTCGGTACGCCCGGTCAGGACCGCTTCTGGTTCATGTGGGACGACCTGGTCAAGGGTGCGATCGGCGCCGTGGTCCTCGTGGACACGCGCCGACTCGCGGACTGCTTCCCGGCCGTTGACTACTTCGAGAACTCGGGGCTTCCGTTCGTCGTCGCCCTGAACGGCTTCGAGGGCCACCAGCCGTACCAGCCGGACGAAGTGCGCGAAGCGCTGCAGATCGGACCGGACACCCCGATCATCACGACCGATGCGCGCCACCGTGCGGATGCGAAGTCCGCGCTCATCACGCTCGTCGAGCATGCACTGATGGCGCGTCTGAAGTAGTCACGTACGGGCAGCAAGTCGTCCTGGACATACGGAAGTTGCCGTAAGTTGTCTAGAGGCTTGTGTGAGCACCCTGTGTCCTTTGACACGATCCGCCTCTGTGTTCATAACGTTTCGACAGAGAATTCCGGGCCCACCGACACCGCTTGCTGTCACTCGGTATCGCTGCGCTCACAAGAGCCCCGCCATTTGGCGGGGCTCGCTCTTTATGACCGTTTTATCTGAGGCGCAGGTCACCCGGAATCATTTCTTCCGAACGTTTGGAATCGCCTGCGCTGACGTGCTGGAATGCGCTGAACTGCCCAGTAGTACCGGGCCGGACACACTGCCCCGAACCCGGGCTGGAAGACGACAGCGGCACAACGTACGTGCCGACGCCGAGAGGTTGTTGGTCGAGTGAGGCGAAGCAAGAGCAGTCCCGAGCCGTCGGCACGGGGCAACTTCACCCCGCCCCAGCGGGAAGCCATGGCTCCCGCGCCCACGCAGGGCCCCGACCCCGCGCCGGCCGGCGGCGGGGGACGGATGTCCCCGCGCAACTGGCGTGTGCCCGTACGCCTGAACGCGATCCTCCTCATACCCGCCCTGGTCGCCCTCGTCATGGGTGGCTTCCAGGTGAAGGGCTCCATTGACACGTGGAGCGAGGCGCAGGACGCGGAGAAGACGGCGCTCATCGTGCGCGCGGCCGCCGAGTACAGCCACGCGCTGCTCGACGAGCGCGACCTCAGCGCGGCTCCGCTGCTGCTCGGCGAGGGCGACTCCCCGCAGGTCAAGGACCTCCGGGACAAGACGGCCGAGGCCAAGAAGAAGTTCGACCTCGCCGTCGCGGACATGCCCGCGAACCAGGGCCTCGAGCGCCGGCTGAAGCTCTTCAAGGCGAACGAGTCCAAGCTCGAGGACGTACGCAAGAAGGCCTACACGCGGTCGCAGGACCCGCTGACGACCGAAGAGGCGTACACCGACATCCAGCACTTCCTGATGGAGTTCGCCAACGAGCTGAGCCTGGGCACCGGCAACGTGACGAGCTACGGCCGTACCGTCTACGCCGTCTCGCTCGCCAAGGCCTCCGCCTCGCTGCAGCGCTCCATCGGTACGCACATCCTCGTCCGCCCGAGCCAGAAGGCGGCCGACCTGCGCAGCCAGCTGCAGTCGCTCAGCACGTACCGCTACCTCGAGGGCATCGCCATCGGCGAGTACAACTCCAGTGGTACCGAGGCCGACGCCAAGGCCCTCAAAGAGCAGATGACGCAGCAGCAGAAGTCCACCGGCATCGAGCTGCCGCCCGGCGCCGAGGCCGGAGCGCAGCAGTCGCGGCAGTACAGCGCCATGCCGGTGATGGACTTCCAGCTCACTGCGATGGCGGCGGCCCTTCAGAACCCGGAGACGGCCGCCGGCACGCTCAAGAAGGCGGGCGTCAGCGCCGAGTCCTGGCAGAAGCTCGCCACCGCGAAGATGAACGGCTACGGCGCCATCGAGGACGACCTGATCGACCGGGCCGTCGACGACGCCTCGCAGATCTCCTCCGACGCCGAGCGCGACGCCTACATCAACGGTGCGGTCGTCGTCGTGGCCCTGCTCGCCGCGTTCATCATCGCCGGGCTCATGGCCCGCCAGATGTCGCGCGCGATGCGCCGGCTGCGCACCGCCGCCTTCGACGTGGCCGAGCAGCGCCTGCCGATGCTGGTCGACCAGCTCTCGCGCACCGAGCCGGGCCGCGTGGACACCCGTGTCCAGCCCATCCCGATCACCACGACCGACGAGATCGGCGAGGTCGCCCGCGCCTTCGACCAGGTGCACCGCGAGGCCGTACGACTGGCTGCGGAGCAGGCGCTCCTGCGGGGCAACATCAACGCGATCTTCACCAACCTGTCGCGCCGCAACCAGTCCCTGATCGAGGGCCAGCTGACCCTGATCACCGACCTGGAGAACAACGAGGCCGACCCGGACCAGCTGGAGAACCTCTTCCGTCTGGACCACCTGGCGACCCGTATGCGCCGCAACGGCGAGAACCTCCTGGTCCTCGCCGGCGAGGAGCCCGGCCGCCGCTGGGACCAGCCGGTCCCCCTGGTCGACGTGCTGCGCGCCGCCTCCTCCGAGGTGGAGCAGTACGAGCGCATCGAGCTCACCGGCGTTCCGGAGGCCGAGATCCACGGCCGCGCCGTGACCGACCTCGTGCACCTGCTCGCCGAGCTCCTGGAGAACGCCACCACGTTCTCCTCGCCGCAGACCAAGGTCCGCGTCACCGCGACCCGTCTGCCCGACGGCCGCGTGATGATCGAGATCCACGACAAGGGCATCGGCCTCACCGCCGAGGACTTCGCGGACATCAACCACAAGCTGGCCAACCCGCCGACCGTGGACGCCGCGATCTCCCAGCGCATGGGCCTGTTCGTGGTCGGCCGCCTGGCGGACCGGCACGGGGTCCGTGTCCAGCTGCGCCCCTCGGGCGAGCAGGCCGGTACGACCTCGCTCGTCATGCTCCCGGACATCATCACGCACGGTGGCGGTGGCTCCCAGCTGCCCGAGAGCGAGTTCACCGTCTCGCAGATGATCCCGCAGCAGCAGTCCTACGAGGCCGCACCGCTGCGCACCGCCGCGGAGCTCGGCTTCGACGACACCCGCTACGAGCCGGGGGCCCTCACCGAGGAAGCCGTCCGCGAACTCGACCCGGTGGGCCGCTCGCTGATGCGTGAGGAGCGCCGCGCGGCGCTCGAGGCGTCGACCGCCGACGGCGGCCGTCCGCTCTTCCGCGACGAGGTCGACGGCGAGTACGAGCAGCAGGGCGCGTACGACCAGAACGGCGCCTACGACCAGTCGTACGAGCAGAACCAGAACTACGCCCAGGACCCGAACGGCTACGGCCGGCAGGACGCCTACGAGCCGGTCCCGCAGGGCGCGTACCCGAACCAGGACGGTTACCAGGACTCCGGCTATACGGAACCCGGTTACGCCGACCAGTCGGGCGCGCAGCAGGACGGCTACGGCGACTACAACGACCAGGGCGACTGGCAGAACCAGGGTGGCTACCAGGAGCCGTACGAGGGTGGCTACCAGGCCGAACCGGAATCTGTTCCGGGCGCTCCCGCGGGCGACCGCGACCGCGTAGGCTTCGACCGGAAGAGCTCCCAGGGCCCGTCCCCGAGCGCCGTCCACGAGACCACCGACGCCGGCCTTCCGCGCCGCGGCACCGCCGGCGGCGGCAACGGTCAGCAGTGGCCGGGCAGTTCGGGCCAGGGCCAGGGCGGGCTGCCGCAGCGTCCGCTCGCGGGCAACGCGCAGACCGACGGTCCGTCGGCCAACGGCAACAGCGCCGAGGGCAGCGGCTCCGACGACTGGCAGTCCGCCAACGACGCGCGCTGGCAGCGGGCCGAGCAGCTCAAGCAGCCGAGGGCGGGCGGGGTCACCCAGTCCGGCCTCCCGCGCCGGGTGCCCCGGGCCAATCTGGTCGAGGGCACCGCGGAGCAGACCCCGCAGGGCGGCCCCCAGGTCTCCCGCGACCCCGAGGAAGTACGGGGCAGGCTGAGCAACCTGCGCCGCGGCGTTCAGCGCGGTCGTGACGCGGGTGGCACCCCCGACCAGAACGGCCGGGGCTTCGGCTCCGGCAGCAGCAACTACAACCAGGAGCGTTAGTGTGAGCCCGATGAGCCAGGCGGCGCAGAACCTGAACTGGTTGATCACCAACTTCGTGGACAACACCCCCGGGGTGTCGCACACGGTGGTGGTCTCCGCCGACGGACTCCTTCTGGCGATGTCCGAAGGCTTCCCGCGTGACCGAGCCGACCAGCTGGCGGCCGTCGCCTCCGGTCTGACCTCGCTGACCGCGGGGGCCTCCCGGATCTTCGAGGGCGGTCTCGTGAACCAGACCGTTGTGGAGATGGAGCGAGGATTCCTCTTCCTCATGTCCATCTCGGACGGTTCGTCGCTCGCCGTTCTCGCACACCCCGAGGCGGACATCGGCCTCATTGGGTACGAGATGGCCCTTTTGGTCGACCGCGCGGGCACGGTTCTCACCCCGGACCTGCGCGCGGAGCTCCAGGGGAGCCTTCTCAACTAACAGACAGGCAGTGCGAATTCGCGTCCCGTGGCCTTAAAGTTTCGGGACGCGGCTCCACATGATGGTTCCGGGTAATTCGGAGGAGGAAGCACGTGGCAGGTCCCACACCGCGAGACGGTTCGTCTTCAGGCAACTGGTCGTACGGCCAGGACCAGGGCGAGAACTCGCCCAACCGCTACAACTTCCCCTCCACGCCCAGCCACCAGGAGCGGTACGCACCGCCGCAGCGGCCGCGTGACCCTTATGAGCAGCAGGCGCCCCGGATCCAGCCGGTGCAGCCCGCGCCCCGCTCGCCCGAGGCGTCACCCGGCCGAGCCGCGCACAACCCTCTGGTCCGCCCGTACGCCATGACGGGCGGCCGGACGCGGCCCAGGTACCAGTTGGCCATCGAGGCCCTGGTGCACACGACCGCGCAGCCGCACCAGTTGCAGGGCCAACTGCCCGAGCATCAGCGGATCTGCAATCTGTGCCATGAGATCAAGTCGGTCGCCGAGGTCTCGGCACTTCTCTCCATTCCCCTCGGCGTGGCCCGGATCCTCGTCGCCGACCTGGCGGAAGCCGGTCTTGTGGCCATCCACCAGCCCGGCGGCGACGAGAACGCCGGCGGCCAGCCTGATGTGACACTGCTCGAAAGGGTGCTCAGTGGACTTCGAAAGCTCTAGCGGCGGTGCGGCCCGCTCCACCACCAGCGCGAAGATCGTGGTGGCGGGCGGGTTCGGCGTGGGCAAGACCACGTTCGTGGGCGCCGTCTCGGAGATCAACCCGCTGCGTACCGAGGCCGTGATGACGTCCGCGTCCGCGGGTATCGACGACTTGACGCACACCGGCGACAAGACGACGACGACCGTGGCGATGGACTTCGGCCGTATCACCCTGGACCAGGACCTGATCCTGTACCTCTTCGGTACGCCCGGTCAGGACCGCTTCTGGTTCATGTGGGACGACCTGGTGCGCGGTGCGATCGGTGCGATCGTGCTGGTGGACACCCGTCGTCTGGCGGACTGCTTCCCGGCGGTCGACTACTTCGAGAACTCCGGGCTGCCGTTCGTCATCGCCCTGAACGGCTTCGACGGCCAGCAGCCGTACCAGCCGGACGAGGTCCGTGAGGCGCTGCAGATCGGGCCGGACACCCCGATCATCACGACCGACGCGCGCCACCGTGCGGATGCGAAGTCGGCGCTCATCACGCTGGTCGAGCACGCGCTGATGGCCCGGCTGCGGTAGGTCTTCCCGGGCTGCGGCCCGGTGGCCCCGTTCCCCTTGGGGGTGCGGGGCCTTTTTGTTTCAGGGGAACGGAAACGCCCCGCACCCCACCAAGGGGGCACGGGGCGTCGGAAGCCCGGGAGGGCGGCGGGGCTCAGCCCTGCCAGGAGTGCGGGGCACGGAAGCCCGGGGTGCGCTCCAGGCGGCGCCAGCCGGCCTTGTCGCGGCCGCGGGACGGGGCCGGGGCCTCGGGGGCCGCGGCGGCGCGTGCGAGCAGGATCGCCGTGATGGCCGCGAGCTCTTCGGGCTCGGCGTGACCCTTCTCGACGCGAAGGAGGTTCTCGGCAGGAGAAGTCATGGGGTTCGGATCTCCGTAAGGGGTGAGGCAGGAAGTCGGAGGCACCGCGTCACTGCGGCGGGTTGCCGTGCTTGCGCGACGGCAGATCGGCGTGCTTGTTGCGCAGCATCGCCAGGGAGGAGATGAGCACCTGTCGGGTCTCGGACGGGTCGATGACGTCGTCCACGAGGCCGCGCTCGGCCGCGTAGTACGGGTGCATCAGCTCGGCCTTGTACTCCTTGACCATGCGCGCCCGCATCGCCTCCGGGTCCTCGGCCGCCGCGATCTGCCGGCGGAAGATGACGTTGGCGGCACCTTCGGCGCCCATCACCGCGATCTCGTTGGTGGGCCAGGCGTAGGTGAGGTCCGCACCGATGGACTGGGAGTCCATGACGATGTAGGCACCTCCGTACGCCTTGCGCAGGATCAGGGAGATCCGGGGCACGGTCGCGTTGCAGTAGGCGTAGAGCAGCTTGGCGCCGTGGCGGATGATTCCACCGTGCTCCTGGTCGACGCCGGGCAGGAAGCCGGGTACGTCCAGAAGGGTGACGATCGGGATGTTGAAGGCGTCACACATCTGGACGAAGCGCGCGGCCTTCTCGGAGGCCTCGATGTCGAGCACGCCTGCGAGGGTCTGCGGCTGGTTGGCGACGATGCCGACCACCTGACCATCCAAACGCGCGAGGGCACAGACGATATTCCGCGCCCAGCGCTCGTGGATCTCGAGGTAGTCGCCGTCGTCGACGAGCTCCTCGATGACCTTGTGCATGTCGTACGGGCGGTTGCCGTCGGCCGGGACCAGGTCGAGGAGCACGTCCGAGCGGCGCTCGGCGGGGTCCTCGGAGGCGACGACCGGCGGGTTCTCGCGGTTGTTCGAGGGCAGCATCGAGATCAGGTAGCGGACCTCGGCGATGCAGGTCTCCTCGTCGTCGTACGCGAAGTGCGCGACGCCCGAGGTCTCGGCGTGCACATCCGCGCCGCCGAGTCCGTTCTGCGTGATCTCCTCGCCGGTGACCGCCTTGACGACGTCGGGACCGGTGATGAACATCTGCGAGGTCTCGCGGACCATGAAGACGAAGTCCGTGAGGGCGGGGCTGTAGGCCGCGCCGCCCGCGCACGGGCCGAGCATGACGCTGATCTGCGGGATCACGCCGCTCGCGCGGGTGTTGCGCTGGAAGATGCCGCCGTAGCCGGCGAGAGCGGAGACGCCCTCCTGGATACGGGCGCCGGCGCCGTCGTTGAGGGAGACCAGCGGCGCACCGGCCGCGATGGCCATGTCCATGATCTTGTGGATCTTGGTGGCGTGGGCCTCGCCGAGGGCGCCGCCGAAGATCCGGAAGTCATGCGCGTAGACGAAGACCGTGCGGCCCTCGACCGTGCCCCAGCCGGTGATGACACCGTCGGTGTAGGGCTTCTTGTTCTCCAGGCCGAACCCGGTCGCCCGGTGCCGGCGCAGCTGCTCGACCTCCTGGAAGGAGCCCGCGTCCAGGAGCAGCTCGATGCGCTCGCGCGCGGTGAGCTTGCCCTTGGCGTGCTGGGCCTCGGTGGCCTTCTCGCTCGGTCCGGCGACGGCCTTGGCACGGATCGCGTGCAGCTCGGCCACGCGGCCACGGGCGTCGGTGGGCTCGCCGCCGGCAAAAGCAGCCTCATCCAAAACGGTCATGTAGCGACCTTACGAAGCACCCATGGGGAAACGGCCCGTCGACTTCGCACAGTCTCCGGCCCGTTTTCCTGGTACCCCCGGACAGAAGCCCACTTCAGTGCAGGGCAACCGACTGCTCAAGGGGTGGCCACGTTGTAGAGGTCACACAATGGCCAGAGGGAGGGGCGGTCCGCGGGCACGTTACGCCATGCGGGTCGCGACACGGGCCTGGATCGCGTAGCTGTTGAAAGTTAAACCAAATGGGTCTACTGTCGAAGACATCAAGGGAACCGACCTTCCTCAAGGAGCACGTCATGGGCATCTTCGGCCGCAAGAACGACAGCACCGACACCACGTCCGCCCCCGCCCCGGTCAACCCGGAGCTGGCCGGCCTGACCGGTGACTACACGATCGACCCGGCGCACACCTCGCTCGGGTTCACGGCCCGCCACGCGATGGTCACGAACGTCAAGGGCGCCTTCCTCGACTTCGAGGGCACGCTGCACCTCGACGGCAACGACCCGTCGCAGTCCACCGCCTCGATCGACGTCAAGATGGAGAGCATCGAGACCGGACAGGGCGACCGTGACGGCCACCTGAAGAGCGCGGACTTCTTCGACGTGGAGAAGTACCCGGCGATGACCTTCCGGTCCACCTCGGCCGAGGCGCTCGGCGGCGAGGACTACCGGATCACCGGCGACCTCACCATCAAGGACGTCACCAAGCCGATCTCCATCGACCTGGAGTTCAACGGCGCCGCCAAGGACCCCTTCGGCAACGAGCGCGTCGGCTTCGAGGGCAAGGCCGAGCTGCTTCGCTCGGAGTGGGGCCTGACCTGGAACGCGGCCCTGGAGACGGGCGGCGTCCTGGTCTCCGACAAGATCAAGCTGACCTTCGACATCTCGGCGATCCGCCAGGCCTGACGGGTGGGGGCCCTCGGCCCCCGTAACCCTGGAGTGCACAACCCCTTGTGACACCGGGGGAGTTGACGCAGACTCGCGGAATGTTGATCCACTTCCTGACCCAGTCGGCCGACGGCTATATCGAGGGGCCGAACGGAGAGTTCGACTGGCCTCACATGGGGCCCGAACTCTCCGCCTACTCCCAGGCGCTCGCCGACGACGCCGACGCGTTCCTCTACGGCCGCAAGGTGTGGGACATGATGTCCGGATTCTGGCCGAAGGCCGAGGAGTACTCGGACGATCCGCATGACCTGGCCTTCGCCCCGCTGTGGCGCGCGATGCCGAAGTACGTCGTCTCGCGCACGCTCGAGAAGGCCGACTGGAACACCGAGGTGATCAGCGGCGATGTGGCCGCACGCGTCGCCGCCCTCAAGGAGGGCGGCAAGCGGATCATGATGTTCGGGGGCAGCGAACTGGCCTCCGAACTGACCGAGCGGGGCCTGGTCGACGAATGGGTCCTGGTGATCAACCCGATCTTCCTCGGCGGCGGGAAACCGGCGTACGGCCCGATGACGCAGCGCACCCAGTTGCGGCAGGTGGACTCCCGCGTGGTGGACGGCAAGGTGACGCTGCTCCGGTTCGTACGGGAGGACGCGTCCGAACCCGTACAACAGGTGGCGGCCGAACCCGTACGGCAGGAAGCCGCCGGGTAGTTCAGGCCAAGCTGCACAAGCGGATCGCAGCGATCCTGTAGTCGGCGGGCCCAAACGGTGACAAGTGTGGACGGCATGACGTCCACCGGCGAGATCCGCCCCTTCCGCATCGACATACCGCAGGCCGCGTTAGACGACCTGAACGACCGGCTCCGCAGGGCCCGTTGGACCGACGACGGTCCCGGCGAGCCGGGTGAGTACGGGACGAGCACCGACGTGGTGCGGCGCCTGGCCACGTACTGGCGCGACGGCTACGACTGGCGCGCGTGGGAAGCCCGGATCAATGCGCATCCGCAGTTCCTGACGGAGATCGACGGGCAGGACATCCACTTCCTGCATGTCCGCTCCCCCGAGCCCGGCGCCTTCCCGCTGATCCTCACGCACGGCTGGCCCGGCTCCTTCGTGGAGTTCCTGGACCTGATCGGGCCGCTCACCGACCCGGCGGCGCACGGCGGGGACCGCGCCGACGCGTTCCACCTGGTCATCCCCTCCCTGCCCGGCTTCGGGTTCTCCGGGCCCACCAAGGACAAGGGCTGGGGCATCACCCGTACGACCAAGGCGTGGGCCGAGCTGATGAGGCGGCTCGGTTACGAGCGGTACGGGGCCGTCGGCAACGACGGCGGGTCGTTCATCTCGCCGCACCTCGGGCGGCTCGAACCCGAGCGCGTCGCCGGCGTCCATGTCACCCAGGTCTTCTCGTATCCCTCGGGCGATCCCGCGGAGTTCGAGCGGCTGACGGACGAGGAGCGGCAGGCGATGGGGATCCTGCAGTGGTTCATGGAGAACAAGCTCTCCTTCAACACCCTGCAGTCGCAGCAGCCGCAGACGCTCGCGCACGCGCTGGCCGATTCGCCGGT
This sequence comes from Streptomyces mesophilus, assembly GCF_040300965.1. Lineage (GTDB taxonomy): Bacteria > Actinomycetota > Actinomycetes > Streptomycetales > Streptomycetaceae > Streptomyces > Streptomyces mesophilus_A. Next base: position 20,719 of record NZ_JBEPEW010000045.1, on the reverse strand, counting down.
GGGGCTGCTCGGCTGGAATGTGCAGCTCTTCGCGGCCGGTACGCCCGGTGAGGTCGTCCCCGACGACGACTTCATCCTCACGAACGTGGCGCTGTACTGGCTGACGGGAACGGCCGGTTCGGCCATGCGCTTCTACTACGAGATGGCGCACGAGGAGGTGCCCACCACGGGTGGGGCGGCCTCCGAGCCGACGACCGTGCCGCTCGGGGTGGCCTCGTTCGAGGGCGACATGCGGCCGTTCCGTACGTTCGCCGAGCGCGACCACAGCAACATCCGGCAGTGGAATCTGTACAAGGAGCCGGGCGGGCACTATGCGGCCCATATGGAACCCGCGGTGATGTCACGGGACATCCGGGGGTTCTTCCGCGGGTTGCGGTAGCCGGCGGTGAGGGGCGCACCGACGGGTGCGCCCCTCGGGTCAGAACCCTCCGCCGAAGTCCCCGCCGCCCCCGCCACCGAAGTCCCCGCCGCCGAAGCCTCCGTCTCCGAAACCCCCTCCGAAGTCATCGGAGTTGAAGTCAGAGCCCGAGGGGTCGCCGCCGCCCATCGAGGGGTCCGAGTAGGCGTAGGCCGGGCTGGACATCATCGAGCCGAGCATGGTGCCGACCAGGAGGCCCGGCAGGATGCCGCCGCCGAAGTAGCCGCCCGCCCAGGGGCCGTACGCGGGGCCGGCCTCGTAGTACGGGCGACGGCCCTGGTCGGTGTCGACCGTGCGGACCGCCGGGTCCTCGCCGTCGTCGATACGGGCCTTGTCGGCCGCGCACACCGGTACGTCGCGGGCCGGACCGCCGGGCGGTGCCCAGGACGCGTCGGCCACGGACGGGCCGTGCCGGGGGTCGAAGAAGCAGGGAAGCCGGCGCTCGGGCAGGGCGCGGCCCTCACGGCGTGCGGCAAGGACGGCGAGGGAGTAGCGGCCGTCCTCCAGGGCCTGCGTCACGCCCTTGACGTCCTCGGGGCGCTGCGCCGATGCCATGATCGATTTGGCGGATTCGTACGAGTCGAGGGCTCGCTCGTAGTCCTCGCGCATGGCGTCCGTCGCGCCCTTCTCGCCCGGGTGGAAGTCGAGGCGTTCCAGCTCCTCGCCGAAGGCCGTGATGTCCTCGTCGACGACGACACGCAGCCTCTCCAGAGCGGCGCGCGTCTCTTCGGCCTTCTTCCGCTTGTTGCGCTTGACCAGGACGTACGCGCCCGCGCCACCGGCCACGGCGACTGCGCCGAGGCCGATCAGGGCGCCGGCCGGGACCCCGTCGTCGGCTGCTGTGCCACCGCGGGCGTCACGGGTGGCGACGTTCACGTACTCCTGGAAGTCGCCCCCCTGCGCCAAGCGCTCCAGGTTGGCGACCGACCGGGGAGACATGAGGGACCGGTCGGCACGCACCTTGAACTCGTCGCCGAGCTGCACCCCGTAGACGCCCGGCTCCCCGACGGCGGTGCGCAGGTCGGCGAAGACATTCGCCTTGTCGGGGAAGTCCGCCGGCAGCACAGCCAGGAACACAGGCTTGCCCGAGTCCTCGATCTGCTGGGCGAGCCGGTCGGCGTCCGAGGACGACAGCTGTCCGGAGGCCGCCGGATCGACGTACACCGGACTCTTCTCCAGACCGTCCGCCACGGCCGAGATGTCCGAAGCGGCCGAGGCCCCGGGTGCCGCCGCGAGGGCGGCTCCCAGGGCCAGCAGCAGTCCGGACAGGGCGACCATGATCCGCCTTGTCCCGTTGATCCGCTTCGTAAGCTTTCTCATACTTCGAAGCTAACTCAGCCAGCGCCGGTACGGGCGGGTCGGAAGGACTATTCCGTGGGCTCCACCCCGGCCCGCAGCAGTCCGTAGGTGTACGCGTCCTCCAGGGCCTGCCAGGACGCGGAGATCACGTTCTCCGCGACACCGACCGTGGCCCACTCCCCCTGACCGTCCGAGGTGGAGATCAGCACCCGGGTCGTGGACTCGGTGCCGTGCCGACCTTCGAGGATGCGGACCTTGTAGTCGACGAGTTCGAGCTTGGCGAGCTGCGGATAGATCCGCTCGAGGCCGCGGCGCAGGGCGTTGTCGAGGGCGTTGACCGGACCGTTGCCCTCACCCGTGGTGACGATGCGCTCACCCTTGGCCCACAGCTTCACCGTGGCCTCGTTGGCGTGGGTGCCGTCGGGCAGGTCCTCGACGATGGCGCGCCAGGACTCCACGCGGAAGTAGCGGCGGGCGCGGCCGTCGACCTCCTCGCGGAGCAACAGCTCGAAGGAGGCGTCGGCGGCCTCGTACGTATAGCCCTTGAGTTCGCGCTCCTTGACCCGCTCGACCACCCGGCCCACCAGCTCGCGGTCGCCGCCGAGGTCGACGCCGAGCTCCTTGCCCTTGAGTTCGACGGAGGCACGGCCCGCCATGTCGGAGACCAGCATGCGCATGGTGTTGCCGACGAGTTCGGGGTCGATGTGCTGGTACAGGTCCGGGTCGACCTTGATCGCGGAGGCGTGCAGTCCCGCCTTGTGCGCGAAGGCCGAGACGCCCACGTACGGCTGGTGCGTGGAGGGCGTCAGATTCACGACCTCGGCGATCGCGTGCGAGATCCGGGTCATGTCCTTGAGGGAGCCCTCGGGCAGGACGTGCTTGCCGTACTTGAGCTCGAGGGCGGCGACGACCGGGAAGAGGTTGGCGTTGCCGACCCGCTCGCCGTAGCCGTTGGCCGTGCACTGGACGTGGGTGGCGCCCGCGTCCACGGCGGCGAGGGTGTTGGCGACCGCGCAGCCGGTGTCGTCCTGGGCGTGGATGCCGAGCCGGGCGCCGGTGTCGGCGAGCACCGTGCCGACGACCGCCTGGACCTGGGCGGGGAGCATGCCGCCGTTGGTGTCGCAGAGGATGACGACCTGCGCGCCCGCCTCATGAGCCGTGCGGACGACCGACTTCGCGTACGCGGGGTTGGCGCGATAGCCGTCGAAGAAGTGCTCACAGTCGACGAAGACCGTGCGGCCCTGCTCGCGCAGATACGCGACCGTTTCGGCGATCATCGCGAGGTTCTCGTCGAGGGTGGTGCGCAGGGCGAGTTCGACATGGCGGTCATGGGACTTGGCGACCAGCGTGATCACCGGGGCGCCGGACGCGAGCAGCGCCCTGACCTGCGGGTCCTCCTCGGCCTTGGCGCCGGCCCTGCGGGTGGCGCCGAACGCCACGAGCTGGGCGTTCTTGAACGTGATCTCGTCGGCGGCGCGCGCGAAGAACTCGGTGTCGCGGGGGTTGGCGCCCGGCCAGCCGCCCTCGATGTAGCCGACGCCGAAGTCGTCCAGGTGCCGCGCGATGGTCAGCTTGTCCGCGACGGTGAGGTTGATGCCCTCGCGCTGCGCGCCGTCGCGCAGCGTCGTGTCGAAGACGTGGAAGGCGTCGCGGGGGCCGTAGGGCCCTTCGGTATCTCCGTGCGAGGTTTCCGTGGCTTGGGTCATGCTGCTGGCTCCTGATTCGGATCTCGGTCTACCGGAAGGACCGGCTCCGCCGTCCTCCTATGATCCCTGGCGCTCCGTGTCCGGCTGAGGGTGGGCCGGAAAACGAAAAAACCCCTCGTGGGTACGAGAGGTTTGCGCGCGGGTCGAGGACGACGGTGTCCGCCCGTACGTCGGTCGGTACGGGACGGTCACTGCGGACCGGCGCGCCTGCTGCCAATAATCATGGCGAACGAGAGCACGGTCGCAGTCTTGCACACTCCCCGGCGGCCGCCGGAGGCGTCTCAGGATGCGGTCTGTGCTCCGCGCCACTGTCAGGGGTCCCCCCGCAACTCCTGTGCCCCAAGGCCCTCTTGTGGCCCACTGGTCTGAACCATCACACTGCAAGCGCTCACCGTCTGTTGTGTACACGACACCCCCATACGACACCCCACTGTCGGGAGGCAGCACGTGAAGCGCACCCTTGCCCTTGCCGCGGCCCTGGCCGCGCTCCCCCTCACCCTGGGCTCGCCCTCCTACGCGGCGGAACCCGCGCCGATGCCCGCGCAGGAGACGTACCGCCAAAACACCGCACTGAAAGCCGAGTTGGGCAGCCGCAGCGCCGGCAGCTATCTCGACGCCGACGGCGAGCTGATCACCACGGTGACCAGCGAGGCCGACGCCGCTCTCGTCAGGGCCGAAGGCGCAAAGCCCGAGGTCGTCGCACGCAGCGGGGCCGAGCTGCGCAGCGCGCAGCAGGCGCTGACGGACACCTCGATACCCGGTACGTCCGTGGGCATCGACCCCCGGATCAATCAAGTGGTCGTGGAGGCCGACTCGACCGTCTCCAAGGCCGAGTACAGACGGCTGCAGCGGGCGGCCGCCGCGCAGGACGGCGCGGTCCGGGTGGTCCGTATCCCTGGGGTCTTCAAGGAGGAGGTGGCGGGCGGTGACGCGATCTACGGCGGCGGCTACCGCTGCTCCGCCGCCTTCAACGTCTCCTCCGGCTCGACCCGCTACTTCCTGACGGCGGGGCACTGCACCAACGCGGCCGCCGACTGGCGCGCCACCAGTGGCGGTGCGGTGATCGGGCAGCGGCACGGCACCAGCTACCCGACCAACGACTACGGCATCGTCCGCTACACCGACGGCTCGTCCCCGTCCGGCAACGTCAACCTCTACAACGGCAGCCACCAGGACATCACTTCGGCCGCGGACCCGGTCGTCGGCCAGGCGGTGCGCAAGAGCGGCTCGACGACCAAGGTCACCTCGGGCACGGTCACCGCGACCAACGTCACGGTCAACTACGGCAGCGGCAACATCGCGTACGGCATGGTCCGTACAACGGTCTGCTCTGCGGGCGGCGACAGCGGCGGTGCCCACTTCTCGGGCTCCACGGCCCTTGGCATCCACTCGGGCAGCGGCGGCTGCAGCGACGGCGTCAACGGCTCGGCGATCTTCCAGCCGGTCCGCGAGGCGCTTTCGGCGTACGGGGTGAATGTGTACTGAGCCGTCCTGCGGGCCGCTGTCCGCCGCACCGGTTTCGGGGTGCGGCGGACAGCGGCCTCACCGCCGCGTCAGCGCGTCGTCGAGGAACTCCCGTACGTGGGAAAGGACTTCATCACGGCCGGTGCCCGGCAGGCCCACCGCCACATGGACCGAGAAGCCGTCGAGGAGGGCGCGCAGCCGGAGGGCGAAGCGCTCGGGGTCCAGGGGCCGGAACTCCCCGCGGGAGATGCCCTCGGCGAGCAGGGCGACCAGGTCGCGGTGCCAGGCGCCCTCGATGGCCAGCTGGCGGCGGCCCGCCTCGACGGAGGCGTCGGCGTACGGGGAGCGGTTCCAGACCTCCATCCACAGGGCCCAGTGCGGGTCCCGAGGACCTTCGGGGACGTACAGGTCGACATAGGCGTCGAGGCGTTCCCGTACGGGAGAAGTGCCCGAGAGCAGTGCGCGCCGCCGCTCGCCCAGGCGGCCCTCGCTCCACTCCAGGGTCTGCAGGAGCAGCTCGTCCTTGGTCTTGAAGTAGTAGAGGAGATGCCCGCTGCTCATCGCGACCTCACGGCCGAGCGCAGCCATGGTGAGCTGGTCGAGTCCGCCGTCGGCGACCATCGCCATGGCGGCGGCGAGCACGTCCTCGCGCGGAGGTGCGTGCTTGCGCGAGCGCGGTGGCGTGGTCATCGCGTCGTGCTCATCTCGGACGGCTCCTCGGTGCTTCGGCGTGCGGGGAGAGCGTACGGCTCAGCTCGTACGCGGCTGCTGCTGGGTGATGCAGTGGATACCGCCGCCGCCCGCGAAGATGGTGCGGGCGTCGACCAGCGTGACCGTGCGGTCCGGGAACAGGCGCCGGAAGATGCCCGCCGCGTGCTCGTCGCGCGGGTCGTCGAAGGCGCACAGGACGACCCCGCCGTTGCAGAGGTAGTGGTTGATGTAGGAGTAGTCGGCCCAGCCGCCGTCCTCCTCGCGGACTTCGGTCGGGGCCGGGATCTCGACGACCTCGATGCGGCGGCCCTTGGCGTCGGTCTGTGTGCGCAGGAACTCGACGTTCTCGCGGCACAGTTCGTGGTCGGGGTGGGACGGGTCCGGCTGGGTGTGGGCGACCACCACGCCCGGTGCGGCGAAGGCGGCGACGATGTCGACGTGGCCGAGGGTCCCGTAGCCGTGCGGCGGATAGTCGGCGGTCAGACCGCGCTTCAGCCAGATCGCCTTCGTGGTGCCGAGCTTCGCGTGGATCTCCGCCTCGACCTGCTCGCGCGACCAGCCGGGGTTGCGCTCCGGACCGAGCTGCACGGTCTCGGTGAGCAGCACCGTGCCCTCGCCGTCGACGTGGATGCCGCCGCCCTCGTTGACCAGGGGTGAGCTGTGCACGGGGACGCCGGCGAGGTCCGCCACGTACGAGGCGATCTTGGAGTCGTGCTCCCAGCGGGCCCACTCCTGGGCGCCCCAGCCGTTGAACACCCAGTCCACGGCGGCCAGTTGGCCTTCGTCGCCGAGGACGAACGTGGGGCCGATGTCGCGCATCCACGCGTCGTCGAGCTCCCGCTCGACCAGCTCGATGTCCGGGCCGAGCAGTTCGCGGGCAAAGTCCGCCTGGCCGGGGCCGTGAACCATCGTGACCGGCTCGAAACGGCGTACGGCACGGGCGACCGAGGCCCAGGCCTCGCGCGCCTCGGTGAGCTCGGCGTCGTTCGAGAAGGTGGTGTTGGGGCCGGGCCAGGCCATCCAGGTGCGCTCGTGCGGGGCCCACTCGGCGGGCATACGGAAAGTCATTGCGGCTCTTTCGGGGATCAGAGGCAGTGTCGTTTACAGGAAGTAGAGGCGGTTCAGGGATACGGAGTCGGCCGGCTCCGAGCGCATCGGCCGCCCGTCGAGCGTGACCAGACCGCTGCGGGCGTCCACGTCGACCGCGCCGATACGGGAGTTGAGCAGCAGGTCGCCCGGGCCGATGCCCCGGGTCCCGCGTACGCCGACGCGGCGCCGGCGGGTGGGCAGCCGGTCGCCTTCGAGGGCGGCGGCCGCCTGGGAGACGAAGGCGACGGACAGGTCGGCGGCCGTGGCGCCGTGCGCGCCGAACTGCGGTCCGAGGACGAGGGGTTCGCAGGTGTCGGTGGCCGCGTTCGGGTCGCCTGTGACCCCGTACGCGGGGAAGCCCGACTTGAGGACCAGCTGCGGCTTGGCGCCGAAGAACGCCGGCTGCCAGAGCACGATGTCCGCCATCTTGCCCACCTCGATCGACCCGATCTCGTGCGCGAGACCGTGGGCGAGGGCCGGGTTGACGGTGAGCTTGGCGATGTAGCGCAGGACGCGCGCGTTGTCGTCGTGGGCGCCGTCGCCGTCGAGCGGGCCGAGCTCGGCCTTCATCTTGCCCGCCATCGCGAACGTACGCCGGACCGTCTCTCCCGCCCGCCCCATGCCCTGCGCGTCGGACGAGGTGATGCCGATGGCACCCAGATCGTGCAGCACGTCCTCGGCGCCCATGGTCCCGGCGCGGATCCGGTCGCGGGCCATGGCGGCGTCGCCCGGCAGGTCGGTCTTGAGGTCGTGGACGGAGACGATCATCCCGTAGTGCTCGGCGACCGCGTCCCGGCCGAAGGGCAGGGTGGGGTTGGTGGAGGAGCCGATGACGTTCGGGACGCCCGCCATCTTCAGGACGTTCGGTACGTGGCCGCCGCCGCAGCCCTCGATATGGAAGGCGTGGATGGTGCGGCCGTCCAGGACGCGCAGGGTGTCCTCGACCGACAGGCACTCGTTCAACCCGTCGCTGTGCAGGGCGACTTGGACGTCGTACTCCTCGGCGACCCTGAGCGCGGTGTCCAGGGCCCGCGTGTGCGCGCCCATGTCCTCGTGCACCTTGAAGCCCGACGCTCCACCCTCGGCGAGGGCCTCCACCAGCGGGGCTTCACGGGAGGACGAACCGCGCGCCAGGAAGCCGATGTTGACCGGCCAGGCGTCGAAGGCGTTGAAGGCGTGCCTCAGCGCCCAGGGCGAGTTGACGCCGACGCCCCAGACCGGGCCGAACTCCTGGCCGATGACCGTGGTCACCCCGGAGGCGAGCGAGGCCTCCATGATGCGCGGCGACAGCAGGTGGACATGGGTGTCCACGGCGCCCGCGGTGGCGATCATGCCCTCGCCGGAGACGATCGAGGTCCCGGTGCCGACCACGACCTCCACGCCGTCGAGCGTGTCCGGGTTCCCGGCCCTTCCGATCGCGTGGATCCGGCCCTCGCGGATGCCGATGGAGGTCTTGCGGATGCCCTGCACGGCGTCGATGACAAGGACGTTGCTGATGACGACGTCACAGGTCTCGCGGACGGCGGCGGCCTTGAGGTGCAGCCCGTCGCGTGCGGTCTTGCCGAAGCCGGCGAGGAACTCCTCGCCGTACGCCTGCGAGTCCTCCTCGACCCGGACCACGAGGCCCGTGTCGCCGAGGACGACGCGGTCGCCGGCGCGGGGGCCGTGCGTGGCCGCGTACTCGTGCGGGGTCAGTCGGCGGGCTTCGGCCGGGTGGCCTCCGGGGCGGCTCATCGCTCGTCCTCCTTTGCCAGGGGCTCCATGGGGTCCGCTCCTGCCGGGGGCTCCATGGGGTCCGCTCCGAGATATCCGCAGGCGGCCGCGCGCCGCAGCGCCTCCTCGCGAGCACCGGCCGCGTCCAGCGGTCCGTCGACGAGGCCCGCGAACCCGATGGCGATCCGCTCGCCGCCGATCGGCACGAGGCCGACCTCCGCCGACTCACCGGGCCCGAACCGTACGGACGCCCCGGCCGGGATCGCGAGCCGCATCCCGTACGCCGCCGCGCGGTCGAAGTCGAGGCGCGGATTGGCCTCGAAGAAGTGGAAGTGCGAGGTCACGCTGACGGGGACGGACGCGGTGTTGCGTACGCCGATACGTACGGTCGCGGCCGGCTCCTGATGAACGGGCCCCGGCAGGACCGCACCCGGAGCCGCCTCCCCCAGCGATTCCCCGGCCAGTGGTTCGGAGACCACGGCGAGTCGCGACCCGTCGTCGAACACCGCCTCCACATGCACCTCGGTCACCACGTCGGCGACGCCCGGCAGCACATCGTCCGGCCCGAGCACGGCCTTCGCCCGCGCGATCGCCTCGGCCAGGCGCAGCCCGTCACGGGCCGCCTCGCACACGGTGTCGGCGATCAGCGCGGTGGCCTCGGGCACATTGAGCCTGAGGCCGCGCGCCCGCCGGGCACGGGCCAGCTCGGCGGCGCCGAACAGGAGCAGGCGGTCGCGTTCGGTGGGGGTGAGGCGCATGGGGCGGGTGCTCCCTTGATGACGTTTAGAGCACCACTCTAAACGCTGGCGTACGCGGTTGACATCGTCGAGGTCACAGCTTGAGATCTGTCACATCGAGCAGCACTCAAAAGGGCGCTGCGGCTCAGCCGGCCGCGTCCTCGACCAGCCGCCAGGCACGGCCTGCGGTGTCGTAGCGCAGGGTGCCGCGCACCAGGGTCAGGTCGAGGGCTCGCAGCTGTCGGTACGCCTCGTCGTCGAGGTCGCGGGTGAGCAGCACGCGGACGCCGGTGTCGGTGTCCTGGAGGGCCACGGGGCGCGGGGCCGGGGTGCGCCGGACCGCCTCCTTGAATTTCCGGTAGGCGTCCTCGGCGAGCTTGCCGCCGAGGCTCCCGAGAAAGGCGTGCAGGGGCAGCGTGACGAGGATGAGGAGCTCCAGGCTGCGGCGTACGGGGACGGCCCTGACTCGGACGGTGAGGCCGAGGTCGGTGAGGGCTTCGACGAGGGGGGTCTCGACGCCGGGGGCGTCCTGTTCGGGGACGAACAGGTCGGCGGCGGGCGGGGGTTGGGTGGTCATGGGCCGCCTTCGTCAGGGAGTGCGGGTCAGGTCGAGCAGCAGGACGTCGGCGCCTTCGATGACGGCGAGCAGGGTCCCGTCGCGGCTGTAGTCCACACGGCTCACACCGGGCGGGCCGTATTTCGGGTTCTCCATCGGGGACCGGTGCTCCCACAGGACGTTCCTGGTGCGCAGATCCCACACCTTCGCGCCCGACATGTCGGCAGTGGCGAGCGTGGTGCCGTCCGGGCCGAAGGCGAGGTCGCTGCAACGGAGGCCATGCGCCAGCTCCAGGACCCGGCCACCTGCGGGGAACTCCCAGACGTGAACAGTCTTTCCGCTCGCCGTGGCGAGGCGGGTGCCGTCCGGGCTGAAGGCCACGGCGTCCACGGCGTCGGTATGGGGCAGGTACAGGATCTCGTCGCCGGACCCCGCGGCCCAGACCCGGGCGTATCCTCCGGGAGGCCCGATGGACCGCACAGCTGCCGGCGCCACCGTATGTCCGACCGCGGCGAGGCAGCTGCCGTCGGGCGAGAACGCCACCGCTCTGGTCTGCTCGGTGATCGGGATCGTCAGTCTCGGGCTCCCGAACCCGCTGAGCGTCACCGCTTCGTGGTGAACGGTCGCGGCGACCCGGCCGCCCTCGGCGACAGCCGCCGTCATACTGCTCCCGTTGCCGAGCGGATGCTTCCCGACCAAGGTGCCGGACGCGGTGTGCCAGACGCGTACCGAACCACCCGCGATGGTCGCGAAGGTCTCGCCCGCGGCATCGAAGGACACATCGAGGACCAACTCCTGGTACATGAAGGTCGACTTGACGGCGTCCAGTGCTTCGGCCAGGTATCCGCCACTGCGGACCCGGCACACACGCCCGCCTGCGCGATCGACGACCACGGCCACCCAGCGACCGCCGCCGATGGCCAGGCGGCCGGAGTCCCTGCTGAACGCCAGCGAAACGGGTCTCTGGGGACCGCTGACGCGGGTGATGCGGGGTGGTGGCCCTGTGGTCCCACGGCGGAACCGCCCGCTTCCGGGCCGGGCGGGGACAGGCCCTGCCACACCGGCGGGGCCATCCGCCTGCGGTGCCTGTTCGGGGCTGCCGAGGAGGCCGGCGCGCCGGAAACGGGCCGGCCCGCCACCGGGCTCCGTGCGCGGAGGCTCAGGCTGGGGACGTACGAGCCCCGGTTCCGGACGTACGGGTGCCGGCGTCTGTGCGAGCCCCGGTTCCGGACGTACGGGTGCCGGCGTCTGTACGGGTGTCGATTCCGGGCGTACGGGTGCCGGCACCTGCGCGGGTGCCGGTTCCGGGCGCACAAGCTCCGATTCCGGGCGTACGGGTGCCGGCGCGGACGAGGGCTCGGCCACGGGCCGCACAGCCTCGGCCCGCGCCTTCTCCGCCACCGTCTCCGCGACCTCGAACAACACCCCCTCCGCCGCCCGCATGAAGAGCACCGGTGTCCCCCACTCCAACGTCCCCGGCAACGCGAGCCGGATCGCCTGCCGCGCCTGCGTCACCGCCGCGTCCACGGGCAGCCGGTGCGCGAGGCCCTCGTAGAACGTGCGGCCGAACTCGACCGCCGCGCGGTCGGAGATCGCGTACTGCATCGCGAGCGCGGCCGGCACCCCGGCGCGCAGCAGCGCACCGCCCATGCTGGAGAAGGGGTCGGCCGCCGCCGAGCGGCCGGTCTCGCAGGCGTTGAGGACGACCAGGCGCAGCGACCGCTGGTCGTGCAGCATCATCGCGAGGTTCTCGGCGCCCAGTTGGTACGTGCCGCCCTCCTCGCCCGCGAGCGCCAGCGTGCCCTCCTGCGCGGCCGGGTCGAAGCCTCCATGGCCGATGAAGTGCAGGACGTGCCAAGGGCCCCGCCGGGTGAGCGCGGTGCGCAGTGCGCGCCAGGTCTCGTCCTCGACCCAGCCGAGTTCGATGAGCCCGGCCTCCCGCAGACCGGCGAGTGCGCCGCCGAGACGGTCACGTTCGGCCTGCACCGCGAGGGGTTCGAGATCGTCGGGGCGGGCTGCCATGCACAGGATGCGCAGGGGCGCGGCGACCGCCAACGGGCGCTGGGGTGACGCCAGTTGGGGGCGGCGGACCAGCGGCATCGTCGTACAGACGTAAGCGTTCTCGCCGCTGTCGAAGAGGAACTCCCAGGGCAGCCGCGCGAGTTCGGGCGAACGCACTCGCAGCACCAGGCGCAGCGACCGGTCCGCCTCGGCCGCGCGGTGCCGGGCCGCGGCGAACAGCGCACGACCCTCCCCCGCGAACAGCATGTCGAAGAGGATCCGGCCCAGTTCCTGCACGGGCCGCTCCTCCGGCGACGCACTGCGGCGCACCACGGCGGACGAGGCGAGGATCGCGTCGGGGACGCGGGCCGTGAGGATGCGCAGCTCTTCGGCGCCGACCGGCAGGCGCACCCCGTCGGCGCTCGCCTCGGCGCCGTCCGGGGCGCGCAAGGTCACCTGGTAGGCGCCGGGTCCCGCAGGACCGATCTCGGCCTGGAAGTCGACTGTGTGCACGGCTCGCCCCACCCTCGTCCCCACCAGGGGCCGGGTCCACGATCCCACGCGGGCAGGCCCCCAGACATGCGAATGACGCGGATACGCGGCACGGGTGGACTCGCCCGGCCCGGCCGCGTGGGTCCACCGGCTCGGGGGTCCCGGCAGGTCTCCTTGCCGGATGATCTCTTGCGCACCGTCAGCGGGGCGGTAGGCCCGTGCACATCCTCATCGGTATCGCCGGCCTGGCCGTCTTCCTGGCCCTGGCCTTCCTGCCGTCCCGTGATCTGCGGCTGCTGCGCGTCAAGGCGCCCTACATCGCGCTGATGCTGGTGGTCCAGTTCGTCCTGGGTCTCGTCATGCTGAAGACGAGCCTCGGGCAGAGCGCCGTCGACGCCCTCGCGGACGGGTTCGGCAAGCTTCTCGAGTACGCCGGTGAAGGCACGGCGTTCGTCTTCGGGAGCCTCGCCGATCCTGACGCCGAGGGGAACGTGCCGTTCCTGCTCAGCGTGCTGATGCCGATCATCTTCGTCTCCGCGCTGATCGGCATCCTCCAGTACCTGCGGGTGCTCCCGCTGATCGTGAAGTACCTCGGCATTGTCCTGTCGAAGGTCACCGGGGCCGGCCGGCTCGAGTCGTTCAACGCCGTGTCGGCCGCGATCCTCGGCCAGTCCGAGAGCTTCATCGCGATCAAGACGCTGCTGCCCACGCTGACCCCGAAGCGCCTCTACATGCTGAGCGCCTCGGCCATGTCCACGGTCTCGATGTCGATCGTCGGCGCCTATATGACGATGATCGAGCCGCGTTACGTCGTGGCCGCCATCGTGCTCAATCTCTTCGGCGGCTTCATCGTGGTCTGGCTGCTCAACCCGTACGAGCTGACGCCCGAGGAGGACGTGGTCGTCACGCCCGAGCGGAAGAAGCGGTCGTTCTTCGAGATGCTCGGCGAGTACATCCTCGACGGCGCGAAGATCGCGGTCACCGTCGCGGCCATGCTGATCGGGTTCGTCGCGCTGATCGCGCTGATCAACGGGCTCGTCTCGGGGCTCACGGGCGGCACGAGCTTCCAGGAGATCCTGGGATACGTCTTCGCCCCGTTCGCCTTCCTCACCGGGGTGCCCTGGGACGAGTGCGTCGACGCCGGGCAGATCATGGCGACCAAGCTGGTCTCGAACGAGTTCGTGGCGATGCTCGCGTTCACCGACGCCAACCCGGGCGGGAAGGTCGAGCTCAGCGAGCGGGCCACGGCGATCGTGCAGACGTTCCTGGTGTCCTTCGCCAACTTCAGTTCGATCGGGATCATCGCCGGTGCGGTGAAGTCGCTCTCGCCCGCGCACGGTGATCAGATCGCCCGCTTCGGGCTGAAGCTTGTGTACGGGGCCACGCTGGTGTCGTTCATCAGCGCGACGATCGTGGGGCTGATCTCGTAGCCGATCCCGCCCGCATCCGAACTACGTTCGGATCTGCTCAATCGCCGCAGGGGCTGGATGTGCCCAAGGGCTGATGAGCCCAGGGGCTCGAAGAAGGCCGGGCTCCCTCGACGGGGAGCCCGGCCTTCTACGTGCGTACGACAAGGACCTAGCCCAGCGTGTGCATCCAGCCGTGCTTGTCCGTGGCCGTGCCGCGCTGGATGTCGAGGAGGGACTCGCGCAGGCGGAGCGTGACCGGGCCCGGCTCGCCGGCGGACTGGGTCCACTCGCCCGCGTTGCACTTGACCGTGCCGACGGGGGTGATCACCGCGGCCGTACCGCAGGCGAAGACCTCGGTGAGCGAGCCGTTCTGGGCGTCGCGCTGCCACTCGTCGAGGGAGATGCGGCCCTCGGTGGCCGTGTAGCCGAGGTCGCGGGCGACCTGGAGGAGCGAGTCACGGGTGACGCCCTCGAGGATCGAGCCGGTGAGCTCGGGCGTGACGATCTTGTCGCCGTACACGAAGTACAGGTTCATGCCGCCGAGTTCCTCGACCCACTTGTGCTCGACCGCGTCGAGGTAGCAGACCTGGTCGCAGCCCTTGGCGGCGGCCTCGGCCTGGGCGAGGAGCGAGGCGGCGTAGTTGCCGCCGGTCTTCGCGGCGCCCATGCCGCCGGGGACGGCGCGCACGCGGTCCTCGGAGAGCCAGATCGAGACGGGCTTCACGCCGCCCGCGAAGTACGCGCCGGCGGGCGAGGCGATGACCATGAAGAGGTACTCGTTGGCGGGCTTGACGCCCAGGCCGACCTCGGTCGCGAACATGAACGGGCGCAGGTACAGGGACTCCTCGCCGCCGTGCGCCGGGACCCAGTCCTTGTCCTGCTGGACGAGCAGGTCGCAGGCCTCGATGAAGGTCTCGACGGGCAGCTCCGGCATCGCGAGCCGGCGGGCCGAGGCCTGGAAGCGCTTGGCGTTGGCCTCCGGGCGGAAGGTGGCGACGGTGCCGTCGGGCTGCCGGTAGGCCTTGAGGCCCTCGAAGATCTCCTGCGCGTAGTGCAGGGTCATGTTCGCCGGGTCGATCGAGAGCGGTCCGTACTCCACGAGCTGGCCGTCGTGCCAGCCGCGGCCCTCGGTCCACTTGATGGTCACCATGTGGTCGGTGAAGTGGCGGCCGAACCCGGGGTTGGCCAGGATCGCCTCGCGCTCGGCCGCGGAGAGCGGGTGCGAGGAGGGCTTGAGCTCGATCGTGGGCGTCGTCATGAGTGGATGTCCTTCACCGGTTTCGTGTGTGTCGGAGCGCGCTCACGTCAGTCCTCGGAAATGTTCCAGCCCCGGACGACTGAAGCAGAACTGCTACCCGCATTCCGCGGCCCCACGTTCGATTATCGCTCGTGAATGGGCGTGGGCGAAACGGGTGTGATGCGACCCAAGGGTTGATGGTGACACCCGGCGGCGGATACGAGAAGCCGCCGGGTGCCTTGTGCAGGCGGCCCGGCGGCTCGAGGTGGTGCTTCCGACGGGCTCGTGGTGACCCGTCGGCGAGTGTCCGAGGGTCAGCCGGCTACTCGTACGGCGAGCGCATCGCCGATTTCCTCGGTGGTACGGGGGCTCTCGCCGCGCTCGCCCAGGTCGGCGGCGACGGCTTCCTCGATACGCGCGGCCTCGGCCTCGTATCCGAGATGGCGCAGGAGCAGCGCGACGGACAGCACGGTGGCGGTCGGGTCGGCCTTGCCCTGGCCCGCGATGTCGGGCGCCGAGCCGTGCACGGGCTCGAACATCGAGGGGAACTCGCCGCTCGGGTTGATGTTCCCGGAGGCGGCGACGCCGATGCCGCCGGAGACGGCCGCGGCGAGGTCGGTGATGATGTCGCCGAAGAGGTTGTCGGTGACGATCACGTCGAAGCGGCCGGGGTCGGTGACCAGGTAGATGGTCGCGGCGTCGACGTGGATGTAGTCGGTGGTGACCTCGGGGAACTCCTTGGCCACCTCGTTGAAGACGTTGGTCCACAGGTGGCCGGCGAAGGCGAGCACGTTGTTCTTGTGCACCAGGGTCAGCTTCTTGCGCGGGCGGGCCTGGGCGCGGGCGAAGGCGTCGCGGACGACGCGCTCGACACCGAAGGCCGTGTTCACGGAGACCTCGGTGGCGACCTCGTGCGGGGTGCCCTTGCGGATGGTGCCGCCGTTGCCGGTGTACGGGCCTTCGGTGCCCTCGCGGACGACCACGAAGTCGATCTCCGGCTGACCGGCGAGCGGGGTGGCCACACCCGGGAGCAGCTTGCTCGGGCGGAGGTTGACGTGGTGGTCGAAGAGGAAGCGGAGCTTCAGGAGGAAGCCGCGCTCCAGGACTCCGGACGGCACGCTCGGGTCCCCGATCGCACCGAGCAGGATGGCGTCGTGCGCCTTCAGCTGCTCGACGTCGGCGTCGGTGAGGGTCTCACCGGTGGCGTGGTAGCGCTTGGCGCCGAAGTCGTACTCCTGCGTCTCGAGCTTCACGTCCTGCGGAAGCGCGGCGCGGAGGACCTTGAGTCCCTGGGTCACGACCTCCTGGCCGATGCCGTCACCGGGGATCACTGCGAGATTGATGCGTCGAGACATGTCCGTCACCGTACTCGGGGTCCCAGGTGTTGACACACGGTGTCCAGCATGCGGACCGATTCTCCGGTGCGGTGACGGGAGGGCGCACAGGAAGGACACCGGGCGTTCATCCGGGCGACCAGGGGCAGTTGGGCGCCGCTGGGAAGTTCACCGGCATGAGTGAGACACCCCGGGTCGGCATCCCCGAACAGCTCGCCGGCCGGATGAGCATGGCGGAGCAGCACGAGTACCTGCGGGCCAGGCACGCCCGCCCCAAGGTCAGCCGGCGTGCGGCGCTGGTCGGCGGTCTGGTCACCGCCTCGGCCGCCGGGACGGCCGGGGCGCTGGTGAATGGAAGTGCGAGCGCCGCGCAGGGCCCCACCTTGCGGACCGCGCCCGCCACCGCCAAGGTCGACGGCTCGCTCGTCGCCCCCTTCGGGCGTCATCTCGCCTTCGGCGCCGACCCGAAGACGCAGATGCGGATCAGCTGGCAGGTGCCGTTCGCGGTGCGGAAGCCGTACGTGCGCGTCGGCCTCGCCCCCTGGGACCTGGGCCGCAGGTTCGAGGCCGAGGTGCGCGACCTCACCACGCCCGCGCTGTCGAAGAAGCTGCCGGCGGTCGAGCAGTACTACCTGCACGTCGCACTCGACGGTCTGCGCCCCGGCACCACGTACTACTACGGCGTCGGCCACGAGGGCTTCGACCCCACGCGGCCCGAACGCCTCGCCACGCTCGGCTCGTTCCGCACCGCGCCCGCCGCTCCTGAGACGTTCGTGTTCACGGCCTTCGGCGACCAGGGCGTCAGCGCGCACGCGCTCGCCAACGACCAGGTGATCCTGGGCCAGAACCCGTCCTTCCATCTGCACGCGGGCGACATCTGCTACGCGGACAGCAGCGGGCACGGCAAGGAATCGGATACGTACGACGCCCGGGTCTGGGACACCTTCCTGGCGCAGACCGAGTCCGTCGCGAAGTCCGTGCCGTGGATGGTGACCACCGGCAACCACGACATGGAGGCCTGGTACTCCCCCGACGGCTACGGCGGCCAGCGCGCCCGCTGGTCCCTGCCCGAAAACGGCTTCGACCCGGAGAACTCCCCGGGCGTCTACTCCTTCACGTACGGCAATGTCGGCGTCGTGGCCCTCGACGCCAATGACGTCTCGTACGAGATCCCGGCCAACAAGGGCTACAGCGGCGGAAAGCAGACCGCCTGGCTCGACCAGCGGCTGCGGGAGCTGCGCGCGCGCAAGGACATCGACTTCGTCGTGGTCTTCTTCCACCACTGCATGTACTCGACGTCCACGCACGCCTCCGACGGCGGGGTGCGTGACGCGTGGCTCGGGCTGTTCACCAAGCACCAGGTCGATCTGGTGATCAACGGCCACAACCATGTGTACGAGCGGACCGACGCCATCAGGGGCGGCGAGGTCGGCAGACCCGTACCGATCGGCGCGTCCACCGATCCGACCCGCGACGGCATCGTCTATGTGACGGCGGGCGGGGCCGGCAAGGAGCTGTACGGCTTCCCCGCGGGCGTGAAGGACAGCTACGAGGGCGCGGTGCACGACCGCGAGTCGATCCTCAGCTTCCACTGGACCGAGCAGCGGCTGCCCGATCCGGACACGGTCGAGTGGTCACGGGTGCGCTACACCGGCTACTCGTTCCTCGCGGTGGAAGCGAGCGCCGGGGCGCGACCGCGGCTCGAGGTCTCCGCGCTCGCCGAGAACGGCGAGCGCATCGACCACTTCGGGATCGCGCGGGGTCGATAAGGCCGGATCAGTGACCTGCGGCTCCGCCGTTGTCCCTGCGGTCGAGGGCGCGCTGGAGGGCGGCGGCGGCGTTCTTGCGCTCGGCTTCGGCGGTCCCCGATCCATGACGGACGCGGAGGACACGGCGGGCGGCGACGGTCGTCTCGGACATGCTGACTCCTTGGGGCATGAGTGGAGTACGAAATGAGGGGTCGACAGAGTCGAGGAGATATCGAGACGCCTAAGTGGCGGGGAGCGAGGGCCCGCAGGGGTTGCCTGCATGGGGGCACGGCTCACAACCGCCGTTCGCTTGATCGAGCGAGTCGTTCGGCTCCTACCAAGCTAGGACAGGTCAGCCGGTCTGTCTCCACAATTACTCGGACTTCCTAGTATCTGAGACGGCAGGCAAAATTCATCGGCCGTACGTTTGGTTCTCAGCTCCTGGGGTCCGGTCCGCCCGACGGCGCCCGGTCCGCCCGCAGCTCCCTGATCAGCGCGCGGACCGCGAGGCTCCGCGCGAGCTCGGGTGTGGTGACGTAACCGACCTCGCGGGTGGGGCGCTCCGGGCCGAGATCGGTGATCGCGACCGTGGCCGGCGCTCCGGTCAGGGAGAGCGCCGGCATGATCGCCATTCCATGGCCGGCGCTCACCATGGAGAGCACGGCTCCGTCGTCCTCGGTCCGCATGCTCGCGCGCGGGATCCAGTCCTGGGCGGCCCACCAGTCGCGCGTGTACGAGGTGCAGGCCTCCGTCCAGTCCACGAGCGGCAGCGACCGCGGGTCGGGGTGCCCGGCCGGGTGCACGAACGAGTAGGGCTCCTCCAGGAGTACGCCGCCCACGAGCCCTGCCGGGATCGGCGAGCTGGTGCCGATCGTGGCGATCGCCAAGTCGGCCCGCCCCGCGGCCACTTCACCGGCCGTGCCGGGCCCCACTTCGCGTACGACCCGCACCTCGGGCTCGAGTCCGGGGTGGGCGGCCCGCAGCCGGGCGAGCACCGGCGGCAGCAGATGCAGCGCGACACTGCGGAAGGCGGCGATCCGCAGCGTCCCCTCGACCGCACCGCCCGCCGCCCCGCGCGCCTCGGCCACCAGGGTGTCGAGCAGGCGCAGGATCCGGCGGGCATGCGCCACGGCCCGCTCCCCCGCCGCCGTCGGACGCGCCCCGGTGCGGCCCCGCTCGAAGAGCACGGCTCCGATCTTGCGCTCGCTGCCGCGCACCGAGTGCGAGACCGCGGACTGGGTGAGCCCGAGGGCCGCGGCGGCGGCCGAGAACCCGCGCTCGCGCTCCACGGCCACCAGGATGCGCAGTTCGTGCGGGGCGAGATCGACGGCGGAATCTCTGGTCATGGGTGTGCCCACCTCGGCGTATGAGGACAGTTCATGGAACGGGCTGTGCCATGAGCCCAACCCTCTGCCCGGCGCGCGCATTCCTTCCTACGGTCGCGTCCATGACCGAGATCGCGCTCACCGTGCAGCAGACCGCCCGCCCCACCGGCTTCCCGACCGCCGACCACTTCCGCTTCGTGGAGTCCGCCCTGCCCGAGCCCGCGCCGGGCGGGCTCCTCGTCGAGAACCTCTACTGGTCGGTGGACCCGTACCACCGCGAGATGATGGACGGCGCCTTCGCCCTGGACGCACCGCTCGAAGGCCGCACCCTCGGCCGCGTCCTGGAGTCCCGCGACCCGGCGATCCCGTCCGGCGCACTCGTCTTCCACCGCGAGGGCTGGCGTACGCACTCCGCCGTGGCGGCCGAACAGGTGCGGGTGCTCCCGCAGTTCGAGGGCGTGCCGCTGTCGGCGCATCTCGGCATTCTCGGCGGCACCGGACTGACCGCCTATGTGGGGCTGACCCGGATCGCCCGTCTGAAGGAGGGCGACGACGTGTTCGTGTCGGTGGCCGCGGGAGGTGTGGGCACGGCGGCCGGCCGGCTCGCGCGGCTGCTCGGCGCGGGGCGGCTCGTGGGCAGCGCGGGGTCGGCCGCGAAGGTCGAGTACCTGCTGGACGAGGTGGGTTACGACGCCGCGTTCGACTACCACGACGGGTCCGCCGCCGATCTGCTCGCCGAGGCGGCACCGGACGGCATCGACCTCTTCGTCGACAACGTCGGCGGTGAGCAGCTGGGCGCGGCGGTCGGTGCGCTGCGGCGCTACGGGCGGATCGTACGTATCGGCACGATCGGCCAGTACAACAAGGAAACCCTCGCCCCGGTGCCCGTGGACCTCTCCGAGATCGTGGAGAAGAGCCTGCGTATGGAGGGCTTCCTGGTGAGCGACTACCGGTCGCTGCAGGACGAGTTGTACGAATTCGTGGTGCCGCATCTGCGCAGCGGCCGGGTGCGTTCGGACGAGACGGTCGTCGACGGGTTCGGGCGGATCGTGGAGGCGTTCCTGGGGATGCTGCGGGGCGAGAACCTGGGGAAGATCATCGTCCGGGGCTGAGTGCACGCGCGGCGCCCGACGCGGCGGTACTCAGGCCGGTTTGAGTATCCGTGCCGTGTCGGACCCACGGGGTCCGGCGGGACAGTCATCCCATGAACGGCCTCTACGCTCTCAAGCCCTGGTACGCCGACCGGCTGGCCGGCGCCCGCGCCGCGCTCGTCCGGCGCCAGGTGTCGCCCGATGCGCTGACCTGGGCGGGTGTGCTGTGTGCGGGCGCCGCGGCGGTGGCGCTCGGGCTGCTGCCCGCGCGCTGGTCGGCGCTCCCCGTCGCGGTCCTGCTCGCGGCCCGCCTTGCCGAGGGCGAGGTCGCGAGCCGCGCCGCCGACGGGTCCCTCGAGTCGCTCAAGGGCATCGGGCCCAAGACCGCC
>NZ_JBEPEW010000044.1:0-56536 GCF_040300965.1 Streptomyces mesophilus | reverse complement strand
GGTCGATCCGGGCCGGGCGCGCCCGCTCTGCCCGCAGTCCCCGACTGCTCCTGGGCGCGCGAGGTCTCCGCCGCCGGCGACGAACTCCGAGCCGTGTCACCGGACATGGAGGCAGCGGCGTCCAGCTGATCCCGCGCAGACCCCTCCGACTCAGCCGAGATCGGTGGCGCCGAGGACGGCGCCGTGGATGCCTGAGCACCCGGCCAGCTGTCCACCGCCCCCGTATCGGCCACGTTCACGCCGCCACTCGGCACCGAGGAAGCGCTCACCGAGTCGGGGGAGGTCGAGCCCACGCCCGAACCTCCCTCGGATTCCGCTCCCGCGCCAGAGTCGACGCCCGAACCAGAACCCGAAGGCGAGCCCGAGTCGAACCCCGAACCCAAGCCGGAGTCGGATCCCAAGCCAGCACCCGAACCCGACCCCAAGCGGACGTCACCGCCCGAGCCCAAGCCGGCGCCAGCGCCCGAAGTCGAGTCGGAGTCGCCGCCCGAACCAGAACCCGCGTCGCCACGCGAACCCGAACCGGCGGCACCCCCCAAACCCGACCCCAACCCAGCGCCCGAACCCGACCTCAAACGGGCGTCGCCGCCCGAACCCAAGCCGGCCTCGCCACCCGAACCCGACCCCGAGTCGACTCCCGAGCCCAAGCCGACGTCACCACCCGAACCCGACCCCGAGTCGACCCCCGAACCCGCCCCCAACCCAACGTCGCCCCCCGCCCCCGACCGCTCCCGCTCCGCCCGAGCCTCCCGCTCCGCCCGCGCCGCCCGAAGTGCCTCGCGTGCCCGGTCCGCCGGGCTGCCCTTGGGTGACCCGCTCACGACGACCTCCGCAGCGACACCAGGTCGGCCAGGTCGCGGTCCGTGAGCTCGGTCAGGGCGGACTCACCCGAACCCAGGATCGCCTCGGCCAACTCCCGCTTCGCGGCGAGCATCTCCGCGATACGGTCCTCCACCGTGCCCTCGGTGATCAGCCGGTGGACCTGGACCGGCTGGGTCTGGCCGATGCGGTACGCGCGGTCGGTGGCCTGCTCCTCCACCGCCGGATTCCACCAGCGGTCGAAGTGCACGACATGGCCGGCCCTGGTCAGGTTCAGACCCGTGCCCGCGGCCTTCAACGACAGCACGAGCACCGGAGTCGCACCGGCCTGGAAGCGGTCGACGAGCCTCTCGCGCTCCGCGATCGGCGTCCCCCCGTGCAGCACCTCGACCGGCACCGCCCGGGTGGCCAGATGGGCGGCGATGAGGCGGGCCATCCCCACGTACTGCGTGAAGACGAGCACCGAGCCGTCCTCCGACAGGATCGTGTTCACCAGCTCGTCGAGCAGGGCGAGTTTGCCGGAGCGCCCTTCAAGGCGCACCCCGCCGAGCTCCGGGCCGTTCCCCGCCGTGCCGCCCTCCTTGAGGTACTGCGCCGGATGGTTGCAGATCTGCTTCAGCGCGCCGAGCAGCTTGAGGACCAGGCCGCGGCGGGCGATCCCCTCGGCCGCCTCGATCACCGCCATCGACTCTCGGACCACCGCCTCGTACAGCGCGGCCTGTTCACGGGTCAGCGGCACCGGATGGTCCGTCTCGGTCTTCGGCGGCAGCTCGGGCACGATGCCCGGGTCGGACTTCTTGCGGCGCAGCAGGAACGGTCTGACCAGACGCGCCAACCGCTCGGCCCCATCCGGGTGTTCACCGCCCTCGACCGCGCGTGCGTGCCGGGACCTGAAGGCCTTGAGCGGGCCGAGCAGCCCAGGGGTCGTCCAGTCCAGGAGGGCCCACAGTTCGGAGAGGTTGTTCTCCACGGGGGTGCCGGTGAGGGCCACGCGCGCGGGCGCAGGAATGGTGCGCAGCGCCTTGGCGGTCGCGGACCTCGGGTTCTTGACGCGCTGCGCCTCGTCGGCGACGACCATGCCCCAGGACTGCTGAGCGAGCCGCGGCGCCGCGGAGCGCATCGTGCCGTACGTGGTCAGGACGAAGCCGCCGTCGAGGTCGTCGAGCGTGCGCTCCGTGCCGTGGAAGCGGCGGACCGGGACGCCGGGGGCGAACTTCTCGATCTCGCGCTGCCAGTTGCCGAGCAGGGACGCCGGGCAGACGACCAGGGTCGGCTCGCTGCGGGCGCGCTTGAGGTGCAGCGCGATGAGGGTGACTGTCTTGCCGAGGCCCATGTCGTCGGCCAGGCAGCCGCCGAGGCCGAGCGAGGTCATCTGGTCGAGCCAGGCGAGACCGCGGAGTTGGTAGTCGCGCAGGGTCGCCCGCAGTCCCGGCGGCGGTGCGGCCGGAACCAGCGCGCCGGTCAGCCGTTCCCGCAGGGCCGCCAGCGCGCCGACGGGCACCGCCTCGACCGGCTCGCCGTCGACCTCCGCCTCTCCCGTGAGCGCCACCGACAGGGCGTCCACAGGGTCGAGCAGCCCCAACTCACGCTTGCGCGCCTTGCGTACGAGCGCGGGATCGACAAGGACCCACTGGTCGCGCAGCCGGACGACCGGCCGGTGCGATTCGGCGAGGACATCCATCTCGGCCTCGCTGAGCGCATCGCCGCCGAGCGCCAACTGCCAGCGGAATTCCAGGAGTTGCTCGGCCTCGAAGAACCCGGTGCCGTCCGTGGCCGACCCCGGGGCCGGGCGGACGACCGCCGCGGCGGACAGGTCCTGGGCGAGGTCGCGCGGCCAGTGCACACCCACCCCGGCGGCGGTCAGCCGGGCGGCCGCGACGCCGAGCAGGTCGTACAACTCCTCCTCCGTCAGGGACAGTACGTCAGGGGTGTCCCGTTCGGTGAGCCGCTCGAGGGGCGGCCAGACGCGGGCGGCACGCCGCAGCGCGAGTGCCGCGTCGACGCGCGCCCGCGGCCCGAACACCGCGTCGCCCTCCCCCGCCCACAGGGCCGCCGCGTCGATCACCAGGGTGGGGTCGGCGAGGCTGTGCACCTGGACGATCGCGGCGGCACCCGGGCTGCGCTCGTCCTCGGCACGGTCGAACAGGTGGTATCCGCTGAGGTCGAGCCGGAGCGAGATCCGCACTCCGGTGTCCATCCCGGCGGCGGCCTCCGCGGCCCAGTCCCGTGCCTGCGGCAGCCGCTGCGGAGCACGCGCGGCGAACGGCGCCCCGACCGCGTGCGCGGCGGCAGGGGTACGGGGCAGGGTGTCGGCGACCGCGTCCAGGAAGGAGCGGATCAAGGCTTCGGGGGCCGGGAGTTGGAGCGGTTTGCTGTCGGGCAGCGGGCTCGCGTGGCCTTCGTACGGCAACGCCTCGGCTACCGCGCGCAGATAGCGGATGTCATCCGCTTCGAGCGGTCCCGCACGCCAGGCGTCGAGATCCTCACCGGTGAGTCCGGGGAGCAGCCGGCCGCGCGCGACGAGGTGCAGGGCGAAGTGCGCGGCGGCGCCCCAGCAGGCGGCCGCCGGATGGGCTCGGGGCGCGCCGCGGGCGTGCAGCAGCGCCGGCAGAGCCTGCTCGATCTCGAGCGTGACCGCCGGCACCGCGACGGTGCGGACCACGGCACCTCGTCTGCGGACGACGTCGAGCTCCGTGATCCGTCCGATGCCGGCGGGCAGGGGTGTGTCGTCCGGGGACCAGAACGCGAGGCGGCCGTCACGGGGCAGGGGTGCGGAAAGGAAGACGGGCGCGAGGCGGGCGAGCTCGGCATGGCTCATGGCGGGTCGCACCTCCTGTCCTGTCCTGTCCCTTGCGGTCGCGCCGACGTGGTCCGGTCGGCTGCGGTCGCGCCGACCGCGGTCCGGTCAGCTGCCGACGACTTTACGGAGCGGGACTGACAATCGGGCATCTGCGCAGGTCGGAGGCGTTTCAAGCGGCCCGCCGGCCGGTCGGCGGCGGCGATTTCAACCGGCCCGTCGGCCGGTCGCCCGCCCAACGGAGCAGCGGTCCTACGGGTTCGCCCTCGCCAGCCGGCCGCCCGCCGGAGCAGCGACCCTACGGAGTCACCCTCGACGGCCGCCCGCCCAACGGAGCAGCGACCCTACGGAGTCGCCCGCGACACCACGTACACCATCGGCCGCTTCGGATCGGCGGTGTTCACCGTGACGTCCTGGGTCGGCCGGGGATTGCTCTGCTTGTGGGTCAGTCCCGACCACGGTCCCGCGCCGGTGAACTCCCAGCCCACGACGCGCTGGTCCCGGGCATTGATGGTGATCTTGCCCGGTTCGAGGTCGTCGGTGGACTCGCCGATGCCCTTCAGGAAGCCCGCCAGCCCGGCCTCGGTCGTCTGGAACTGGACGTAGAGCCGGCTGGTGCGCCAGTTGTTGGTCTCGTAGTACGCGACCTTCCCGGACTTCGGCGGGATCGGAACCTCGTAGATCCGCCGCTGCACCCGCGAGGGCCAGCCCGCCGTCAGTCCGGTCGCGGAGTACTTCGCCTCCTTGTCACGACCGCTGTCCCGGCTCTGGCCCGCGGAGATCGCGAGATACACGGCCGGCACACCGATCAGGAGCACGATGATGATCGCGGTGATCCAGCGGCGCCGGATCATATGCCGGCGGTCCTCCTCGGGCCGGCGCGGCGGCTCGTCCGGCGGCGGGGACTGGCGGGGCACGGACGGCATCTACGGGTTTCCTTGCGTGGTGCTGGAGCCGCCGGGGCTGGAGTCGCCGGCGCCGGCGGTTCCGGGCCCGGCGACCTGGGTGTCCGCCGAGCCCCCCGCCTTGGTGTCGAGTTTGGTGTCGAGCGGCGGGATACGTCCGTTGCGGATCGCCTGGGCGTACCGCTCGTAGCGTTCGTGGCGCTCGACGCGGCGGCGCTTGGCGCGGCGGAAGCGACGGGCGACCAGACGGGCCAGATCGGCCGCGCCGACCATGCCGGCCTCGGGTCCGAGCTGCGCTTTGGCGATACGGGCCTCCGGACGGTAGCCGCGGCCGGTGAGCTGGCGGCGGAACGCGTCGCGGGCGGGCACGATCAGGAGGTCGTCGGCCGCGCTGACGCCGCCGCCGATGACGAAGCAGGAGGGATCGAGGGCGGCGGCGAGGTTGGCGATGCCGACACCGAGCCACTGGCCGATGTCCTGGAGGAGCTCCACGCACATCGCGTCGCCCTCGCGGGCGAGCTGGGTGATCAGGGGCCCGGTGATGTCGGAGACCTGACCCTGCACGCGTTCGATGATGTTGTACGCGACGGGGGAATCGGCCGCGGCCAGCTCGCGGGCCTCGCGGACCAGCGCGTTGCCCGAGCTGTACTGCTCCCAGCAGCCGCGGTTGCCGCAGGGGCAGCGGTGACCGCCGGGGACGACCTGCATATGGCCGAACTCGCCGGCGACGCCGAACTTGCCGCGCTTGACCTGCCCGCCCTCCAGCATGGCGCCGCCGATGCCGGTGCCGAGCGTGATCATGACGAGGTTGTCCTCGCCCTGGCCCGCGCCGAAGCGCCACTCGGCCCAGGCGGCGGTGTTGGCGTCGTTGTCGACGAGGACCGGGACGGCGAGCCGGGATTCGAGGGCTTCGCGCAGGGGCTCGTTGCGCCAGGCGAGGTGCGGGGCGAACAGGACGCGATTGCGGTCCGCGTCGACCCAGCCGGCGGCGCCGATGCCGACGGCGTGCACGTCGTGCCGGTCGGAGAGATCGAGCACCAGCTCGCAGATGGTGTCCTCGACGACCTTGGGGCTCTTGGACTTGTCCGGGGTCTCCGTGCGGAGCTTCTCCAGGATGACTCCGTCCGCGTCCACGACGCCGGCCATCACCTTCGTACCGCCGATGTCGATGCCGACGGTCGGCACACGGGGTGCGGTCAGATGTGAGCGGCGTTCGCGCGTGCCGACGGTGCGGAGGGTTGCTCGCGCGGAGCCTCGGTGCGTCAAGTCGCGGTAGGTGCTCATCGCTGGCGATTCTATGGGGCTCGACGTCGGCGGGACGGTTCGGCCCGTGCGATGGAGTGCTGCGCGGGCCTTGCCATGGGCCGGGTGTCGCCCCAGGGGTGGCTAAGCCACTTGAGCTGGGGCTTGGCCGATCCGGTGGTGTCGCGGACGGTGCCGGCGCCGGGCCGAGGAGCGCACGAGCCCGCCGACGACCGGGCCGTGGGCTGCCGTCGATCTGACGACGAGGTATTGCATACAGTATTCAGTCTGGCTAGCTTCTGCGTATGCCAGCAGACGCGACAGTCCCCCTGTACGGCGATGACGCCACCATCGAGCGGATCCTCACCGGCGCCGGAGACACATGGGCCGTGGTGGGCCTGTCCGACAACCCCGAACGGGCCGCCTACCGCGTGGCCGCGAAGCTGCGGCGCCTCGGCAAGAGGGTGGTGCCCGTGCACCCCAAGGCGGAGACGGTGGACGGCGAGCAGGGCTACGCCTCCCTCGCGGAGATCCCCTTCCCCGTCGATGTCGTCGACGTGTTCGTCAACTCCGCGCTCGCCGGCGACATCGCGGACCAGGCGGTGGCGATCGGCGCGAAGGCGGTCTGGTTCCAGCTCGACGTCATCGACGAGGCCGCCTACGACAGGACTCGTGAAGCCGGCCTCCTGATGGTGATGGACCGCTCCCCCGGGCGCGAGATCCCCCGACTGGGGTTGGGCTGACGGGCCGCAGGCTCCCGGCCTCGGCCCGACCTACGCCGCTGCGCGGCAAGGTTCAGCCGAGGCCGGGGCCTGCCCTCACGACGCCTTGTCCGTCGGCTCCCCGCCCAGATGCAGCGGCTCCGGTGCCCGCTCCAGCTCGTGACTGAGCTCCTCCAGCTCCGAGCCGCCCGCCATCTGGCGCGTCAGCTCGTCGAGCTCGATGTCCGCCTTCAGGAAGCTGCCCGCCATCGTGCCGCGCTTGAGCAGTACGAACCGGTCGCCGACCAGGTACGCGTGGTGCGGGTTGTGCGTGATGAGGACCACGCCGAGGCCCGCGTCACGTGCGGCCGCCACGTACTTGAGGACGACGCCGGACTGCTTGACGCCGAGCGCCGCCGTCGGCTCGTCGAGGACCAGGACCTTGGCGCCGAAGTACACGGCGCGCGCGATGGCCACGCACTGGCGCTCACCGCCGGAGAGCGTGCCGATGGGCTGGTCGACGTCGCGCAGGTCGATGCCCATGCGCAGCAGTTCCTCGCGGGTCGTACGGCGCATGAGTTCGACGTCCATGCGCTTGAACGGACCCGCCCCCTTGGTCGGCTCCGAGCCGAGGAAGAAGTTCCGCCAGACCGGCATCAGCGGGACGACCGCCAGGTCCTGGTAGACCGTGGCGATCCCGCGGTCCAGGGCCTCGCGGGGCTTGGTGAGGCGGACTTCCTCGCCCTCGATGCGGAAGGTGCCCGCGTCGTGCTGGTGCAGACCCGCGATGATCTTGATCAGCGTGGACTTGCCTGCACCGTTGTCACCGAGCACACAGGTGACCTCACCGGCGTGCGCCTCCAGCGAGACGCCTTCGAGCGCGCGGATGTTGCCGTAGTACTTGCTGACGTCCTCGAGCGAGACCAGCGCCTCGCCCGGCACAGGAGCCTTTGCGGACGTCGGGGAAGCGTCGGTCATTTCGTGGCCTCCGCACGCTTGCGTACCCAGTGGTTGAGCAGGGTGGCGAGCAGGAGCATCGCGCCGAGGAAGAACTTGTACCAGTCGGCGTTCCACTCGGCGAACACGATGCCCTTGCTGACCATGCCGAAGATCAGCGCGCCGAACGCCGACCCGATCGCGGACCCGTATCCGCCGGTGATCAGACAGCCGCCGATGACGGCCGCGACGATGTAGATCAGCTCGTTGCCGACGCCTTCGCCGGACTGCACCCGGGAGAAGGAGAAGAGCAGATGCTGTCCGGAGATCCAGGCGCCGAACGCGACGGCCATATAGAGGCCGATACGGGTCTTGGTGACCGGGACGCCGACGGCGCGGGCCGCATCCCCGTTGCCGCCGACCGCGAAGATCCAGTTGCCCCAGCGGGTGCGCAGCAGGATCCACGTGGCGAGCGCGACCAGCGCGAGCCACCACAGGATTGTGATCTTGAAGTTCACGCCGCCGAGGGAGATCTCGGAGGCGAAGACCTTGCGCGCGGAGGAGAAGCCCTCCATGTCGGCGATCGACTTGGTCTGCACGGTGCCGCTGATGGCCTTGGTCAGGCCGAGGTTCAGGCCCGTGAGCATCAGGAACGTGCCGAGCGTGACGATGAAGCTCGGCAGTTTCGTGCGGGTCAGCATGAAGCCGTTGAAGATGCCGATGGCGAGCGTGACCAGGAGCGAGACGAAGACGCCGACCCAGACGTTGGCCGTCAGCTGGTAGCTGATCATCGAGGACGCCAGCGCCGACGAGGTGACGAGGACGCCGGCGGAGAGGTCGAACTCGCCGCCGATCATCAGCAGCGCCACCGGCACCGCCATGATGCCGAGCGTGGAGGCCGCGTACAGCACGGTGCTCAGCGAGGACATCCGCAGGAAGCTGTCCGCCGCGAACGAGAAGAAGATGAAGACGGCGACGGCGCCCATGACCGCGCCCAGCTCGGGCCGGGCGAGCAGTTTGCGCCACAGGGAGGTCCGCAGGAGCCGTTCGTCCACGGTCGCTGTGGTCATCGGGTCCCCCGCTCCACGTGACCGGAAGTCATCCGGTCCACCCGCTCCACGTAACCGATGCTCATCGAGTCCCCCGCTCCGTGTATTCGAGCAGCGCGCCCGCGTCCTTGTCGGTGATGATCTGCGGCCCGGTCAGGACGGGCCGGCCACCGCCGAGGACGTTGAGGTTGTAGCGGTAGAGCCAGAGCAGATCGACGGCCTCGTAGCCCTGCAGATACGGCTGCTGGTCGACCGCGAAGCCGTACGTCTTCTCCTGCAGGCCGCGGGCGACGTCCTCGTTGAGGTCGAAGGTGTCCACCTCGGCGTCGCTGCCGGCGTCCGCCTTGGCCTTGACGGCGGCGTCGGCGAAGGGCGCGCCCAGTGTGACGACGGTGTCGATGTCCGTGTCGGCCTGGAGCTTGGCGCCGATGCCGGACTGGACGTCGGGCATGTTGGTGCCGTCGACGTAGAGGTTCTCGAGCTTGCCCTTGAAGGTCTTCTTGACGCCGGCGCAGCGCTGCTCGTGGCCCACGTTGCCCTGCTCGTGCAGCACGCACAGGGCCTGCTTCCTGCCGCGCGCGTTGAGCTCCTCGCCGACGGCCTCGCCGGCGATCTCCTCGTCCTGGCCGATGTGGCTCAGCGCGCCGAACTCCTTGGACTCGGCGGAGCCGGAGTTGACCGTGATCACGGGGATGCCGGCCTTCTTCGCGTTGGCCATGACGCCCTTCATGGCGTCCGGCTTGGCGAGCGTGACGATCAGCCCGTCGACCTTCTTGTCGATATACGACTGGACGAGCTGGGCCTGGTCCTGTGCCTGGTCGTTGTGGGCGTACAGGAAGTTGATGTTGTCCTTGACGGCGGCCTGCCGGGCGCCGCTCTGCACGATGTCCCAGAAGCTGTCGCCGTCGCCCGAGTGGGTGACCATGGCGAAGGTCCACTTGGGCGTGTTCACGGCGGCCTTGCCCTGTGCCTCGGCCGAGGCCTTGCGGGCGTCCTCGGCGCGCTTGCCGCCCGTGCTGCTGCACCCGGTGATCGTTGCTCCGAGCACCGCCGCCATCGCGATGCCCACCCAGGTCCGAACGCTTGCCACGAAGCCGTGCCCTTCTTGCTGCCTTGCCAGGTACGCCGCAGCCGCGTATGCGACCGCGAACGCCCCAGTATTACTGACCGGTGATCTAGGTCGCCGGTCAGGTACCGGGCAGCCGCTCGGCCATACGGTCGAGCGGCTGCCCGGACCGGACGCCGAGCGGCTGGGCACGGCGGGTACGGACCATGCGTCCGCAGCGGTCATCGCGTGCCGTTCTTGGCCAGCTTCTCAAGCTGCGGGACATCCTTCTCGGTGACGATGGCCGGACCGGTGAGCACCTGCTGTCCGCCGCCGATCACGTTGAGGTTGTTCCGGTAGAGCCACAGCCCGTCCACCGCGAGGTATCCCTGCAGGTAGGGCTGCTGGTCGACGGCGAAGGTGATCTCCTTGGCCTTCATCTGCTGGGTGACGGCCTCGTTCAGGTCGAAGGTGGAGACCTGGGCCTCGCTGCCGGCGTCGCCCTTGGCCTTGATCGCGGCCTCGGCGATCCCCGCGTTCAGGGTGACGATCGCGTCGATGCCCTCGGTGGCCTGCAGCTTGGCGGCGATCTGCGACTGCGTCTGGGGCATGTCGGTGCCGGGAACGTTGATGTTCTCGGTGTCGCCGCCGAAGGCCTTCTTGACGCCCGCGCAGCGCTCTTCGAGGGAGACGTTGCCCTGCTCATGGATCACGCAGAGGGCCTTCTTGCGGCCTCCCTCGTCCAGCTCGGCGCCGACCGCCTCACCGGCCACGGACTCGTCCTGGCCGATGTGGTTGAGCGCCCCGTACTCCTTCGAGAACTGGCCGCCGGAGTTGATGGTGATCACCGGGATGCCGGCGGCCTTCGCCTTGCCGAGCACGTCCTTCATCGCATCGGGCTTGGCCAGCGTGACGATGATGCCGTCGACCTTCTTGTCGATGTACGACTGGACGTGCTGGGCCTGGCCCTGCGCCTGGTCGTCGCTGGCGTACAGGAACTCGACGTTGTCCTTGTCCGCGGCCGCCTGGGCGCCCTTTTGGACGATGTCCCAGAAGGCGTCGCCCTTGCCGGAGTGCGTGACCATGCCGATCGTCAGCTTCGGCCCGGAGACCTTGCCCCCGCCGCCCTCTTCCGGCTTGTCCTCGGAGTCCTTGCCTCCGGAGCTGCTGCACCCGGCCACGAGGACGGCGGCCGCCGCGAAGGCGGCTATGCCTGCTGCTGTGCGGCGTGTACGCATGGTGGGCCCACCTCTTCTCACGGCCGCCGGGATGCGGCTGGACGTGTTTTAGTCGCGGCACTGAGCCCCGTCAATGCGTTTGTCAGAACATTCGGACTTCGTTACGCAGTCGGTTCGGGGCACCGGGCAGGAGGCGTATCAGCTGTGCACGAGGAGTTGGCGGCGTATCAGCTGTGCACGAGGAGTCGGCGGCGTATCAGCCGCGCACGAGTAGCCGGCGGCGTATCAGCCGCGCACGAGGAGCTGGAACTCGAAGGAGTAGCGCGAGGCCCGGTAGATGTGCGAGCCGTACTCGACCGCGCGGCCCATGTCGTCGAAGGTGGTCCGGGCCATGGTGAGCACCGGCGCGCCCTCGGACTCGGAGAGCCGCGCGGCCTCTTGGGCGGTGGCCGCCCGGGCGCCGATGGACTGGCGGGCGCTGTGCAGGGTGACGCTCGCGTTGCGCATCAGCTTGTACAGGCCGGTGGCCTCCAGGTCCGCGGTCTCCAACGGCAGCAGCCCGACGGGCAGGTGATTGCGCAGATACGCCATGGGCTCGTCGTGCGCGAGCCGCAGCCGCTCGATGCGGTGGACGTCCGCGCCTTCGGCGAGCCCGAGCATGGCGGCGACCTCGGCGGAGGCGGGTTCGACGGTGTTGTGCAGGACCTGGGTGGCGGGGCGCTGGCCCGCGGTCTCCAAGTCGTCGTACAGACTGGAGAGTTCGAGCGGGCGTTTCACCTGGCTGTGCACGACCTGGGTGCCGACGCCGCGGCGCCGTACGAGGAGTCCTTTGTCCACGAGGGACTGGATGGCCTGCCGCACGGTGGGGCGGGACAGGCCGAGGCGCCCCGCGAGGTCGATCTCGTTGCCGAGCAGGCTGCCGGGGGCGAGCTTGCCCTGTTCGATGGCCTCCTCCAGCTGCCGGGACAGCTGGTAGTACAGCGGGACGGGGCTGCTGCGGTCGACTCCGAGCTGCAGCGAGGCGTTGCCCGCCGGTCTCCCCTCGACTTGCCCTGCTGGCTTGGACACGGGGCGAGCGTAGTCCCGTGGCCGGTTGGCAGGAAGTGGTGAGGTTCGATTGTCCTGACAAACAATGGACAGGGCTTTGCGGGCCTGCCACGTTAGGGCCATGCGTATCGGACTCATCGGAGCCGGCCGGATCGGCTCTTTCCATGCCGCCGCGCTCAGCCGCCACCGCGATGTGGGCTCGCTGCTGATCGCGGACGCGGACCCCGCGCGGGCCGCCGAACTCGCCCAGCGTCTCGGTCAGACGGCGGCTCCAGGCGTACGTGAGGTCTTCACGTGGGGCGTCGACGCACTGGTGATCACGGCGGCCACCTCGGCCCACGCCACGCTGATCGAACAGGCCGCGCGGGCCGGCCTGCCGGTGTTCTGCGAGAAGCCCATAGCGCTCGACCTGCCGGGCACGCTGGCGGCGCTCGCGGAGGTGGAGGAGGCGGGCACGGTGCTGCAGATCGGCTTCCAGCGCCGCTTCGACGCCGGGTACACGGCCGCGCGTGAGGCCGTGGCGTCCGGTCGCCTCGGCCGGCTGCACACGGTGCGGGTGATCACCTCGGACCCCGCTCCCCCGCCGCCCGAGTACCTGCCCCTCTCCGGCGGCCTGTACCGCGACTGTCTGATCCACGACTTCGACATGCTCCGCTGGGTGACGGGCCGCGAGGTCGAGACGGTGTACGCGACGGGGTCGGACGCGGGCCCGCCCATGTTCCGCGAGGCGGGCGACGTGTCCACGGCGGCGGCCGTGCTGACCCTGTCGGACGGCGTGGTGGCGACGGCCACGGCGACGCGCCTGAACGGCGCGGGCTATGACGTCCGTATGGAACTGGCCGGCGAACTCGACCAGATCGCGGCCGGTCTGGACGACCGCACGCCCATCGCCTCGACGGAACCCCAGGGCCCGCCCGCCGCCACCAAGCCCTGGCCGGGCTTCCTGGAACGCTTCGCCCCCGCGTACGAGGCCGAACTGGCCGCGTTCGTCTCGGTGCTGCTCGGCGAACGCGAGAACCCCTGCGACGGCCACGAGGCCCTGGCCGCACTCCGGGTGGCGGAGGCCTGCGAGGTGTCCCGACGGCAGGGGCGGGCGGTGCGGGTGGCGGAGGTCCGCTGAGGGGGCGGGCCGGTGGCAGAGGGCCGCTGGTGCGGGCGTCCGCATCGCCGCGGGTGCGTCGTCACCCTGCCGCTTCGGGGCCTTCCTGTCCGAACGCGATGCGGCAGCGCTCCACCTGGTCGGCAACCTGCTCCATGAACCAGCACATGATCTCGTACGGGATGACGTGCTCGTCGTGGCTGTGGATGTGCAGGGACGGTTCCTGGTGCGGATCTTCATCGGGCACGAATGCCACGAGGAACGCGGAACCGGGCAAGTAGCGCTGTCCGCTGAGGCCTTCAGCCCCCTCGACCGGGGCGGGCACAGCCTCGCTGAGCTCCACGGCCCACGCGTCGTCGGGCAACGCGTAGGTGAACCGGACGGCGTAGTGACGGCCGGCGTGCTCGCGCAGTTCGGGCATGGCGGCAGGCTGACACAGCCAGCAGACCGCACGCACTGCAATACCTGCGGCCTTCAGTCCATCAACCGGATGGTAGGCGCCCGTGTGCTCGTGGCGACCGGGCGGGTGCAGTGGGTGCAGGATTCGCTCGTGGGCCGGATCGCGTTGGTCTGGGTGGTGAAGGGGTGGGGGTCCTTGGCTTCCTCGTCGGGGCAGTTGTACGCGAGGTGGAGGCGGACCCAGGGCTGGAGGGTGGGGGCCGCGCCGCGCAGGCCCGTACGGGCGTCGGTGAACGGGGCCCACCAGAAGCTGACCACGGCGCGCAGCGCGAGGCGGTCGTCGCCCGAGGTGACGTCGAAGGCCGCGATGCGGGCCGCCGTGTAGTGGCTGGGGAATCCGCTGCTGGTGCTGCCCGAGCACAGGGCCCGTTCCGCGCCGAGTTCGAGGACGGTCGTGCGGCCGGTGCGTTCGCAGACGAAGCAGTCGAGGGCGAGTTCGAGCTGGGAGCGCCAGTGGACGTGGTGGAAGCCCTCGCCGCCGCCGAGGCGTGCGGTGAGTTCGGCCGCTATTTCCAGTTGGCGCTGCACGTCAGCTGCCCGAGGTGTTGAGGACCGTTCCCTGGGCGACCGCGACCAGCGTCTCCTTGCCGTCGTCGTCGACACACACCAGGTCGCAGCGGGCCACCGCCTGACGGCGGCCCGCGTGCACCACCGCAGCACGCGCGAGCAGGCAGCGGCCGCGGGCCGGGCGCATGTACTGGATGGAGAAACCCGCGGTGAGCACGGAGGGCCCGAGGGCCGAACCGGCCGCGAAGGTGAGGGAGTTGTCGGCCGCGTAGGCGAGCACGCCGCCGTGCAGGAACCCGTTCTGCTGTTCGAGCTCCTCGCGGATGTCCAGTTCGAGCACGGCCGCACCGTCGCCGAAGGCGGTGATGCGCGTCTTGAGGAGGCGGCTGAACGGCTGGGCGTCCAGGACCTGTTCGGCGACGGCGAGGTCGAACTCCGGCATCGAGTCCGGCTTCGAGTCCGGCGTCGGGTCCGGCGTCGTGCTCATCGGGCTTCCTCCCGGGGCTGCGGTGCTAGGGGCTGCGGCGCTAGGGGCTGCGGCCCGCATTTCACCACTTCACCGGGAGTTTTCGCACCCCCCGGACCAGCATCCCCGGCAGCCAGGGCCCTGGTGTCCCGTCGAGCGAGAGGTCCGGGCAGCGCTCCAGGAGGCTGCGCAGCGCGATCCGGGCTTCGAGCCGGGCGAGCGGTGCGCCCATGCAGAAGTGGATGCCGTGGCCGAACGCCAGATGCCCCTGCGTGGAGCGGTCCGGGTCGAAGCGGTCGGGTTCGGGGAAGCGTGCGGGATCGTGCCCGGCCGCCGCGAGCGAGACCAGGACCGCGTGGCCCTGCGGGATGGTGACCTCGCCGATCGTGACGGGTTCGGCGGTGAAGCGGAACGTGGCGTTCTCCACCGGCCCCTCGTACCGCAGGGTCTCCTCGATCACCGCGTCGAGGCGGCCGGAGTCGGCCCGTACGGCGTCGAGTTCCTCGGGCCGGGTGAGCAGCGCGTGCACCGCGTTGCCGATCAGATTGACCGTGGTCTCATGGCCGGCGATCAGCAGCAGGAAGGCCATCGCGCGCAGCTCGTCCGCGGAGAGCTGGTCGCCGTCCTCGGCCGTGGTGCGGATCAGGGCGCTGAGCAGGTCGTCGGCGGGGGCGCTGGAGCGCTTGTCCTCGATCAACTCATTGAGGTAGGAGGCGAGTTGCGCGACCGCGGCCGCTTCCGCCTCGACCCCGGTGGGTGCGACCACCTCGTTGGACATCGCGCGGAAGGCCTCGCGGTCCATGGCGGGTACGCCGAGGAGTTCGCAGATCACGGTGAGGGGCAGCGGGAAGGCGAAGGCGTCGATCAGGTTCGCCCGCCCCCGCGAGCCCATCGCGTCGAGGAGCTGATCGGTGATCGCCTGGACGCGCGGGGCGAGCGCCTCGACCCTGCGGGCGGTGAACTCCCGCGCCACCAGCTTGCGCAGCCGGGTGTGCTGGGGCGGATCGGCGAGGAGCAGGTGGGTGCCGATCAGGTCGCCGTCGAGTCCCGCGCCACCGATCACCGAGGGGTTCTTGGCCAGGCGGGGGTCGTTGAGCGCGGCGCGCGCCTCCTCGTAGCCGACGATCAGCCAGACGTACGCCTCCTGGTACGGCGGGGCGAGCCGGACGAAATGAGCGGGGCCGCGGCTGCGGAGCTCCGCGTAGACGGGATACGGGTCCTTGGTGAACTGATCGCCATGGGCGCCCAGATCGACGATCTCCGCCATGAAACGGTTCTCCCTGCGGTCGGCCCCGAGGTCCTTGCCACACGAGGCTAAACGGGCAGCGGCCCGGACCGGTTCCCTGAGCGATCATCCGCCGTGTCGTCGGCGCCACCTCGTACGGCCAGGTCATGCAGCCACGCCAAACGGGCACCCCGCGCGGCCACATCGCCGGAAACACCCCGGCCGGCCGCACACCGCCCCACTCACCCCGCCCCCGACGCCACCTTCCCCCGCACCGAACCCCCCGTCTCCAGGAACCGGGCCAGCGGCAGCGTCGCCGCCCCCACCGTCACCGCGTCCGGCCCCAGTTGGCCGAGCACGAGCGATGTCCCCGCGAAGGGATGCCGCAGCGCGTACGAGGCCGCCGCCGCGCGGACCGCAGGCAGCAGCCGGGGGCCGAGCAGCAGGCCCGCCCAGCCGCCGACCACGATGCGTTCCGGGTTGAAGAGGTTCACCAGGTCGGCGATGCCCGCTCCCAGGTACTCGGCCGTCTCGTCGAGAAGCGGGCCCGTATCGGCGGCACCCAACAGCTCGGCAAGGGCTCCCTCTTCGTCCGGAGCCGACCAGGTGCCGCCCCGCTCGCACCACCGCTCCAGGAGCGCTTCGGCACCCACGTACGCCTCGAGACAGCCGCGGGAGCCGCACCGGCAGGCGCGCCCGTCCCTCACCTGCAGAACCGTGTGCCCCCACTCCCCCGCACTGCTGCTCGCCCCTTGGTACGGGACGCCGTCGGCGATCACGCACGCGCCGACGCCCGAACCGATCAGGGTGACCACGGCGTTGCGCGCGCCGCGGCCCGCGCCGAACCACATCTCGGCGCGGCCCAGGGTCTTGGCACCGTTGTCGATGAACAGCGGGATGTCCGGCGGGAGTTGGCCGGCGGCGCGCAGCAGCGAACCGAGCGGCACCGCGTCCCAGCCGATCGTCTGACCGTGCACGACCGCACCGGAGTCCACGATGCCGGGGACGCCCACACCGATGCCGAGCAGAAGAGTCGAAGGCGGCACCTGCTCCATCACCTGCCGCAGCCCTTCGCCGATGAGCCGCACCACGCGCTCGACGTCATGTCCGTCCGGCGGCAACGGCAGGTCTGCGCGGGCGAGTTCGGTCAGCGTCAGGTCGAAGAGTTCCACGCGTACCCGCGTCTCGCCGACGTCCACACCCACGAGATGCCCGCTGCCGGGCGCGACCCGCAGGAGCGTGCGCGGCCGGCCGCCGTCCGAGTCCACGGAGCCGGCATCCTCGACCAGGCCGTCCGCGATCAGTTCGCCCGCGACATTGCTGATCGAGCCCGAGCTGAGGCCGGTGAGGGGACCCAGCTCCTGGCGGCTGAGCGGGCCTTCGAAATACAGCTTGGCCAGCACGGTCGAGCGGTTGCTGCGCCGCAGGTCACGCACCGTGCGCCGGTGTGGTTGTGCCATCGTCGCTCCCCTCGCCACCACGGACAGGGGCTCAACTCCCCTACGACCGTGACCATAACGTGCTGGTCAACTCGTGCGCGAGCTCTTGACGCCCCCTTCTCTTACTACTTAACTCACGCCTTGAATTTAGCCGTGACGCCCGTTCATGAGTTGAACGGGGCCACCCCCTGGAGAGGGGCCCTCATGCGCACAATGCGAGCCGCCGCAGCCACCGCCCTCGTCATCGCCCTGACCGCGACCGCCGCTGCGTGCGGCGGCGGTACGGCGACCAACGACGAAGGCAGCAACAAAGCCCCGAAGAAGCTCACGTACTGGGCCTCGAACCAGGGGCCGAGCATCGAGGCCGACAAGAAGATCCTCACCAAGGAGATCGCGAAGTTCGAGAAGCAGACCGGGATCGACGTCGAGCTCGAGGTCATCCCGTGGTCCGATCTCCTCAACCGCATCCTGGCGGCGACCAGTTCGGGCCAGGGGCCGGACGTCCTGAACATCGGCAACACCTGGTCGGCCTCACTGCAGGCGACCGGTGCGCTGCTGCCGTGGGACGCGAAGAGCTTCGACAAGATCGGCGGCCGGGACCGCTTCACCGAGTCGGCGGTCGCGGCGGCCGGTGCGCAGGGCAAGGACCCGGCGGCGGTGCCGCTGTACTCCCTGTCGTACGCGCTCTACTACAACAAAAAGATCTTCAAGGACGCGGGCATAGAGAAGCCCCCGGCCACCTGGGACGAGCTGGTCGAGGCCGGCAAGAAGGTCACCAAGGGCGACACCTACGGTCTCGCTCTTGAAGGCAGCAATCTCTCCAACCACATCCACCAGGCCTTCGTCCTGGCCAAGCAGCACGGCGCCGACTTCTTCACCGCCGACGGCAAGCCCGACTTCACCTCGGACGGCGCGGTCGCGGGCGTGAAGCAGTGGGTGGACTTCATGGCCAAAGACAAGATCACCACCAAGAGCGCCGCCGAGTACGCCCAGAACCAGTCGCTGAGCGACTTCTCCAAGGGCAAGGCGGCGATGGTCCTCTGGCAGGCCGCCGCGTCCACCTTCAAGTCGCAGGGCATGGACGAGAGCGAGTACGGCGTCGCTCCCGTGCCGGTGCAGTCGGGCACGCCCGGCCAGGGCGAGCAGATCAACTCGATGGTGGCCGGGATCAACATCTCGGTCTTCAAGAACACCGACAACCTCGACGGCGCCCTGGACTTCGTGAAGTTCATGACCTCGGACGAGGAGCAGAAGATCCTCAACTCCACATACGGCTCGATCCCGCCGGTGAAGACGGCTCAGCAGGACGCGGCCTTCGACAAGCCGGACACGTCGGTCCTGCGCGATGTGCTCGGCACGAGCGCCGCGCCGCTGCCGCAGGTCCCCGAGGAGTCGCAGTTCGAGACCGTCGTCGGGACGGCCATCAAGGACCTGTTCGCCGACGCGGCGGCGGGCCGGCCGGTGACCACGGAGTCCGTGAAGGCCGCGCTCGGCAAGGCCGAGCAGCAGATGACGAAGAGCTGAGGCCGACGTCGTGACCTCGCTCGACATCAAGGCGCCCGCGGCGGGGGAAGCTCCGAGCTCCCCCGCCGGGGGTCCGCCCCGGCGCCGCCGGCTGCGGATACCCGACCGGATACGGCGCGGTGGACTGCCGTATCTGCTGCTGCTCCCGGCCCTCGTCCTCGAACTGGTCATCCACCTGGTGCCGATGGTCGTCGGCATCGTGATGGCCTTCAAGGAACTCACGCAGTTCTACATCCGCGACTGGGGCAACGCCCCCTGGGCGGGCCTGGAGAACTTCCGTCTCGCGGTGGACTTCGACGCACCCGTCGGTGCGGATCTCCTCCACTCCTTCTGGGTGACCTGCACCTTCACGGTCCTCGCGGTCGGCTTCTCCTGGCTGTTCGGGGTGAGCGCCGCGATCCTGATGCAGGAGAACTTCCGCGGCCGCGGTGTGCTGCGCGCGGTCTTCCTGACGCCGTACGCCCTGCCGGCGTACGCGGCCGTGATCACCTGGGCGTTCATGTTCCAGCGGGACAACGGCCTGGTGAACTCGGTGCTCGGCGGCGACAGTTTCTGGCTCATCGGCGACAACAGCTTCTGGGCGCTGACGATCGTGGCGGTCTGGAAGACCTGGCCGTTCGCCTTCCTGATGCTGATGGCCGGTCTGCAGAACATCCCCAAGGAGCTGTACGAGGCCGCCGCGATCGACGGCGCCGGCATCTGGCAGCAGATCCGCCGGATCACGCTGCCCTCGCTCGCGCCCGTCAACCAGGTCCTCGTCCTGGTGCTGTTCCTGTGGACCTTCAACGACTTCAACACCCCGTTCCTGCTCTTCGGCAAGGGCGCTCCGGAGGCCGCCGACCTGGTCTCGATCCATATCTACGACTCGTCGTTCATCACCTGGAACTTCGGCTCAGGATCGGCCATGTCCGTGCTCCTGCTGCTGTTCCTGCTCCTCGTGACGGCCGTCTATCTGCTGTTCACCTCGCGCGGAAGGAGGGGCGCCGATGCCTAGGCCGACGGCAAGGACGCATGTCAGCCCCATGGCACCCCCGCGGTCCTTCGTCTGGACCCGGCGGATCGTCCTGACGCTGCTCACCGTGTTCGCGCTGCTTCCGGTGTACGTGATGCTGTCCGGCTCGGTGAAGCCGCTCGAGGACACGCTCGGCGAGTGGACCT
Source organism: Streptomyces mesophilus (assembly GCF_040300965.1). Lineage (GTDB taxonomy): Bacteria > Actinomycetota > Actinomycetes > Streptomycetales > Streptomycetaceae > Streptomyces > Streptomyces mesophilus_A. Next base: position 36,940 of record NZ_JBEPEW010000044.1, on the reverse strand, counting down.
GGATCCCGGACAGCTTCACGCTGCGGCCGTACGTCGACATCTGGGAGACGGTGCCGCTGGCCCGCTACTTCATGAACTCCCTGATCGTGGCGGGCGCGGCCACCGTCTGCTCGGTGGTGATCGCGGTGTTCGCCGCGTACGCGGTGAGCCGCTACCGGTTCCGCGGCAAGCGGGTCTTCACGGTCACCATCCTGTCCACGCAGATGTTCCCGGGGATCCTCTTCCTGCTCCCGCTGTTCCTGATCTTCGTGAACATCGGCAACCAGACCGGGATCGCGCTGTACGGCTCGCGCGGCGGCCTGATCCTCACGTATCTGACGTTCTCGCTGCCGTTCTCGATCTGGATGCTGATCGGGTACTTCTCGTCCATCCCGCGCGACCTGGACGAGGCCGCCATGGTGGACGGCTGCGGTCCGCTCGGCGCACTGTTCCGTGTCGTCGTACCGGCCGCCGTCCCGGGGATCGTCGCGGTCGCCGTGTACGCCTTCATGACCGCGTGGGGCGAGGTGCTCTTCGCCTCGGTGATGACCAACGAGACCACCCGCACCCTCTCGGTCGGCCTCAAGGCGTACGCCACCGAGAACAACGTCTACTGGAACCAGGTCATGGCCGCCTCGCTGGTCGTCAGCGTGCCGGTGGTCGCCGGGTTCCTGCTGCTCCAGCGCTATCTCGTCGCCGGTCTCACGGCAGGGGCCGTGAAGTGACGATCCTGCGTCTGCTGTCAACTCTCCTTACGCGAAAGGCACTTCGTGACTTCGGCTGACGACCTTCGCCCCCTGCCCGCGGACTTCGTCTGGGGGACGGCCACCTCGGCGTACCAGATCGAGGGCGCCGTCGCCGAGGACGGCCGCTCCCCTTCGATCTGGGACACCTTCTCCCATACGCCGGGCAAGATCGACGGGAACGACCACGGTGACGTCGCCTGCGACCACTACCACCGCTGGCCCGAGGACCTCGCCCTGATGCGTGAACTCGGCACGGACGCCTACCGCTTCTCGGTCGCCTGGCCGCGCGTCGTACCGGGCGCCGACGGCGTGGTGAACGCCGAGGGCCTCGCCTTCTACGACCGGCTGGTCGACGGCCTGTGCGAGGCGGGCATCACCCCTCATCTCACCCTGTACCACTGGGACTTGCCGCAGTGGCAGCAGGACCGCGGCGGCTGGCCCGAGCGCGGTACGGCCGAGCGGTTCGCCGAGTACGCGGCGGTGCTCGGCGAGAAACTGGGCGACCGGGTCAAGGACTGGTGCACGCTCAACGAGCCGCTCTGCTCGGCGTGGATCGGCCACCTGGAGGGCCGGATGGCCCCCGGCGTGAGGGATCTCGAACAGGCCGTCCGCGCCTCGTACCATCTGCACCTCGGCCACGGCCTCGCGACGCAGGCGCTGCGTGCGACAGTCCCCGGCGCACGGGTGGGCATCGTGAACAACCTCAGCCCGATCGTCCCGGCCTCCGACCGCCCCGAGGACGTCGAGGCGGCACGGCGCGCGGACGGCCACACCAACCGCTGGTGGCTCGACCCGGTCTTCGGGCGCGGCTACCCGCAGGACATGCTGGATGTGTACGGCGTCGAACTTCCGGTCAAGGAGGGCGACTTGGAGCTGATCGCCGCGCCACTCGACTGGCTCGGCGTGAACTTCTACTTCCGCCAGGTCGTCGAGGACGACCCCACCGGACCCGCCCCCTTCGCGCGGCAGGTGCCGGTCGAGGGTGCGCCCACCACGTACATGGACTGGGAGGTGCACGCCCAGAGCCTGGAGGACATCCTGCTGCGGGTCACCCGCGAGTACGCACCGCGCAGGCTGTACGTCACGGAGAACGGCTCCGCGTACGTGGACACCCCGGGCCCCGACGGCAGCGTGCTCGACCCCGAGCGCACCCGGTACCTGGAGGAGCACCTCGCGGCCTGCGCCCGCGCGGTCGCGGGCGGCGCACCGCTGGCCGGGTACTTCGCGTGGTCGCTGCTCGACAACTTCGAGTGGGCGTACGGCTACGACAAGCGCTTCGGACTCGTCCACGTCGACTACGCGACGCAGCGGCGCACCGTCAAGGGCAGCGGCCGGCGGTACGCGGAGCTGATCGCGGGGCACCGGGCACGTGGGCGCAAGGCGGCGTGAGCCGAGCGGATGGGCCGCCGCCGTACGGGTGGCGGCCCATCCTTGCCGTGCTGCTCCCGCCTTCCGGAGCCACGCCAGGCCCGTGATAGACATCCCGGCATGGCCGAATTCAAGGACTTCAACTTCAAGTTGGTCGTCATAGACGAGCTCATGTACGGGCAGCGGGTCCTCACCCCCGCGTACGACCTCGGTTCCCGCATGCAGGAGCAGGGGATCGGCGACCCCGCGTCCTATGTGCTCCGCAACGAGCTCGACCTCGAGGTCCTCGACGTGTCCCGCCGGTACTTCGAGGCCCTGGAGATCGGCGAAGAGTTGCTCGCGGGCGTCGAGGAACTCTGCTTCGACGCGGGCCTGGACATCTACTGGCACTGCGCGCCGGCCTGGGGCGGCGAGGACGAGCTCTTCGACATCCGCTCACTGGACGACCTCGCCCTGCTCCCCAACCTCAAGCGGGTCACGTTCGTGGACGACGGCACGCTCCGCGCACCGGACAAGCGGGAGCGGCTCGCCGCGCGTGGCATCGAGACCGACTGAGGTGCGGGCCATGGGACCGGAACACCTGGCCAGGGTCGGCATCGCGTTTCTCGGCGCACCCACGCAGGGCGCGGAACCGAACGTCATCGAGCTGGCGGACGGCGCGGGGGTGTGCGTCGTCCAGCGCGGACGCGGTGGGGGCAAGGTCTACGTCGCCCCGGACGAGACACTGCTGTTCGTGCCCTCCGCCATGGACTTCGACACGGGTCTCGCCGTCTTCCTCGACGGTGCGCGCACCCCCGTGACGCCCTGACGGCACCGCGATGACCTAATGGCCTGACCGCACCGCGGTGACCTGGTCATCCGCGAGCCGGAACGAGAGCTCTATCTCCCACTTCTCCAGGTCCGGCTCCAGACGCGGATCGGTGTGATAGCTCTCCAGCCGGCAGCCCCACACCTCACCCTCGTCGGTACGGGCCATGTCCCACCTCATGCCCTTGGCGTGTCCCCACTTGAGCAGGGAGGCGGCGACGCCGAGCAGTTTGTCGGGGTGGCCGATGTGGTGGACCGTCGCATACCGCCCCGCGGGCAGGGTGCCCGCGAACACATCGGCGGACGGGATGCGTACACGCTCGTGGACCGGTACCCCGGCCACCACCTCGAGCTCCCGCTCCAGGTCCGAGGGGTCGATCAGCTCGTACTTGAAGAACGGTCCGTCGACCGGTGCGACGCCCCGCTCGGCGAGCAGGCCGACGATCTCGGGCAGCCGGTCGGCGATCAGACCGAAGGTCGACCAGGTCACGCGGCCCCGGACGCCGACGAACGGCTGCGCGGACCGCTCCACGATGCGCGGTTGTGTCCCCATGCGCCGATACTGCCGGGCGGTCCGGCACCGCGCACCCCGGCGGACGCGCCTAGTCCTCCAGAAGCCCCGCGTCGTGGGCGAGCAGGGCGATCTGGACGCGGTTGTTCAGGTCCAGTTTGGTGAGGATGCGGCTGACGTGGGCTTTCACGGTGGCGACGCTCATGAAGAGCTCCTGTGCGATCTCCGCGTTGGACTTCCCCCGGCCGACCGCGACGGCGACATCCCGCTCCCGTTCGGCGAGCGCGGTGATCCGCTCACGGGCCGTCTGCCGCCGTCCGCCGTACGCGTCCGGGCTCGCCGCCTGCGTGATCAGCTGGCGCGTGACCGCGGGCGAGAGCACCGGTTCCCCGGCCGCGACCCGGCGTACCGCCGCGATGATCTCGGCGGGCGGAGTGTCCTTCAGCACGAAGCCGGCCGCGCCCGCGCGCAGCGCCCGCAGCACCTGATCATCGGCGTGGAACGTGGTGAGCACGACGACCTCCGGGGCGTCCTTGCGGGCCCGCAGCTCCTCCGTGGCGGCAAGGCCGTCGACCTCGGGCATCCGGATGTCCATCAGGACCACATCGGGCCGGGTGCGGTCCACGAGCGCGGCCACCTCGCTGCCGTCCGCCGCCTCACCGACGATCTCGATGTCCTCGCTGCCGCCGAGCATGAAGGAGAGCCCGGCCCGGACCAGGGGGTCGTCGTCGACGAGAAGCAGACGGATCACGTTCATGGCGACCACGGTATCCCCTCGTGAACGGACCACTCTGTCCGCGCGAGGTCGCTACTCTGACCGTCGACCAGAACGAACTTCTGGAAATTACTTCCAGAAACGGGGAGTTGACCACGTGGGGGATCCATCGATGAGCCAGCCGCCGCCACCGCCGGAGCGCGGTCCTGACGCACAGCCACTGTCCCAGTTCTCGCACAGCAACAGCCGGCCAAGGCGCAGCCTGGCCTCGCGGATGCCGCGCTGGGAGCGCCGGACGGTGCTCGTGGCCGGTGCGGCCGTCGCGGCACTGCTGCTCGTCGGCTCCGGGGTGTACGCGCTCGGCGGCGACGGGGACGGGAAGAAGCCGCGGCCCGGTGTGGCCGACGGGGACGCGAAGAAGCCGTCCGAGTCGGCCACGCCGGGCAAGCCGAAGCCGACGGGGCCCGCGCTGCCCGAGGACATCAACGCGGGCCTGGCGAAGGGCGAGGCGAAGGCCTGGTACGCGAAGAACGAGCAGGATCTGCCGGGCGGCAACTCCCTGGCCCATGATCTGTGGTTCACCGACGGACTCGTGGTCCAGGCCCTGTACCGGGAGGTGACCGCGTACAAGGTCGCCGACGGCACCAAGGCCTGGAGCATTCCACTGCCCGCCGAGGTCTGCGACACCCCGGTGAATCCCACGACGGACGGCAAGGTGGTCGTCGCGTACCGCGATCCCGGCAAATCGAAGGGCACCTGCAACCACCTGCAGATGATCGATCTGAAGAAGGGGGCCGGCGGCTGGCGCAAGAAGCTCGAGGAGAAGGGCTCCGAGGACAGCACGATCATCATCCACCTGGCCATCACCGGGAACACGGTGACGGTGGGCCGCAACATGATGGCCGACGCCTACCAAGTCTCCGACGGCAAGCCGCTGTTCAGGCTCGGCAAGGAGAAGACGGGCGGCTGCTACCCGAATGACGTCGCGGGCGGCCCCAAGCTCCTGGTCCTCGACTGGTGCATGGGCAAGAAGGACGTGATCGGGCAGATCAAGGAGGTCGACCCCAAGTCCGGCAAGATCAGGTGGCGTTACCAGCTCAAGGACAAGAAGACCAAGAAGGTCATGCCCTGGAAGTTCGGCAAGGTCTACTCAGTGAACCCGCTGGTCGTGTCCGTCCATGAGTCCGCCGACCAGTTCAACTGGTCGTTGATCGCCCTGACGGGCAAGGGCAAACTGCGGTCGTCGCTCAACGGCGGCAAGTTCAAGTTCGATGTCTGTGCGGGCGCCGGGGACTCGGGGCGCGGCACGCAGAACTGCATCGGCGGCGTCGCCGGAAAGGACACCTTCTACCTGGCGACCAAGTCGGCCGACCCGGAGGCTCTCGGCCCGACACGGATCGTCGCCTTCGATCTCGGCACCGGCAAGGTCAAGTGGGCCTCGGTGCCCGAAGGAAAGCGGGAGTACCTGCCGGTCGTGGCCTCGGGATCCTCGCTGATCGCGTACGTGAAGGGCAGGCCGGACATGCCCGGCCGGATCGTACGCATCGGGCCGAAGGGCGGCACACCCAAGACGGTGCTGAAGTTCGGAAAGACGGCAATGCCGCTCGAGTACGAGGCGATGGCGGGCGTGTACGCCTACCACGGCGGCCGGTTCTTCCTGTCGAACTCCCTGCTCTCCGGCGACGACGCGGGTGAACAGGCACGGCTGCTTTCCTACGGGAGTGCCTCATGAGCCAGCCGCCTCCGCCGCCCGGTTTCGGCCCCCCGGTGACGCCCCCGCCCTTCCTGGCGGCCCCACCTCCTGGGCCGCCCGCCCCGGACCGCCGCCCCGCGCACAGCCGCCTGCGGTGGATCGTCGCCGCCGCCGTCGCCCTCGCACTGCTCGTGGGCGGCGGGGTCTGGCTCGGTCTGGGCGGTGACGACGAAGCTCCTGCCGACGACAAGCAGCAGGAGGCCAGGTTCGACGGGCCCGGCACGGAGAAGAAGCCGGCCGACACCAAGGCCGGGCTGCTGTTCGAGGTGCCCGATCCCCCGGTCGGCAAGGGCGACTTCTTCGTGGCGCCCGGCTCCTGGGTCACCGAGGACACGTATGTGAAGACCGGCATCGGGAAGGTCGTCGGCTTCGATGTGAAGAGCGGCCGGCAGGTCTGGGAGATCGCGCTCGGGGGCCAGGTCTGCGGCTATACGCAGCAGTTGGACGAGGGGCGCACCGGGATTCTGTTCCAGGACGGGATGCCGGGCGAGGACGGCAAGTACAAGCCGTGCACGGAGGTCGCCGCGCTCGATCTGAACGCCGGGATGCTGCTGTGGCGCGACAGCGTCAAGATCTCCGGCGGCAAGCAGGTCTTCCATCAGATCGCGGTCGGCGCCGGCAAGGTGGCCGTCGCCGGAGACGACGGCGGTGCCGCCTTCGATCTCGCGACCGGCAAGCTGCGCTGGCAGCCCCAGCCCGGAAAACCCTGCTACGACATGGCGTACGGAGGCGGCGAGGATCTCGTCGCTCTGCAGGTCTGCGGCCAGGAAGGCGACCAGCGCGCACAGGTGCAGCTCCTGTCCGACGGCGGCCGGCCCCGCTTCACGTACAAGATGCCGCCCGATCTCGGTTTCGCGAAGATCGCTTCCTCCGATCCGCTGGTCGTCGCGGCCTTCTCGGACAAGATGAAGCTCACGGACTTCTTCTCGATCGACCGGCGCAAGGGGACCCTGCGCAGCAAGATCGCGGTGGATCCGGGACGCACCATGAAGACCTGCACGATCGAGGCGCAGTCCGAGTGCCCGGCGCTGGCGGTGGGCAACGACCGGCTGTATCTGACGACCGCGCCACGCTCCGAGTCCGGCAAGGTCGGTGCGGTGAACGAGATTGTCTCGTACGACCTGGCGACCGGGAAGGCCACGGGGCAGCGTGCGGACTCCGGCGGCAAGACACCTTTGCTGCTCCTCCGCATGGACGGACGTGATCTGCTCGCGTACAGGATGGGGTCGACCAGCACTCCTGGGCAGGTGGTCAGGATCGATGGGCGGACCTTCAAGCAGTCGGTCTACCTCAGCGTGTCCCCGGATGACGAAGGCGCCTCGGTCCTGCGGCACTTCTCACCGGGAACGGTCGAATTCCGTTACGCGAACGGCCGGTTGTTCACGGCCGAGCTGTACATCAGACCGCCCTACTCGAAGTTCGAACCGCCCTACCTGGCCGCCGCGTTCGGCGCAGCGCCGGCCGGCTGAGGAGGCCGATGTCCCCCAAACAGCAGCGTGGCGCGGCCACCGTGGACCATCTCCTGACCTGTGCACTGCGGGTGTACGCCGAGCACGGTCATGAGGGGTTCACGGTGGGCGCGGTCACGTCGGCGAGCGGGGTGAGCCTCGGCAGTCTCTACCACCACTTCGGCAGTTTCGGCGGGCTCGCGGCCGCGCTGTACTGCCGCTGCATGGCGCAGGTCTGCGACGAGATGATCGACGCGCTGTACCGCACGCGCACCACGAGGACCGGGATCCAGGCGCTGGTGCGGACGTATCTGCGGTTCATCCAGGAGCACCGGGACGCCGCGCTGTTCCTGCACGCCTCCTCGTACTCGGGTCATCTGGCCACGCACGCCGAGGAGATCCGGGCGCTGAAGGACGAGAAGTTCGGGCGGATCGCCGCGTGGATGGCGCCGCGGATCGAGGCCGGGGAGATCGCGCCGCTGCCGGAGCCGCTGCTCGAGATCCTGGTGCTCGGGCCGGTCATCGAGACGGCTCGGCGGTCCCTGACGCACACCTTCGCGGAGCTCGATCTCGACGAGGCGGTACGGGAGTTGCCGGACCGGATCTGGCGGTCGGTGCGGCCGTAGCGCACGGTGGTGAGGTCAGCGCTCCAGCCACGGGAGCCATGCGTGGACCCGGAAGCCGCCGTCCGCCTCCTCGCCGTGGTCGAGGCGCCCGCCGGCGAGGGTGGCCCGTTCGGTGAGACCGATCAGCCCCTGGCCCGAACCGGGGACGTGCGGCACCTCACCGGGCGGCGGTGGGTTGCGGATGTCGAGAGTGAGGCCCTGGCCCGGGGCGCCGGTCACGCTGATGGCGACCTCGGCGCCGGGCGCGTGCTTGCGGGCGTTGGTCAGGGCCTCCTGCGCGATGCGGTACGCGTTGCGGCCGGTGGCGGCGGGGACGGTCTTGGGGTCCTCGACGCCGCTGTCGAGGCGGACCTCCATGCCGGCCTCACGGGATTCGGCGACGAGCTGGTCGAGCTCGGTGAGGGTGGGCTGGGGCCGCCCCGACTCCTCGGCCGGCTCGTTGGCCCGCAGCACGCCGATGATCTCGCGCAGATCCTGTAGCGCCTCGTGTGCGCTGTCGCGGATGACCCCTGCGGCCCGGGCGACCTCGGCCTGCGGGGCGTCGGGGCGGAACTCGAGGGCGCCGGCGTGCACGCTCAGGAGGGTGAGCCGGTGTGCGAGCACATCGTGCATCTCGCGGGCGATCGCCTCGCGGGCCAGGCGCTGGGCCTGTTCCGCCCGCAGCTCGGCCTCCGTCTCGGCCCGCAGCGCACGGTCGCGCAGCGACAGCAGGAGCTGGCGACGGGAGCGTACGAACATGCCCCAGGCGACCACGGTCAGGCTGAGCATCACGGCCAGCGCGACGGCCACCCCGTAGGGGATGTCCGCGTCGGGGCGCAGCACGTAGATGAACGGGACCAGCGCGGTCATGATGCCGCCGATCCATGCGACGTACCGGAAGGGGCGGTGCACCGCGAGCGTGAACAGGGCGACCGCCGAGGCGCCGCCCGCCGTGTCCGAGAGGACGCTCACCGGGATCATCGCGATCGCGAGGCCCACCGGCCAGCGGCGGCGGAGCCAGACCGCGGCGCAGGCGACGGCGCCGATCAGCTGGTCGAGGTGGGCGATGTTCTCGGAGACGTTCGGGTTCTTGCTGATGGCGTCCGCGCCGATCATGCCGATGAAGACGGCGACGAGGAAGCAGAGGAAGTCGACGATCCAGTCCCGGGCGGTACGCCGGGGCCTGCCGCCGTTGCGCGCGGCCCGGTCCGGGTCGAACTCGTCGGCGACCGCCGAGGGCAGCAGGCTGGGCCAGCGGTAGTCGCGCGGCGAGGGTGCGTCCGCGGACGGCGACCTGCTCTTGCTCCAGCTCATAGTCGATAAATTTACGCAGGTATCGGCGCCTGCGGGGTCTCCCGAGGCCTGCCGTAGACCAAAGTCTCGACCGCACCGACCTTCGGCCATGGCGCTCTCGCCCGTCGGCCGATGCCCGCTCCCTACTCGCGCGTGCAGGCTCGTCCCCATGAAAGGTCTTCTGCAGTTTCTCGGCGCGATCCTGCTCTTCCAGGGCGTGGGCGCAGTGGTCTACGAGCTCTTCCACTGGGTGCGGTGGGGCTTCATCCAGCGGCTGAGCTTCTTCGACGGATGGGAGCTCTACGCCGGCATCTCGGCCATCGCGCTCTCCGTGGCGCTGTTCGCGGCGGCCGAGAGCGCGAAGTCCTGAACCGCGCCCCCGGCCGCCGCACCGGCGGGGTCAGCAGGCGTAGTCGACCAGGTCGAACGACGCGTAGTGGTCGGCGGTGTAGTAGTCCTCCTGCTGCTCCTCACCGGTGACGATGCGGCGCGCGCCGCGGTCGGGGGAGCCGGGGGTCTCCACCGTGTACTCGTGGTAGTAGCCGGAGGACTGGCCGGGCAGCAGGCCCTCCCGGTTCTGGAACACGGTGCCGTCCTGCGGATACGGGAAGGGCCCGCCGGCCTCGATCAGGTCCAGGGTGTCGTGGGCCTGGCTCGGCAGCGCCGAGTAGCAGATGTCGCCGACGGCGGCGGCGGTGAAGGCGCCGGCGACCGGGGCGGGCGTGGGCGCCGCTGTGGCCGCGGTGGCCATCGGGGCCGCTCCACCGAGGAGCAGCGCGGCGGACAGGGTCAGGGCTGCGGTGATACGTGGGGGGATTCGCATGCCCCTCAGGATGACGCGCGTAGACCCTGAGGTGTCAACGCCAAGGCGGTGAACTCCTGTGAATTCTCCGGGAGTTCACCCTCACCGCGTTGGCACATCGCGCCACCGCGGCGCCGGCTGTTACGCTGACGGGGACGTTGATCGCGCAACAAGGAGTGGCAGACGTGGCGGGTGACGACGACATCTCCGGGTGAGATCCGGAGCTGACGGCCCCCGGCCGGCGCACAGGAGCGCCGCCGACGCGGGTCCGTCCCGTCGTACCCCTTTCCCCCATCTGCCCAGGGCAGTGGTCTGCCTGCTGCCCGTACGCCGCATGAGGTCACCTCTCCATGTTCGACGCCTCCGTCGTCTGCTCCTCCCTCTCCTTCTCCTGGCCCGACGACACCCCGGTCTTCCAGGATCTGTCGTTCACCGTCACGCCCGGCCGCACCGGCCTGGTCGCCCCCAACGGCGCGGGCAAGTCCACCCTGCTCAAGCTGATCGCCGGTGAACTCAGGCCCGCCTCCGGGTCGGTGTCGGTCGGCGGCACCCTCGGCTATCTCCCGCAGAGCCTTCCTCTCACCGGCAGTCTCACGGTCGCCGAGGTGCTCGGCATCGCCGAAGTGATCCGCGCCCTGGACGCCGTCGAGTCCGGGGATGTCGACGAGGAGCACTTCACCACCATCGGCGACGACTGGGACATCGAGGAGCGCACCCGCGCGCAGCTCGACCGCCTGGGCCTGGTCTCACTCGCCCTCGACCGCCGCCTCGGCACCCTCAGCGGCGGCCAGGTCGTCTCGCTCGGACTCGCCGCCCAGCTCCTGAAGCGGCCCGACGTCCTGCTGCTCGACGAGCCCACCAACAACCTCGACACCGAGGCCAGGCACCACCTCCACCACGCCCTCGAGGATTTCTCCGGCACCCTGCTCCTGGTCAGCCACGACCGTGCGCTGCTCGACCGCATGGAGCGCATCGCCGAACTCGGCAGCGGTGAACTACGCCTGTACGGGGGTGACTTCACCGCGTACGAGGAAGCGGTACGGGCCGAGCAGGAGGTCGCCGAGAAGAACGTGCGCAGCGCCGAGCAGGAGCTGAAGCGCGAGAAGCGGGAGCTTCAGCAGGCCCGTGAGCGCGCCGAGCGGCGGGCGAGCAATGCCGCGAAGAACCTCAAGAGCGCCGGGCTGCCCCGGATCTTCGCCGGGAACATGAAGCGCGGCGCACAGGAGTCCGCGGGCCGGGCCGGGCAGATGCACGCCTCGCGGGTCGGCGAGGCCAAGGCGCGGCTCGACGAGGCGGGGCGTGCGTTGCGGGACGAGCAGCGTCTGGTCCTGGACCTGCCCGATACGCAGGTGCCCGCCGGACGCACGCTCCTGCTCGGTGAACAGATGCAGGTCCGGCTGGGGGACGAGGCCGTGTTCGCTCCCGGGGGTGTGGATCTGACCGTCCGCGGGCCGGAGCGCATCGCGCTGAGCGGACCCAACGGCGCCGGCAAGACCACCCTGTTGCGGCTGATCACCGGTGAACTCGCCCCGGACAGCGGGGAGATCAAGCGGGCCGACGGCCGGATCGCCTATCTCTCACAGCGCCTCGATCTGCTGGATCCGGACCGTACGGTGGCGGAGAACTTCGCCGCGTTCGCACCGGAGCGGCCCGCCGCGGAGCGGATGAACCTCCTCGCGCGCTTCCTGTTCCGTGGTGCGGGGGCCCATCTGCCGGTCGGAGTGCTCTCCGGCGGCGAGCGGCTGCGCGCCACCCTGGCCTGTGTGCTGTGCGCCGAACCCGCACCTCAGTTGCTGCTGCTCGACGAGCCCACCAACAACCTGGACCTGGTCGGCGCGGGCCAGTTGGAGAGCGCGCTCACCTCGTATCAGGGCGCGTTCATGGTGATCAGCCATGACGAGCGCTTCCTCGCCGAGATCGGCGTGGACCGCTGGCTGCGGCTGGCCGACGGGACCCTCACCGAAACGGGAGCTCCCGCTGTGTGAGCCGTCGGCGTGTGCAGTGGCCCGCGCCCGAGGCCGCTTTGCCCGGCGGGCCGTACGGCTCCCACCTTGGATGGTGTCCGATGCCCAAGACCGCTCTGATCGCCCACGAACTCGTCCGCAACCTCGCCGGGAGGCGCATCCTCGACGGCATCTCACTGACCGCTTCGCCCGGCCACCGCATCGGCCTGATCGGTGAGAACGGCGTCGGCAAGTCCACGCTCCTCCGCCTGCTCGCGGGCGTGGACGAACCCGATTCCGGCAGTGTCACACGCCCCGCCGACCTGGGCTTTCTGCACCAGGAACTGCCGTACGACAGTGAGTCGACCATCGCCACCGTGCTTGACGAGGCGTTGCGCGAGGCCCGCGAGGATCTCGCCGAACTCGAACGGCTCGGCGAGGAACTTGCCCGGCTCCCGGAGGAGGATCCCGAACATCCGCTGCTGCTCGACGCGTACGGCAAAAGGCTCGAGCAGGCCCAGGACCGTGAGTCCTGGGACGCCGACCGCCGTGCGGATCTCGTGCTCGACGGTCTCGGGCTCGGCGGGTTCGGCCGCGACCGTACGCTCGGTTCGCTCTCCGGCGGGCAGCGCGGCCGCCTCGCGCTGGCCGCGCTGCTCGTACGGCGGCCCTCGGCGCTGCTGCTCGACGAGCCGACGAACCATCTGGACGACGGCGCGGCCGCATTCCTGGAGGAGCAACTGCGCTCGCTGCCCGGCACGGTGCTTGCCGCCGGCCATGACCGTGCGTTCCTTGACGCGGTCTGCACCGATCTGATCGACCTCGATCCGGCGGTGGACGGGCCGGTCAGGTTCGGCGGCGGCTACAGCGCGTATCTCGCCGAGAAGCGGGCCGAACGGGAGCGCTGGGAGCGGCGGTTCGCCGAGGAACAGGAACTCCTGGGCGAGCTGCGGCACTCGGCGGGCGTGACCGCGCACCGGGTCGCACCGAACCGCTGGCGCACCGACAACGAGAAGATGGGGTACGGGCGCCGGGCGGGCCGGGTACAGCACCAGATCTCGCGCCGGGTCCGCAATGCGGCCCGCAGGCTGGAGGAGTTGGAGCGCACCCGGGTCGCCGAGCCGCCGCGCCCGCTGCGGTTCTCGGGCGGGGAACTGGCGACCTGCGGCGCGGTGGAGGGGGTGGGGGTTTCGGCGGATTCGCCGGCCCCCGAGACCTCGGCGACCCCGGCCGCTCCGGCCGCTCCGGCGGAGGACCGTCCGCTCGTGTCCCTGCGTCAAGTGCGGGTGCCCGGGCGGCTCGCGGCGGTGGACCTGGACCTGCGGGAGACGGACCGGCTGCTGGTCACGGGAGGCAACGGTGCGGGCAAGTCCACGCTGCTCGCCGTGCTCGCGGGACGGCTCCCTGCCGAGGGTGAGCTGTACCGGCAGCCGGACCTCACGGTCGGGATGCTCGCCCAGGACACCGTGTTCGCGCGCCCCGACCGCACCGCCCGGGCCGTCTACGAGCGGGAGTTGGGCCCGGCGCGCGCCGAAAAGGTACCGCTCGGCTCCCTGGGCCTGCTGGCCGAGGCGGATCTGGACAAGCCCGCCGGGCAGCTGTCCGTGGGCCAGCGCCGCCGCCTGGCCCTGGCGCTGCTGGTGGCCCGTCCACCGCGGCTGCTGCTGCTCGACGAGCCGACCAACCACCTCTCCCCCGTCCTGTGCGATGAACTGGAGGATGCGCTGGGCTCCGGCCCCGGCGTGATCGTCGTGGCGAGCCACGACCGCTGGCTGCGGCGGCGGTGGGAGGGGCGGCGGATGCACCTGGAGCGGTGATCCGCCTGGCTCCCGGGCGCCGCGAGGCACGACGCCTGAACTTCCGGGCGCCGCGAGGCACGACGCCTGAACTTCCGGGCGCCGCGAGGGCGAGGCCTGCGCCTCGGCTCCCGGCCGCCGCGGGCGGCGCGTCAACTTCCGGACACTGCCGGGGAGTTCACGCGCCGCCCGCCCTCACACATCCCGCCGCCGTACGGCCTCGACCGCCACGAGCAGCGCACAGGCCGCCCACGCCGTGTAGACCACCCACGCCTCCGCCACGGTCACCGGATACCTGCCCCCGCCCCAGTGGTTTCCGGTGAGCGCCTCCCATGCGCTCAGCGGCATCGCGTTGCCGATCTCCGCGACCCAGCGGTAGGTCTCGCCCTGGAACAGCGCCGGCAGGAGCAGCAGCGTCAGGATCGCCCCGACGATCGCGCCCGCGGCATGCCGTACGAGAGCGCCGATCGCCATGCCGACCAGCGCGCACAGCGGGGCGAGCAGCGCGGAGCCGGCGACGGCCCGCAGGGCGTCGGGGTCGGCGAGGGAGACACCGCCGTGGTCGCGCAGCAGGAACTGCGTCAGGAGGAGGCCGGCGCACGCGACCACCGCGCCGAGCACCGTCATCACCCCTGTCACCACGGCGGCCTTGGCGAGGATGACGGCGCGCCGGTCGGGCACGGCGGTCAGCGTCGTACGGATGACGCCGCTGGTGTACTCGCCGAACACCGCGATCGCGCCGACGCTGCAGGCCACGACCATGAAGATCTGCCAGGCGGGGTCGAGGAAGGCGGTGTGCAGGGCGTCGAAGGCCATCAACGGCTTCTCGGGCATGCCCGGCGGCGGGGCGGACGGCTCCGCGGGCATCCGCGAGAGGCGGTCGGCGTTGGAGTACGCGGAGTTCGCGTTGATCCCGACGACGGTCAGTGCTCCGGCACCGAGCACCCAGTAGGTGGAGCGCAGCGACCAGAGCTTGATCCACTCGGCGGTGAGGAGATGACGGAACCGCGCCGGGGCGGCGGCCTGCGGTACGGCGGTGGTCATCGGGGCTCTCCCGCGAGGTAGTCGACGCTGTCGGCGGTCAGTTCCATGAAGGCCTGCTCCAACGAGGCTTTCTGCGGCGCGAGTTCACTGAGCACCACGCCCTCGCGCAGCGCGAGCTCCCCGATGCGCTCGGCCGCGGCGCCGGTGACGGTCAGCTCCCGCTCCCCGGACACCACCTCGGCGCCGTCCGCGCGCAGCGCTGCCGCCAGCCGTCCGGGATCGCGCGTCCGTACCCGTACACCCTGACGCGTGGCGCGGGCCGCGAAGGCGGCGAGGCTCTCCGCGGCGATCAGCTCACCGCGGCCGATCACGACCAACTGCTCGGCGCAGAGCTCCATTTCGGACATCTGATGGCTGGAGACGAAGACCGTACGGCCTTCGGCGGCGAGGCGGCGCAGGAGGGCGCGCAGCCACTGCACCCCTTCCGGGTCGAGCCCGTTGAGGGGTTCGTCGAAGACGAGCACGGACGGGTCGCCGAGCAGCGCGGCGGCGATCCCGAGGCGCTGCTTCATGCCGAGCGAGAACCCGCCGATCCGGCGGGCCGCGACCTCCCCGAGACCCACTTCGCCGAGGACCTCGCCGACCCGGCGGCGCGCGATGCCGTTGCTCGCGGCGAGGGCCTTGAGGTGGGCGCGCGCGGTGCGGCCGCCGTGCACGTCCTGGGCGTCGAGGAGGGCGCCGACGTGACGCAGGCCGCGGCGTGCGGCGCCGAACTCCCGGCCGCCGATGGTGGCCGTGCCGGAGGTGGGGGTGTTGAGGCCGAGGAGCAGGCGCAGGGTGGTGGTCTTGCCGGCGCCGTTCGGGCCCAGGAAGCCGGTGACATGGCCCGGGCGGACGGTGAAGGAGAGGGCGCGGACGGCGGTGGTGTCCCCGTAGCGCTTGGTGAGTTCGCTGACTTCGATCATGTGCTCCAAGGTCGCCGAGCGGGGCCCTGCCGGGCATCGGGCCGCCGGACACATTCGCCGTGTCCGGGTAGCCCCGGGGCGTACACCCGGGGGCCGACGGCCAGGGGTCGCGGCGTGTGGCCGGAACGGCGCGCCAGGGGTCGCGGCGTGTGGCCGGAACGGCACGCCCGGTGTGACAACGGAGGCGGTCGGGGCGCAGGACGGAGAGAAGCGTGCGAAAGCGCTTGCTAACTCGCTTTCCTGCCACGGCAGTTGAGGTCCGGCTGCCCACACGACGACACCGCGGAGGCCCCACCATGAACGCGCCTCACCCTCGCCCGACCACCGACTCGCCCCTCTTCCTCCCCTCCCGACGCTCCGTGCTCGGCGGCGCCGCCGCGGCCGCCCTGGCCGTGACGGCCGGCGCCGGTACGGCGCAGGCGGCCCCGAAGAGCACCTGGCCGACGGAGTTCCCGCTCCCGAACGGCTGGCTGCCCGAAGGCATCGCCATCGGCCGCGGCCCGTACGCCTATACGGGCTCGCGCGCCAACGGCGCGATCCACCGCACCGACCTGCGCACGGGCAAGGGGAAGATCCTCTTCCCCGGAGGCACCGGCCTGATCTCCGTCGGCCTGAAGGTGAGCGGGGACGGACTCCTGTACGTGGCCGGGAACACCGGTGTCGCGCGCGTGCACCACGCCCGCACCGGCGAGCTCCTGGTCACCCACCGACTGTCCGAAGCGAGCGGCCACTTCATCAACGACGTGACGCTCCTCGGCGACCGCGCCTGGTTCACCGACTCGCGCGCTGCGTTCCTGTACGGCGTACCGCAAGGCGGGCGCACCGGCGGGATCCGCACCCTGCCGCTGACCGGCGACTGGGTGCAGCTGCCCGACGTCAACAACGCCAACGGGATCGTCGGCACACCCGACGGCCGCGGACTGATCGTGGTGAAGAGCACGCCGGGCGAGCTGTACCGCGTCGACCCCGGGACGGGGCACGCCACGAAGATCGCACTGGTCGGCCAGGACACGGTGCTCAACGGCGACGGCCTGTGGCGCATCGGCCGCACCTTGTACGTGGTGCAGAACCGGCTCAACCTGATCAGCGTCTGGGACCTCGACGAGCGGGTCACCACGGCCACCCTGCGCAGGACGATCACGGACCCGCGCTTCGACGTGCCCACGACCGCCGCCCGCTTCGGCGAGCGGCTCTACCTGGTCAACGCGCGCTTCACGACACCGCCGACGCCCGAGACCACGTACAACGCGGTCGCGGTCTCCCTCTGACATCGGGGCACGGGCGGCACACAGGCGGCACCCGGGAGTCACGTCCGCGCACCGGCGTGACGCCCTCGCGACAGCCGCCCCCTGGTTCAGATCCTGGGGGCGGCCACAGCGGCCACACAGGCCCCCGGCGACCTTCCGGCAACCGATCCCGGTAGCCCACAGGCGTACGCCGCCGGGCCGATGCCCGGCCGCCCGACGCCTGCCTATGATCACGCCATGAGAGCCACCCCGCCGGACGGCCCCGCGTGAGCGGCACCCCGTCGCCGCCCCCTGCCGTACGGTCCCGGCGCGAGGTGGCCGTCGGGGCGCTCGCCTGGGGCGCAGGGGTCGCCTACCCCGTACTCCTCTACATCGCCGCGCTCAACGAACCCGAGCTGACCGGCGCACGCCTGCTCCCCTCCGCACTGCTCGCGGTCCTTGTCGTACCGCTGCTGCGGCGCCGGCCGGAGCCCGCGCTCCTGCTGCTCGTCGTCGGCTCGTTCGCGGCGACGGTGTTCGCGCAGGCACATGCCGGATCGCCGTTCCGCGACCAGCAGCAGGGCTGGCAGATCGCCTATCTGCAAGCCCTGTTCACCGATCTGGCGGTGGGCTTCATCGCCGCGACCCGTCCGCGGCGGTCGGCTGTAGTGGCGGGTGTGCTCGCGCTGGCCGCCCAGATCGCGGCGGTCCCGTACTACCGCTCGGGCGCGGACATCACGGTGAGCACCGTGCTCACCCTCACGCTCGCACTGGCCACGGCCTGGCTGATCGGCTACTCGGTCGCCGAGCGCGGCGAGCACGCCCGTGCCCTGCGCGAGCAGGCCGCGGCGCAGGCGGTCACCGCCGAACGGCTGCGGATCGCACGGGAGTTGCACGACATGGTGGCGCACAGCATCGGCATCATCGCGATCCAGGCGGGGGTGGGCCGCCGGGTCATCGACACCCAGCCGGCCGAGGCCCGCAACGCCCTGGGGGCGATCGAGTCCACCAGCCGCGAGACGCTCTCGGGCCTGCGCCGGATGCTGGGCGCCCTGCGCCGGTCGGAGGGCGCCCCGCTGGATCCGGCTCCCGCGCTCGCCGATCTGGACCGGCTCGTCACGGCCGCGCAGGACGCGGGCGTGCGGGTGGATCTGCGGCGCGTCGGCGAACAGCGGGTGCTGGCGCCGGAGTTGGAGCTCTCGGCGTACCGGATCGTCCAGGAGGCCGTCACCAATGTCGTACGGCATGCGGAAGTGTCCGCCTGCGAGGTGACCGTCGACTTCGCCGCCGAGGCCCTCACCGTGACCGTCACCGACGAGGGGCGGGGCGCGAAGCTCGGCGGCGACGGGTACGGGCTCGTGGGGATGCGGGAGCGGGTCACACTCCTGCACGGCACGTTCGAGGCGGGGCCACGCGCCGAGGGCGGATTCCGGGTGCTGGCCCGGCTGCCGATTCCGGCGGAGGAACGATGAACACGTACGCGTGGATCGCCCGCCGGAGGAACGAGGACAGACGTGGCAGCCGTACGCGTGGATCTCATCGCGGAGGACCGATGACAGCCGCGCGTGTCCATCTCCCCGCGGAGGACCGATGACAGCCGCATACGTCCATCTCCCCCTGGAGTACCGATGACAGCCGTACGCGTGCTCCTCGCCGACGACCAGCCGCTGGTCCGCAGCGGGTTGCGGGTCCTGATCGCCGACGCCCCGGACATCGAGGTGGTCGGCGAGGCGGGCACGGGCGCGGAGGCGGTTCGGCTGGCCGGGGAGCTGCGGCCCGACGTCGTCGTCATGGACATCCGGATGCCGGGCATGGACGGGATCGAGGCGACGGGCCGTATCACCGCCGCGCACCCGGCCACGCGCGTCCTGATGCTCACGACGTTCGACGAGGACGAGTACGTCTACGGTTCGCTGCGGGCGGGCGCGTCCGGCTTCCTGGTCAAGGACATGGCGCTCGACGACATCCTCAGCGCGGTCCGTGTGGTCGCGGGCGGTGACGGGCTGATCGCACCGAGCGTCACGGGGCGGCTGATCGCGGAGTTCGCCGCGCGGCCGGAACAGGCCCGACCGCAGCGCGAGTTGGCGGGCGTCACCGGGCGGGAGCGCGAGGTGCTCGTCCTGGTCGGGCGCGGCCTGTCCAACGCCGAGATCGCCGCCGAGCTGTTCATCAGCGTGGCGACGGCCAAGGCCCATGTGGCCCGGCTCCTGGCGAAGCTGTCGGCACGCGACCGCGTCCAGCTGGTGATCATCGCGTACGAGACGGGTCTTGTGTCGCCGTCGGGGTGAGCGGGCGGAGGGCGTCGGGGCCGCGCGGGTTCGAGGGCAAGCTCAGGAGCCGCACTCGGGCCGCGCGGGTTCGACGGCAGGCTCAAGAGCCGCTCTCGGGCCGCTCGGCGTCCCCGCTCGAGCCCGCATGCCGTTGCCGCGCGGCCAGTTCCTGCATGGCGGCGAGGTGCTCGCTCATGTCCAGGCGGGTGGTGGCCGCCGCGTACAGCGCGGCGCCGATCACCGCGAGCGGCAGGGCGAGGGCGATGAGGAGCACGGGCAGACCGAGCGCGGCACCGTAGTCGCAGAGCTCGCTCGCGCTGTCGCGGTCGGCGAAGCCCGGCGCGTCGCACCGGGAGTACCCGGAATCCGTCGGCAGAACGAGCAGGGCGCCCGCCCAGATCCACAGCGCCGCCGCCACGAGCAGCACGCCGAGCCCACGACCCCGGTGCTTTTGGGCCTTGGTGCGGAACTTCAGGTCGTACGCGACATCGGCATCCATCATGATCTCTCCCGTGAACGGCTACCCAGCACGATGCCCGGGGCGGGTGCTTCGGTTCCCGAGCACCTCACGCCGCCCGACGGCCCCAGGCGGTGCCCGCAAGAACCAGTGCCGCGCCCACGAACCCGAGCGCACCCAGCCGTTCACCGCCAAGCGCGATGCCCACCGCCGCGGCCCACAGGGGCTCGGTGCCGAGGAGGAGGCTGACGCGGGACGGGGAGGTCTTGCGGACGGCCCACATCTGGACGAAGAACGCGAAGAGCGTGCAGAAGACCGAGAGGAAGACCAGGCCGGCCCATTCGGCCGGTCCGAAGTCCGCTGCCGCGGACCAGGGCGAGTCGCCCGTTCCGGCGGCGGCGAGCAGGGCGAAAAGCAGCACCGCCGTGCCGAGCTGGACGGTCGTCAGGGAAAGGGAATCGGCATCCTGGACCGCTCGGATCCGGGCCATCGCCAGGACATGGACGGTGCGGGCGAGGGCCGCGAGCAGGATCAGGAAGTCGCCGAGCGAGGGCGAGGTGAAACCGCCGCCCTGCGTGAGCAGGACGACGCCGAGGACGGAGAGCCCCGCGGCGGCGAGGAACGAGCGGGACGGGGTCCGCCGGTTGAGGGCCGCTTCGGCGAGCGGCGTGAAGATCATGGTGAGGCTGATGATCAGGCCCGCGTTCGTCGCCGACGTATGGACGACGCCGTACGTCTCCAGGAGGAAGATCCCGCCGAGGATCAGCCCGAGGACACCGGCTCCTTGCACCTGAGCCGGCCGCAGCGCGCGCAGCCGGCGCCATCCGGCCACGACGAGCACCGGCAGGACGAGCGCGAAGCGCAGGACCAGGACCGCGATGACGGTGTGGCTCGTCGTGATGCCCTTGGCCGCGAGATAGCTGGCGCCCCAGACGACGGCGACGAGCAGCACGGGCAGATCGGTGAGCCAGGCGCGGCGGGGCGCGCGGACGGCGGGCGCGGTGAGCGTCGACAAGAGCGGGTCTCCAACGATCCGGAGGGTGTGGAGACTTCGGCGGCTCTCACCTGGGCGCGCCCACGGTAGCCGTGCGTGATCGTCCCCGGTAGAGGGGTCTCACAGGGCGGTCGGTCAGAGGGGCGGCGGACCGTCGCGGCCCTCGGACTAGGTGTCCGATCCCCGCCAGCGTCCAAGCCGTCCGCGAGATGAACTTGAACACGTAACCACTTCGGAAGACGTGTGAAGGAGAAGGCTCATGGACGGCAAGGTGGCTCTGGTGACCGGTGGCAGCCGCGGGATCGGCGCGGCGATCGCGCTGGCCCTCGCGCAGGAAGGCGCCGATGTCGCGATCACCTATGTGCACGGTGAGGAGGCCGCCCGCGAGGTGGTCGCCAAGATCGAGGCGACCGGGCGGCGCGGGGTCACGCTGCGGGCCGACGCGGCGGATCCGGCGGCGGCGGTCGGCGCCGTCGAGCGGACGGTCGCCGCGCTCGGACGCCTGGATGTCCTCGTCAACAACGTGGGCATCGGTGCGCTCGGCCCGCTGGCGGACTTCTCGGCCGAGACGGTGGACCAGGTGATGGACGTCAACGTCCGCTCGGTGTTCCTCACGTCGCAGGCCGCCGCCGTACGGCTCGGCCACGGCGGCCGGATCATCACCATCGGCAGCTGCATGGCCCAGCGGGTGCCGGGGCCCGGCGGGACGCTCTACGCGATGAGCAAGGCCGCGCTGACCGGGCTCACCAAGGCCTTGGCGAGGGAGTTGGGCGGGCGCGGGATCACCGCGAACATCGTGCACCCGGGTCCGATCGACACGGACATGAACCCGGCCGCCGGGCCGTACGCGCAGCCGCAGGCCGCGATGACGGCGCTCGGGCGGTTCGGGACGTCGGGTGAAGTCGCCGCCATGGTGCGGTACTTGGCGAGCGAGGAGGCGTCCTACGTGACCGGCACCGAACTGTCCGTGGACGGCGGACACGCGGCCTGACGGCCGAGTGGGCTCTGCTCGGCGTGACGACTGTCCGGGCCGTTCCGCCCGGCCTGGAGTCGCCGCTGCTCGGCGTCGTCGGCCCGCGTCGCGGTCCTGTGGACCTCGACGAACCGGCCGACGACGTCGAGCAGTTCGTCCCGGGCGGCCAGGCCCTCCGCCCCGGGCCGGTCGAGGGCCTGGCGGAGGGCGGCCTGGAGCGCCTCGCGCGGGGCGGGCCAAGGGCCGTTGCTCAGGCGCGCCCCCGCACCGGCGAGCTCGAGGAGGTGCTGGATCGGGTCCCGTCGGGCTGCGTCCGCGCTGTGTGCGCCGGCCCTCTCCAAAGCGCCGAGGGCCCGTTCGTACAGGGAGGCGGGGAGCACCATCTCCACCGTGGCCGCGTCGACTCGGTCGGCCACGAACCGCAGGGAGCCGTTGGACGAGGACCCTTGCCTGTTCCTGCGCCCGAGCACCTCGGCCAGGGTCTCGCGCACCCGGTCCGCTTCACAGGCCGGGATGCTCACGATGACCGCCCTGGTGCCGCGGGCCAACGCCAGTTCCGCGGCGGCCTGTTCGGCGGACGGGCCGTCCGGATCGGCGTCCTGCGGACAGAAGTCGATCACCTCGAACCCGAGGCCGTCCACGAGGGCCCCGGGCTCGACGAATCCCGCTCGTACGAAGCCCAAGTCCCCGAGCGCCAGGTCGATGTCGGCGAGGATCAGGGCGTCCCCCTCGGCCAGTACGTTGCAGCTCAGCGGCCGGTCACCGCCGGGGACCGCGATGTCGACCGCCCAGGGCCGGCCGGCGCGCAACCGGGCGCCATAGCGCTGCAGTGCCATACCTGTCCGCCTCCTGAGGTGTCACGCGAGTGTGCCGCGTACGCGATGCAGATAGCTGAAGTCGTGCTCCTGGCGCCGGGACCGCACCGGACGGATCTCACGGGTGGCGACATTGAGGGCGAAACCGCCGACGGTGCCGAGGAGCCAACCGAGGTCGGGCAGGAGCAGCGCGCCGCCGGCCGCGGCGGCCAGGGCGACCGTGGCCGTGACCGAGCGGTGGACCCAGACGGTGCGGCCGGCGCGTACCGCCGACTGGTAGTCCGCGGTGGCCTGTTCGAGTTCCACCCGCAGTTGGGCGAAGACGTCCGCGGGGTGTTCGTAGTCGCGCCGCAGTTCGCCCAGCATCCGGTGCACGGCCCGCATGAGCCGCAGACGTTCGTCCCGGTACTTCTCGCGGAAGGCGAGGACCTCGGTGGTGGGGGTGCCGGGCGCGGGCACCGGCAGAAGTCCGCCGAGTTCCATCTCCCAGGCCAGGGTCCGCGCACGGGCCACGGGACGCAGAGCCATCCGCTGAGCGGTACGGCTGTCGGTGTACGGGAAGAAGGCGCGGTCGCCACGGCGTGCGGAGATCTCGCGTGCGGTGATCGAGAGGATCAGCTCCTGCACCTCCCTGGCCACGGCGAACCGCCGGTCGTCGCCCGGGATCGGGACGGCGAGGCCGTGCCCCGTCAGGTACCGCTCGACCCAGCCACTTGCCTTCGTCCGGTAGAGGATGCCGTCGGGCGGATCGGTGGGGACCGGGGTCCGTGGGCGGGCGGCCATGGCCGCCAGTTCCTGGCGGAGGACGGACGCGTGGTCGCCGCCGGATGAGGTGACGCGGCCGTCGTACGGCGAGGTCAGGTCGCTCAACAGCCGACGCTCGACGACGGTGAGCGGGGTGTAGAGCCCTCGCTCCTCCAGCTCCCGCAGCTCCGGGCCCACCGCCGCCGCACGGATCTCCGGATCCGCCGGCACCACCGAGGCGATCCCGTCCCAGTACAGCAGCGACTGGTGGACGACCTCCGTCGGCGGGTTGACCAACGGGTAGTAGAGCAGGACGGCCACCGCGGTCCCCCAAGTGCGCACCGACAACCGGCGATCAACGCTAGCGGGGAAGGAACGCGGCGTGTCCCCGTATCCCCAAATGGGTTACGGAGGCACGCAGATGACGCCGCTGGAGCAGCGGCGGAAAAGATGAGGCGCACCGGGGCTGTCCTCCCGGTGCGCCTCAAGTGTCACGAGGCGGGGATCAGCCGCCCAGCTCCTGGTGGCGGGCCGCCAGCTTCGCCGTGCCGTCCTCGGTCAGGGAGCCGAAGAGGCGCAGGCGCGAGAAGCCGCCGTCGGGGTAGATGTCGATGCGGACCTGCGAGCCGACCACCGGGGTGTCGAGGAAGAACCGGTGGCAGGTGTCGGGCTGCAGGCGGGTGCGCGGCAGGAACTCCTGCCACTCGGCGTCCGCGGAGGAGCGCACCGAAAGCGCGGCCCAGCCGGCCGAGTTGCCCTTGAGGTACGCGGTGTCGATCTCGACCGCGCGGATCGAGGACTCGGCGACGAGCTGGTAGTTGATCCAGTCGTTGCCGTTGTCGCGGCGGCGGGCGGTCTCCCAGCCGTCGTCCATCTTGCGGGAGCGGCCCGGGTTGATGGTGTTGACGGGCGAGGAGTAGAAGCGGTTGGAGGCGTCGAGGACCTGGCCGCCGTTCTCCAGGGCGACCACGTCGAACGAACCGAGCGAGCCGAGCCAGCGGGGGTCCGGCACGACCTCGCCGTGCACGCGCAGGCGGGCGATGCCGCCGTCGGGATGCTGGTTGACGCGCAGGTGCGTGAAGCGCTGCTCGGTGGTGACCTCGAAGCCGTTGGCCGCGTGGCCGCCGACGGCCGTACGGGGAACGATGGTCGTCCACTTGACGTCGTCGGCGAGGAGCTCCGCCGGCGTGGGAGCGAGCGCGCCCTGCCAGTTGGCGGCCTCGACGGAGACGGCCTGCGGCATGTTGCCGCGGAAGTGGGCGGTGTCCACGACGATGCCGCGGATCACGCCGGGGGCGCCCAGGCGCACGAGCGCCCAGTCGTGGTCCTCGGCGGTCGGCCAGGGCTGCTCGGCCGAGACGCCGCGGCGGCGGCGGGTCTCCCAGCCGTCCATGACCTTGCCCTTGTGGCCGAAGTGCTCGGGGTCGAACTCGGCGGCCTCGGGCACGAGCAGGTTCTCGCGCATCGCGAAGAACTCGTCGTTGGCGGCGATGACACCGGCGCCGAGGGTGCGGTCGGCGAGGTTGGCGTACTGCGTGAACGGGAAGTCCGCGGTGCGGTAGTCGGCCCAGGGGTCGCCGCCGCCGTACGGGTTCGCGTTACCGGTGAACGAAGGTATGCCAGTCTTTTCAGACGCCACGGTGTCAGTTGTTCCTTTCGAGAAGGCGGCCGGCGGGCTCGGTGAACTCGCCGTCCGCGTAGATGCGTGTCCCGCGCAGCCAGGTCGACTTCACGACACCGCTGAGGGTCTTGCCCGCGTACGCGGTGACCTTGTTGCGGTGCTGCAGCTCGGCCGCGTCGACCGTGAAGGTCTCCTCCGGCGCGAGGATCGCGAAGTCCGCGTCGCGGCCCGCCTCGATGGCGCCCTTCTGGTCGAGACCGACCAGGGCGGAGGTGCGCGCGGACATCCAGCGCACCACGTCGTCGAGGGTGTGACCGCGCTTCTTGGCCTCGGTCCAGATGGCCGCGAGGCTCAGCTGGAGACCGGAGATCCCGCCCCAGGCGGTGGCGAAGTCATCGGTCTTGAGGTCGGCGGTGGACGGCGAGTGGTCGGTGACGATGCAGTCGATGGTGCCGTCGGCGAGCGCCTGCCACAGGAGGTCCTGGTTGGCGCCTTCGCGGATCGGCGGGCAGCACTTGAACTCGCTGGCGCCGTCGGGGACTTCCTCGGCGGTCAGCGTGAGGTAGTGCGGGCAGGTCTCGACGGTCAGCTGCACACCCTCGGCCTTGGCGGCGGCGATGAGCGGC
This sequence comes from Streptomyces mesophilus, assembly GCF_040300965.1. GTDB lineage: Bacteria > Actinomycetota > Actinomycetes > Streptomycetales > Streptomycetaceae > Streptomyces > Streptomyces mesophilus_A. The sequence goes on along the minus strand of NZ_JBEPEW010000044.1, from coordinate 11,499 downwards.
AGGGCGTCGGACGAGGAGAGGTGCAGGATGTGGACACGGGCGTTCAGGCGCTTCGCCGTGTCGATCAGACCCTTGATGGCCACGTCCTCGGAGATTCGGGGCCGGGTCTGCAGGTAGTCGTGGTACTTCGGGCCGCTCAGGTGCGGCGCCGAGTCCAGCTCTCCCGGGTCCTCGGCGTGCACGATGAGCAGGCCGCCGAACCCGGCGATCTCGCCCATGGAGGCGGCGAGCTGCTCACCGTCGAGGTGCGGGAACTCGTCGACGCCGGACGGGGACAGGAAGCACTTGAAGCCGTAGACCCCGGCGTCGTGCAGCGGCTTGAGGTCCTGGACGTTGTCCGGGAGAGCGCCGCCCCAGAAGCCGACGTCGATATGCGCCTTGGCGCGGGCGACGTCCTGCTTCGTACGGAGGTTGTCCGTCGTGGTCGTCGGCGGAAGGGAGTTGAGCGGCATGTCCACGAGCGTGGTGATGCCGCCGGCCGCGGCCGCGCGGGTGGCCGTGTAGAAGCCCTCCCACTCGGTACGGCCCGGGTCGTTCACGTGGACATGGGTGTCGACGATGCCGGGGAGGACGACATGGTCCCCGAAGTCCTCGAGCCGGGCGCCGGCCGGCACCTCGGCGTCATGGGCAGCGACAGCGACGATCTTCCCGCCGGAGACGGAGACCGAAGCGGCCCTCGTCCCTTCCGGGGTGACCACTCTGGTCGAGCGCACCACCAGTTCCACGTCGGACACCCTCACCCTCACTTCCGTAGACGCTTCCGTAGTCGCTTCCGCAGAGCGGAATTCAACGGTCTGTTGAACGGAGTCTCGCCCCGGGACTGCGACCCGTCAACCCCCTCCCCGCAGGGCGGAAGAGGAGCCGCAGGCCAATTGGATGTTTCCATAGAGCGGAAACTGAATTTCAGACTACAGAATGGATCATGGCACAATCAAGAGAGGCCAAGGTCGTAGGAAGGCATCGCCCGCAGCCGGACAAACAGGTGCTGACCGGCCCGGACAGCACCCCATGCGCTACCCGTCGGCCGCAGCCCGGGCGATAGGCTTCTCTTTCCTGCCTGTACGAAAGGACCGCGCTGTGCCGACGTCCAACGCCAGCACCACCGACTCCAAGGCCACCGCAGCAACCGGCGGTGTCCAGTCCCTCGAGCGCGCCTTCGATCTGCTCGAGCGGATGGCGGACGCGGGCGGAGAAGTCGGCCTCAGCGAACTCTCCGCCACCAGCGGACTGCCGCTGCCGACCATCCACCGCCTGATGCGCACCCTGGTGGCCTGCGGCTACGTCCGCCAGCAGACCAACCGCCGCTACTCGCTCGGCCCCCGCCTGATCCGCCTCGGCGAATCGGCCTCCCGCCTGCTCGGCACCTGGGCGCGCCCGTATCTCGCGCGCCTGGTCGAGGAGACCGGCGAGACCGCGAACATGGCACTGCTCGACGGCGACGAGATCGTGTACGTGGCGCAGGTGCCGTCCAAGCACTCGATGCGCATGTTCACCGAGGTCGGCCGGCGGGTCCTGCCGCACTCGACCGGTGTGGGCAAGGCGCTGCTCGCGCACACGCCCGCCGAAGAGGTACGGGCCCTGCTCGCGCGCACCGGCATGCCGGCCGCGACCGAGAAGACGCTCACCACCCCGGACGCCTTCCTCGACGCGCTCGAAGAGGTGCGCCGTACGGGATACGCGGTGGACGACAACGAGCAGGAGATCGGGGTCCGCTGCCTGGCGGTCTCGGTGCCCAACTCCCCCACCGCGGCGGCCATTTCCATCTCCGGACCCGCGGGCCGCGTGACCGAGGCCGCGACCGACCGGATCGTGCCGATCCTGCAGCAGGTGGCGGCGGAGCTCTCCGTGGCGCTGGCCAACACCAACGGTTCCTGAACCGCACTTTCCCTGAGGGGGTACGCCGACTCGGCGTACCCCCTCAGGCATGCCTGGGGCCGCACGCACCCCACGCCCCCGACTTGATAGGCAAGCAACGACTTGCCTATGGTGGCGGTCATGTCGGAGGATGTTTTCAAGGCCCTGGCCGACCCCACGCGTCGGACCATCCTTGACGAGCTGGCGGAACGGGACGGCCAGAGCCTGTTCGAGATCTGTTCGCGCCTGGCCATGAAGCACGAGCTCGCGCTCACCCGCCAGGCGGTCAGCCAGCACCTGGCCGTACTGGAAACGGCGGGTCTGGTCGTCTCACGACGCGAAGGCCGCTACAAGTTCCACGACCTCAACACACAGCCCCTCGAGCAGATCGTCACGCGATGGCTCAGGCCCCACCCCCCGGAGAGCACCCCATGAAGATCCACATCACCAGCGTCTTCGTCGACGACCAGGCCAAGGCCGAGCGCTTCTACGTCGACAAGCTGGGCTTCGTGAAGAAGCACGACATCCCGCTGGGCGAGGACCGCTGGCTCACCCTGGTCTCCCCGGAGGCGCCCGAGGGCACCGAGCTGCTGCTCGAGCCGGGCAAGCACCCCGCCGTGCCGCCGTACAAGACCGCCCTGGTCGCGGACGGGATCCCGGTCGCGCAGTTCCTGGTCGACGACGTGCACGCCGAGTACAAGCGGCTGCGCGACCTGGGTGTGACGTTCACGCAGGAGCCGGCCGAGATGGGCACGGTCACCACCGCGGTCCTGGACGACACCTGCGGCAACCTGATCCAGATCATCCAGATGAACTGAGCCGGTCCACCGCGTCCCGTACCGACGCGAGCGCGGCGGCAAGGGCGCTCACCGAACCGATCGCCCCGGCGACCAGGAGCAGCGAGCGGCGCAGCCGGGCGGGCTCGGGTGCGCCGCCGAGCGCCATCGCGTGCAACGCCGCGAGTTCGTCCTCGGCGATGCCCCGGTCGGGGAACTCCGCCGGATGTCCAGCCAGTTCACGGCGCAGCCTGGACACGGCACCGAGCAGCTCGCTCACCCGTGGATCCTCGCCGCTGTCCGTCACCGGCCGCCTCTGCCCCACGCTTTGCAACACAGTTGATCCCCCGTCGCACGTCATTGTGCGGTTTCGTACGTTCTTGTCTTATCCGGCGTCCGGGTGGTGGTCAGCCACTCGGGACGCCGGACAGTAAACGCCACTTGGTGCACCGGGCGCCACCGCGGTGACGTGATTCAGTTCGTGGGCTGGGCGTCGAGTGCGTTGCGCCACAGGGTGACGTCCAGGGTGACGTAGTCACTCGGGTCGGACTGCGGCGAGCTCCCCTTGTACGTGACGAGCCCGATGTGTCCGGACGAGGTCCGCACGCAGATACGGGAGCCCTTGGAGAGGCGGTCGAAGGTGACCACCTCCGCGTAGCGCGTCTCCTCACGGCAGGTCTCCAGCGTTCCGTCCTGCGCGTTGTTGAGCAGGATCAGCTTGTTGCCCGAGTACTCGCCGATCTCCAGGGCCCTCTTGCTGTCCTCCTCGTCGTACTCGAGGTCGGCTTCGCCGTCGTCGAGCTTGACGGGCTTCAGATCGTCGTCGGAGAAGTACAGCTCATAGCCGAACGGGACCTCGATGTCCTTGTAGGGCACGGGCTGCGGGTCCGGGACGGCCTTGCCGCCGCCGTCGGAGCTCTCCTGCGCCGAGGGCGTGCCCGAGGCCGACGGCTCGTCGCTCGTCGGGGCGGCCGAGGGCGTCGACTGCTTGTCGCCGTCCGACGCCTGCTGCTTCTTGCCGTCGTCATCCTTGTTCAGCGCGAGGTAGGCACCCCCCGCACCGCCGAGCACCGCGACGAGAACGGCGGCGATCGCGAGGGGCAGGATCCGGCGCTTCTTCTTCGGCGGAGCCTGGGAGGCAGCCGCACCCGGCCCCTGGTACGTCACCGGCGGGGGCGTCGAGTGATACGCCGCCGGGCCCGGCTCGCGCAGCGCCGCCGTGTCGTACGCGTTGGGCCCGAACCCCGGCGGCGGGGTGGCCGGTGCGGCCCCCTGGGTCGGCGGCGGCGTCGGGGCCTGGGCGGCCGGCGGCTGCTGATGCTGGGCGATCGGCTGCTGCGCGGCCGGCTGGTGAGGCGGGGCCGCAGGCGCGGCGGCCGGCGGCTGGGCCGGGGTGTTCGGCTGGTATGCGGGCGGCTGGGCCGGAGCCTGGGCCGGCGGGGCGGGAGCGACCGCGGGCGGCGGCGTCTGCACCGGGGCCGGTGCCGCCGCGCGCTGGGTGATGTCCGCCGCGACCGCCGTCGGCAGCCAGTCCTCCGGGCGCCGCAGGACCGTCTCCGCGTTGGCCGCCTGGCACAGCGCGATGACCTCCATCACGGAGGGCCGGGCCGCCGGGTCCTTGGCCAGGCAGCGCGTCACCAGCTCCCGCAGGTCCTCGGGGAGTTCGGCCAGGTCCGGCTCCTCGTGCACGATGCGGTACAGCACACCGTGCGAGGTGCCCTCACCGAAGGCGGGCTTCCCGATCGCGGCGTACGCGGCGACCTGGCCGAGCGCGAACACATCGGTCGCCGGCGTGCACGGCCGCCCCGCCGCCTGCTCGGGCGCCATGAACGAAGGCGTGCCGATGGTGACCCCGCTGCCCGTGAGCGAGGTGGCGTCCGCGGCGCGCGCGATCCCGAAGTCGATGACGCGGGGCCCGTCGGCGGCGAGCAGCACATTGGACGGCTTGAGGTCCCGGTGCACGATCCCGGCGCCGTGGATCACATGGAGCGCCTCCGCGATCCCCGCCACGAGCAGCAGCACCGTCTCCACGGGCAGCTTCCCGTGCTCCACGACCGCCGCGGACAGGGCGGGCCCGGGCACGTACGCCGTGGCGAGCCAGGGATGGTTGCCCTCGGCGTCGCTGTCGATGACCGGTGCGGTGTAGAGGCCCTGCACGCGCTGGGCCGACTGCACCTCCTGGCGGAAGCGGCGGCGGAACTCGGCGTCCTCGCTCAGCTCCGGCCTGATCACCTTGATGGCGACCGGCCGGCCGCCCGGCGTATAGGAGAGGTAGACCTTGCCCATGCCGCCCGCGCCGAGCTTCGCACTGATCCGGTAGCCGGCGACGGCCTGCGGGTCGTCGCCCTCCAGCGGCTTGAACACGCCATTGGTGTTGTGACTGCTCATCAACTCTGGTTCCCCACCGTGCACTTGCTCCCACCCGAGACGTCCGGAACCCTATCGGAACCGGGCGGCCCGCAGACCATGCTGTATGTCTTCGGTATGGCACATACACGTAACAACGACCCGGTCGTCGGGCTGCTCCTCGCCGCGGGCGGAGGACGCAGGCTCGGCGGGCGGCCCAAGGCCCTGCTCACGCATCGCGGGCGGCCGCTGGTGGAGCACGCGGTCGGGGTGCTGCGGGGCGGCGGCGTCGAGCGGGTGCACGTGGTGCTCGGGGCACAGGCCGACGCCGTACGGGAGCGGGCCGAGCTGTCCGGCTGCGTCCTGGTCGACAACCCCGAGTGGGCCGGCGGCATGGGCTCCTCGCTGCGGGCCGGCCTTGCCTCGCTCGCGGGTACGGACGCGCGGGCCGTCCTCGTATCGCTGGTGGATCAGCCCGGGATCGGGGCACAGGCGGTGGCGAGGGTCGTGGCCGCGTACGAGGATGAAGGTTCGCTGGTGACTGCGGCCTACGACGGGGTACGCGGACATCCCACGCTCTTCGGGCGCTCGCACTGGACGGACATCGCGGCCGGTGCGACCGGCGACCAGGGAGCGCGGGCGTATCTGAAGGCCCATGCGGGCGAGATCACCACGGTCGAGTGCGGCGATGTGGCGCAGCCGTACGACATCGACACCGAGGCGGATCTGGAGCGCCTCGAACCGTAGGCGACAGCGGGTGATCGCGGGAAGTGACCGCGGTGGCACTCAGCGCCATGGTCGCTCGACCCGGAGAATCTCGATATCAACAAACCATTGAACTTCCACCATGAGGAAACTACTATCCACTGGTCAGAAGCGCCCCGCCCCGTACATCCGGCGGCCGGCGGCCCCAGGACCCGATACAGGACCTGACGGCACTCAGTGCCGTGCACGGCTCCCCCGCTGAAGGAAGTGACAGCTCATGTCCGCACCAGCGCCGTCCCCGCTGGCCATCGTCGACGCCGAGCCCCTGCCCCGGCAGGAAGAGGTCCTCACGGATGCGGCCCTCGCCTTTGTGGCCGAGCTGCACCGCCTGTTCACGCCCCGGCGTGACGAGCTCCTCGCCCGCCGCGGAGAGCGCCGCGCCGAGATCGCCCGCACCTCCACCCTCGACTTCCTGCCCGAGACCGCGCACATCCGCGCCGACGACTCGTGGAAGGTCGCCCCCGCTCCGGCCGCCCTGAACGACCGCCGTGTCGAGATCACCGGTCCGACCGACCGCAAGATGACCATCAACGCCCTGAACTCGGGCGCCAAGGTCTGGCTCGCGGACTTCGAGGACGCCTCGGCGCCGACCTGGGAGAACGTGGTCCTGGGCCAGGTCAACCTGATGGACGCGTACAACCGCAGCATCGACTTCACCGACGCGAAGTCCGGCAAGTCGTACGCGCTCAAGGACGCCGACCAGCTCGCCACCGTCGTGATGCGTCCGCGTGGCTGGCACCTCGACGAGCGCCACCTGGTGGACGAGGCGGGCAAGCCCGTCCCCGGCGCCTTCGTCGACTTCGGCCTGTACTTCTTCCACAACGCCAAGCGCCTCATCGAGCTCGGCAAGGGCCCGTACTTCTACCTGCCGAAGACCGAGTCGCACCTCGAAGCGCGCCTGTGGAACGAGATCTTCGTCTTCGCCCAGGACTACGTCGGCATCCCGCAGGGCACCGTCCGCGCCACCGTCCTCATCGAGACGATCACGGCCGCGTACGAGATGGAGGAGATCCTCTACGAGCTGCGCGATCACGCCTCGGGTCTGAACGCGGGACGCTGGGACTACCTGTTCTCGATCGTCAAGAACTTCCGTGACGGCGGCGAGAAGTTCGTGCTGCCGGACCGCAACCTGGTCACGATGACGGCGCCGTTCATGCGCGCGTACACCGAGCTGCTCGTGCGCACCTGCCACAAGCGCGGTGCGCACGCCATCGGCGGCATGGCCGCGTTCATCCCCTCGCGCCGTGACGCCGAGGTCAACAAGGTCGCGTTCGAGAAGGTCCGCGCCGACAAGGACCGCGAGGCCGGCGACGGCTTCGACGGCTCGTGGGTCGCGCACCCCGACCTGGTGCCGATCGCCATGGAGTCCTTCGACAAGGTCCTGGGCGACAAGCCCAACCAGAAGGACCGCCTTCGCGAGGACGTCGCGGTGGCGCCCGGCGACCTGATCGCCATCGACTCGCTCGACGCGAAGCCCACGTTCGGCGGTCTGCAGAACGCCGTCCAGGTCGGCATCCGCTACATCGAGGCCTGGCTGCGCGGCCTCGGCGCCGTCGCGATCTTCAACCTCATGGAGGACGCGGCCACCGCCGAGATCTCCCGCTCGCAGATCTGGCAGTGGATCAACGCCGGGGTCGTCTTCGAGGACGGCAGGACCGCCACGGCCGAGCTGGCCCGTGAGGTCGCCGCCGAGGAGCTGGCGAACATCAAGGCCGAGATCGGCGAGGAGGCCTTCGCGGCCGGCCACTGGCAGCAGGCCCACGATCTGCTGCTCCAGGTCTCCCTGGACGCCGACTACGCGGACTTCCTGACGCTGCCGGCGTACGAGCAGCTCAAGGGCTGAGCTGACCGAGTTCCCTGTCCGAGTGGCCCCGGGGTTCCCCGGGGCCACTCGGCGTTCTCCCGGGCCGTTCGGCGTCCTCCCCGGGCCCGTTCTCCCCGGCTACTCCACGTGCGCGGACCAGTCCCGTTCCGCCGCCGGCTTCCCGTGCAGGTTCGGGACCTGCTTCAGCCAGTCCGGGCGGCCCTGCTGAGTCCGGGCCGCGCGGCGCTCGTCCGCCACCGCCAGCTCGTCGCGCGAGGGAAAGTCCGTCGGGAGCCATGACGCTGAACTCCTGGCCCGCGCAAGGAGATACGTGACGTACGCATCCCGTACGTCGGACGGGCCGGTGAACCCGGGCTCCTCGGCCAGCCACGCGTCAGGGACGAGCGCGACCACCTCACGAAGGAGCTCCTCGGTCACACGCGGCGCGAGCTCCGCATCCGCCGCCCGCATGTCCGGCCCGTAGCCGCCCAGCGCATGGTGCTTGAAGTCGTACGCCTTGTCGGGCGCCGCCCCGTCCCACCGGTGGTGGAAGACCAGGGCCGCGCCGTGGTCGATCAGCCACAGCTTCGCCGGTGCGGTCCCGGACGTCGGCCAGACCATCAGATTCGAACTGTGCACCGTCCGGTCTACGTTGACGGTGAGCGCGTCCAGCCAGACGATCCGGCCGGCCTCCACCGGGTCGACCGGGAAGTCCGCGGCCACCTCGGGCGTGAAGTCGGCCGCGCCCGGCAGGAAGTCCATGCCCAGGTTGAGTCCGGGGCTGGCCCGCAGCAGGTCCTGTACCTCCTGGTGCGGCTCGTCCGCGGCGATCGCCGGGTCGAAGTGCGCCAGCACCAGCTCCGGGAACCGCAGACCGAGCCGCCGCGCCAGCTCCCCCACCACGATCTCGGCGACGAGCGCCTTGACGCCCTGCGCGGACCCGGTGAACTTCAGGACGTACGTCCCCAGATCGTCGGCCTCGACGACGCCGGGGACAGAGCCTCCGGTGTGCAGGGGGTTGAGGTAGCGGGTGGCGGTGACTTGTCGGAGCACAGCGGCAACTGTAGCCGCGCGCATCCTCAGCGGCCGAGCGCTTTTGCCAGCGCTCCGTCCCCGCTGACCTCGGCCTTCCCCGTCCGGACGGCCTCCAGGAGCGTGCTGCCGCGGCGGGCGAGGGCGTCGGCCACGTCCAGGCTCAGGACGAGCCGGGCGTCGGGCTCGCCCGGGTACGGCCCGTCCCCGTACACCGGCTCTCCCGCGTCCACCCGTACATGGAACCGGCCCTCGTCGAGCAGGACATCCACCACCCCGGCCTCGCCGAGGACCGAGAGCTCCCGCAGCAGCGGCAGGGCCAGCCAGTGCGCCCGCACCGCGTCGGTGGGCCGGCGCCCGGTCAGCTCGGGGGCGCCCCATTCGCCCAGGGCCTGGAGGACCGGGAGCAAGTCCTTTCCCCTGGGCGTCAGTTCATAGACGTACGAGGAGGAGGGGGCCGGCAGTTTGCGGCGCAGGGCGAGGCCGGTCTGCTCCATGTCCTTGAGGCGCGTGGCGAGCATGTCCGTGCTGACGCCGGGGAGGTCGGCGTGCAGATCGGTGTAGCGGCGCGGTCCCGCCAGGAGTTCGCGGACGATCAGGAGCGTCCAGCGGTCCCCGACCACGTCGAGGGCGCGGGCGGTGGCGCAGTACTGGTCGTAGCTTCGACGGCGTGACGTGGGCCTGCTCATGAGCCACAGCATACGTAAGTTGTTGGACTTTCCAAGCGGGAGCTTGGTAAAACCAAGTGACACGAGAGTCGCCTGGTGACGCAAGGGTCGCCCGGTCCGCTTGGAGGGCACGCGCATGGAGTTCCGGCAGTCGAGCAAGCTGAGCGAGGTCTGCTACGAGATCCGCGGCCCGGTCATCGAGCACGCCAACGCGCTCGAGGAGGCGGGCCACAGCGTGCTGCGCCTGAACACCGGCAACCCTGCCCTCTTCGGGTTCGAGGCCCCGGAGGAGATCGTCCAGGACATGATCCGGATGCTGCCGCAGGCCCATGGCTACACGGATTCCCGCGGCATCCTGTCCGCCCGGCGCGCGGTCGCCCAGCGCTATCAGACCCTGGGCCTGGAGGTCGACGTCGACGACGTGTTCCTCGGCAACGGTGTCTCCGAGCTGGTGTCCATGGCGGTCCAGGCGCTGATCGAGGACGGCGACGAAATCCTCATCCCCGCGCCCGACTTCCCGCTCTGGACCGCCGTCACCACCTTGTCCGGCGGCAAGGCGGTGCACTATCTGTGCGACGAGCAGTCGGACTGGTACCCGGACCTGGCCGACATGGAGTCGAAGATCACGGACCGCACCCGGGCCATGGTGATCATCAACCCCAACAACCCCACGGGCGCGGTCTATCCGAAGGAGATCGTCGAGGGCATGCTCGACCTCGCCCGCCGGCACAGCCTGATGGTCTTCGCCGACGAGATCTACGACCAGATCCTCTACGACGACGCCGTCCACCACTCGGCCGCCGCGCTCGCCCCCGATCTGGTCGTGCTGACCTTCTGCGGCCTCTCCAAGACGTACCGCGTGGCGGGCTTCCGCTCCGGCTGGCTGGTGATCACCGGTCCGAAGCAGCACGCCAAGGACTACCTGGAGGGCCTGACCATGCTGGCCTCCATGCGCCTGTGCCCCAACGCCCCTGCCCAGTACGCGATCCAGGCCGCGCTCGGCGGCAGGCAGTCGATCCATGAGCTGACCGCGCCCGGCGGCCGGCTTCACGAACAGCGCAATGTGGTCTGGGAGAAGCTCAACGAGATCCCGGGCGTGAGCTGTGTGAAGCCCAAGGGCGCCCTGTACGCGTTCCCGCGGATCGACCCCAAGGTGCATCCCATCGTGGACGACGAGAAGTTCGTGCTCGATCTGCTGCTCCGCGAGAAGATCCAGGTGGTCCAGGGCACGGGCTTCAACTGGCCGCGCCCCGACCACTTCCGCATCCTGACGCTCCCCTACGCTGATGATCTCGACGCCGCGATCAGCCGGATCGGGCGGTTCCTGAGCGGATACCGGCAGTAGTGAACTCCTGCACCACCTGCGGCTTTCCCAGTCATACGCAGTTCGCCTCGCCCGACTTGGTGCAGGCGATCGCGACCGGGGAGCTCCCCGCGGCCGAGGACCCCGCGTGGCGTGAGTCGGGGGCGGCAGACGTCGAGGACTATGCGCGGTGGTGCGGGCATCTGTGCGGGGCCACCTGTCTGCGGATGGCGCTGGGCGCCGGGGCACCGTCGCTGTTCGAACTGCGGGACGGCGCCGTCAAGTTCGGGGCGTACACCGTGGACGGCGAGGGCGGGATCCGCGGCATGATCTACGCCCCCGCGGTGGATTTCGTACGTGAGGTGTACGGCGTCGAGGCCGACGTGCACCGTTCGCTGACCGTCGAGGAGATCGGCGGGCTGCTCGACGCGGGCCGGGTGGTGATCGCCTCCGTGCACTATGCGATCCGCAGGCCCCACGAACCCTCCCCCGGCCGCGGCGGTCACCTGGTGCTGGTCACCGCGCGGACAGGGGACGGCCGAGGGTTCCACTTCCACAATCCGTCGGGGACGGATGCGGCCACGCGGATGGCGCAGCTGCCGGTGGAGCGGTTCGGGGACTACTTCGCCGGGCGCGGGATGTCCCTGAGGGCGCCTTCGGCTCCGGTCACGGGAGCTTGAGCTCCGCCGGTCACGGGAGTTTGAGCTCCTCCGGTCACGGGAGCTTGAGCTCCATCCCCGGCTGGATCATGTCGGGGTCGGCGCCGATCGTCTGCTTGTTGAGCTCGTAGAGCTCCCGCCAGCGGCCCATGTCGCCCAGCTCGTGCTCGGCGATGGCGGAGAGCGAGTCCCCCGACTTCACCGTGTACGTGCGGGTGCTCTGTCTTTGCGGCGCGTGCTCGCCGCCGGCGGGCCCGGCCGGTGCCGCGGCCTACGGTGCCGCCTGCGGGGC
>NZ_JBEPEW010000043.1:0-56576 GCF_040300965.1 Streptomyces mesophilus | reverse complement strand
CGGCGCTCGCCCGCCGCGGTCCGGCCGCGGCGGCGTGGCACGAGCGGGGCTGGCTGCGCAACATCAGTGCCAACACCCGCTATTCGCCGCTCACTCCGGTATGGAACCTCACGGGCTGGCCCGCGCTCTCGGTCCCGTTCGGCGCTCTTTCCTCGGGGCTGCCCTGCGCGGTGCAGCTGGTGGCGGCGCCGCACAGGGAGGACGAACTCCTGGACCTGGCCGGGACGTTGGAGTCCCTGCGCCCCTGGCGGCGGCACGCGCCGACCCCTTGAGGCGGTCTGCTACCAGTTCGTGAACGCCCCGTCCGCCGTGCGCAGATGGGGCCGTTCCGTCGTGAACGCCTGGTAGCCGCGGGCCTGTTCACGGTCGATGTCCACGCCGATGCCCGGCAGTTCACTGCGCTCGATCCGGCCGGCCCGTACCGTCGGCCGGTGGGTGAAGAGCGCGGCGATCTCGGGCTCGGGGTCGGTCTGGTGCTCCTGGATCGCCACGTTCGGGCAGGCCAGGTTGAGCTGCAGCGAGGAGGCGGCGGTGACGGGGCCGAGCGGATTGTGCGTGGCCAGCTTGATGTGGTGGGTCTCGGCCATGGCGGCGATCTTCTTCGCCTCGGTGAGCCCCGCGGCGACTCCGATGTCGACCCGTGCGTAGTCGATCAGGTCGCCCTCGATGAGGCTCCTGAACTCCCATTTGGAGCCGTACTGTTCACCGGCCGCGAGCGGTACGCCGGTGCGTGAGCGCAGCATCCGGTAGCTCTCGGGGTTCTCGCAGCGCAGCGGGTCCTCGACGAAGTACGGGCGGGCCGCCTCGATCTCCCGGCAGAGGGTGAGCGCCTCGGGCGGGTCGAGCCGGGTGTGCACGTCGAGGATCAGCTCGACGTCGTCGCCGACGGTCTCCCGTACCTCGTGGAAGAGCGCGACGGAATCCCGCAGACAGCGGCGCGCGTCCAGCACGTCGTCGGCGTCGTGCGGCGACGCGAACCGCAGATGCCGCCAGCCCTCGGCCACCAACTCCCGGCAGCGGTCCAGGAATCGGGGCCGGTCGTGGTACCCGTCGCCGACATGCACATACGCCGGTACGTGGTCGCGCACCCGGCCGCCGAGCAGCTCGTGCACCGGTACGCCGAGTGCCTTGCCGCGGATGTCCCACAGGGCCACGTCCACCGCGGCGATCGCGGCGCCGAGTATCCGGTCGGCGGGGAAGAAGCCGCGCCGGAACATCACCTGCCACAGGTGCTCGATCCGCCGCGGGTCCTCGCCCACGATCAGCTCGGCCAGATGCTCGAGGGCGCCGGCGACCGCGCGCTGACGTGAGCGGATGCCGACCTCGCCCAGACCGTGCACGCCCTCGTCGGTGTCGACGACGACGAGCATCATGCTGTCCCCGTGGTCGGGGAGAGTCAGCACTTCCAGGCCGGTGATCTTCATGCCACTCCTTGCGCTCGGCGCGTGATGAAAACGTTCCCGCAAAATCATGGGAGTTGATGAGAACGCATCATCGGCAGCGGTCGGGCGATCGCGCAAGTCCCCGCAGTGCAGGGAATTTTCATCGAGTTCACACTCTTGACACGCCCGGGAACGTTCGCAAGCATCCGTCAGGTCAGTCAGGAATCAGCCAGGCAACACCGGCTCGGGAGGACCTCAAGTGGCGGTCACCATCAGGGAAGTGGCGAGCGCGGCGGGCGTTTCGGTGTCCACCGTGTCGCGGGCCTTCACCTCGCCCGAGCAGGTGCAGCCGGCCACGCGGCAGCGCATCCTGGACGCCGCCGCCAAGCTCGGCTACGCGCCGAACCCGGCGGCGCGCAGTCTGCGCGGCGGCGGTACGGGCACACTCGGCCTGATCGTCCCGGATATCGCCAACCCGTTCTTCCCGCCGATCGTCAAGGCGGTCCAGGCGCGCGCCCGACGTCTCGGGTACACCGTTCTGGTCGCGGACAGCGACGAGCGCGAGGCCGATGAGCTGGAGACCATCGCGGCCGTGTCGAAGCGGGTCGACGGGCTGATCCTGTGGGCGTCGACCCTCACTGAGGACAAGCTGCGCGAGCTCGCCGCCCAGATGCCGCTGGTGGTCGTGAACCGCCAGGTGGAGGGCGTCGCGGAGGTGCGTATCTCGCTGTCCGCCGGGATCGCCCAGGCCGCCGAACTGCTGCGCGCCTACGGCCACCGGCGCTGTGTGTTCATCAACGCCTCCCGGGCCGAGCTGCGACGCGGCAAGTCCATCCAGGAGTCGTTCGAGGCGCTCGATCTCTCCCTGGTCGAACTCGGACCGTACGAGCCGCGGTTCGAGACCGGCGTACATGCCGCGACGCTGGTCGCCGCCCACGAGGCGACGGCAGTGATCGCGCACAACGACCTGGTCGCCCTGGGTGTGCTGCACCAGATGGCGAACCTGGGGGTGAGCGTGCCAGGGGACGTCAGCGTCATCGGGATCGACGACACCCTCCTCGCCTCGGTGTCGACACCGAGCCTCACCACCATCCGTATCGACCCCGAGGAGATCGCGACGCGCGCCGGCGATCTGCTCATCGAGACCATCAACGGCCGGCACACGGACGGTCCTGCCCCCTGCGTGGAGATCGGCTCCCGGCTCATCCCCCGCGCGTCGACGGGGCCGGCGCCGGTCGGCTGACCCGCCGTACCGCAAGGCCACAGCTCGAGGACCCCGTACCGCACCCTCCCCTGCCCTTTTTCGCCCTTCATGGAGTCGCCATGTCCACAATCTCCCGTCGTGCGGCCGCACTCGGCTGCATAGCCGTGACCCTCGCCCTCGCGGGCTGTTCCTCCCTGACGCCGGGCAAGGCCGGCGCGGACGGGGATCTGGTGCTGCGGGTGCAGGGCATGCCGCCGGCCACCGACAAGCCGGGCCTGAAGCTGTTCAAGCAGCAGGTCGCCGACTTCGAGAAGGCCAATCCGGGCATCAAGGTCAAGGGTTCGACGACCGTCTTCGACCCGCTGACGTTCTCCGCGAAGCTCTCGGGCGGCAGTGTCGAGGACGTCATCAAGGTCCCGCTGACCGAGCCGCAGCGCCTCATCCAGCAGAAGCAGGTCCAGCCGATCACCGGGCAGCTGAAGGAGTGGGACCACTTCAAGGAGTTCAACCCGCAGGTCCTGGAGCCGCTGAGCGACAGCGGCGGCGAGGTGTACGGGGTGCCGCAGAACCCGTACGCGCAGGGTCTGGTCTACAACCGCGACCTGTTCGAGAAGGCCGGCCTCGACCCGGACAAGCCGCCGGCGACCTGGGACGAGGTCCGCGCGGCCGCGAAGGCGATCAGCGAGAAGACCGGCAAGGCGGGCTTCGTGCACGAGTCCAAGGACAACCAGGGCGGCTGGCAGCTCGCGATGCTGTCGTACGCCTTCGGGGGCGAGCTCCAGACGGAGCGGGGCGGCAAGTACACCGCGACGCTCACGGGCGAACCGACCAAGAAGGCGCTGCGGCTCCTCAAGGACATGCGCTGGAAGGACGAGTCGCTCGGCAAGAACATGCTGAACAACCAGAACGACGTCATCAAGGCCTTCTCGGCCGGCCAGATCGGCATGTTCATGGGCAGCCCCGGCACCTACCGTCTGGCGAAGATGCAGTTCGGCATGGAGGACACCGACGCGTTCGGTGCCGCCCCGATGCCCCAGTCCGGCGGCAATGCGACGCTGACCGGCGGCGACATCTACATGGTCCCGAAGTCCGCGGACAACAAGCATGCCGAGGCCGCCGTGAAGTGGCTGACCTTCGCCTACGCCAAGCCGCAGTACAGCACCGAGGTCGCGGCCGCCCAGGCCAAGACCCTGTCCGCGGACCCGAAGTCGGCGGTGGGTGTGCCCACGCTGCCGGTCTTCGACGAGAAGCGGCAGCAGGAGATCAACACCGCGATCAAGCCGTATGTGAACGTGAAGCTGGAGCACTTCAGGCCCTACACGGACGGCCTGTCGAAGCTGGAGCTCAAGCCCGAACCGCCCTACCAGGCACAGACCTTGTACACGGCGCTCGACTCGGTGGTGCAGGCGGTGCTCACCAAGAAGGACGCGGATGTCGACGCGCTGCTCGCGTCGGCCGAGAAGGACGTCAACGCCAAGCTCGCCGCGGACCAGAAGTGAGTGTGCTGACCGAGGAGCGGCGGGCGGTGGTCTCCAAGCAGGCCACGCCCACGCCGCGCAAGCGGAAGTCCGGCACGGGAGGTGCCCGCCGGCAGCTCACCGCCTGGCTGTTCCTGCTGCCGACCCTGGTCGTCTTCGGGCTCTTCGCCTGGTGGCCGATCGTGCGCAGTCTCCTGATCAGCTTCCAGCAGACGAATCTCGTCGATCCCGCGGTCTGGGTCGGTCTGGACAACTTCCGTGCCCTGTTCGACGATCCGC
Organism: Streptomyces mesophilus; assembly: GCF_040300965.1. Lineage (GTDB taxonomy): Bacteria > Actinomycetota > Actinomycetes > Streptomycetales > Streptomycetaceae > Streptomyces > Streptomyces mesophilus_A. The sequence goes on along the minus strand of NZ_JBEPEW010000043.1, from coordinate 52,233 downwards.
TGCTCGGCACGGCAGTCGGCAACACCTTGTTCTTCGTGGGGCTCGGGCTGCTGATCGGCTTCCCGGCGCCGCTGATCCTGGCAGCCGTCATGTCGACCGTGCGGCGCGGCGCCGGGGTCTACCGCTTCCTGGTGTATCTGCCGGTGGTCATTCCGCCGGTGGTGGCGATCCTGCTGTGGAAGTGGTTCTACGACCCCGGGGCCGGCCTGTTCAACAACGCACTCGGCAAGATCGGCCTGGGCCCGTACTCCTGGCTCGAGTCCTCCGACAGCGCGATGCTGTCGCTGGTCCTGGAGGCGACCTGGGCGGGCATGGGCGGCGCGGTCCTCATCTACCTGGCCGCGATGGTCTCCGTCCCCGGCGAGCTGTACGAGGCGGCCGAGGTGGACGGCGCGGGGATCTGGCGGCGCATCTGGCACGTCATGCTCCCCCAACTGCGGCCTGTCATCGGCCTGTTGCTGCTGGTCCAGCTGATCAACACGGTGCAGGTCTTCACCGAGCCGTACGTCTTCACCGGCGGCGGACCCGAGAACGCCACGCTGACCGTGCTCCTGCTCATCTTCCGTTACGCCTTCCAGGACGGCGCCTACGGCCAGGCGGCCGCGCTCTCCTTCCTGATGGTGCTCGCCCTGGCCGCCTTGTCGGCGGTGTATCTGCGGGCCACCCGCAGCTGGAGCAAGTCATGACCACGCTCACCACCTTCGTATCGACCAACGACCGACAGCGCCCGGGTGTACGGGCCGCCGTGCGCAGCATCCAGATCGGCACGCTGATCCTGCTGCTCCTCATCGGGATCGGACCGCTCTACTGGATGGTCAAGGGCGCGGTGTCACCGCCCACCGAGCTGACCACACAGCCCCTCGCGCTCTGGCCGGACAAGCCGCTGCTCGGGAACTTCTCCACGGCGTACACGGATCTGAGCGTGGGCCGCTATCTGGCGAACACCTTCGCCGTGGTGGGCGGTTCATGGTTCGTGCAGCTGTTCATCTCGGCCACCGCCGGGTTCGCGCTGTCGGTGCTCCGCCCGAAGTTCGGCACGGTGATCTACGGGGCGATCCTGGCCACGATGTTCGTGCCGTACACGGTGAACATGGTCAGCCTGTTCATGACCGTCATCGACGTGCCGTTCCTGCATCTCAACCTCGGCGACACCTACTGGGCGATCTGGCTGCCGGCCGGAACCAACGCCTTCACGGTGCTGCTCGCCAAGCAGTTCTTCGACGCGCTGCCGAAGGAGCTGTTCGACGCGGCCCGCGTGGACGGCGCGAACACCTGGCAGCTGCTCACCCGGATCGTGCTGCCGATGAGCCGGCCGGTGCTCGCGGTGATCTCCCTGCTCGCCGTGATGCACAGCTGGAAGGACTTCATCTGGCCGCTGGTCGCGATCACCGACCCGGAAAAGCAGCCGATCAGTGTCGCGCTCCACCAGCTCGCCACGCAGGCACCGCAGGACCAGCTGATCGCCGCGATGGTGCTGGCCGTCGCACCGCCGGTCCTTGTCTTCGTGGTCTGCCAGAAGTACATCGTCGCCGGTCTCGGCTTCACCGGCGTCAAGGGCTGAGCCTCTCCACTCCTTTCCTGAACAAGAGAAAGGCACCTCCATGTCAGTCGCCCGCCGCAGATTCCTCCAGGGCTCGGCCGCCGCCACCGGCGCGACGCTGCTGCCCGTGTCGCTCGCGCACGCCGCCGAGCAGGTCACCATCGACGCCGACGGCATCAAGCTGATCGGCCGCACCGACGGATCCGTGCTCATCCAGGACGGAGCCGGCACCGGCCGGGTCGAGCTGAGCCACTTCATGATCAAGGACTCGGCGCTCGGGCAGCAGCGCACCTTCGGAGGCACCCCGGCGCTGGTCACGTTGCCGGACGGGCGGTCCGCGCTGCGGGTCACGTATGCGATGGGCAGTGGCGCACCCGGGGTGACCGTGCGCGGCACGTTCGACGTGACGGCCCGGCGCGCGCATCTGAAGTGGGAGGTGAGCGGCTCGTCCACACTCACGCCGACCGGTTTCATGTTCGCGCGTACGGTGCTCACCCCGAGCGCACCCGAGTCCTATGAGGCGCTGACCCTGTGGGAGCGCGACGCGCGGGGCGGTATCCCGTACGAGGTGAACGCGGGCCGCGCGTACACGGCGACCTGGGGCGACACCAAGGGCTCGTTCTGCCTGCCGAGTTCCAATCCCTCGTACACGAACGCCACTTGGATCCACTCCCCCGGCACTGCGACCGGCACCTCCGCCGCCGTCACGGAGGCGGACTTCGTACTGGGCGATCTGCGGCCGCGCGCGGCGGGCACCATCGCCGCGGGTCGGGTGCTGGGGGTGGAGGTCTGGTCGGAGCAGCCGTTCGGTCTCTTCAAGGCTGCCGGGCAGACGATGACGCTCAAGGCGCAGGTCGTGAACGGGTCGACGGCCACCAAACCGGTCACGCTCACGTGGTGGGCGCGGGACTTCGCCGGGAAGAAGCTGGCGGGCGGAACGCTCACCAAGTCCCTTGCGACGGGCGCCTCCTGGGACGCCGCGTTCCCCGTCACCTCCCCCTCGCAGGGCATCGTCTTCACCGAGGTGTCGGCCGTCAGCGGCAGCGACAGGGCGCTGGCCCGTACGAACCTGTCCGTGCTGCCGGACTTCGCGTACAAGGCGGGCACGGAGTCGATGTTCGGGCTCGCCAACTATCCCTGGCTGCTCAAGCCGAGCAAGGACGCGGTCCTGGGGCTGCTCAAGACGCTCGGCATGAAGTGGATCCGGATCGCGTACGCGGGTGCGCCCGGAATCGATATCGCGACGCTCGACGCCAACGGCATAGCGCACAACGTGGAGTTGAGCGGCATCCCCGTCGGCGGCACCCCGGAGCAGATCGCGGCCTGGGCCGACACGAACGTCGCCAAGGCGCTGGACGCGAAGGCCGCGTACTTCGAGGTCAGCAACGAGGTCAACCAGCCGTGGATGTCGGGCCGCGGCGCCGACCTCTATGTACGCGACGGCCTCAAGCAGGTCACCGACCGTCTGGAGGCGGCCGGTTCGACGATGAAGGTCATGAACGCCGGGCTCGGCGGCATGGACTACGTCTGGACGAAGAACTTCCATGACGCGGGCGGCTGGGACCTCATCGACGCCTTCGCGTTCCACCCGGGCCGCGGCAACTTCACCGCCGACCACGCACCACCGCCCGAGGAGTGGGAACAGGGCCCTGCCGGTTCGTACTGGAACTTCCTCGGCGCCCTGCTCAAGGCCAAGCAGGTCATCGCGGAGTACGGCGAGAAGGAGCTGTGGCTCACCGAGGCGTACGCGCCGACCAAGCCCAACGCCTGGTGGTCCGACACCTATCGGCACGCCGCCGAGAACACCCTGCTCACCCTGGCGCTGTGCAAGGCGGAGGGGGTGCGGGGCGTCAACTGGTACCAGCTGCACGACTCGACCATCCACCACCCGCAGGAGGCCGACCCCGCCAACCCCGAGTACCACTACGGCCTGCTCAACCGGGACACCAGCGCCAAGCCCTCGCTGCTCGCCTACGCGACGGCGGCCCGGGTACTCGACCAGGCCGAATTCGTACGGAAGTTGGCCTTCGCCGACCCGGACGTGAAGGGGCTGCTCTTCAGCACGCCCGGCGGCCCGGTGTCGATCCTGTGGTCCCGAAAGGACGGCTACCTCCTCAACACCGACCACGGCGAGGACCCCTTCTACGCCACCCCCGAGCCCTGGCTCGACCCGTGGCCGACCAAGACCGACGTGATCGCCCACTCCGCGACGGTCGCCGGCACGGTGCGCGAGCTCAACTGCATCGGCCAGGAACGGACGCTGACCGCCGCCGCCGGCAAGGTGAGGCTCACGCTCGACGGTGCCCCGCGGATCTACTACGGCCTCGCGGCCAACCCCGACTGGAAGTAAGGATCATGCAGAGCGAGACGGTTCGGCACGACATCACCGTCGTCGGCGGCGGCCTGGCCGGGGTGTGCGCGGCGATCGCCGCGGCACGCCTGGGCCGGCACGTCGCCCTGGTCACCAACAGGCCGGTGCTCGGCGGCAATTCGAGCAGCGAGGTCCGGGTGTGGGTGTGCGGCGCGACCGGGCACGGCAAGAACCACTTCGCCCGCGAGGGCGGCATCATGGGCGAGCTGTTCGTGGAGAACCAGTACCGCAACCCGGACGGCAATCCGTACTTCTGGGACGCCCTGATCCTGGACTTCGTGCGCGCCGAGCCGACCCTCTCGCTCTACCTCAACACCGACGTACGCGAGGTGGACGCCGACGGACCCGACGACGAGCGGCGCATCACCGCCGTCACCGGCTGGATGATGGGCTCCGAACGGCTGATCCGCTTCGAGAGCGACCTGTTCCTCGACTGCACCGGCGACGGCCTCGTCGGCCATCTGGCCGGGGCCCATCATCGCATCGGCCGCGAGGCCCGAGCCGACTACGACGAGCCGTGGGCGCCGGAGGCCGCCGACGACATCACGCTCGGCTCGACGCTCCTCTTCTACACGAAGGACGCCGGGCACCCCGTGCGGTACGTTCCCCCGGCCTTCGCGAAGGACATCGCGCAGACCTCGATCCCGCAGCGCCGCATCATCAAGGCCGGTGACAACGGGTGCGCGTACTGGTGGATCGAGTTCGGCGGCGAGCTGGACACCGTGCACGACAACGAGCGCATCCGCGACGAACTCTGGTCGGTGATCTACGGAATCTGGGACCACATCAAGAACTCCGGCGAGTTCGACGCGGCGAACATGACCCTGGAGTGGGTGGGTTCACTCCCCGGCAAGCGCGAGTACCGGCGTTTCCTCGGCGACTATGTGCTGCACCAGGGCGACATCCTCGGCCAGAGAGAGTTCGCCGACCGGGTGGCGTTCGGCGGCTGGTCCATCGATCTGCATCCGCCGCAGGGCATGTACGCCACGGAGGCGGGCGCCAAACAGCGCTACGCGGACGGGATCTACCACATCCCGTATCGCAGCCTCTACTCGGTGAACACCACGAACCTGCTGTTCGCGGGCCGCAACATCTCGGCCTCGCATGTCGCGTTCGGCTCGACGCGCGTGATGGCGACCTGCGCGACGCTGGGCCAGGCGGCGGGCACGGCGGCCGCGCTGTGTGCGGCGTCGGCGGTGACACCGCGCGCGCTGCCGGTCGCGGAGCTGCAACGGACGCTGCTGCGGGCGGACGCCTCACTGATCGGGCTCCCGGCCGCGGACGACCCCGAGGATCTGGCCCTACAGGCCACGGTGACGGCCTCGAGTGCACTGACCGCACTCACGGTTGAGGGTGCACACGAGGCCTGGCCACTCACCGCCGACGCCGGCCTCGTCCTGCCCGCCGACCCCGGTCTCACCGGTGTGGAGCTGCTCGTCGACGCCTGCGACGACACGGAGCTGACCTTCGACCTGTACGACCCGGAGCTCGGCCAGAACTATGTGCCGCGCCGTCTCGTCGCCACGTCCACCGTGCCGGTGGCCGCCGGCGCCGGGCAGTGGGTGAAGACCGGGCTCGACTGGTCGCCCGGGACCCCGCGCAACGCGTTCCTCGTCGTGCGGGCCGACGAACGGGTCTCGCTGCGCGTGGCCGATGCCGCGACGCCGGGCGTGCTCTGCTTCACCCGCGTACCGCTGCGGCCGCAGGACGAGTCCCCGCAGCCGCTGCGCGAATGGACCGACTCCGGACTGCTGCGGCGGACCTTCTGCCTGCGGACCGGGGCGACCGCCGCGTATCTGCCCGAGAAGGCGGTCGACGGTTTTCTGCGGCCCTACGCCGGACCGCACCTGTGGGTGTCGGATCCCGCGGACACGGCACCTGAGCTGCGGCTCGCATGGGACCGGCCGGTCGAGCTCGCGCGGATCGAGGTGATCGCCGACGACGACGTCAACGAGGACCTGATCAACCTCCACCACCATCGCACCCCCTTCGAGGTGATGCCGACGCTGGTCAAGGACTTCCGCATCGAGGTGCTCGGCACGCACGGCGAGTGGGAGGCCGTGGCCCGGACCACGGACAACCGCAGGCGCCGGATCGAGCACATCCTCGAATCCCCGGTGACGACCGCGGCCCTGCGGGTCGTGGTGGAGTCCACGAACGGTGCCGCTGCGGCGCGGATCATCGCCGTACGGGCGTACGCGGGAGGTGCCCGGGGATGAGGGTCCTGGTCACGGGGGCGGCAGGCCGGATCGGGCGTGCGGTGCTCACGCTGCTCGCCGAGCGCGGGATCGAGGCGAACGCGCTGGTCCTGGAGGACCCGGGGAATCTCGACGCGCGCCTGGTGGTGACGGGCGACGCGTGCGACGCGAAGGCCGTGGCGGCGGCGCTCGATGGCGCCGATGCGGTGATCCACCTGGCCGCGATCCCCACGCCCGAACGGAACACTCCGCAGGAGGTGTTCGGCGGCAACTCCCTCGCCACGTTCACGGTGCTCGAGGAGGCCGGGCGGGCCGGTGTGCGGCATGCGGCGGTCGCGAGTTCCTGGGGTGCGACGGGGCTGCCGTGGACGTCCGATCCTGATCCGCACCCCGCGTATGTCCCGGTGGACGAGCGGATGCCGGCGCAGGTCGCCGATCCGTACGGTCTCGCCAAGCAGACGGACGAACTGACCGCCGCGATGATGGCACGTCGGCACGGGATCGGCGTGGTGTGTCTGCGCTACCCGTTCGTGGGCGGCTTCGAGGAACGGCTGCTCGCGCACGCGGCCCGGGTCAGGGCACAACCCGCGCTCGGCGCACGGGACTTGTGGACGTATCTGGAGGTCCGCGACGCGGCCCGCGCGGCGGTGCTCGCGCTCGACGTGCCCGGTCCGGGCGCGCACACCGTGCATGTGTGCGCGCCCGAAACCCTGGCGGATGAGGCGACGGAAGATCTCCTGCGCCGCTACCACCCGGACACCGAGGTGCGGCGGCCGCTGCCCGGCCGGACCGCTCCGGTGGACACCACGGCCGCCCGTGAGCTGCTGGGGTTCGAGGCTCGGTTCCTGGTGCCTCGATAAGCCTCGGGTCCTGCGAAGACGTACGTCTCAACCGATGCCCGGCAGAACCGTCTCAACGTTGCCCGGCAGAACCGTCTCAACTGACGCTCGGCAGAACGTACGTCTCAGTCGACCGTCTCAGTCGACGCTCGGCAGAATGTGCGGCTCGGCGAGGTCGTCCTCGTACCCCGCGAGGCGGATCGGCGCCGACCGCGCCCACACCTCGAGGCTGCCCAGCTGGTCCCCGCGCCGGCGGCCGGCTCGGTCGCGCCGTTCCTTGGGGGCCAGTTGCTCACTCTTTGACTTGTCTGGTGTCACCGCGCACTCCTTATGTGTCGCGTAACCCCCGGTCGTACCGGCGACGCCCGCAGTCCGGGGCGCCGCGGCCGCCCGGTAGGGGCATCGTCTCGGCCAGTTCGGTCGCGGTGGCGCCGGTGTCTCATGCGGGACTCACCGTGGTGACCGGCTTGCCCCAGGACGGACCCAAGGGTGTGGGTGGAACCCGTTGTGGCGGTCCGTCCCGACCAGAGTAACCAAATGAGCGCGGCCCCGCTCTATGGGGAGGCAAAGTCTTGGTACAACCCCGGGGATACGGCGCAAAACGTCGGTACGGGTTCCCGATTCCGGCCGGATCAGGCTCTCGGCTGCGCATGGTTCAGCCCGTGTTGGCCTCACGGTCAGCCCGGCCTGCTCTCCTGGCACTGCACCGCACAGCCCATAAGCCGCACACCACATCTCGCAAGCCGCACCGCACACCCCACCCGCCGCATCGCGCACCCGCCCGCGGTCGTGGACCGGAAGGAGCCGCCATGGAGTCGCGCACCGAGTCGCCGACGGTGACGAGCGTCCGCACCATCGACGCACCGACCATCGTCGAACCGACGAGCGTCCGCACGATCGACGAAGCGACCATCGACGAACCGACGAGCATCCGCACGATCGACGCACTGATGAATCTGCTGCACGCCTGCCGGGGCGCCTGGGACACCCCGGACCGCAGCGGCGATCCCGTCGATCTGCACGACCACGCGCTGCAGACCGCCGCGCTGCTGCGCCGCTCCCACCCCGCCGACAAGGAGCTCCAGGTCGCCGGGCTCGTGCACGACCTCGGTCATCTGCTGCGGCCGGGGGACGACGCGGCGCACGCCGATCACGCCGCCGCCGCCGTGCGCTCGCTGCTCGGCCACCGGGTGGCCGAGCTTGTCCGGCTGCACGTACCCGCCAAGCGCTACCTCGCCGCGACCGAGCCCGGCCGCGCCCTGTCCGAGCAGAGCGCGCTGACGCTGCGGGCCCAGGGCGGGGTGATGACGCACGAGGAGGCGGCGGCGTTCGCGGCCCATCCGTATGCGGAGGATGCCGTCACGCTGCGGCAGGCCGACGACGCCGGGAAGGTGGTCGGTCTCGACGCCGGGGTCATGGAGGACTGGCGGCCGGTGCTCGAGCTGGTGGCGGGTGCGGTCGGGCAGGCGACGGGGCCGCGCACGCACGGGTGACCGGGCCTCGTACGCGCGGCTGCCGGGTGCACGGCTCTCCCTCTTGACGCCCCGTCATGTCACCGTACGCGGATGGCATCTCAAGGAGCGGAACGCGAACTCGACGGCAGGGCAGCCCTGGTGACCGGCGCGACGCGCGGGATCGGCCTCGCCGTCGCCCGGCGGCTCGGGGCGGCGGGTGCGGGCGTGTGTGTCACGGGCCGGGATCCCGACGGGGTGCGGCGGGCCGTCGATGACCTGGACAAGGCCGGCGTGCGGGCCGTCGGCTGCGCGGGAGACGTGGCCGACGCCGACCACCTCCCGGCCTGCGTACGGCGGACCGTCGACGCGTTCGGGCGTCTCGACGTCCTCGTGAACAACGCCGCCACGAACCAGCCGTACGGTCCGCTGATGGACGCCGACCCCGACAGCTGGACCTCGGCCTTCGCCACGAATGTCGAAGCCCCGCTCCGGCTGGTGCAGTTGGCGTGGCGGGCCTGGATGCGCGAGCACGGCGGGGCCGTCGTGAACATCTGCACCGAGGGCACCCACGGCGTCGGACCGAACGTCGGCGCGTACGGCACGAGCAAGGCGGCCCTGCTGCACCTCACCCGCCAGCTCGCCGGCGAACTCGCCCCGCGGGTACGGGTGAACGCCGTCTCCCCCGGCCTGGTGCGCACCGAGATGGCCCGCTTCGTCTGGGAGGGCGCCGAGCGGCGCATCGCGGACGGACTGCCGCTCGGCAGGATCGGCGAGCCCGAGGACATCGCCGAGGCGGTGCACTGGCTGGTCTCGGACGCCGCACGCTGGGTGACGGGCACGGACCTGCTCGTGGACGGCGGCACGCGGGTACGCACGGCCGCCCCATCGGCCGCGGGGTACGCGGTGCATGAGCAGTTGCGGGCGGCGGGCGGCGGATCCGCGGGCTGAGGCCGCATTGTGGACCACGCCGGGCTCGCGGGCCCGGTCCGCAGGTCAGGCCTTGCGGTCGTCCGACCGGCGGGGCTTCAGCGGGTCTCGAGAGTGAGCTGCAGGCCCCGGATCCGGAAGCGCCGATACGGCCGCAGCCCGGCGAACCGTACTTCCTGTTCCGTGGCGAGGTCGGCCCGTTCGGCTGCCCGAGCGGTGGCCGTCGACAGGTGAGTGCAGGTCACAAGCCAGACCCGGGATGCCCCCTCCAGGCGGCGGGCGAGGGTGACCGGGTCGGCGGCCTCGTCGTCGAGCGCGTCGGTTTCGGCTGCGGTGCGGGAGCGGCCGATATCGGTCACCCCCGCGAACGCCTCTTGGTAGGCGGTGGAGATCAGTCCGCACCGTGCACCGGTGAACACCACGGCGTCCCCGGAGGCGCCGTGGGCGCGCAGGATCCGGACGGCGGCCGCGGTGTCCCACGCGCGGCTCTCCTCCAGGCGTATCGCCCGATGGGTGAAGGCCAGGGGCGCGACCATGGCCAGGACGAGCGCGATCCGGGCCGGCCAAGCGAGCGCGAGGAGACCGCCGGCGAGCAACAGCGCCAGGGCCGGCAGACAGAAGAGCAGATAGCGGTAGGCGAACAGGGGTTGCGTCGACGCCGCCAGAGCAAGCAGCACCGGGGGCATGACCAGCCACGGCAGCCCGACTGCCGTGAGCAGCGGCGGGGTTGTACGTCGCCGTACGAGCAGAGCCGTCAAGGCGAGCAGGACCGAACCCAGGAGCAGGACCTTCAGCCACGGCAGGAGTGTGTCCTGGCCAGGGCTCAGCAGCCAGGAGAAGAAGGACAGCGGGGTTCCCGCGGTGAGCGGCGGAGCCTCGCCCACGGCGGAATGCTGGGTGAGGCCGAGGATCAGCAAGGGCGCCACGGCCACGAGCCCCGCCACCTGCGCGCCGGCCACACGCCGGAACGTGCGCCGACCGGGACGCATCCACGCCATGGTCACCACATGCGCCGCGAGCAGCAGCAGCCCCATGACGTTGAACCAGCCGAGCACCGCCACCAGCACCGCGTACGTGACAGGCCACCGGCGGCCGGCCCCGTCATCGCCTTCATCGCCGCCGACGCCGTCGAGGAGGACCTTGACCAAGGCTCCCGTGGCCAGCACGGCCGCTGCCATGACGAAGGCGAACGACCGGCCCTCCTGCGCATAGCGGGATGCAGTCGGGGCCACCGCGAGGGCAAGCCCGGCACACACGCCCAGGCGCGGTCCGCCCAGCGAGCGGCCCAGCCACACCATCCCCGCCACGGCCGCGGCGACCGCCGCAGCGGACGGGAGCCGCACGGTGAACGCGTTCACCGAACTCACCTGCCCCACCAGGTGGATCAGCACGTAGTGCAGGCCGTGCACGGCGTCGACCCGGCCGAGCAGTGCGAACAGCTCCGGCCACGAGCGCCGCGCCACGTCCATGGTGACGATCTCGTCCGTCCACGGGGACGGGCCCGTATTGCCCCACAGGCCGAGCGCGAACGCGAGGACCGGCAGCGCCAAGCCCGCGGCGCGCAGGCGGGCAGGGAACCTCACGCTGTTCCCTCTCTGCGGCTCCGGCGGGTCGGGCCCCAGCGTGGCGCGTTTCCACGGCGCGGGCCTCGGCCGTTCGGCCAGAGTTCAGAAGCAGCCGCGTACCGCTCGGCCGACTACCGCCTGGCGCCTACCACTTGCCGGGCGCGTAATCCTTCAGGAAGACCCCGTACACGTCCTCGCCCGCCTCGCCGCGGACCACCGGGTCGTACACCCGGGCCGCGCCGTCGACCAGGTCGAGGGGGGCGTGGAAGCCCTCCTCGGCGAGGCGGAGCTTGTCGTAGTGCGGGCGCTCGTCGGTGATCCAGCCGGTGTCGACGGAGGTCATCAGAATGCGGTCCGTCTCGAACATCTCGGCGGCGCTGGTGCGCGTCACCATGTTCATCGCGGCCTTGGCGGCGTTGGTGTTGGGGTGTCCCGCGCCCTTGTAACCGCGGTTGAACACCCCTTCCATCGCCGAGACGTTGACGACGTACGCGCGACCCGAAGCGGCCTTGCCCGCGGCCTCTGCCATCGAGGCGCGCAGCTTGCTGATGAGGATGAACGGCGCGGTGTAGTTGCACAGCTGGGTCTCGAGCAGCTCCACCGGGGAGATCTGCTCGATGGACTGCACCCAGGTGTTGGTGTCCACGACATCGGGCACGAGCCCGCCCGCGTCGATGGCGGTGCCGTCGCGGTGCTTCTCGATGCTGGCGTGACCGCCCACCAGCGCGAGGTCGGCGACCTGCTGTGCGTCCATGCCCGAGATCCCGGCGGGCAGTGCCTGGATGCCGTCCACGGCACCGGAGTTGAAGGCGCCGATGACGTGGTACGGGGGCAGCTCGCCGGCGGGCAGCGGCGCACTCTCGCCGTCGACCAGGGCGGCGTAGGCGGAGGGCAGCCGGCGTACGGTCTGGGTGGCGTTGTTGATCAGGATGTCGAGCGGGCCCTGCTCGGCGACCTGGTCGGCGAGCGAGACGGCCTGCGCCGGGTCGCGCAGGTCGATGCCGACGACCTCGAGGCGGTGGATCCAGTCCGCGGAGTCGTCCATCGCCTTGAAGCGGCGGATGGCGTCCTTGGGGAAGCGGGTGGTGATCGTGGTGTGCGCACCGTCGCGAAGCAGCCGCAGCGCGATGTACATGCCGATCTTCGCGCGGCCGCCGGTGAGCAGCGCGCGCTTGCCGGTCAGATCGGCGCGGGCGTCCCGCTTGGCGCGGTTCTCGACCGCGCACTTCTGGCACAGCTGGTGGTAGAACGCGTCGACCTCGACGTACCGCGCCTTGCAGACGTAGCAGGAACGCGGCCGCTGCAGTATCCCGGCGATCTCACTGACCACGGACGAGCTGGGCAGCAGCCCCTGGGTCTCGTCGTCGATGCGCTCGGCGGAGCCGGTGGCCGTGGCGTGGGTGACCTTGCGGTCGTGCTCGGTCTTGGCGGCCCGGCGCTCCTGGCGGCGGCGCTGCTTCACCGTGCGGTAGATCCCGGCGGTGGCGCGGCGGACCTTGATCGCGTCGGGGTGGTCGACCTCGAGCTTGTCGAGCTCGTCGAGCACGGCGAGACAGATGGCGAGCCGCTCCGGATCGATGCCGGGGCCGAAGTCCTGGCTGTCCGGGGTGTCACTGGTCACGGTCATCGCCGCTGCTTCCTCGTACGGGTGGGGGCGCACCGGCGCCATGATGATTCCAAAAGGGGGATTTTACGGAGTGGAGGCGTTGCTCTCCAAACCGCTTCCCTCTCCGGGAACCCACCGCATCCGCGGAGTCACTCCCAGCGATGTACGCGTCAGACCCCGGCCACCTCTCCAAGGCCCCGCAGTTCGTCGCGCAGGGCCTGCGCGAACAGCTCCAGGTCGGGCACCGCCCGGCCGTCCGCCACCAGCCCGTAATGGACCCGCCCCCGATACGTGGAGACGGCGACCGCCAGGGACTGGCCCTGGGCGAGTGGGGCGAAGGGGTAGACCTCGGTGAGGGGGCAGTCGGCCAGGCGCAGGCCCAGGCTCGGCAGCGGGACGCTCGTGACGAGGATGTCGAAGAGCAGGCGCGCCGACTGGGCCACGAGCGGACCGCCGAGCCGGTGCCCCAGCGGCGGGACGTGGTCCGCGAGCAGGGCCACAGCACCGGCGCCGCGGTGCGCCCCGTCGTCCTTGCTGCGGTCCATGTCGGCGCGGACCGTGGCGAGGCGGGTCAGCGGGTCGGCCTCGTCGACGGGGAGCCGGATCAGATAGCCGGAGAGCCGGTTGCCCTGGGGCTGGTGCGCGCGGGGGCGGCGGCGCGAGACCGGTATCAGGGCGCGGGGGCGGAGTTCGTCGGCCGGCTCACCGCGCTCGGACAGCCAGCGGCGCAGGGCTCCGGCGACGACGGCGATGAGGACGTCGTTGACCGTGCCGCCCGCCTTCTTGCGGATGCGGTGGATGTCGTCGAGGTCGAGCACTGCCCCGGCCGTGCGCCGGGTGCCGGTCGCCTCGGCGGTGAGGGCGCCGGAGGACCGTACGTCCCAGGTCGCGCGGGCCACGGAGGCGCCGATGTCGAGGGCCTGGCCGAGCGCGCCGGCCTGGCGGCGCAGGGTCCGCGGCACAGCACCGGGCAGGGCGGTGAGCGCGCCCAGCAGACCGCGCCCGGGCTCCTCAGCCGGCGCGGACCGCGCGGGGCGCGGCAGCACGGACTGCGGGTCCATCACCCCGGCGGCCAGGGTCAGCGCCCGCAGACCGTCGGCGAGCGCGTGGTGGAACTTGAAGAGCACCGCGAAGGACCTGCCGTCCGCTCCCGGCAGCACATGGGCCTCCCACGGCGGGCGGGCGCGGTCCAGGGGACGCTCCATGAGCGCGCCTGCCGCCGCGTGGAAGTCGCCGGTCCCGGACGCCAGTTGTACATGGTGCGCGGGGTCGAAGTCGGGGGCGGGCTCGCGCACCGCTCCCCCGGCGCCGAACCACACGTCCCGGATCCGCATCCGCAGTCCGGGCACCTGGGGCGCACGGGCCGTGAGGAGCTCGGCCGCGTGCTGGGCGGCCGAGGCGGTGTCGCAGGTGAACACGCCCAAAGCGCCCAGATGCATGGGGTGTTCGGGCGATTCGATGTTCCAGAAGGCCAGGTCGAGGGGGGCGAGCGGATCGGTGAGGGTAGCCATGCCCAGCTCTCGCGTCGACAACGGGAGCCAGCAGTCAACAGCTTGTTGACGACTACGGTCAAGCACGTCCGGAATACGGAACGTTACGGACGCATCAATTCTCGAACCGCCCCTCACCCCTCCCCCAGTGACCACGTGCGCCTGCCCGCACCGAAGAAGGCCCGCCCCCTGCGCAGGGCAGAGGGCGGGCCTTCAGCTCACCTCAGGCGCACTGCGCACCTCCCGGCGCCGACGCGTCCCGGATCAGCGCCTCATGTGCGGCCTTGATCCGTTGCTCGTCCGCCTTCATCACCCTGCGGTCGTAGGTGAGCAACCCGTTCAACTCGCCCTCCACATCGGTGATCTGGGTATACACGGCCCCGTTGCTGCCCTGACAGGCCAGCGTCCGCACCTTGTCGAGCAGCCCGAGGTACTCGTCCGTGTACTTCGCCCGGTCCACCCCCACATAGGTGTGGCGGACCGGCCACGCATGACCGGGCACGGCGAGCCCGAGGCCGCCGTACTCGCCGCTGACCAGCGCCCGCTTGCCGTCCGGCGCCGGGAGCAGCGGGCTCGGGTAGCCGTGGGCGTCGGCGATGTCACCGTTGCCACCGTCGACCGCGCCGCAGCAGTTGAGCCCGCTCATGTTATTTACCAGTCGGCTCGGGTCCCAGGACTTGGCCTGGTCGGCGATGCGCGCCTGGTCGTACTGGCCCCAGCCCTCGTTGAAGGTGACCCACATGATCACCGACGGGCTGGAGACATGCTGGTCGATCATCTTCTTCATCTCGTGCTCGTACTGCGCCCGCGAGGCCGCGTCCGGAGTGCGGCCCGCCGTCATCGACGGCATGTCCTGCCAGACGAGCAGCCCCATCTTGTCGGCGTGGTGGAACCAGCGGTCCGGTTCGACCTTGATGTGCTTGCGTACCGAGTTGAAGCCGAGGTCCTTGTGCTTCTTCAGGTCGTACGCGAGTGCCTCGTCGCTCGGCGCGGTGTGCAGACCGTCCGGCCAGAAGCCCTGGTCGAGCGTGGCCATGGAGAAGACCGGTTTGCCGTTGAGCAGGATCCGGGGTGTGCCGTCGACCGACTTCACCTCGATCGACCGCATACCGAAGTAGCTCGTCACCCGGTCGCCGCCGACGGTGACCTTGAGGTCGTAGAGGTGCGGGTCCTCGGATGACCACAAGTGCGGGTCGGGCACGGGGACATGGACGGTGCCGCCGGACTTGCCACTGGCCCGTCCGACCTCGCGCTTGCCGTCGTACGCGACGGCGGTGACGGGCACCCCGTCGCGTACACCCTGGATGTCCACCGCGAGGCGCTCGCCGGCCACGTCGGGGATCAGCTCGAGCCCCTGGGCGTGGTCCGCGGCCACCGGCTCCAGCCAGACCGTCTGCCAGATGCCGGACGAGGAGGTGTACCAGATGCCGGACGGGTCGAGGCGCTGCTTGCCCAGCGGCGGGTTCTCGGCGCCGTCGGCGTCGGTCGGGTCGTAGACGCCGACGATGAGCTCCTGGGTGCTGCCGGGCTTGAGCGCATCGGTGATGTCGGCGCCGAACCGGTCGTAGCCGCCCTTGTGTTCGGTGACCTTCCTGCCGTTGACGTACACCACGGACTGCCAGTCGACCGCGTCGAAGTTCAGCTTGATCCGCTGCCCCTTGTCCGACCAGTTCTTCGGCACGGTGAACGTGCGCCGGTACCACATGCGGTCCTCGTGGCGTTCGATGCCGGAGAGCTGCGACTCCACGGGGTACGGCACGAGGATGCGCTCGGCGAGGCGCTTTCCGAACGGCGGCTGCTCGCCGGCAGAGGCGCCGGCGAACTCCCAGGTGCCGTTCAGGTTCTGCCAGTTCGGGCGCTTGAGCTGCGGGCGGGGGTACTCCCGCCAGGCGTTGGACGGGCGGACGTCCTCGCCCCACCGGGTGGTGAGCTGGTACTCGGAGTCGTTGGTGCCGCCGCTCCAGAAGGCGCCGACGGCCTTGCCGTCCTCGGCGGTCAGGCCGCCCTCGCCGTCGTAGCGGACGTCGACCTGTCCGCCCTGGCCGACGACGGGTTCATCGAGGGCGATCAGGAGCTTGCGCGGGTCGGCGGGGTCCACGGTGGCGGTGCCGAGCGGCCATTCGGCGCCGCCGATCACGGCGTCGAGGTGCTGGGTGAAGTCGGCGGGCGGGGCGGCCAGTTCCTGGATGAAGTCCAGGCGCAGGGTGCGGCCGGAGGCAAGAACGGAGCCGCCGTACGCGCCGTCGTAGTCGAAGCCGTCGGGGAGCCGGAAGGCCGACTGCGGGATCGGCTCCTTGGCCTGGCCCGGCTGGATCCAGTTGACGTGCAGGTTGGAGCCGCCGTAGTGCTCGAAGTACTCGACCTTGAAGTCGTACGCGGTGCCGGCGGTCAACTCGACCGGCTGTGAGGTCTGTTCCTTGTCCCAGTCGTCGACCCAGTGGTCGATCGCGAGCTTGCCGTCGATCCAGAGACGGAAGCCGTTGTCACCGATCATGGTGAAGGTATGGGCTCCGGTGCGCTCGGGGACGAGCTTGCCGGTCCAGCGCACGCTCACATCGTCGGAGCGGCCGGTCGCGGCCGTCAGGCGCGATTCGAGGTTGTCGAAGTCGAGGTCCGGGTCGAACCCGGTGGTCTTGAGCTCCGCGAAGTCGAAGGCTCCGGGGGCGGATTGCGTGTAGTACTCGCCCTTGAGACCGGGCGGCTCGGCGGGGTCCTCGGCGGCCTGGGCCACGGGCAGGGCGGTCAGTCCTGCGAGTCCCAGCAGGACCGCAAGGAGTAACGCCAGTCGTCTTCTCACTCGCACTTGATCCTCCATCTCGAGCGGTTCGTGAGGAAGGGTGGCGGGTCGTCGGATGAGTCTGTACAACGTTGGAAGGAACGGCAGTTGGCATGACAGCACGGCACCGACCGGCTGTCCAGGGTCATGACAAAAGGCCAGTACACGCGCCTGTACATCGATGCAACGGCGAGAAGCGCGTTGCCGCAGGCAGCGGCCAGGGGCGCCCGCCCCGGAGGGGAATCACGTGAGGGTGAGCCTCAAGGACGTCGCGGAACGCGCCGGCGTCTCGATCAAGACCGTCTCGAACGTCGTGAACAACTACCAGCACGTCACACCGGCGATGCGCGAGAAGGTACAGCGCGCCATCGACGAACTGGGCTACCGGCCCAATCTGACCGCCCGCCACCTGCGCAAAGGCCGTACCGGCATCATCGCGCTCGCCGTGCCCGAGCTGGGCAACCCGTACTTCGCCGAGCTCGCGGGCGCCGTGATCGACGCGGCCGCCGAGCACGACTACACCGTGCTGCTCGACCACACCCGGGGCGATCGCGAACAGGAGATCCTGGTCAGCCAGGGCTTCCGCGCCCGCGTGATCGACGGCCTGATCCTCAGCCCCCTCGAACTGGAGGCCGACGATCTGCGCGCCCGCACCGACGACGTCCCGCTGGTGCTGCTCGGCGAGCGCGAGTACGACCTGCCGTACGACCACATCGCGATCGACAACGTGGCGGCGGCGCGTGCCGCGGTACGCCATCTCCTGGGCCTCGGCCGTACCCGGATCGCCTTCCTCGGCGCCCGCACCGACACCGCCAACCGGCCCGCCCACCTGCGACTGCAGGGCTGGCGTGAGGAGTTGAGCGCCGCGGGACAGGAAGCGCCCGACGGTCTCGTGGGACCGGTCGGAGGCTGGGACCGCGCCGACGGGGCGGTGGCCATGGCCCGGATGCTGGACGCGGGGATGCGGCCCGACGCGGTGTTCGCGTACAACGACCTCGTCGCGATCGGAGCCATGCGGGTGCTGCACGAGCGCGGGCTCCGGGTGCCCTGGGACGTGGCGGTGGTGGGCTTCGACGACATCGTCGAAGGGCAGTTCGGGGCCGTCACGCTGACCACCATCGCGCCCGACAAGCACGCCATCGCGCGTCTGGCCGTCGAGTCCGTGATCAGCCGTCTGAGCGGCGCCGCGGCAGCCAACGGCGAGCCGCGGGGACGTGAACTCACCGCCGAATTCCGGCTGGTGGAGCGCGAGAGCACGCTGGGTCGCCGATGAGCCCCGCCGCCGCGCGGCCGTCGAAGGGCCGTCGAACGGCGCTCGCGCGAAGGGTTTACAGCCTCCTTCCAACGATGTAAACAATCCTCGGAACCACTCGGCGCACCCCGTCCACCACCGGACGGGGCTCGCCGAACCATCCGCACCGGACCGCGAGTTGACCGCACCAGCCGATCTCCCACGCGAGCCTGAGCGCCGCGGGGCCGCGCCGTAATGGGGACTCCATGAAGCCGACCGTTCGTCTGCGCCGTAAGACCGATCGCCGTAAGTCCACCCACACCCTGCTCACCGCCGGACTCTGTCTGAGCCTGGCGCTCGCCGCCGGCTGCGCCAAGTCCGAGGACGACCCCTCGGATGCCAAGGACACCGGCAAGGACACCAACGCGGGCCAAGAGGTCGCCGAGCCCTCCGGCGACCAGAAGATGTGCGACATCGAGACCTTCGGCGGCAAGAAGCTCGACCTGAAGGGCGCCACGGTCGGCTTCTCGCAGTCCGAGAAGGAGGCCAACCCGTTCCGCATCGCGGAGACGGCCTCCATCAAGGCCGAGGCGAAGGAGCGCGGGATCAAGCTCCTCACGGCCAATGCCCAGTCGCAGTTCTCCAAGCAGATCAGCGACGTCCAGGACCTGATCACCAAGGGCGCGGACGTCCTGGTGATCGCGCCGCTCAACTCCGACGGCTGGGGTCCGGTGCTCCGTACCGCCGCGCAGAAGAAGATCCCGATCGTCACCATCGACCGGAAGATCAACGCGACGGCCTGCAAGGACTACGTGGCCTTCATCGGCTCCGACTTCGTCGAACAGGGCAAACGCGCGGCGGACCGGATGATCGAGGCCACCGGCGGCAAGGGCGAGGTGGCGATCCTGCTCGGCGCGCCCGGCAACAACGTGACGACCGAGCGCACCAAGGGCTTCAAGGACCGTATCGCCGAGAAGGCCCCGGACCTCAAGGTGGTCTTCGAACAGACCGGTGAGTTCGCCCGTGAGAAGGGCCAGCAGGTCACCGAGCAGCTGATCCAGTCCAACCCGGACATCACCGGGATCTACGCCGAGAACGACGAGATGGGCCTGGGCGCCGTGAACGCGCTCAAGGGCGCGGGCAAGAAGGCCGGCGACGTCCAGATCGTGACGATCGACGGCACGCGCAACGCCGTGCAGGGCATCGTCGACGGCTGGATCTACGGGGTCGTGGAGTCCAACCCGCGCTTCGGTCCGCTCGCCTTCCAGACGCTCGACAGCTTCACCAAGGGTGAAGAGGTCGGACAGGACATCGTTATCAAGGACACCGAGTACGCGAAGGACAACGCCGAGTCCGAGATCGGCAAGGCGTACTGACGATGAGCGAACCCGTCCTGTCCGTACGGGGTGTCACCAAGCGGTTCCCCGGGGCGCTGGCCCTCGACGGGGTGGACTTCGCCGCGTATCCCGGCAAGGTGCACGCCCTGATCGGCGAGAACGGCGCCGGCAAGTCCACCCTGATCAAGGTCTTCACCGGCGTCTACCACCCTGATGCGGGGCAAGTCCTCTACCAGGGAGGTCCGGTGGCCTTCGGGACACCGCTGGAGGCCCAGCACGCGGGGATCTCCACGATCTACCAGGAGGTCAATCTCGTCCCCCTGATGAGCGTGGCCCGCAACCTGTTCCTGGGCCGCGAGCCCCGCAACCGCTTCGGCCTGATCGACTTCCGGCGGATGCACCGGGAGGCCGACGAGGCGCTGCGCGACCTGGGCGTCCGCGTAGACGTCACGCGCGCCCTGCGCACGCTCGGCGTCGGCGCCCAGCAGATGGTGGCGCTGGCCCGTGCGGTGCAGGTGGACGCGCGGGTCGTGGTGATGGACGAGCCGACCTCGTCGCTCGAACCGCGCGAGGTGCAGACCTTGTTCCGGGTGATCCGGATGCTGCGCGACCGCGGCATCGCGGTGATCTATGTCAGCCATCGCCTCGAGGAGCTGTACGAGGTGTGCGACACCGTCACGGTGCTCCGCGACGGAAAGCTGGTGCACACGGGCCCCATCGCCGAGCTCGACCGGCTGCGCCTGGTCTCGCTGATGCTGGGCCGGGCGATGGGCGAGGTGCAGAGCGACGGGCTCACCAAGTTCAGCGGCGAGCACGACGCGGGCGGCGAACCGGTCCTCCGCGCACGGGGGTTGAGGATCCGGCACACCCTCCACGACGTCTCCCTCGACATCCGCCCCGGCGAGGTCGTCGGTCTCGGCGGGCTGCTCGGCTCGGGCCGCAGCGAGACCGCGAAGGCCGTGGCCGGTGCGCTGCCACCGGACGAGGGCGAGGTCCTGGTGGCGGGTTCCCGTATCCGTACGGGATCGACGCCTGCCGCCATCCGCGCGGGCATCAGCCTGCTGCCCGAGGACCGCAAGGCGGAGGGGATCGTGCCGGGTCTGTCGGTCCGCGAGAACATCGCCCTTGCCGCGCTGCCGGGCCTGTCCCGCTTCGGTCTTGTCGACGAGGAGCGGGTGGACCGGATCGTCGGCACGTTCATGAAGCGCCTGCGGATCAAGGCCTCCGGGCCGCACCAGAAGGTCGGTGAGCTGTCGGGCGGCAACCAGCAGAAGGTGCTGCTCGCCCGCTGGCTGGCGATGCAGCCGAAGGTGCTGCTGCTCGACGAGCCGACCCGCGGGATCGACGTGGGTGCGAAGGCCGAAGTCCAGAAGCTGATCGACGAGTTGGCCGAGGACGGGCTCGGAGTCCTTCTGATCTCCTCCGACATGGAGGAGCTGATCGAGGGCTCGGACCGGGTGGTGGTCCTCAAGGACGGCGCCGTGGTCGCGGAACTCATCGGCGCCGAGGTGACCGAGGACCGGCTGCTCACGGCGATCGCCGCGCATCCCGGCACCGTATCGGAAGGGGAGCAGGCGTGACCCAACTCGCCCTGCGCGGACAGACCTTGGACCGCGCCCGCACGATGCGCCTGCTGCAGGACTACGGCGTGTACGTGGGCGTCGCCGCCCTCCTGCTCGCCAATATCGTCCTCACCCCGCACTTCGTCTCCGCCGAGAACTTCCGCACCCAGGCCGTCCAGGTCGCCCCCGTCCTGATCGTCGCCCTGGGCATGGCGCTCGCGATCGGCAGCGAGGGCGTGGACCTGTCGGTGGGGTCCGTGATGGCCCTGTCCACCTCCCTGGTCGCGCTCTATCTGGGATACGGGCCCGCGGTCGCGATTCTGGTCGCGGTGATCGGCGGCATGGTGGTGGGTCTCGCGAACGGCTCGCTGATCGCCTTCATCGGGGTACAACCCATCGTCGCCACCCTGGCGTTGATGGTGGCCTGCCGGGGTCTGGCGAATGTGTTCCTGCCGCAGCTCAAGGACGTCCGCGACCCCACGATGGCCTCACTGGGCAGCGGCAGCGTCCTCGGCATCCCGTATCTCGTCCTGATCGCGATCGCGCTCGCGCTGCTCGTCGCCTTCACCGTCCGCCGCACCACCTTCGGCCGTCAGCTGCTCGCCATCGGCGACAGCCGGCCCGCGGCACAGCTCGCGGGGCTGCCGGTCCGCAGGGTGCTGATCATCGTGTACGTGGTGTCCGGCGCCCTCGCCGCCATCGCGGGCGTGCTCGCGACGGCCCGGCTCACGGCCAGCGATCCGACCTCGCTGGGCAATCTGATGGAGCTGTCCGCGATCACGGCCGTGGTCGTCGGCGGCACACCGCTGAGCGGCGGCCGGGTACGGATCGGCGGGACCGTGGCCGGTGCCGTGCTGATCCAGCTCCTGACCGCCACCCTCATCAAGCACGATCTGCCGCCGTCCTGGACGCAGATCGCCCAGGCCGTAGTGATCATCGCCGCCGTCTATGCGGCGCGGGAGCGGGGAAGGCGATGAGTACCCAGATGAAGAGCCCCGTGGTGGACGCCTCGCTGCCGGAGGAGGAACCGCTCGGCGCCGGCCGCGGCGAACGCCTCACGGCACTGGCCCAGCAGCACGGCGCCCTGGTCGCGCTGCTGCTCACCGTCGTGATCGCCTCGCTGACCTTCGAGTCCTTCCCGACCTCCGACAACCTCGGCAATGTGGCCGAGGGTTCGGCCTTCCTCGCGATCATCGCCCTCGGCATGACCTTCGTGATCGTCACGGGCGGCATCGACCTCTCGGTGGGGTCGACGTTCGCGCTCGGCGGGGTTCTGGCCGCGTGGGGTTCGCAGTACGGCACGCTGGTCGCCCTGCTCCTGCCGCTGGCCGTCTGCGGGCTGATCGGCCTGGTCAACGGGCTGCTCATCGCGAAGGCACGGCTCGCCCCGTTCATCGTGACCCTCGCGGCGATGCTGCTGGCCCGCGGCGTCCTCCTGAACATCACGGACGAGGGCTCCACCACCTACCTCGTCGAGGAGAAGTCGTTTCTCGCGACGCTCGGCGAGGAGAGCCTGCTCGGTGTGAGTCTCCTCGTATGGATCACGGCCGTGCTGTTCGTGATCGGTGCGCTCGTGCTGCGCCGCAGCCGGTTCGGCCAGTACGTGTACGCGGTCGGCGGCAACGAGGACGCCGCCTCCCTGATGGGCGCCCCCGTGGCCCGTACGAAGATCGCCGTCTACACCCTGTCCGGACTGTGCGCCGGACTCGCGGGCGCGCTCAACGCGGCGTATCTGATGTCCGGTGTGACGATCCTCGGCGTCGGCATGGAACTGGACGCGATCGCGGCGGTGGTGATCGGCGGAACGCTGCTCACCGGCGGCTTCGGCTTCATCAGCGGAACCCTCGCCGGTGTACTGCTGCTCCAGGTGATCAAGAACATCATCAACCAGATCGGCTCCCTGGACTCCTCCTACCAGCAAGTGGTCAGCGGGGCGTTCCTCGCCGTCGTCGTGGTCGCGCAGACATGGCTGGGACGGCGACGGCGGATGCTGTGAGCCGGGTCGCGGCCCGCTACCATCCCTGCGCATGAGGATGCGGGGGTGGCGGCTGGGTGTCGTGGCGGTGGTGGCGGCGCTGTGCGTCTCCGGAGCCGGAGGGCCGCAAGTCGTCCCGGACCTCGGCCCGTTGCCGGCCGACCGCTACGACTACACACCACAGGACTACCAACGGGAGCTGCGGGCAACGGCGTTGCTGGTGCGGCAGTGCATGGCGGAGCACGGCCACCCGGATTTCCCGCTCGACCCCCGCCACCCCGGCGATCCGATCGGGCTCACCATGGTCGGCACCGACTACGGCGCCCTGGATCTCCGCTCCGCCCGCCGCTGGGGCTACGGCTGGGACCCGGCGACGTCCTTGATGCCGCAGCCGAAGGGCCGCAGCATGACGGACGCCGAGTACGCGGACTTCCCCGGCTGCGGCACCGAGGCGAATCGGCGGCTGATGCGCGGCATCGACGTCAAACGGGACTGGCTGTACGCCGGCACCCGCGCGGTCGAGGTCGACAAGGCCGTCAAGCGTGACCCGCGCCTGCGTGCCGCGTGGAAGGTGTGGTCCCGCTGTATGGCAGAGCAAGGATTCACTCCCTACCCCGACCCCGTGGCGGCGTTCACGGACGACGCCTGGCAGCGCGGCCGTGACGGCAACACCCGGCAGACGCCGCGGGAACGGGCCACCGCCACCGCGGACGTGCAGTGCAAGCGCCGCCACGGCACGGCCGAGCTCTGGCACGCGGTGCGGGCGCGGGCGCAGACCGCGGACATCGCCCGTCACCGTGACCGCTACACCGCGGGCCTCGAGGCGCTGCGGACGTACCGGGCCACCGTCGACGAGGTTCTGCGGGACCTCGGCTGACCGAGCGCTCACGCGCGGCCGCGCGGGCCGAATCCGCGCACGGCAAGCGGCTATTCGACCCGCTGCCCCTTCCCCAGGGCGATCACCCCGGCCTTGGACACCGTGTAGAGCTCCTGGTCCCGCTCGGGGTTGACGCCGATGGTCGCGCCGGGTGGGACGTCCACGTTCTTGTCCAGTACGGCGCCGCGTACGACCGCGCCGCGCCCCACGCGTACGTTGTCGTGCAGCACCGACCCCTGCACCACCGCACCGGCCTCCACCACCACGCCCGGGGAGAGTACCGACCCGGTGACCTGGCCGCTGATCACACAGCCGGGGCTGACGATGGACTCCCCCGCGATCCCGCCGGCCACGAACTTGGCGGGCGGCAGCTGGCCGGAATGGGTGTAGATGGGCCAGCGGCGGTTGTAGAGGTTGAAGGCCGGGTGGTCCGAGATCAGGTCCATATGGGCTTCGTAGTACGCGTCGAGGGTGCCGACGTCACGCCAGTAGCCGTGATCGCGGCCGGTCTCGCCGGGGACGTGGTTGTCGTCGAAGTCGTAGAGCTGGGCGACCCCGCGGTCGGTGAGCATCGGCAGGATCGAACCGCCCATGTCGTGCTTGGAGCCGGGGTCCTCGGCGTCCTTCTGCAGGGCGTCGACCAGGGTCTTGGTGGTGAAGAGGTAATTGCCCATCGAGGCGAAGACCTCGTTGGGGCTGCCGGGGAGGCCGGGCGGGTCGGTGGGCTTCTCGAGGAACCGCTCGACGCGGGAGCGGTCCTTGGCGGGTGTGATGATGCCGAAGGACGAGGCCTCGGCGCGCGGCACCCGTATGCCCGCGACCGTGACGCCGGCGCCGGACTCGATGTGCTGGTTGAGCATCTGGCGCGGGTCCATGCGGTACACGTGGTCGGCGCCGAACACCGCGATGTAGTCCGGCTGTTCGTCATGGACGAGGTTGAGGGACTGCAGGATGGCGTCCGCGCTGCCGGAGAACCAGCGCGGGCCCAGGCGCTGCTGGGCCGGCACCGGGGTGACGTAGTTGCCGAGCAGGCTGGACATCCGCCAGGTCGTCGTCACATGCCGGTCCAGGGAGTGCGACTTGTACTGGGTCAGCACGCAGATCCTGAGGATGTCCCCGTTCACGAGGTTGGACAGCACGAAGTCGACGAGGCGGTACATGCCTCCGAAGGTCACCGCAGGTTTCGCGCGGTCGGCCGTCAGCGGCATCAGCCGCTTGCCCTCCCCACCGGCCAGGACTATTCCGAGCACCGAAGGTCCGCCACGCATCGCCGCCCCCAAGTTCGCCGACTTCACTTGCCCGTACGACCGTGCAGTACCGCCTCGTACAACTCCGCCGTCCGTCGCGCCACCGCGTCCCAGCCGAACTCGCCGACGGCCCGCTGCCGTCCGGCCGCGCCCATACGGGCCGCGAGATCGGTGTCCCGTACAAGGCTGTTGAGCGCGAAGCCGAGCGCGTACTCGAATCCGCCGGTGTCCTTCTCGTCGTACGGCACGAGCAGCCCGGTGTCCTCGGTGACCACCTCGGGTATCCCGCCGACCTTCGAGGCCACCACGGGCGTCGCGCAGGCCATCGCCTCCAGGTTGACGATGCCGAGCGGCTCGTACACCGAAGGGCAGGCGAACACGGCCGCGTGCGTGAGGAGATGGATGACCTCGGCCCGCGGCAGCATCTCCGGGATCCAGTGCACGCCCGAGCGGGTGCCGCTGAGCTCCTCGAACAGGGCGCGGAACTCGCGGTCGATCTCAGGGGTGTCCGGGGCGCCCGCGCACAGGACCAGCTGGATGTCGGGATCCAACTGCCGTGCGGCGCGCAGCAGATGGGGCACGCCTTTTTGGCGGGTGATCCGGCCGACGAACAGGACGTACGGCCGGCCGGGGTCGATCCCGTGCCGCAGCAGTGCGTCGGACGAAGGGGTGGGGCGGTACAGGGCGGTGTCGATGCCGTTGTGGACGACGTGCACGCGGTCCGGGTCGATCGCCGGATAGCTCTCCAGGATGTCGGTGCGCATCCCGTGCGATACGGCGATCACCGCGTCGGCCGCCTCGATCGCGGTCCGCTCGGCCCAGCACGACAACGCGTAGCCGCCGCCGAGCTGTTCGGCCTTCCATGGGCGCAGGGGCTCCAGGGAGTGCGAGGTCATCACGTGCGGGATGCCGTACAGCAGCTTGGCCAGGTGTCCGGCGAGGTTGGCGTACCAGGTGTGGGAGTGCACGAGATCGCGGTCGGCCACGGCGGCTGCCATCGACAGATCGACGGAGAAGGTCCGTAACGCGTCGTTGGTGTCGGCGAGCTCGGGCCAGGCCGAGTGCCGCGTGACGCCGGCCTCCGGACCCTCTCCCCAGCAGTGCACCCGGACATCGGCCAGGTCCCGTAACTCCCGTGCGAGGAACTCCACATGGACCCCGGCGCCGCCGTACACGTCCGGCGGATACTCACGGCTGAGCAGTCCGACCTTCACCCTCAGCCCTCCGGCTCCTGCGACGGTGGTCCCTCGTACGGCGATGGCGCCTCCTCATGGTCACCCACTTCGGCGGGTTGCGGAAGGGCCCGGTGGTGTACGGAAACAACAGTCGCCGCAGACGCCCCCGCCGGGGATCCGGTAGTAGAGGCAGCAGCTGCTGCGGCGGAAGGCCGCCCCGGTGAAGGTTCCCGTGCCGCTCAGACGGGGGTCCTCGAAGAGGGCACCGGTCAGGGCGCGGGTGCGGTCGGCGGCCTGCGGGTGTCCCGTGCGGTGGGCCCAGCGGTGCAGCTCGCGGGCCGCGCCGGCCAGGGCGGAGCCCGCGTTGCCCCACAACAGGCCCTCGGAGATACGGAATTCGGCGCGCACGGCCGTGGCCAGCGGGGCCAGATGCTGGTCGAGGACGGTCGCGGCGAGGTGGGTGGCAGGGCGCGATGCGACGCCGGGGCGGACGGCGTCGGCTCCGGCACAGTGAGTTCCGGCGAGGGCGAGGTCGTCCGGGGCGGAGGCGTCGGGGTCCCAGTGCAGCCGTGCCGGGTCGAGGTCCGGGATGCGGCCGTGCAGCGCGGCCGAGCCGAGTGCGATGGACCACAGGCGAGCGGCCAGGCCGAGTTGGGCGATGGACACGGCGATACGGGGCTCCTGTGCGCCGATCGCCGACGCCACCTTGCCGACGCGGAAGACGAGCGGTTCGCGCCGGCCCGCATAGAGCGCGGCGAACGTGCCGCCCTCGGTGGCCGCACCATCCGTGCGCAGCGGGAAGAAGCCGCCGACCGAGGCGACCAGGCCGAGGTCGGCGGGAGTCAGGGGCTCGGGCATGGCGTTCATGCTCGCAGGGCGGGCCGTGCACTCGCAGAGCGGGGCGGCGGCAGCGGCCCGGGACGCTCGCCCGTTGGCGCGCGCTCGCAGAGCGGGCAGAACGCCCGCACGGTGGGGCGCGCGCTCGCAGAGCGAAGTGTGGTCGGAGCCGGCCGGCGCCGTACGTCACTCACAGGTGGGGTTCCTGCACCGTCCCCGGTGTGGCGGCCCGGCCCGCTCCCCACCATGGCGCCATGACCACGCACCGGCATGACTCCACAGCCCCCCACCGCCACGGCCGCCGCGCCTTCCTCGGGCTCGGTGTCGCCGCCGTCCCCCTGGCCGCCCAACTGCCCGCCCCGCGCCCGACCGACCGGGCACGCGTCCCCCGTACCGCGGCGCAGGCGCTGCGCCGGCTGCGTACCGGCAACGCGCGCTATGCCGACGCGCACGCACGCCACCCCCACGAGGGCCGGAGCTGGCGGCGGGCGGTGGCGGTCGCCCAGCATCCGTTCGCCGTCGTGCTCGGCTGCATCGATTCACGGGTTCCTCCCGAGCTGGTCTTCGACCAAGGGCTCGGGGACCTGCTGGTGATCCGGACGGCCGGGCACGTCCTGGACGAGGCGGTACTCGGCAGTGTGCAGTACGGCGTTGCGGAACTCCGCGTACCTCTTGTGGTCATCCTCGGGCATGAGCGCTGCGGCGCGGTGAGCGCGGCGGTCGCACAGGTACGCGACGGCGGACAGGTGTCAGGACATCTCGCGCCGGTCGTGGACGCGATCGCGCCGGCCGCACGGGCGACCCGTTTCAGCTCCGGTGACTGGGTCGACAACGCGGTGAAGGCGCATGTCGACCGGGTGGTCGCCCAGGTCGGGGCCGATCCGGCGCTCGGTCCCGCCGTGGTCGTGGGGGCGCGTTTCGACCTCGACAGCGGCCGGGTGCGCTTCCGGCGGGCCTGACCCGGCAGCCGCGCGCGCCCCACGGAGCACTCCCCTCGCAGGTCACCGGAGCCCACCCAGGGGACTACACACAGTTCCGCGTACTCCAACGGCAGTACCTCCGAATGCGTGCTCAGGGACGACGACCGGGCGGAATGAAAGCGTCATCGTGGGTGTTATGAACCCCGACCGCTTGCCGCACGAGAACGCCCGGAGGGACACATGAGTGCCCTCGCGTTGTCCGTGCTCCTGTCGTTCGTATCCGCCGTCGCCTATGCCGGCGGAGCGATCGTCCAGGAGCGCGTCGCCACGACCGGACGCAGCCACTCGTACGCCCCGCTGCGCAGCACGGGTTGGTGGCTCGCGGTCATCCTCAACGGTCTGGGCGGACTGCTGCACGTGGTCGCCCTCGCCTACGGACCGCTGAGCGTCGTCCAGCCGCTCGGTGCGCTGACCATCGTCTTCGCCCTGCCCATGGCCGCGCTGTTCGTCGGCCGCAAGGCCGGTTCGACCGCCTGGCGCGGGGCGATCATGGCCACCGTCGGCCTCGCGGGCATGCTGGCCCTCACCGGCTCCAGCGACTCGCACGCCATGGACGGCACCGAGCAACTGCTCGTCGCGGTGACCACGCTCAGTGCGCTGGCCGCACTGGCGGTGGCCGCCCACGCGGTGCACCGGCACCCCGTGATCCGCAGCGTGCTGCTCGCGGTCGCCTCCGGTATCTCCTTCGGTATGGCCTCGGTGTTCACCAAGAACGTCACGGTCGACTTCACACCGGGCAGCGTCATGCACGAGCTGCCGGGGCTGATCATGATCGCGGTGCTCGCCGTCGGCGGTCTGCTCCTGTCGCAGGCCTCGTACCGGGGCGCGGGCCTCGCGGCGCCGCTCGCGGTGCTCACGGTCGTGAACCCGGTAGTCGCGGCGGCGGTCGGTCTGACCCTGTTCGGCGAGTCCTTCCGGTACGGCCTGACGGGCACGCTGCTCGCGCTCGGCTGCGGTGTGGTGGCGGCGGGCGGTCTCATCCTCCTGACCACCGAGCGCATCGGCCAGGCGTCGTCCACGACGCAGGTCGTGGCCTCCTCTGAGGATGTCGCCCCGACTGCCGCGGACTTCGCGGACGACCTCGACGACGATCTCGCCGCGGCCGACCTGCTCGTCCCCGAGAACGTCCTGGTGCCGGACACCGTCCAGGTCCCGGACACGGTCCACGACATCGTCCAGGTGCCGGACTCCCCCGCCTCGCTCTCGGCCGACGAGGTCGTACGGGCGGTCGCCGCCGAGGACGAGAACGGCACCGCGTCCGAGCGCCGGGGCGTGCGGGCACTGCCGGGCATCCCGGGTCAGCCGCCCGCGGTCGTGTACGACGCGCAGGACCACGGCCACGACGACGTGGCCCGCCGGCACGGCGGACCCTGCGAGCGCATGATCAGATCTTGACGCCGCCCGCACGCAGATAGCCGAGCGGGTCGACATCGCTGCCGTATTCGGGCCCCGTCCGCACCTCGAAGTGCAGATGGGGCCCGGTGCTGTTCCCGGTGGAGCCGGAGCGGGCTATGCGCTGCCCCGCGTTCACGGTCTGGCCCTGCTTGACGACAAGGGCGGACAGATGCGCGTACTGCGTGTACCGCCCGTCCTCGTGCCGTATCACCACCTGGTAGCCGTACGCGCCGCCCCAGCCGGCCGTGACCACCTTGCCCCGGGCCACCGCCTGGACCGAGGTCCCGGTGGGCACGGGGAAGTCGACGCCGGTGTGATAGCCGCTCGACCAGGAGCCGCCGGCCGCGCGGTACGGGGTGCTGGGGGCGGCGGCCACCGGGGCGGTGCGGCGCGGTGACGTGCTCTGGCCGCTCGGCTTGTTGTCCGCCGGCTTCGCGTCGGACTTGCCCGCGTCGGACTTGCCTGCGGGCTTCGCGGGCTCGGTCCTCTTCGCGGGCTGGCCGGTCTTCTTCTTCGGCGGCCGCTCGGCCTGCTTCTTCGGCGGCTCGGTCTTCTTCCCGGGCTGCTCGGCCTCGTCCGGCGAGGCTTTCGGAGGCCGCGTGGAGATCCCGCCCGCCTGTGCGTCGAGGGACAGCCGCTGCCCCGGCAGGATCAGATCCGGATCCGCGCCGACGACCTTGCGGTTCGCCTCGTACAACTGCCGCCAGCCGCCCCGCACTTCGCGCTCCTGGGCGATGGCGGAGAGGCTGTCGCCCGTCATGACCGTGTACATCTCGGTGCGGCCGGCCTTGGACTGGGGCGTGGTCTCCGGCTTGGTGTCCGCCTGGCCGGCGGATCTCTTCTGCGGGGCGCTCTCCCGGCGCGCCGCCTTCTGGGGCGCCGCCTTCTGAGGCGCCGCGGCCTGCGCGGGCTCGATGTCCGGGGACTCACCGCCGCGGGTGAGACCGGCACGGACCGAGCAGACCGGCCAGGCTTGCGGGCCCTGCCCCTTGAGCACCTTCTCCGCGATGGCGATCTGCTGGTCCTTGGTGGCGAGATCGGCACGCGGCGCATAGCGCGTGCCGCCGTACGCCTCCCAGGTGGACTGCTTGAACTGGAGCCCGCCGTAATAGCCGTTGCCGGTGTTGATCGCCCAGTTGCCGCTCGACTCACACGCGGCGACCTTGCTCCAGGTGCCCACGTCGGCGGCGTGCACGGTGCCGCTGCCGATCAGCGGCAACGCCATCGAGGCGCCGCCGACCGTCACGGTCAGCGAGGCGCGGTTGATCCTGGTGGGCTGGTGACGGCGATGACGGCCCGGCATGGTCTCCCCCAAACGACACGCGTCAAGGCCCGCAAACGTAATGGTGCCGAACAGGCCATGACAAGAGGGTCTTCAGCCGCCTCACCGACAAGTACGGCCACGGTGACAAGTACGGCCACGCCGACAAGTCCGCCGCCAACCGCCCCAGTTGATCAACCGCGCCCGTATACCCCTCAGCCGACCCGGCCGGCCCTCAGCCTCCCGGGCAGCCACCGCAGTTGTACGGCCTGCTGGTAGGGGCCGCCGCCCTCGTGGTCGTTGAAGTCGTACACCTCGATCTTCTTGTCCTCGGCGGCATACGCGTTGAAGGCCGCGAACACCGTCGACGGCGGGCAGGTCTGGTCCTCGAGCGCGGCCGAGAACAGTGCGGGCGCCCGGCCGCGGGCAGCGAAGTGCACCCCGTCGAAGTAGGAGAGCGTGCGCAGCACCCGGGCCGAGTCGGCACGACGGGCCTTGAGATAGCTGCCTATCTCGCGGTACGGCATCCGGTCGGTGAGCGAGACCGCCCTCGGGAAGTCGCACAGGAACGGCACGTCGGGGGCGATCGCCGCGAGGTCGGGGACGAGTCCGCCGACGGCGATGGTCACGCCGCCGCCCTGGCTCACTCCGACCGCGGCGGTGCGCGAGGCATCCACCAGGGGGTGGGAGCGGGCGGCTTCGACGGCCCGTACGGCATCGGTGTAAAGGCGGCGGTAGTAGTAGTCGTGCGGGTCGTCGATCCCGCGGGTCATATAGCCGGGGTACGCGGGTCCGCTGCCCACCGGGTCGGCGGTGGCGCCTTCGGCCCAGCCGGCGCTGCCCTGTCCGCGGGTGTCCATCACGAAGTGCGCGAACCCGGCCGAGGCCCACAGGAGATGCATATGGGGAAGGCCGCGTCCGCCTCCGTATCCGATGTATTCGACGACCGCCGGGACCGGCTCGCTCGTGCCGGTCGGCAGGACCAGCCAGCCCTTGACCGCGTGGCCGCCGAAACCTGCGAAGGTCACGTCGAACACATCGACGCCGCTGAGCCCGGTGTCCACCGGCTCGAAACGCGCGTCGAGCTCGTGCTCCCGGGCTTCGGCGAGGGTTTTCGACCAGAATTCATCGAAATCGTCAGGGGCCGGGAATTCCGCACGGTAGGCACGGAGTTCATTGATCGACATATCGAACAAAGCCATACGGACAACACTCCCCAACAGATCATCGGACAGGCTGTCGGGAAGATATCGCAGTGCCACAAGCGATACTGACGTCACGGCAGCACTTCCGAAACAGGCCCAGGAGCTACAGGCATGAGCACTTCAGCCCAGATCGGCGTCACGGGACTTGCGGTCATGGGCCGCAATCTCGCCCGCAATTTCGCGCGCAACGGTTACTCGGTCGCCGTGCACAACCGCACCGCCGCGAAGACCCGCGCGCTCGTGGAGGAGTTCGGGGGCGAGGGGACCTTTGTGGCCGCCGAGAGCGCCGAGGAGTTCGTCGCCGCCCTGGAGCGTCCGCGCCGCCTGGTCATCATGGTCAAGGCGGGTGAGCCGACGGACGCGGTGATCCGTGAGTTCGCGCCGCTCCTGGAGCCCGGCGACATGATCATCGACGGGGGCAACGCACACTTCGCGGACACCCGCCGCCGCGAGAAGGAGCTGCGCGAGCAGGGCATCCACTTCGTCGGCACCGGCGTCTCGGGCGGCGAGGAGGGCGCGCTGCTCGGCCCGAGCATCATGCCCGGCGGCTCCGTCGAGTCGTACGCCACGCTCGGACCGATGCTGGAGAAGATCTCCGCGAAGGCCGCCGACGGCACCCCGTGCGTCACGCACTGCGGCCCTGACGGCGCCGGTCACTTCGTGAAGATGGTGCACAACGGCATCGAGTACGCCGACATGCAGCTGATCGCCGAGGCGTACCACCTGCTTCGCGAGGTCGCGGGCTACTCCCCCGCCGAGATCGCCGATATCTTCCGCACCTGGAACCAGGGCCGCCTGGACTCGTACCTCATCGAGATCACCGCCGAGGTGCTCTCGCATGTGGACGCGGCCACCGGCAAGCCCTTCGTGGACGTCGTGCAGGACCGGGCCGAGCAGAAGGGCACGGGCCGCTGGACCGTGCAGATCGCGCTTGACCTGGGCGTACCGGTCTCCGGCATCGCCGAGGCGGTCTTCGCGCGTTCGCTGTCGGGCCACACCGAGCTGCGGGAGGCCTCGCGCGGTCTGGCCGGGCCGTCGGTCAAGCCGCTCGGCGACGCCGAGAAGGCGGCCTTCGCGGACAAGGTGGAGCAGGCGCTGTACGCGTCCAAGATCGTCTCGTACACGCAGGGCTTCCACGAGATCCAGGCGGGCTCCGAGGAGTACGACTGGAACATCGACCTGGGCGCGGTGGCGGCGATCTGGCGCGGTGGCTGCATCATCCGGGCCGCGTTCCTGGACCGTATCCGCGCGGCCTACGACGCCCGCGCGGATCTGCCGTCGCTCCTTGCCGACAAGAGCTTCGCGGAGGAGATCGCGGCGGCGCAGGACGACTGGCGCGCGGTGCTGGTCGCGGCCACCCAGCAGGGTGTGCCGACGCCGGGCTTCTCGGCGGCGCTCGCGTACTACGACGCGCTGCGCGCCGAGCGGCTGCCGGCGGCCCTGACGCAGGGGCAGCGGGACTTCTTCGGGGCGCACACCTACCGGCGCACGGACCGCGAGGGCTCGTTCCACACGCTGTGGGGCGGGGACCGGTCGGAGGTCTCGGCCTGAACCGGGGTTTCCCGCACATGAGTTGAGGGGCGGCAGCCGTGACGGCTGCCGCCCCTCGGCGCACCGGCGGTGCTTACTTCGCGCGATGCGGCCGTGCTCAGGACGCGGGTCCCGGCTGGGGCTCCGGCTCCGGTACGGGGTCGGGGCCCGGCGGCTGCGGAACGGGCGACGGAGCCGGCTCCGGATCGGGCGACGGGTGCGGGAACGGGTCGGGCAAGGGGCCCGGGTCCGGGGGCGGCCCGGGGTGCCCGGGATCCGGTGGCCCCGGCTTCGGGGGCTGTCCGGGATGGCCGGGATCCGGCGGGTACGGGCCGGGAGTGGGCCCCGGCCCGACGGGGTCGGGGTACGGCTGGGTCATGGTGATCCTCCTAGGGGAACGGAGGGCCTTTCCTGTCCACTGTCTCCCGGGGCGCGTGCCCGCGCCTGACGAAGCTACTCATGACCGGGGGGCGGGCCTGTGCGAGCGGCCGCTTGGTTCCGGGCCGGCTCAGGTCTGCCCTGCGCGCTCAGCCCGCTCAGTCCGCCGTTTCCGCCCAGGCCGCCTTCCCGCCCTGTCCGCTCAGTCCGTCTTGCGGGTCAGCCGTACGACGGGAATGTCACGCTCCGTCTTCTTCCGGTAGTCGGCGTACTGCGGGAACAGCTCCACCAGGCCGGGCCAGACCCGCTCCTTCTCGTCCGCGTCGAGCGTCTCGGCCGTCGCGTCGAACCGTTCGGTCTCCACGCGCAGCCGGACGTCGGGGTTCTCCCGCAGGTTCAGGTACCAGGCGGGGTGGTGGTCGGCGCCGCCGTTCGACGCCACGAGCAGGTAGTCGTCCCCGTCGCGTCCGTAGATCAGGACGGTCCGGCGCCACAGCCCGCTCTTGCGCCCCTGGTAGTCGAGGAGCAGACAGGGCACACCCATCACCGTCGTGCCCTTGGTGCCGCCCGACTCCTCGTAGGTCCGGGCCTGCTTGGCCACCCAGTCGGTCGGGGTGATCAGCACATCGTCCTGGTCCGCCATGTCCTGCTCCTCGTCTTCGGTCGTCTGCGGGTCAACGGGCCGTACGGGCAGGGATGTTCCCCGTCACCACTTCTCGGGGTCGGCCTCCACCGCCGCCCTCGCCGCGTCCAGGAGTTCCTGCGACGCGGCGGGCGCCTCGTCGGGGTGCTTGGCCGCCCAGCGCACCACGTACGGGCACAGCGGCGCCACGGCGAAGCCTTCGCGCGCGGCGATCGCGTACAGCTCGCGCACCAGCGAGCCCGCGATGCCCTTGCCCTCGTGGGCGGGCTCCACGACGGTGTGCACCGGCACGAGGGCGGGCGCGGGGTCGTCGAGCACGAAGTACTGGATGTGGCCGAGGAGTTCACCTTCGGCGCGGGCCTCGAGCCGGCCCTTGGGCCGGTCGTCGAAGATCACGGTGTCTGCCATGCGGCCCAGTCTGCCAACCTGGCCGCGGGCTGTCTTCCCCGGGTCGGGCGGACCGTTGCCCCGAGGGACGGGCGGGCGGTCTCCCCGCGGGACGGGCGGGCCGCTGCCCCTCGGGACGAGTGGGCGGCCTCCCCGCGGCATGGGCGGACCGTTGCCCCGAGGGACGGGCGGGCGGTCTCCCCGCGGCATGGGCAGGCCGCTGCCCCAGGGGACGAGCGGGCGGCCTCCCCGCGGCATGGGCGGACACCGGATCGGGCGGACCATATCTCGGACCGGTCTTGGATGCTTCAACGGTCCCAGCGCGCGTCCGCCTCGGCCAGCACCGCCCGCAGGGCGCGCGCTGCGGGACGGCTCAGCGCCCGCTCCACGCCGTCGAGCAGCTCACGCTCGTACAAAGGATCCCCGCAGCAGTCCCCGTGGAGGTCCGCATCGCTGTCGTAGGCCCACCGTCTGCGGGCAGGCGCGCGGGAGTACTCCTGCCAGCGCAGAACGGCTCGGACGACGTCGCCGGGGAACAGGTAGTTGCGGGTGCGCTCCAGCCGCTGGATCTCGGCCATCACCTGTCGGGGCAGGCCGTCGATCTCCCGCTCCGTGGCTCCGTGCGAGGAAGCCGCCGGGACGCCACGCGGCCGGCTACGCGCCATGGCCCTTTCACTGCTTGATCATGCGCGCCATCGTGGCACGGCCGCGCCCCCGGCGCACCGGCGTTTCCCGGGGCGTACGGCCACCGCACGCCCCACCGCCGGCCCACGCCGGGCCCGGGCCCGGGCCACCAGCACCAGCACCAGCACCGGCACCGGCACCGGCCCACGGACACCCGAACGTCAACCCCGCGCCACCGGCACCCGCGCCTGCGGGCTGCGCAGCTGGTCCGAGCCCGGCACCGGGGCCGAGGCGTCCTCGCCGAGCTGGACGATGCGGTTGTCGGCGTCCACATGGACGACCGACGGGCGCAGGGTGCGGGCCTCCGCATCGTCGACCTGGGCGTAGCTGATCAGGATGACCAGGTCGCCGGGGTGGACGAGGTGCGCCGCGGCGCCGTTGATGCCGATGACGCCCGAGCCCGGTTCACCCTCGATCACATACGTCTCGAGGCGCGCGCCGTTGGTGATGTCGACGATGTGCACGAGCTCACCGGGCAGCAGATCGGCCGCCGCCATCAACTCGGCGTCGACGGTCACGGATCCCACGTAGTGCAGGTCCGCCTGGGTCACCGTGGCGCGATGGATCTTGGACTTGAACATGGTGCGCAGCATGGAGCTACTCCCTGAGGTCGGCTACCTGCCTGCGTTGGTGCAGGTCAAGTGCTCGCCGACCAGGATACAACCCGGCCGTTCGTCCGGTCCCTGCTCCCGGCGGATGTGGGCGGTACCTCACTTCGGCCGCAACCCTCGGGCCACGTGGGCGAGCACATCGCCGAGTGCGCGGGCTGCCCGGCAGCGGCCCGCCTCAGGCCCGGGCCCGCCGCCTCAGCCGCCCCGCCACCCCCGTAAGCCCACCCGGCAGGAAGTACACCACCGCGATGAACAGCGCCCCGAGCACGAACAACGGCTCGGACAGCGGTCCCCGCAGCCACCCCGGCAGGCCCGAGACCGCCTCCGACGTACCGAGCGCGCCCAGACGGTGGTCGAGGTAGGCGTACAGGACGCCGCCGACGATGGCGCCCCAGCGGGTGCCCGCGCCGCCGAGCACCACCATGAGCAGGAAGCCGAGGGTGAAGCTGGAGGTGGTGATCCCCGGGCTGGAGCCGCCCATGAGGAAGAGGTGGACCATGCCGCCGAGCGCCGCCAGGAAGGACGCGAGGACGAAGGCGAGGAGCTGGAAGCGGTACGGGTGGAGGCCCAGGACCGCCACGCGCTGCTCGTTCTCTCGGATCGCCGCCCAGACCCGGCCGGGTTCGGAGTCGACCAGCCAGGCGATCGCGGCGGCCACGAGCACCAGGTAGGCGAGCGCGAGCCAGTAGAGGTTGGCGGTGTTGTCGATACCGGCGAGGAAAGCCGGCACGGCCGAGGGCAGCAGGGACAGGCCCTCCTCTCCCCCGGTGAGCCGCCCCGGGTCGCTCGCGACCGCGATGGCCGCGACCTGCGCCATCGCCAGCGTGACCATGGCGAAGGCGATCCCTCGGACGCGCAGGGCCAGTGCGCCCAGGAGCGCCGGGACGACCAGCCCCACGAGAACCGTAAGGGCGAGCGCAGCGGGCAGTGTGAACTCCCCTTTCGTGACCGCGATGTTGACGGTGTAGCTGCCGAGCACGACGTACAGCGCATGGCCGAAGGAGAGCAGTCCGGTGTGTCCGAAGAGCAGGTCGTACGTGGCGGCCAGACCGGCGAACACCAGGCATACGCCCAGCAGTTGGAGCGAGCCCGGGCTGTTGACCGGGCCCGGCAGGAGCGCCGGAAGGTCCAGGGTGGAGTACGGCAGGATCGCGAGGACGATCAGCGCGGCCAAGGGCGGCCCCGCGCGGCGCAGCAGCCGACGCCGAGGTGCGGCGGATGCGGTGGGTGTGCCGGTCTGCGCGGGTGGGGTGCGTACGGCTGTCCTGGTCATGCGGTCCTCCCCGTGAGGCCGCCGGGCCGGGTGAGCAGGACGACGGCGAGGACGAGCACGACCGAGGCCTCGCCCACGCCGGCGGCGGCGTAGTAGCTGGTGAACTGCTGGACGAGGCCGACCACGACGGCGGCGAGGGCCGAGCCGGCGACCGAGCCCATGCCGCCGATGACGACGACGATGAAGGCGAAGATGAGCAGCGAGGTGCCCTGGCCGGGCGAGACGTCGCCGTAATAGACGCCGGCCAGGACCCCGCCGAGCGCCGCCGCCGCACCGCCGATGGCGAAGACGACGGTGAAGGCGATCCGTACGTTGATGCCGAGGGCCGTGACCATCGCCCGGTCCTCCACTCCGGCGCGCACGATGAGCCCGAACCGGGTGCGGTGCAGGAAGAGTTGCAGGAGGCCGAGGACCGCGAGCGCGACGCCGATGAGCAGGAACCGGTCGTTGGGCACGGTGGCGCCGAGGACCGTGCTGGTCTCCTCGGTCCAGGCCGGCTTGGGGAACGTCACGGGGTCGGCGCCGAATCCGGCCTGGAGCAGCGCGACGCCCGCGAGGCTCAGGCCGACGGTGACGAGGACCTGGTCGATGGGGCGCGCGTACAGCGGGCGGATGAGGAGCAGTTCGACGAGGACGGCTGCCACGGTGCCGAGGCTGACGCCGACGGCCGCGGCGGGCAGGAAGCCGAGGTCGAGACGGTCCGCCGCCCACCAGGTGCCGTACGCGCCGACGGAGAGGAACAGGCCGTGCGCGAAGTTGAGGACATCGGCGAGGCCGAAGATCAGTGAGAGGCCGGAGGCGACGAGGAAGTACAGCGCTCCCAGGCCGAGGCCGGTGAGGGAGAGCAGGACGAGGGTGCTCATGCCACTCCCAGGAGTTCACGGGTCAGGTCGGCGTCGGTGAGCAGGTCCGCGGCGGGCGAGGTGTGCACGACGCCGCCCTGTTCGAGGACGACGGCGTGGTCGGCGATCCGGCGGACCAGGGCGAGGTTCTGTTCGACGAGGAGGATCGGCACCTTCTGCGCGGCGCGCGCCAGGACGTCGGCGACCTCGGTGACGATCTTCGGGGCGAGGCCCTTGGTGGGTTCGTCGACGAGCAGCAGCCGGTTGTCGTTGAGCAGCGTCCGCCCGATGGCGACCATTTGCTGCTGCCCGCCGGACAGGCTGCCGGCCCGTTGCCTGCCGCGCGTCTCGAGCTCGGGGAACATGTCGTAGACCAGGTCGTAGTGGTGGGGGCCGCTGCCGCGTGCGGCGAGCTGGAGGTTCTCGGTGACCGTCAGGGCGGCGAAGACGTTGCGGTCCTCGGGCGCGTAGCCGAGGCCGCGTCGGACGATGGCGTGGGTGGGCAGACCGGAGAGTTCCTCATCTCCCAGGCGCACCCGGCCCGTTCGGGGCACGAGGCCGAGCACGGCCTTGAGTGTGGTGGTCTTGCCGGCTCCGTTGCGGCCGAGGAGCGCGGTGACTCCCTGGTGGGCGACGGTGAGGCCGACTCCGTGCAGGATCTGCGAGGAGCCGATCCGTACCTTCAGATCGCTGACCTCCAGGAGCGGCGTCACAGCGCCTCCCCGAGGTAGGCGTCCTGGACGAGCGGGTCGGCCATGACCTTCGCCGGTGTGTCCAGGGCGAGCAGCTGTCCGTGGTGCATGACGGCGACCCGGTCGGCGAGCCCGAGCAGGACGTCCATATGGTGTTCCACCATCAAAACGGTGCGGCCTTCTTCGCGGTGCACGGCCCGTATCACCTCGGTCAGGGCGGGCACGTCGGCCGTGCCGACGCCCGCCATGGGCTCGTCGAGGAGGATCAAGCGCGGCTCGGTGACCAGGAGGATGGCGATCTCCAACTTGCGCTTGTCGCCGTGGGACAGCGATCCGGCGAGGTCCCCGGCCCGCGCGGACAGGCCGACGCGGGCGAGCGCGTCCACGGCCGCGTCCCGGGCCGCGAAGTCGGACGAGGCGCGCCGCCACAGCCGCAGACAGGAGCCCCGGTGGGCGGCCGCGGCGAGCCGGACGTTCTCGAGGACGCTCAGTCCCGCGAAGACGCTCGAGGACTGGAAGGTCCGGCCGAGTCCGCGGCGTGCTCGCCGGTGCGGCGGGTCGGCCGTGATGTCGGCGCGGTCCAGTTCGATGCTGCCCTCGGTCGGGCGTACGAGGCCGGAGATCAGGTTGAACAGGGAGGTCTTGCCGGCGCCGTTCGGTCCGATGACGGCCACGAACTCGCCCTCGGCGACGTCGAATTCGACCCCGGTGACGATCTGGGCGCCGCCGACCGCCCAGCCGAGCCCGCGGATGCGCAGGACCGGCCGGGCGGCGGCGGGGGCAGTGGCGGTCACTTCTCGACCACGCCGGGGGCGACGGCGTCGGCGTCGAGCTTCTTGACCAGTTCGGCGGTGGGCGGGGTGCCGTTCTTGAGCCGCGCCTGGAACATGGGCTGGAGCAGCGCGTGGTCCTCGGGCCGGATGGTCAGCCTGCCCTTGACGCCCTCGAAGCTCCATCCTTCGAGCGCCTTGGCCATCTCGTCCGTGGAGGCACCCTGTCCGGCCGCGTGGACGATCATCTGGGCGGCGGTGAAACCGTCCACGGTGAACAGCCCGACCTCGCCCCCGGCCTTGGTGACGCGTTCGGTCATGGCCTTCTCGGCCTCGGTGCCCGCGGCGCCGGCGAAGTAGTGGGCGAGGAAGTCGACTTCCTGGGCCACCTTTCCGTACGACGGCCAGGTCGCCGCGATGTCCAGGCCGGTGACGACCTTCGTGGAGTCGAACACGCCCTGCTGGCCGAGCGCCGTCCACATCGCCTTGGCGGAGGTGCCGGCCCAGGCGACGAACATCATGTCCGCGCCGGCCTTCTTCGCCTGGGTGGCGAACGGCGTGAAGTCGTTCGCGGCGGCCGGCACGAGCAGCGGCGCGACCTTCGCCCCCTGCGGTTCGAGCACCGCCTTCACGCCGGCGACATTGGCCTGCCCGAAGGCGTTGTCCTGGGCGAAGACGGTGACCTTCCTGCCCTTCATATCGCCGACGAAGGCCGCCGCCGTGTTGATGTCCTGGGTGGTCTGCCGTCCTGAGCGGAAGGTGTACGGGCCCGCGCCGGTGACCGCGTCGGTGGCCGCGGGACCGGACAGGAACAGGACCTTGTTCTGTTCGGTCAGCGGGCTGACCTGGGTGGCGACACCGGAGGAGGTCGCGCCGGCGATGACGTCGTAGCCCTGGCCGATGAGGTCCTTGGTGGCGGCGACCGCCTTCGCGGGGTCCCCCGCGTCATCGGCCTGGTGGACCTCGATCGTGCGGCCGCCGGCCTTGCCGGTGCCCTTCGTCGCGTAGTCGAGTCCGGCCTGGAAGCCTTCCAGGTACTGCTTGCCGTACGTGGCGAGCGGCCCGGACTTGGAGTACACGAGGCCGACCTTGACGGGGTCCGAGGCCTTGTTCCCCGTCGAACCGCTGCTGCCGGGGCTGCCGCAGGAGGTGGTGAGGATCAGGGCCGCCGCTGCCGCGGCCAGGGCGGCGGGCCACCGGCCCGCGGGGCGCTTTCGGTGCATGGTCGGCTCTCTTCTGCTGCTGGTGAGGGTGGCGGAGGGCACGGCTCAACTGCCGCTCCGGACAAGGGGGTTGCCGGGCGAAGGCCTGGCGGTTGGTGCTCGCCGGAAGGCTAGGAGCGGATGGCGCCGGGAGCGATGTGGGCCGGGACCACAACCGGAGGCGGATCGGTGGCGGTGGCAGCCACAGACCGCGGAGGGTGGCGGCCACAGACCGCAGGCGACGGCAGCCACAGACCACCGGCGGCACCGGCCCACACCCGCTCAGCAGGACCCGGTCGCGACCACTTCGTAGTGGTCGTCGCCGGTCTTCTTCAATGTGGCCTGGACGGCGGTGTTCCACAGGCCCATCGGCTGGTTGGAGCCGTCGGCGTACGTGTAGCCGCCCGACTGGTGCGCGCGACTGAGCTGTACGTGAGTGTAGTTGCTCGAGGTGAAGCACTCGGCGGGCGCCGGTGTGCTCGGGTCGGGCGACGGGGTCGTCGGGTCCGGGGACGGGGTGGATCCGCCGCCGTCCAGGCCCCAGAACCCGGCCATGTGGTGGGCGGAGCAGATGTTCGCGTCCGGGATGTAGGTGTCCCCGGTCTGCCCGCACTGGCCGACACCGGTTCCGGGGTCGATGGGCTGACCGTGGCCCATCCCGCTGATCGTGAAGCTCTCGACCACGGGCCGGCCCGATGGATTCTTGAACACCTTGTGCGCGGCGCCGGACACCGTGTCGGACACGTCGGCCGTCTGGTCGGCGCCGTGGACGTTCGTCCACTGGTCGACGAGTTCCTGCGTGTTCGCGGGCACCACCGTGGTGTCACCGGTGCCGTGCCATACGGAGAGCGTCGGCCAGGCGGTACGCGAGGCACCGCCCGGCGATGCAGCCCGCACCTTGTCACCCCACTGGGCAGGGGACTTGGCGACTCCGGGACTCATACAGGTCCACTCGTTGGTCTCCGGAGCACAGCCGAACGGCAGTCCGGCCGCGATGCCGCCGCCCGCGAACACCTCGGGATAGGCGGCCATCATCACCGACGTCATACCGCCACCGGCGGAGAGCCCGGTGACGTACACCCGCGACGGGTCCGCGGACTGGTCGGCCTTCGCCTTGTCCACCATCTGCTTGATGGACAGCGCCTCGCCCTGGTCGCGGGTGATGTCCGCGGTCTTGAACCAGTTGAAGCAGTTCATGGCGTTGTTGGCGGTGCCGGTCTCCGGCAGTACGAGCGTGAACTTGTGGCGGTCGGCCAGCTCCTTCCAGCCGGTACGGGTACCGAAGTTGGCGGCGAGGCCGGTGCCGCTCAGCGAGCAGCCGTGCATCGCCACCACGAGCGGCCGGCCCGCGGGCAGTCCGTCGGGCACGTAGCGGTACATCTTGAGCGCGCCGGGGTTGGAGCCGAAGCCGGTCACCTGCTCGATGGACGCGGCGCGTGCGGGCGGCGCCGCCTTCAGCATGGTCGCCGCGAGCAGGAACGACAGGGCGGCCGCGGCGAGCGCGGACAGCAGGAATCCGGATCGTCGCCGGCGAGGTGCCGGACGGTGGTGGGGCAGCGTCACAGGGAACTCCTCGTTCACGGGGCCGAAATGTTTCCGTGAACGTAGGGGCCGGCCTCGGCGCCGAGGAATGTGTCAACTCACCACTTCGGCAGGTGCAGTTGTGTGGTTATGGGTCACGCCACGCCCGCCGTGATCAGGTCCTGCGCCACCGCGACCTCGGTGCCCGTCGCGGCACGTACCTCGTCGAGCCGTACGCCCGGGGCGAGTTCACGCAGCAGCAGCCCGCCC
Organism: Streptomyces mesophilus; assembly: GCF_040300965.1. GTDB lineage: Bacteria > Actinomycetota > Actinomycetes > Streptomycetales > Streptomycetaceae > Streptomyces > Streptomyces mesophilus_A. The sequence goes on along the minus strand of NZ_JBEPEW010000043.1, from coordinate 9,582 downwards.
GCGGTGATGTCGAGCACCGCGAGATCGGTGATCACCCGGTGCACCACACCCCAGCCGGTCAGCGGCAGGGTGCACTCGTCCACGAGCTTGGGCGAGCCGTCGCGGGCCGTGTGCTCCATCAGCACGATCACCCGGCGCGCTCCGTGCACCAGATCCATCGCCCCGCCCATGCCCTTGATCATCTTTCCGGGGATCACCCAGTTCGCCAGATCACCGAAGGCGGACACCTGCATGGCGCCCAGGACGGCCACGTCGATATGGCCGCCGCGGATCATCCCGAACGACAGCGCGGAGTCGAAGTACGAGCCGCCCGGCACGATCGTCACGGTCTCCTTGCCGGCGTTGATCAGGTCCGGATGCAGCTCGTCCTCGGCCGGATACGGGCCCACGCCGAGGATCCCGTTCTCGGACTGGAGCACCACCTCGACGCCCGGGGGCAGGTGGCCGGGGATCAGCGTGGGCAGTCCGATGCCGAGGTTCACATAGGCGCCGTCGGGCAGTTCACGCGCGGCGCGGGCCGCCATCTGCTCCCGGGTGAGTGCCATCTCAGCGACCGCCTTCCCCTACGGGGCGCAGGGTGCGCCGTTCGGTTTCCGTGCCGGGGTGCGCCATGGCCCGTCCGGTCTCCGCCACAGGGCGCACCGTGCGCCGCTCGATCCGCTTCTCGGCCGCGGGGTCGTCGGCCGCCACCGGCACCACCCGCTGCACGAACACACCGGGCAGCTGCACCTCTCCGGGCGGTATCGCACCCGGTTCCACCAGCTCCTCCACCTCGGCGACGGTGATCCGACCGGCCATCGCGGCCAGAGGGTTGAAGTTCCGGGCGGACGCGTGGAACACGAGGTTGCCGTGCCGGTCGCCGACCGCGGCCCGCACGAGGGCGAAGTCCGTGGTGATGCCCTCCTCGAGGAGGTATTCGCGTTCGTGGAAGATCCGGGTCTCCTTGGGCGGTGCGGCCGCCGCCACCGAGCCGTCCGGGTGATGGCGCCAGGCGATCCCGCCCTCGGCGATCTGCGTGCCGACCCCGGCGGGGGTGTAGAAGGCAGGGATGCCGGCGCCACCCGCGCGCAGCCGTTCGGCCAGCGTGCCCTGCGGGACCAGCTCCAACTCCAGTTCCCCGCCGAGGTATTGACGTGCGAACTCCTTGTTCTCGCCCACGTACGAACTGGTCATCCTGGCGATCAGCCCTTCGCGAAGGAGCAGTCCGAGCCCCCAGTCGTCCACGCCGCAGTTGTTCGACACCACCCGCAGCCCGCCGGTGCGCCGCTCGAGCAGCGCGTGAATGAGGGCACTCGGTATCCCGCAGAGCCCGAATCCACCGACGGCCAGCGACGCGCCGTGCGCAACGTCGGCGACCGCCTCCACGGCGTCGTCGATCACTTTGTCCAGTCCCATCAGCGGTACGCCCCTTGGTGTGTGGAAGCAGTCGTCCGAGCGAGGGCTGAACACGGACAGCCGTCGCGACGCCACCGAGGCTAGGAAGCCGCACCGCCCCGCTGCCATGGCGCACCGGCCCATACATTGCGGGCCCGCCATGGCGCCCTGCCCCATACCCCCCACTTCCGCCCACCTCCGTTTCAACAGCAAATCCCCGCACGCCTCTTGAGGCGTTCATGGCGGGACACCTAGGATCGAAGGCACCCGATTGAAACGTTTCAAGCATCGAAACCCGCGAGAATCCGAGGGGCACGCGATGAGCGACGCACGCGAGACAGGACGGGGTGAGCCCTGGAACCGCAGGGCCTTCCTCGTGACATCCGCCGCAGGAGCGGCCACGGGCATGGCCGGCCTCGGACAGGGATCGGCCCTGGCCGCCACCGGCACACCGGCCGGGAGCGGAGGCGCCCTGCGCATCGAACGCACCACGGTCGAGTACGCACCGACGCTGCTCGGCACGGACACCGAAAGGCCCCGGCTCGCCTGGGAGTCGAGCGCACCAGGCAAGGGCGCGGAACAGAGCGCGTACCAGATCAAGGTCACCACCGGATCGCGCACCGTCTGGGACTCCGGCAAGGTCGCCTCCGCGCGCACGGTCGGCGTGCCCTATGACGGCCCCGCGCTCGCTCCCCGTACGAGATACGCCTGGAAGGTACGGGTGTGGGACCGCGACGGAGCGGCCTCGCAGTGGAGCGCCGAGCGGTGGTGGGAGACCGCGCTCGGCGAGGAGGACTGGCAGGGGCACTGGATCGGGGCCGGGGCCGCACCGCAGGCACCGTCCTTCGAGGGAGCCTCGTGGATCTGGGCGCCCGGGGCCACCGAACAGGGCGCACCGCCCGGCACCGTGTGGTTCCGCGGTGTGCTCCAACTCCCCGGCGGCGCCCAGGTGTCGAAGGCCACGGTGATCGCCACGGCGGATGACGACTACACGCTGTACGTCCAGGGCGAGCAGGTGCTGCACGCGCCCGAGCAGACGGACAGCTGGCGCACCGGGGACCTCGCGGAGCTGACCGGCGCGCTCGCGTCGGGCGGCCGGGTGGTGGTCGCCGTGCGGGCCACCAACCGTGGGGGCGCGTCCGTGAATCCGGGCGGTCTGCTCGTCCGTCTCCTCGTGGAGCACGGCGGCACCACCACCGAGCTGGTGACCGGTCCCGGTTGGTGCTGCACGGAGAGTGAGCAAGCCGGCTGGCAGCAGCCGGACTTCGACGACACCGCGTGGACCGAGGCGGTGGTGGTCGCCCCATACGGGCAAGGGGCCTGGGACAACGATGTCACGGTGGCCGCGCCCGAGCTGCCGGCTCCGCTGCTGCGCCGCGCGTTCACGGTGTCCAAGCCGGTGCGCCGCGCCCGCCTGTACATCAGCGGACTCGCGTACTACGAGGCCGAGATCAACGGCCGGCGCGTGGGACGGCAGGTGCTCGACCCCGGCTTCACCGACTACGACGAGACCGTCCTGTACGCCACGCACGACGTCACCGGACTGCTGCGGCGCGGCGCCAACGCCATCGGAGTCACGCTCGGCCGCGGCTTCTACGGCATGACCACCCCCAACGTGTGGAACTGGCACAAGCCCCCGTGGCACGGAGAGCCGCGGCTGCTCGGCCAGTTGGAGATCGAGTACGAGGACGGCTCGCGCAGCACCCTCGCCACCGACGGCGCATGGCGGATGACGGAGGGCCCGACCCGCACCAACTCCCTGTACGCGGGCGAGACATATGACGCCCGGGAGCATCCGGCCGGCTGGACCGAGGCCGGCTTCGACGACAAGGGCTGGCGGGCGCCCGTACGGATGGAGGCGCCGAAGGGCGCGCTTCGGGCGCAGGGGCTCGAGCCGGTCGAGGTCGTCGAGACCGTGCGGCCTGTGAAGATCACGGCGTACGGGGACGACTGGCTCGTGGACATGGGCCGGACCATGGCGGGCTGGACGCGGCTGACCGTAGAAGCCGCGGCGGGGACGACCGTCCGGCTCAAGCACGGCGAGAAGCTCAAGGCCGACGGGAGCGTGCACGCCGAGACGGGCCATGTGCCCGGGCGCTTCCAGACCGACGAATACGTGTGCGCGGGTGGCGAGGAGGTGTGGGAGCCCAAGTTCTCGTACAAGGGCTTCCGTTACGTGCAGATCAGCGGGCTGCCGCGCAAGCCCGAGCCGGACGAGGTGCTCGGGCGCGTGGTGCGTTCGGCGGTCGAGGACACCGGGACCTTCCGCTGCTCGGAGCCGTTCTACGAGCAGTTGGAGCGTGCCATGCGGCGCACCGTCCTGAACAATCTGCACAGCATCCCGACCGATACGCCGATGTTCGAGAAGAACGGCTGGACCGGGGACGCCCAGGTCGGCACGCCGATCATGATGTACGCCCTGGGCATGCAGCGCTTCTTCACCAAGTGGCTGGGCGATCTGGCGGACAGCCAGAACGCGGCCGGCCAGATCCCGGTGATCGTGCCGAGCGGCGGCTGGGGCTATCAGGAGCTGGCGCCCGCGCCGGAGTGGACCACGGTCTATCCGTTCCTGGTGCGTGAGATGTACCGGGTCTACGGGGACGACCGCATCGCCCGCGACCATCTCCCCTCCCTGACCCGCTATCTGGACTGGGAGCTCGGCCGCCTCAAGGACGGCCTCGCGGTCACCGCGCTCGGCGACTGGGTGTCGCCCGGGTACGAGATCCCGCCGGAGGACACCCGCCTCACGGCGACCGCGTATCTGTACCGGGCCCTGAGCGACACCGCGGAGATGGCGGAGCTGGTCGGCGAGGACGCGCTGCGCGGGCGCTACGTGAAGGCCGCCGAGGATCTGAAGAGCGCCTTCAACTCCGCGTTCCTGGGCCCCGAGGGGCACTACCGCACGGCCAAGGATCCGCACTACCGGCAGTCGAGCAACTGCATCCCGCTCGCCTTCGGTCTGGTGCCCGCGGGCGCCCGTGCGAGCGTCACGGACTCACTGCTCGCCGATATCGCCAAGCGCGGCAACCACCTCAACACCGGCTGCCTCGGCACCAGCGTGCTCCTTCGCGCGCTGAGCGCCGCCGGGCACTCCGATGTGGCACGAGCGGTGGCCCTGCAGAAGACATATCCGGGCTGGGGCCACTGGTTCGAGAACGGCGCGGACACCATGTGGGAGTACTGGCAGGCGGACTCCCGCTCCCGCGACCACTACTTCCTCGGCACCATCGTGCAGTGGCTGTACGAGAACGTGGCGGGCCTGCGCCCCGGTGACGCCGGCTACCGGACGTTCACGGTACGGCCGGACGCCCGCGACGGCGTCGACTGGGCGCGCACCGAGCTGGACACGGTGCGTGGGCGGGCGGCCGTGGCGTGGTCGCGTATCGACAAGGAGATACGGCTGACGGTACGGGTCCCGGTGGGCGCGACCGCCGAGGTGCACGTACCGGCGGCCGCGCGGGACAAGGCCGAGGCGCCGAAGGGCGCAGCCTATGTGCGCACCGAGCCGGGGTACGTGGTGTTCCGGGCTCCGCACGGGGAGTGGGGGTTCCGCGGGCGGCCGTGATCGACTGAAGAGGCTCACAGCCGTCAACGCGCGAAGGGGCCGGCGGTCCCGAACACGCGGGAGGGGCCGGCGGCACCAGCCACCGGCCCCTCCCTCAGTGCTCACCACCAGGCTTTCAGCTGCTCGCGCAGGCCTCGTGCCCCCAGCCGCCCGAGGCCAGCTTGGTGATCTTCTCGCCCGCGGCGTACGGCTGTCCGCACGAGCAGCGACCCGCGAACTTGGCCTTGATCACGGGGGCCTTGCCGGACGAGCCGGACCCGCTCTTGCGTGCGGGCGCCGTCTTACGGGCGGCCGCCGGTGTGGCCGTGAACCGGTCGGCGCGCGGCTGAGGAATCTCCGTGCTGCCGTGCGCCGTCCCGGCGGGCTCCTGCGACTCCGCCGCGTCGCTGGCCGCGATATCGGCGATCGCGTTGAGCAGGTCGCCGTCCGCGCGGTGGGCGGCGACATGGCGGAAGGTGACCTCGCGTCCGGTGAGCAGCTCGTCGATACGGATCACGAGTTCGCGGTTGGCGACCGGTTTCTTCGAAGCGGTGAGCCAGCCGTTGCGCTTCCAGTTCTTGATCCAGGTGGTGACGGCCTGCATCGCGTACGTGCTGTCCATCCGGACCTCGAGCGGAACGGAGGCGTCGGTGGCCTCCAACAGCTCGGCGAGCGCGGTCAGTTCGGCCACATTGTTGGTGGCGACGCCGAGCGGTCCCGCCTCCCAGCGCTGCGGGGTGCCGTCGGCATCCGCGACGACCCAGCCCCAGGCCGCGGGGCCCGGGTTCTTCTTGGCGGCACCGTCACAGGCGGCAATGATCAAGTCGGACATGCCCTCGATGATGCCAGCTCCACGCCCGGGCGCCGTACACGCGGCGTCGGCTGCCGGATGTGTGCACCCCGCATCCGACGGTCGGATGTGTGCGCTCCACCTCACATGTGCGACCGAAACCGGGTTCGGTCGTTGACTCCGGTATGACCGTGCAGAAACCACGCCGCCGTCGGCCCCTGGGCTGGGGCGCACCGCACCTCCAGGGCGCCAAGGCTGCCCAACCCTCGGCGGACGACGTGCAGTTGACGCTCAAGGCGCGGGCCGCACGGCTCGCGGCGGCGATGCGCTGAAGCCTCGGCGGCGCGGGTCACGGTCCCTGGTCGGGGGATGCGGTTCCGAGCGCGTAACGCTCCGTGTCCCGCCAGGCCGTGCCGTCCCAGGTGACCAGGGTCACGTGGCGGACGGTCACGGTCAGCGGAAGCAGCGGCGTCAGTGCGGCTTCGAGAGCGTCGTACACGGCGGGTGCCGCCTCGGGGCCCAGGCTGTTGGCGAGGGTCAGATGCGGCTGCAGTCCGTCCTCGCCGAAGATGCCGCGGTACGGGGCGCACTCGGGCCATGCGTCGACGACGCTCTTGGTCAGCGCCCGCACCGGGTCGGCCGGCCAGGGGTCCAGGTAGAGCACGCCCGGGTAGCGCCCGAATTCCGCGAACGTGAGGCCGAAGGGCTCATGCGTGCGCAACAGCTCCCCGAGCCTGCGGCGGACCGAGGAGTCGATGCGGTCCTGGTGCAGAAACGGGAAGAGCACCGAGACATGGGCCGGAAAGTCCTCCCGTATCAAAGGATCGGCCTCCGGCAGCAGGATCGTCAGCGCCGTCTCCCCCAGGGCATGCGCCCACCCCGAACTCACCCTGTGTGCTCCTCAGCGCCCCGGCAGACTGGAGCCGCGCACGACGAGTTCCGGCTGGAGCACCACGCGCCGGTGCTCGTGCTCGTCCGACTCGGTCTCCTCCAGGAGCAGTTCGGCCGCCATCGCACCCATGGTCACGGCCGGCTGGCGTACCGAGGTGAGCGGGACGACCGCGGCCGCCGCGAACTCGATGTCGTCGTAGCCGACGATCGCCATCTCCTCGGGGACCCGGACGCCCGCCGCGTACATCGTCTGCAGGACGCCGAGCGCCAGGAGGTCATTGGCGCAGAACACGGCCGTGGGGCGTTCGGACAGGCCGAGGATCCGCGAGGCCGCGTCGCGGCCCGCGGCGACGTCGAGGTGTTCGGTGGGCAGTTCGCGCAGCGCCTCGGCCGGCAGGCCCGCCTCGGCGAGTGCGTCCAGGGCTCCCTGGCGGCGGTCGCGTACCTGGTTGAGGTCGGCGGGTCCGCTGACGTAGGCGATGCTGCGGTGCCCGGCGTCCACGAGATGGCGTACGGCGAGGGCGCCGCCCTGGATGTCGTCGACGGAGACGGAGCATTCGGTGACGCCCTCGGCGACGCGGTCCACGAGCACGAAGGGGATGTTGTGCCGGCGGAAGGCCTCGATATTGCGGCCGGTGGCGTCCGCCGGGGTCAGCAGCACACCGCGTACCCGCTGCTCGGCGAAGAGCCCGAGATAGTCGGCCTCCTCCTGCGGGCTCTGCGCACTGTTGCAGACCATCACACCGAGTCCGGCCTTGCGCGCCGCGCGTTCGGCGCCGCGCGCGACGTCCACGAAGAACGGGTTGCCCATGTCCAGGACGAGCAGCGCCATGATCCGGCTGCGGCCGGCGCGCAGCTGGCGCGCCGACTCGCTGCGGACATAGCCGAGGCGCTCGATGGCGTCGCGCACCCGCTTACGGGTCTCCTCAGCGACCATGTCCGGGTGATTGATCACGTTGGACACGGTGCCCACGGACACCCCTGCGTGCTTCGCCACGTCTTTGATGCCGGCCATGTGCGGTGCGTACTCCGTCCTGCAGCGGCGGTCCGGTCCTGCCGGCAGTCACTCTGTTCTGCCGGGCCCGGTTCTGCCAGCAGTAACTCAGAATTTGTACTGGCCGGTGCGCTCCTTGTCGAATACAGCGGCTGCTCATCCGCACCGGTACACCGGCTGCTCATCCACACCGGCTACCGGTACATCGCCTTGCGGAGCACCACCTCCACCGGGCCGCGCCACCCGCGCCGCTCGAAGGCGTACGCACCCGCCACCGTCACCAGCCACACCCCGGTCGCGAACAGCACCATGGTCCAGCTGGTCAGACGGGCGCCAAGGCCCAGGCCCCAGGCCGCGAGCAGCGGGGCGAAGAGGACGGAGTGGGCGAGGTAGCAGGACAGGGAGCGCTTGCCGACGGCGGCCACGGCCGTCACCGCACGGTTCGGTCGCGCCGCGCGGTTCCGTCCCGCCGCACGCCGGTTCCACCAGGCCACGAACAGGGCGATCGCGGCGACATAGCCGAGCCCGGCCGCCATCCCGGTCAGCTCGCGCACGATCATCAGCACACCGGATTCGCTCTGCACGTGAGCGGGCACGTCCAGAGCCCCGACGTGGGCGAGGGCGGAGGGCAGCGCGCCCAGCCAGCCGATCGTGATGCCGAGCACGGCCGTACGGCGCAGCAGCGGCAGATGGCGGGACGGCTCCTCCAGGATGCGGCGGCGTGCGGCCCAGAAGCCGAGCAGGAAGATCAGGTACGCGCCGCCGACCAGGGACAGGGGGGCGGCGGCGAACGTGACGAACAGACCGGTGGACAGCCGGGTCCCGGCCGCCGTGAGCCAGTCGCTCTCCTCGCTCGCGTACGCCTCGTAGCCCGGCGTCCCGGTGACCTCGCCGAGCGACCCCAAGTCGCCCTGGAGCAGCGCCGATACGACGGGTTCGGCGGAGATCACGAGCAGCTGGACCGCCGCGATCACGATCCACCGGTTCAGGGCACGGTCGCTGCGGCGCAGGAAGAACCAGCCGAGGGCGAAACTCAGAACCCCGTAGTAGCCGACGATGTCCCCCGCCATGAAGAGGGTGGCGTGGGCGAGACCGATGAGGACGAGCAGCAGACTGCGCCGGCGCAGGATCCGGACCGCGGCCCGCTCGCTGGTGCCGGCGGCCCGCTGGCGCTGGTAGAGCTGCACCATCCCGTAGCCGAAGAGGAACGCGAAGAGCGGATAGACCCGCAGATCGAGCACCGTGATCATCCCGAACTGCACGGCGTGGTCCAGCCACCCGCCCGTGACCGGCTGCCATCCGGAGGGCCCGTACTCGGAGCGCCACAGGTGGTAGGCCGTGTTGGAGAGCACGATGAGCAGCAGCATCAGTCCGCGGGCGAGGTCGGGGGCGAGGGCCCGTTCCGCGGACCGCATACCGGCCGGGCGCGCGGTCGCCGCCCTGGCCGCTGTGGCGTCAAGAGTCATGGTGCGACGCTATGGACGCAGGTCACAGGCCCGCTTCCGACTTTGGGCGAGAGAAGGTGGCCATGGGTCTACGCGTGCCGGTCCCTGTCGGTCCATAGGAGACCGGCCCTGTGCGACAGCACTGCCGAGGAGCCGCATCAACCGATCGGTGGATCTGGCCGTAGCCCGTCCGTACCCCCGGAAGGGAACCTTCCGTATCGCGCCGGGGCAACCGGTGGAGCGATGTGCCGAGGCCGGTGGGCGGGCGAGGATCGGCAGACGAAGCACCGACTGTGAGGAGACCACCGTGGAGCCGACCCGACGGACCCGTCGCCGTACTCTCGTCCCGGCCGCGCTGCTGCTCTCCGCGGTGACGCTGCTGGCCGCATGCGGCTCCTCCGAGGAGGGCGCGGCCGCCGACCGCCCGTCGCCCTCGCCCTCGGCCTCCGCGTCCGCGTCCGCGTCGAAGGCGACGGCGACGGCCACGGCGACGGCGACGGCAGGCACGAACGCCGAGGCGTCGGACCGGCTGCTCGCCGCGGCC
>NZ_JBEPEW010000042.1:0-56752 GCF_040300965.1 Streptomyces mesophilus | reverse complement strand
CCCTCGGCGGACCGCGCCGCCCTGGGGCGGGCCCCCACGGCGCCGTACGCCAGCCTGACCTCCCGTACCACCCCGTCCCGCACCTCAAGGGCCGCCGCGACCGAACCGATCGCGAAGGCGTACGAGGCGCGCTCACGCACCTTGCGGTAGCGCGAGCGCGCCGGCGCGGGCGGCAGGGTCACCGCGGTGATCAGTGCGCCGGGCGGCAGCGCGGTCTCGCGGTGCGGGGTGTCGCCGACCGGAAGATAGAAGTCGGACAGCGTCAACTCCCCCGCGCCTTCAGCCGTTTGATACGAGACCACCGCGTCGTACGCGGCCAGGGCGACGCCCATGTCCGAGGGATGTACGGCCACGCAGTGGCCGGAGGCGCCGAGGACGGCGGCGTTGCGGTGCTCGCCCTCGATGGCCGGGCAGCCGCTGCCGGGCTCGCGTTTGTTGCAGGGTCGGGTGATGTCCGTGAAGTAGCCGCACCGGGTGCGCTGCAGCAGATTGCCGCCGACGGTCGCCATGTTCCGCAGCTGCCCGGATGCCCCCGCGAGAACCGCCTGGGTCAACGCCGGGTAGCGGCGGCGGACTTCGGGGTGCGCGGCGAGATCGCTGTTGGTCACCGTGGCGCCGATCCGCAGACCGCCCTCCTCGGTGAGGTCGATCCCGTCGAGCGGCAGCTCACGGATGTCGATCAGCCGCTCGGGGCTTTCGACACCGGCCTTCATCAGGTCGACGAGATTGGTGCCGCCGCCGAGGAAACGGGCCCCCGGATCGGCGTCGAGCAGGGCCACGGCGCCCGCGACATCGGCGGCACGGCGGTAGGCGAACTCCTTCATGCCGCGCTCCCCTCGTCCGGTCCGGTGTGCGGATGCCGTGCGCCGGCCGCGTATCCGACGGCCTGCACGATCGACGTATACGCGCCGCAGCGGCAGAGGTTCCCGCTCATCCGCTCCCGGATCTCCTCCGGGGTCAGCGGCTGCGGTGCGGCTTCGGGGCGGACGTCGTCGCTCACGGCGCTCGGCCAGCCGGCCGCGTGCTCCTCGATCACGGCGATGGCCGAACAGATCTGCCCGGGGGTGCAGTAGCCGCACTGGAATCCGTCGAATTCGAGGAACGCCTGTTGTACGGGGTGGAGTTCACCCTCGGCACCCACTCCGGCGCCCTGCCCGGATCCCTGCCCGGCGACGCCTTCGATCGTGGTGATCTCGCGCCCTTCGGCCGCGACGGCGAGCTGCAGACAGGCCAGCGAGCGGCGCCCGTCGACCAGGAGCGTGCAGGCTCCGCACTGCCCGTGGTCACAGCCCTTCTTGGTGCCGGTCAGATCGAGATGCTCGCGCAGGGCGTCGAGCAGAGTGGTGCGGTGGTCGACGGTCAGCGCGTGCTTCTCGCCGTTGACATGGAGGAGGATGGCGCCGGCCGTCCGGGAGGCGGTCGGGTCGGACGTGATCATGAGCTGGCCCTCTTTCGCGTGACCGCGGTGGGGGTGCAGACCGGGTCCGCCATGACCGGCGGTGTCCAACGGCTGCGGATCTCGGTACCCTGGAGTCAAACGGACAGCTGTCCGTTAACCGAGAACGTACCGGACAGCTGTCCGCTTCGCAAGGGAACACGGCGACGACCGCCCGCACAGGGGGACGTGGCAGGAGGAATGAGGCAGCCCATGGGCGAGCAGCGACCGGACGAGACGCAGAAGCCGACGGCACTGCGCTCGGACGCACAGCGCAACCGTGAGCGGATCCTCGAGGTCGCGCTGGCCGAGATGACGCGCGACCCGGAGATCCCGCTGAGCGCGATCGCCCGCAAGGCCGGCGTCGGGCAGGGCACCTTCTACCGGAACTTCCCCAGCCGCGACGACCTGGTCCTCGAGGTCTTCCGGCACGAGATGGCGCAGGTGGCCGAGAGCGCGGCCCAGCTCCTGGAGACCCTGCCGCCGGACGAGGCGCTGCGTGCGTGGATGGACCGCCTCGCCGAGCACGCGCTGGCGAAGGCGGGCCTGATGGAGGCGCTGCGCCACGCCATGAGCGCGACCGGCGCGCAGAAGCCGTCGCCGGCCGACCTGATGGCCGCGGTGAGCAGGCTGCTCACCGCGGGCCAGGAGGCCGGCACATTGCGCACCGGCGTGACGGCGGAGGACTTCTTCTATCTGATCGCGGGGCTGTTCAGCATCCCGGCCGACGAGCAGTGGAAGGAGCGGTCCACGCGGATGCTCGATCTGGTGATGGACGGTCTGCGCGTCAGGAGCTGACCGGGGCCCTGAGCAGGCACAAGCTCAGCCGGCCACACCCTCTAAACCCCTGGACAGGCACAAGACCGCCGGCCAGACCCTAGGGCCGTCCCACCACCAGCCACTTGGACGGCAGCTCGATCCGCGACCCGTCCGCTGTGAAGTCCGTGGTGATCAGCGGCATCTCGCCGCTCGCGAGGACATCGAGACCGGCCGCGGCGAACAGCTCCAGGACGGCCGCGTCCGAGACCTCCGCCGGCGCGATGCCGTGCTGGAACACCGGGAGCAGTTTGGGCGGCGGGCCCGTGGGGCCCTGGGCGAGGCCCATCAGGATCGGGCCGGCCTGTTCGGAGAGTTCCACGACGAAGGCACGGCCACGGGCGCCGACCAGGGCCGCGATCGAGTCCGCGAGCGGGCGGCGGTCTTCGGGTTCGCACTGGTGCAGCACGCCGCGCATATACACGTTGACGTCACCGAGTTCGTCGCGCAGCGCCTCGACGGCCGCCTTGTCCACGGCGTCCAGCTGCCGGTACTCGGCCCGTCCGGAGGTGTCGGGCGCGGCCTGGTCGGCATGTTCGGCGTGCTCGATCGCCGCCTGCGAGAGGTCCACACCGACCACGCGCGGGAAGCGGTCGGCGAGGAAGCGGGTCTGGGTGCCGTTGCCGCAGCCCAGGTCCACCAGCGGCAGGCCGAGAGCCGCCAAGTGCGGTTCGGCCAGGGCGAGATGGAGGCCCGCGGTCAGGGCCGGCTCCGCATCCCAGAAGACGGCGCCCTGTTCTTCCGGCGCTTCGCGCCAGAACCCCTCCCACGCCTTTTTGTACCGACTCGTCACGCTCATGACCGACTCTCCCCAGGTTGTCGCATGTAGAGATCGGTCTACCTCCGGCAGTGGCATGCGGACAAGCCACCGGCGCATACCTTCACCGATCGTTCGAGCCGCGCACGCCGCTTGAGCGCCTTCGCGCGCCCCCTGCTCTCGAATACCTTCTCGCCCCCGGCGAGTGCCTTCACGCACCCGGCCCCACGTGCAGCGGGCCTCAGCGCCGGCGCCCGGGCAGCCCCAGCTCGAACCACACGGACTTGCCGGCCGCGGTCCGGCTCGCTCCCCACTCGCGCGCCAGGCGCTCCACCACACTCAGGCCGCGTCCCGCTTCATCCGCGGGCCCGGCGCTGCACAGCGTGGGCAGGGTGTGGTCGTCGTCCTCGACCTCGCAGAGCAGGACGTCGGTCCGTACGAGCCGCAGCTCGACATGCCGGCCGTGGGCGTGCCGTACGGCATTGGTGACCAGCTCGCTGACCAGCAACTCGGCGTTCTCCGTGACCGCTTGCAGATCCCAGGCCGCCAGCCGCTCGCGCACCAGGCGCCGGGCGCGGCCCACCTCGCGTGGATCCAGGGCGAGTTGCCACTGCGCCACGTCCTGCCGCGTCACTCCGTTCAGCCGGGCCATCAGGAGCGCCACGTCGTCCTTTCGGCCACCCCGGGTGTTCAGCGCGCGGATGATCGTGTCGCAGGCGTCGTCCATCGAGGCGGCGGGGTGCGCGGCGGATTCACAGAGGGTCGCAAGCCCGACGCCGATGTCCTCACCGCGCATCTCGACCAGACCGTCGGTGCACATGACCAGGCGGTCGCCGGGCTCCACCGGCACCCGTACGGTCTCGAAGGGCACTCCCCCGACGCCGATCGGCGCACCGGTCGGCAGGTCGAGCAGTTCGCTGCGGCCGTCCTCGGCGCGGACCACGACGGGCGGAATATGCCCGGCGTTGGCGATCTGCAGCTCGCCGGCGATCGGGTCGTACACGGCGTACAGGCAGGTGGCGAGGTAGTTCTCGCCGAGCCGCTGGGCGAGGTCGTCAAGATTGCGCAGCAGCTGCGCGGGCGGCAGGTCGAGCGCCGCCATCGTCTGCACGGCGGTCCTCAACTGGCCCATCATCGCGGCCGAGTTGAGCCCGTGCCCCATCACATCGCCGACGACGAGCGCGGTGCGCGAGCCCGGCAGCTTCACCGAGTCGAACCAGTCACCGCCGACCCGCCCGAGCAGCGTGCCCGGCAGATAGCGGGTGGCGATGTCGCAGCCGGCCATCCGCGGGGCGATATGCGGCAGCATCGAGTCCTGGAGGGTCTCGGCCACGCTTTCCTGGTACGTGTACATCCGCGCGTTGTCGAGCACGAGCCCGGCACGGGCGGCCAGTTCGGCACCGGTGACCCGGTCCATGTCGTTGAAGACCGGCCGCTCGGGGTGGCGCAGCAGGATCATGAAGCCGAGCACCACGTTGCGGGCCTTCAGCGGGACGACCAGCATCGAGCGGTTGTTGATCAGCGGACGGATGTCCCGCTTCTCGAACTGCGCCGCGATCTTGGTGCCCATCTCCTCGCTGATCCGCGGCACCAGGACCGGCTGCCCTGTGGTCATGCACTGGAAGAACGGGGTGTGCGCGGGGAACGGCATGGACTCGCCGACCGGCACCACATCGTCCCAGCGCCCCGGCTCGTCGGTGTGCTCGAGCGCCACCCGGTGCCACATCGTGGTGGCGTCCGGCGGGCCGTCGGGGAATCCCTCACCCGCGACGACCTGCTCGCGCAGATACGTCCCGGCGACATCCGTGAACCGCGGCACGACGGCCCGGCTCACCTCGACGATCGTCTTCGACAGGTCGAGGGAGGTGCCGATGCGCCCGGAGACCTCGTTGAGGAACTCCAAGTGCTCGCGCACGGCCGCGTATTCGAGGTCCTCCGGCTCGTCCGGCATCTGGCGCGGCTGCGGGGCCGCGCCCTGCTGTGCGGCGCGCCGGCGCGCACGGCGCTCGGCACGGCGCGGCACACCCCAGTCGGGTGTGACGGGGACGCGGTCGCTCTGGCTGAACTCCAGGACGGGATAGCCGAGTTCCAGCACCTGCGAGACGATCCGCGAGCTCTCGCCGACGCTCATGCTGGGCAGGATCTCGGGAAGTCTCCGGGCCAGCTCGTCCGCACCGTCGAACTCTGTGTGCAGCGCGAATCCGGGAGCGATCCGCTCCACGGCGCCCGCTTCCTCGCCGTTCTCGTCGGCGTTGATACCGGCCACGTCCGCCGCGAGCACGAGCAGCCGCTCGGGCCCTGGACCGACGAGCGGATAGGCCCACCACAGGACGTCGATGCGCTCGGGACCGGGGTCGCCGAGGCGGGCGCGGCCCGCTGCCGTGTAGGAGGTGCGCCCGCCGAGGGAGGCCTCCAGATCGGGGCCGAAGTCGCGATACGCGTCGTAGTCCTCGTACGCCCCACGAGCGCGCGGCTCGTCCGGGAGCGCCCCGGAGACGGGCAGCAGATCGACGGCGGGGCGGCCCACCGCTTCCTCGCGGGCATGGCCGAAGAGCCGGCGTGCGCCGGTGCTCCAGTGCGAGACGAGACCCGCGCCGTCCACCACGACCACGGCGAGGGGGATCCGGCCGGTGACGGTCTGCTGCACGTCCGGCTCCGGTCCGCTGCCGTGCTCCATGGGCTCGCCGCGTCCCCGCAGGGGATCCCTGGACCGTTCCATCGTCTGGGCTCCCCTCCTCCCGAAGGCGCCCGCGGGCGCACCGAAGCTATGTGCCGACATCAACCACGGTACGGCGGCGGCGCCTTGCCATGTGCGGCAACGGGGAAATAGGGGCGCACACGCGCCCCCGTATCCAACTGTCAGTCCTCGTGCCCCAGTTGGAGATCCCGTTCGGTCCGCCCGCCGCCCGCGACCTGCAGCACCGTGGCCACCGGCGGATAGCCCGCGGCGATCACCGTGTACTCGCCTGAGGACAGGTCGACGAAACGGAAGGTGCCGTCGGGGCCCGTGGTGAGCGTGTCGACCACATTTCCCGCCGCGTCGAGCAGCGTCACACGGGCGTCCTCGACGGGCCGTCCGCCGCTCGCCCGTACGGTGCCGCGCAGCACCGCGCCGCCGGCCAGCTCGATGTCCTGCCGGGTCTCGCGCGAGGCCCGCACGCTGACCGGCAGCGCGGCCGGGCGGAAGGCGGGCGCGCTGGCGGCGAGGGTGTACTCCCCCGCCACCAACTCGTTGATCACATAGCCGCCTTCACGTCCGCTGCGGGTGCTGGCCACGACGTCACCGCGCACATCGGTAAGCGTCACGGCGGCATCCCGTACGGGCGTGCCCTCGGCGGTCATGACGACTCCGGCGAGCCGTCCGGCGCCGCCGAGCACCACGTCCAGCTCGACGGGCCGCTCGCCGACCGTCACGGACACGGCCTGCGGCTGGTGGCCGCCGGCGGCCGCGATCAGGACGTACGCGCCGGGGCCCGGCGTGGACAGCGCATAGCGCCCGTCCTCGCCGCTGCCACCGCGGCCGATCTGCTGGCCTTGCACGTCGATCAGGGTGAGGGCGGCGCGCGGGACGGTGCTGCCGTCGGAGTGCTGCACCGTTCCGCAGACGGGGACCCCGGCCGCGTACGCCGTACGGGCCTGCGGGATCTGGGTGGCGGGCTCGGCGGCGGGGGTGTTGTGGGACACCAGCGGTTTCTCCTTCAGGAACAGGGCGAGGACGAAGCCGAGCAGCAGCACCGGCACGAGGTAGAGGAAGATCCGCGGCATCGCGTCCGCGTACGCCTGGATGTAGCCGTCCCTCAGGGCGGGTTCCATGGCGTGGACGAGCTGCGGGGTGATCGATTCGGCGTCCGGCAGGTCGACTCCGGCCGGAAGCCGGTCGGCGAGCGCGTCGGTGAGGCGGCTGGCGAAGAGCGTGCCGAAGACCGCGGCGCCGACGCTGCCGCCGATCTGCCGGAAGTAGTTGTTGGCGCTGGTGGCGGTGCCGAGGTCGGAGGGCGGCACCGCGTTCTGCACGGCGAGGATGAGCACCGGCATGATCAGGCCGATGCCGACGCCGAGTACGGCCATCCAGATGCTGTACTCGAGCTGCGAGGTGTCGGTGTCCAGGAGCGAGAGCAGCCACATGCCGACGGCCGATGCGAGGCCCCCGACGATCGGATAGACCTTGTAGTGGCCGGTCTTGCTGATCAGCTGCCCGGAGACGATCGAGGCGATCACGATGCCGCCCATCATCGGCAGCATCAACAGGCCCGACTCGGTGGCGGTCGCACCGTCGACCATCTGCAGGAAGGTCGGCAGATAGCTGGCCGCGCCGAAGAGCCCGACACCGATCACCGCCCCGACGAGGCTGGTGAGGTTGAACGTCGCGTCCCGGAACAGGTGCAGCGGGATGAGGGGTTCGGCCGCGTACTTCTCCGCGACGAGGAACAGGATCGTCGAGACCACGGCGCCCGCGGCGAGTCCGAGAATGACGCGGTCGCCCCACTCGTACTCCGTACCGCCCCAACTGGTCAGCAGCACAAGGCAGGTGGAGGCGGCCGCGAGCAGCACCGAGCCGAGCACGTCGAGGCGCGGCCTGACCTTGGGCTTCGGCAGCTTCAGTACGACGGCGACTACCGCGAGGGTGATCAGGCCGAAGGGCACGTTGAAGTAGAAGCACCACCGCCAGGAGGCGTGGTCGGTGAAGAAGCCGCCGAGCAGCGGGCCCGCGACGGAGGCGAGACCGAAGGCCGCGCCGATCAGGCCCATGTAGCGGCCGCGTTCCCGCGGCGGGACGATATCGGCGATGATCGCCTGCACACCGATGAACAGGCCGCCGGCGCCGATCCCCTGGATGGCACGGAAGGCGATCAGCTCGTTCATGGAGCGCGACCAGCCGGCGAGCGCCGAGCCGATCACGAAGACGACGATCGCGAACTGGAAGACGCCCTTGCGCCCCCAGAGGTCGCCGAGCTTTCCGTAGATCGGCAGACCGATGGTCGAGGTCAGCAGATACGCGGTGATCGCCCACGGCATCCGGTCGAGACCCTGCAGATCACCGACGATCTTCGGCAGGGCGGTCGCGACGATCATCTGCTCGAGCGCGGCGAGCAGCAGGGCCAGCATCAGTCCGACGAAAACCAACCGGACCTGGCGCGGGCTGAGGTCGACGGACTGCTCGGCCGGCGG
This sequence comes from Streptomyces mesophilus, assembly GCF_040300965.1. GTDB lineage: Bacteria > Actinomycetota > Actinomycetes > Streptomycetales > Streptomycetaceae > Streptomyces > Streptomyces mesophilus_A. Next base: position 48,575 of record NZ_JBEPEW010000042.1, on the reverse strand, counting down.
TCCGGGCAGTTGCGGGGGCGCCTCGGCCGGCGCCTCTTTCACCAATGTGGTCCCGCTGGTCCCGCCCACAGAGCCGCTCCCCTCGTCGCGCTTATCGCTCAATTACCGCCAATACGCGACAACTGCGATAAGCGCGACGAGTTACGGCAGAAAACCCTCCACCGATGAGAACCACTCGAAACGGTGACCGGGGCAACTACCCTTTCGAGTGGGTCACTTCGCGCGGCTGGACCGCCTCACGCGGCAGGCTTCTCCATCTCGGCGGCCAGCTTGGCGAGTACGGCGTCGTAGATCCGGCCGAGGCCCTTGGGCGCGAAGGTCTTCTCGAAGAAGCCGCCGATACCGCCGGCGCCGTTCCACACGGTCTGCACCACGACCCGCGCCTTGCCCTCGCCGGCCGGGGTGACGGTCCAGGTGGTCACCATCGAGGAGTTGCGGTCCTTCTCGACCAGCTGTCCGTCGGTGGGCTCGTCGACCTCGAGCAGGCAGTCGCGGATGCGCTTGCTGGTGGCCTGCAGCTTCCAGTGCACGAGGGTGCCCTTGCCGTCGCCGCCCTCACGCACCTCGTACTCGCTGAAGTGCTCGGGCAGCAGCTTCTGGCGCGTGCCGCTGTAGTCCGCGATGGCATCGAAGACATCGTCCGGCTCCGCCGCGATGATCCGCTCGGTCACGGCTTCGACCTGGGCCATGGTCTTTCCTCCACTGCTGCGTTACGGGGCTCCGCCGGACGATTCGTCCGGCGGAGCCCATTGTGTCGCGCCGCATGCGGGGGCCGGTACGCGGGTGGGTCAGGCCTTGACATAAACGGCGCGACTGTACCCGTCGAGCTTCTGCACCAGGTACGGGCCCGCGATCTCGAAGGCGGCCGGCAGCTCGGAGACGCCCTGGCCGCCGACGACCGCGTACGTGAGCAGTACTTCACCCTTCTCGACGCGGTACGTCCCGTCGATGTGCACGATCCCGGACCAGACGCACTGCACCTTGGGCGGGCAGGGTGCCACCAGGTCCTGCATCGCGAAACTGCCGTCGCGTTCGAACGTGATCCGGCGCTCGTACGCGCGCCCGGCGCCGCCCCGCGGCGAGATCCAGGTGCCGGCCACCTTGCGAGGCGCCTGGGTGTGCTGCCCGGTTCCGGGGCCGGGCCCGGCCGCGAACGCCGTCGTACCACCGAGGGCCGGGACGAGCAGCGCCACGGCCAGTACGTATCCCCACAAGCGAGTTGATCGAGTCATGCGGCCAGCGTGTGACCGGCTCGGGCGCCCGGCAAAACACATTCGGCCGACTGGCGCCACACCTCGCCCGGTTCCCGTGATCGACTGGCTCTCGGTGCGGCCCGACCGATGAATTTCGCGCTCCGCGCCGGTCTGCAGGCCGAAGACCGACCCCCGGAAGGATGAGGCCATGCGGAAACTGACCTTCGCCATGAACGTGACCCTGGACGGCTACGTCGCCGCGCCCGGCGACGACCTCGGCTGGAGCGTGCCGAGCGACGAGCTGTTCCAGTGGTGGTCCGACCGGGTGGGCGCGACGGACCTGGCGCTGTACGGGCGCAGGGTATGGGAGGGGATGAGCTCCCACTGGCCGACCGCCGACAAGCAGCCGGACGCCACACCTGCGGCGATCGAGTACGCCGCCCGCTGGCGGGACATGCCGAAGGTGGTGTTCTCCTCCACCATCACCGCGGTCGACTGGAACACCCGTCTGGTCACCGGCGACGCGGTCACCGAGATCACCAGGCTCAAGGCGGAGGACGGCGGCCCCATGGACATCGTCGGCGCCACACTCGCCGCGTCGGCCATGCGGGCCGGGCTGATCGACGAGTACGTGCTCGTCACCCATCCGGTCCTGGTGGGCGGCGGCACCCCGTTCTTCACAGCCCTGGACAGCTGGGTGAACCTGAGCCTGGTGGAGACCCGGCCGTTTCCCGACGGCCTGCTGCTGACCAGGTACGAGACCAGGCGCTGAGCACCCGACGGAAACTCCGGCGCGGGCCCGACCCGACTGCCCGCGGCACAGAACGCACGCCCCCTTCACAAAGTCCGGCGCACACTGCGCACGATCAAGGGAACATGTGTTCTATTCTGTGGCCCAGTGCAACCGAGGAGGCTCCATGCGCTGGGACAACCTGACCCACGACCGACCGAGGGACGCCGCCCTGTTTGGTGCGGACGCCGTTGTCAGCCGGCAGTTCGACACCCCTGAGTTCGCCGGGATGACCTTCCACGAGATCCGCGCGAAGTCGATCGTGAACCGGGTGCCGGGTGCCTCGCGGATGCCCTTCGAGTGGACGGTGAACCCGTACCGGGGCTGCACCCACGCCTGCGTGTACTGCTTCGCGCGCAAGACGCACAGCTACCTCGACCTCGACACCGGCCTCGGCTTCGACTCGCAGATCGTGGTCAAGGTGAACGCACCCGAGCTGCTGCGCCGCAAGCTCGCCGACCGCCGCTGGCAGGGCGAGCACATCGCGATGGGCACCAACGTCGACTGCTACCAGCGCGCCGAGGGACGCTACCGCCTGATGCCGGGCATCATCTCCGCGCTGCGCGACTACGCGAACCCCTTCTCGATCCTCACCAAGGGCACGCTGATCCTGCGCGACCTCGATCTGCTGCGGCAGGCCGCCGAGGTGACCGAGGTCGGCGTCTCCGTCTCGGTCGGCTTCACCGACCAGACCCTGTGGCGCACCGTCGAACCGGGAACTCCCTCGCCGGAGCGCCGGCTCGACGCCGTACGCACCCTCACCGAGCACGGCATCGGCTGCGGTGTCCTGATGGCCCCGGTCATCCCGTTCCTCGGCGACTCCCCCGAGCAGCTCCGCGCGACCGTACGCGCGATCGCCGCGGCCGGCGCCACCTCCGTCACCCCGCTCGTGCTGCATCTGCGCCCGGGCGCCCGCGAGTGGTTCATGGCCTGGCTCGGACGCCACCACCCTTACCTCGTACGGCGATACGAGCGGTTGTACGCCGAGGGGGCCTACGCACCGAAGTGGTACCAGCGGCGGATCACCCGCCATGTGCACGAACTGGCAACGGAGTTCGGGATCGGCCCGTCATCGGCGGGCAGGGCGCGCCGCATCGAACGGCCCGCGGCGGACCCACTGCCCCGGGTGCCTCAGCAGCCCCTGGCCCAGGAACCGACGCAGCTAACCCTCCTTTGACCGTTTCCCCTCGATTCGGTCAACTCCCAACAGAATCTGTCCTTCCGGGAGTCGTTTCCGGGACGATGCGGCGTGGGCTGTGGCATGCACAGTCCGAAAGCCGGGCCGCGGGCAGCGGTCCGGATCCTCCGCACCGGGAGGTCAGATGAGAAAACGGACAGTGGCATTGTGCGGTGTCGCCGCCGTGGTGGGGGGACTGCTGAGCGCGGTCCCGTCGGCCGCGGGCACGCCGGCGGCCGACCGGGCCCCGACGGCGCGCACCACCCTCAAGTGGAAGGACTGCGCCACCGAGAACTATCCGACGCTGCAGTGCGCCTCGCTCAAGGTTCCGCTCGACCATGCGAAACCGGGTGGCAAGAAGATCACGCTGGCACTCTCGCGGGTGCCGCACACGTCCTCCGCGAAGTCGTACCAGGGACCGCTCCTCGTCAACCCCGGCGGCCCCGGCGGCAGCGGTCTGACGCTGGCCGGATTCGTGGCCGGTTCGCTGCCGAAGAAGGTCGCCGGGACCTACGACGTGATCGGCTTCGATCCGCGCGGCGTCGGTAAGAGCGAGCCCGCGCTGAACTGCCGGCCGGGGCACTTCGCGCCGGTGCGACCGGACACCGTCCCGTCCTCGCACAGCATCGAGCAGGCGAATCTGAAGCGGGCCAAGGCCTTCGCGGACGCCTGCGGCAAGAAGTACGGCTCGCTGCTGCGGTACATCGACACGGTCAGCGCGGTGCGCGACATGGACGCGATCCGGCAGGCGCTCGGCGCCAAGAAGATCAACTACTTCGGCTATTCGTACGGCACTTATCTCGGCGCGGTGTACGCGAAGTTCTACCCGGAGCGGGTGCGCCGTGCGGTCCTGGACTCGATCGTCGATCCGACGGGCGTCTGGTACCGGGACAACATCGACCAGGACTACGCCTTCGACGCCCGTCACAAGGCGTTCTCGGCGTGGGTGGCCAAGCATGACGCCTCGTACAAGCTCGGCAAGGACCCGGCGAAGATCGAGGCCAAGTGGTACGCGATGCGCGCGGCCCTGGCGAAGAAGCCGGCCGGCAAGAAGGTGGGCGCGAGCGAGCTCGAGGACACCTTCATCCCCGGCGGCTACTACAACGGCTACTGGCCGTATCTGGCCGAGGCTTTCGCGGCGTATGTGAACGACAAGGACGACGGTCCGCTGATCGAGGCGTACGAGAACTTCGCCGCCGTCGACTCCGCGGGCGACAATGGATACTCCGTGTACGCGGCGGTGCAGTGCCGGGACGCCTGGTGGCCGCGCGACTGGGGCCAGTGGCGGCACGCCATGTGGAAGGTGCACGACAAGGCCCCGTTCATGGCGTGGAACAACGCCTGGTACAACGCCCCTTGCGCGTTCTGGCCCACGAAGCCGCTGAGCCCGCCGGACGTGTCCAACTCCAAGCTGCCGCCGGTGCTGCTGTTCCAGGCCACGGATGATGCGGCGACCCCGTACGAGGGCGGTCTCGTCGTCCACCGCAAGCTGCACGGATCGAGCCTGGTCGTGGAGCAGGGCGGCGGCAACCACGGGATCACGCTGAGTGGGAACGCGTGCCTGGACAAGTACCTGGCGGATTACCTTGCTTCGGGGAAGGTGCCGCGGGGCAGCGGTGAGGTCGACGCGACCTGTGAGCGGCTGCCGGATCCGGAGCCGGACGCTGCGGCGGCGGCTTCGTCGTCGGGTGGTGGCGGGGCAACCTTGCACGGCTTGCTGGGGTACAGGTCCTGATGGGGTACAGGTCCTGAGGTGAGGGGTGGGGTGCGCCCTGAGGCGTCCCCCACCCGTCCCTGTGGGGACCGGCGTCTTAGGCTGCGCGCATGGATGTACAGATCCGTGAGATGACCAGGGACGACATCGACGCCGTCTCCGAGATCCGTGTGCGCGGATGGCAGTTCGCGTACCGGGGGCTCATGCCGCAGAGTCATCTGGACGCCTTGAGCGCCGAGGAGGACGCGGTCGCACGGCGGAAGTTCTGGGCCGGGCGTCCGCCGGGCGTGGAGGCGCTCGTGGCCGAGCGCGATGGACGGGTGATCGGATTCTCGGGGTTCGGGCCGTCGCGGGACGACGATCTGGCCGAGGGGACATCTCAGGTGTACGCGATCTACGTGCACCCCGACGTGATCGCGTCCGGCGCCGGACGCGCCCTGATGGACGCGACGCTGGAGCGTTGCCGTGCGGCGGGGGCCCGGAGGGTCGCCTTGTGGGTGCTCACCGGGAACCGACGGGCCCGCCGCTTCTACGAACTGGCCGGGTTCTCGGCGGACGGCGCAAGTGCCGCGCACGACACCGACGGTGTGCCTGTGCCCGAAGTACGTTACGTCCGGCGGCTCGACTGATCACGGGGCTCGCCGCCCCTGGTCTCCCACAACCAGCCCATGGCTGCCGACTGCAGCAGAAAGCTCATGACCGCCCAGCCGTAGAAGAGCCAGCCCGTCGCAGCCGGACCGTCGTACACCAGATCCTCCAGCGGGGCGTAGAGGAGGAAGGTCGGCAGGAGGGGCAGCAGAACCGCCCAGTAGCCCGAGACCCAGTCGGCGGGGTCGCCGCCGGTCCATTCATAGACGGCACCGGCCAGGGCGCACGCGGCGATCAGGCCGAGGTACGCCAGGGACAGCGCGTTGGTGACGGTGAGACGCACCAGCCGCCGCAGCAGAGCCTTCATCGCTCCCCCAACCCCCGTACCGGGGCATACAACCCCCGTACGGACAAAGCCAGTACAGCAGGAGGATCAGCTCGTCGTCACGGGGCGATTCGGCCCCGTCGGCGCACGGCGCGGGTCAGCCGTCCGTCATTCTCGCCAGCGCCGCCGTCGCCGCCGCCGCGAGCCGGGGATGCGCGCGGGCCGCCGTCAGGGCGGGGACCGCCCGGGAGTCGGCGAGGGCGCCCAGCCCCTCGACGCAGGCGAGGGCCACCCGCCAGTACGGGTCGGAGGGTGAGGCGAGACGGCGTTCGAGGACCGCGATGAGCGCCGGGGCCGACTCCGGTGCGCGCAGCTCCGTGAGCAGGCGGACCGGGTGCAGGGCGTAGGCGACGCGCAGTTCGTTGGTCGCGAGGGCCGCCGCCGCACGGGCCGTACGGGGGTCGCCGAGCCGGGCCAGCGCGCGGGCGGCGGCCGCGCAGCGCTCGGGTTCACGGTGGTTCAGGAGCAGGACCAGGGGCTCGAAGGACCGTCCGTCGCCGGCCCAGCCCAGCCGCAGTGCGGCGAATTCCCGTGCCCACAAAGGGCGTTGGGGTTCGGTCAGCACGCGGGCGAGCGCGTCATGGTCCTTGCTCGCCCGCAGGCGCTCGTAGGTGGCCGCCCCCTCGTCGCCGGCCTCGAGCCGTAAGCGCTCTGTCACTGATCGCCACTCTTCGTCCATGGTCGCCACCCTAGCGAGCGCCCGCGCACCACCCCTCGCGCCCCCTGCACCGTGAGCCAGACCACAAACTCCAGGGTCTGGCGCGCTCGTTACCCACCGGTTAAGCTCAGACGAGCGGGACACACCCCGTATGTACTCCCGCCGGCCTGGTGACGCAGCCGGCGAGAGCTTGTCGGTTCGGTATATCGCTTGCGACGCGGCCCCGGGACAGGGCCCGTCGACCACCACCGGTCATCGGCGCCTGCCGCCGGTCCGGGTACAGCGCCGGTCCGCGCCCTGCACGGGTCCGGACACCACGACACCAACTCCCGTACGCCCCACGCCTTTTCGCGAGCGCGACCTGGCGAGCGAGCACGCGTACGCCCCTCTTCAGTCGTCACTCACCCTCCCTGGAGTCCGCGATGGACCGTCCCGAACCTTCCTTGCGCACGATCGCCGTCGTCGGCCTCGGCACGATGGGCACCGGAATCGCCGAGGTGCTCGCCCGCGCCGGCCGCGATGTCATCGGCATCGACATCAGCGAGGCCCAGACCGTGCAGGCCGTCGCCGCCCTGGAGGCCTCCACCGCACGTGCCGTGCGGCGCGAGCGGATCACCGACGAGCAGCGGACCGAACTCCTGGGCCGGTTCCGGACGTTCACCGACCTCGGCGCCGCCGCCGACGCCGATCTGGTCATCGAGGTCATCCCCGAGTCGTACGAGCTCAAGAGCCGGCTCTTCCGTGAGCTGGACGCCGTCGTGCGCCCCGACGCCATCCTCGCGACCGGCACCAACGCGCTCTCCGTGACCCGTCTGGCCGCCGAGTCGACCCGGCCCGAGCGCGTCCTCGGCCTGCACTTCTTCAACCCGGCGCCCGCGATGAAGCTGGTCGAGGTCGTCTCGTCGGTGCTCACCGCCCCCGAGGCCGTCGGCGCGGTCACCTCGCTCGCCCACGATCTCGGCAAGGAGCCCGTGTCGGTCGGCGACCGGCCCGGTTTCGTCGCGGACGGACTGCTCTTCGGCTACCTCAACCAGGCCGCTTCGATGTACGAGGCCAAGTACGCCAGCCGCGAGGACATCGACGCCGCGATGCGGCTCGGCTGCGGCCTTCCGATGGGGCCCCTCGCGCTGCTCGACCTGATCGGGATCGACACCGCGCGCACCGTCCTCGACGCCATGTACGCCGAGTCCCACGACCGCCTGCACGCCCCGGCCCCGATCCTCAAGCAGCTCAGCGAGGCCGGTCTGACCGGGCGCAAGGCCGGGCGCGGTTTCTACACGTACGCGCAGCCGGGCAGCACCGAGGTCGTGCGCGACGCGCTGACGCCGCTCGACGACGCTCCCCTCGCCGAGGGCCGCGAGGTGCGCAGCGTCGGTGTCGCGGGCTCGGGCACCATGGCCTCCGGGATCGCCGAGGTCTTCGCCAAGGCCGGCTACACCGTCGTGCTCGCCGCCCGCAGCCAGGAGAAGGCCGAGACCGCCAAGTCCCGTATCGCCAAGTCGCTTTCGCGTTCTGTCGACAAGGGCCGGATGACCGCAGAGGCCCGCGACGAGACGCTCGGCCGGATCACGCCCGCGGGCTCGTACGACGCGTTCGCCGAGGTCGATCTCGCGGTCGAGGCCGTCGCCGAAGACCTGGAGATCAAGCAGCAGCTGTTCGCCGCGCTCGACAAGGTCTGCAAGCCGGGCGCGGTGCTCGCCACCACCACTTCCTCGCTGCCCGTCGTCGCCTGCGCCCGGGCCACCTCGCGGCCGCAGGACGTGATCGGGATGCACTTCTTCAACCCGGCCCCGGCCATGAAGCTGGTCGAGGTGGTGCGCACGGTCCTCACCTCCGACGATGTGCACGCCACGGTCCGCGAGGTCTGCACGAAGATCCGCAAGCACCCGGTGGACTGCGGGGACCGGGCCGGTTTCATCGTGAACGCCCTGCTCTTCCCGTATCTGAACAACGCGATCAAGATGGTCCAGGAGCACTACGCGACCCTCGACGACATCGACGCCGCGATGAAGCTCGGCGGCGGCTATCCGATGGGGCCCTTCGAACTGCTCGACGTCGTCGGCCTCGATGTCTCGCTCGCGATCGAGCGGGTCCTGCACCGCGAGTTCCGCGACCCGGGCCTGGCTCCCGCGCCGCTCCTCGAGCACCTGGTGGCCGCGGGCTGCCTCGGCCGCAAGACCGGTCGCGGCTTCCGCGAATATGCCAGGCGCTGAGCACCGTACGGACTGGGGAGGGCTGCTCGATCCGGCGATCGGCCCTCCCTCGGCGGCGCAGCCCACCGATTCCATGCAGTACGTTCGGACCATGCCCAGTGCCGCCAACACCCCCAGAGCCACCTCCGCGCCCGACGCACCGGAAAGTGCCGCAGGCACCCGCGCCGCCGCCCAGCGGCTGAAGATGCGCAGGGAGCTGGCGGCCGCGGCGATGGAGCTGTTCGCGGCCAAGGGGTACGAGGCGACCACCGTGGACGAGATCGCGGCGCGCGCCGGAGTCGCGCGCCGCACCTTCTTCCGGCACTTCCGGTCCAAGGAAGAGGCGATCTTCCCGGACCACGACGACACCTTGATCCGCGCGGAAGCGGTCCTGAACGCCGCGCCGCCGCACGAGAACCCGCTCGACACGGTGTGCCGCGGCATCAAGGAAGTCATGAAGATGTACGCGGCCTCGCCGGCCGTCTCCATCGAGCGCTACCGCCTCACGCGCGAGGTACCGACCCTGCGCGAACGCGAGATCGCGTCGGTGGCCCGTTACGAGCGGCTCTTCACTCGCTATCTGCTCGGGCATTTCGACGAGCAGGCCCACCACGACGGCGATGACGATCCCCTGCTCGCCGAGGTCGCCGCCTCGGCCGTGGTGACCGCGCACAACCACGTGCTGCGGCGCTGGCTCAGGGCCGGCGGCAAGGGCGAGCTGGAGGCCCAGCTGGACCACGCGTTCTCGATCGTCCGCCGGACCTTCGGCAGCGGGATCCTGGCCGGTCGCTCACCGGCGGGCAGCACGCCCGTGGCGGCGGCGCGCACCGAGGGCGAGGTGCTCGTGACGGTAGCCCGCACCGACGCCCCGCTGGACGAGGTCATGCGCACGATCGAGCGGGCGCTGCGCACTCAGGAAGCGCCCTAACTCGCGAGTAACGTACGCCACATTCCATCGACGGCCACCCCTGCAAAGGGGTGGCCGTCTTCATGTTTCCGCAGGTCAGAGGCGGTTTGGCAGTGAGATTTGATCGATCATCGCTCATCTGAACCCACCTGGTGACACCTGAGAGAAAATGTTGGCACTCGGTGTCTTGCCGACTGGCACGCCGTGCCATAACTTGAAATCAGTCCGGGCGGCCGGCGCATAGAGAACCTCCGTGCGCCGGCTGTCCCCTCAAGTCTCTTGAGCGCCCGGACGCCTGCGTCACAGGCACCTCCCGCGCACACCAACGCGCCGCCACAGCACAGCTCTTGCACAGACGAGCTCAGCAGTCTCCGCCGAACCGACGGCACCACCACAGCAGTTCCTCACCCTCACCCCGACGTACCGCATTTCGCCGGAGGCAACACCGTGAAGGAAATCCTGGACGCGATCCAGTCGCCGGACAGCACCCCGGCCGACTTCGCCGCACTGCGCATCCCCGAGTCGTACCGGGCGATCACCGTGCACAAGGACGAGACCGAGATGTTCGCCGGGCTCGAGACCCGCGAGAAGGACCCGCGCAAGTCGATCCACCTCGACGACGTCCCCGTGCCCGAACTCGGCCCGGGCGAGGCCCTTGTGGCCGTGATGGCCTCTTCGGTGAACTACAACTCGGTGTGGACGTCGATCTTCGAGCCGCTCTCCACCTTCGGCTTCCTCGAGCGCTACGGCCGGGTCTCCGAACTCACCAAGCGGCACGACCTGCCGTACCACGTCATCGGTTCCGACCTCGCGGGTGTCGTCCTGCGCACCGGACCCGGCGTCAACGCCTGGAAGCCGGGCGACGAGGTCGTCGCGCACTGCCTGTCCGTGGAGCTGGAGTCGTCGGACGGCCACAACGACACGATGCTCGACCCCGAGCAGCGCATCTGGGGCTTCGAGACCAACTTCGGCGGCCTCGCGGAGATCGCGCTCGTCAAGTCCAACCAGCTGATGCCGAAGCCCGACCACCTCAGCTGGGAGGAGGCCGCCGCTCCGGGGCTGGTCAACTCCACCGCGTACCGCCAGCTCGTCTCGCGCAACGGCGCGGCGATGAAGCAGGGCGACAACGTGCTGATCTGGGGCGCGAGCGGTGGACTCGGCTCGTACGCCACCCAGTTCGCGCTGGCCGGCGGCGCCAACCCCATCTGTGTGGTCTCCAGCGACCAGAAGGCCGAGATCTGCCGGAGGATGGGCGCCGAGGCGATCATCGACCGCAACGCCGAGGGCTACAAGTTCTGGAAGGACGAGCAGAACCAGGACCCGCGCGAGTGGAAGCGGTTCGGCAAGCGGATCCGTGAACTCACCGGCGGCGAGGACGTGGACATCGTCTTCGAGCACCCGGGCCGCGAGACCTTCGGCGCCTCCGTCTACGTCACGCGCAAGGGCGGCACCATCGTCACCTGCGCCTCGACCTCGGGCTACAACCACGAGTACGACAACCGCTACCTGTGGATGTCCCTGAAGCGCATCATCGGCTCGCACTTCGCCAACTACCGCGAGGCGTGGGAGGCCAACCGTCTGATCGCCAAGGGCAAGATCCACCCGACGCTCTCCAAGGTGTACTCCCTCGAGGACACCGGGCAGGCCGCGTACGACGTGCACCGCAACCTCCACCAGGGCAAGGTCGGTGTGCTCGCGCTCGCGCCGCAGGAGGGCCTCGGTGTACGGGACGAGGAGATGCGCGCCAAGCACCTGGACGCCATCAACCGCTTCCGGGACATCTGATGACGGCGCCTCGAGAGCGGCAGAAGGACCGGCCGTGGCTGATGCGCACGTACGCCGGCCACTCCACCGCCGAGGCCTCCAACGCCCTGTACCGCAACAACCTCGCCAAGGGCCAGACCGGTCTGTCCGTCGCCTTCGATCTGCCCACGCAGACCGGCTACGACCCGGACCACATCCTGGCCCGCGGCGAGGTCGGGCGGGTCGGCGTGCCGGTCTCGCACCTCGGTGACATGCGCCGTCTGTTCCAGGACATCCCCCTGGAGCAGATGAACACCTCGATGACCATCAATGCGACGGCCATGTGGCTGCTCGCGCTCTACCAGGTGGTCGCCGAGGAACAGGGCGCGGACATCGCACAGTTGCAGGGCACGACGCAGAACGACATCGTCAAGGAGTACCTCTCCCGCGGGACGCACGTCTTCCCGCCGGTGCCCTCGCTGCGTCTGACGACCGACATGATCGCCTACACGGTGTCCCACATCCCCAAGTGGAACCCGATCAACATCTGCAGCTACCACCTCCAGGAGGCGGGGGCCACACCGGTCCAGGAGATCGCGTACGCGATGTCCACCGCCATCGCCGTTCTCGATGCCGTACGCGACGCAGGGCAGGTCCCCGAGGAGAAGTTCGGGGATGTCGTCGCCCGTATCTCCTTCTTTGTGAACGCGGGAGTCCGCTTCATCGAGGAGATGTGCAAGATGCGGGCGTTCGGGCGGATCTGGGATCAGATCACGCGCGAGCGGTACGGCATCGAGAACGCCAAACAGCGCAGGTTCCGCTACGGGGTGCAGGTCAACTCCCTCGGCCTGACCGAGGCGCAGCCGGAGAACAACGTCCAGCGCATCGTCCTGGAGATGCTCGCGGTCACCCTCTCCAAGGATGCCCGCGCCCGCGCCGTACAACTCCCGGCCTGGAACGAGGCGTTGGGTCTGCCGCGGCCCTGGGACCAGCAGTGGTCGCTGCGGATCCAGCAGGTGCTCGCGCACGAGAGCGATCTCCTCGAATACGAGGACATCTTCGCGGGCTCGCACGTCATCGAGAAGAAGGTCGACGAGCTGGTCGCCGAGTCGATGGCCGAGATCGAGCGGATCCAGGAGATGGGCGGCGCGATGGCGGCCGTCGAGTCCGGCTACCTCAAGTCGCAGCTGGTCTCCTCGCACGCCGAGCGGCGGGCGCGGATCGAGGGCGGCGAGGAGAAGATCGTCGGCGTCAACATCTACGAGACGACCGAGCCCAACCCGCTCACCGCGGACCTGGACACCGCGATCATGACGGTGGACCACGCGGTCGAGGCCAAGGTCGTCCGGGCGATCGGCGAGTGGCGTACGACCCGTGAGGAGTCCAGCGACCGCCAGGGCCTGGGCGATCCGTTCCACTACCCGACCACCCGGCAGGCGATCGAGCGTCTGAAGGAAGCGGCGGCCGGCACGGAGAACCTGATGGAGGCCACGCTCGAATGCGTCCGCGCCGGGGTCACGACCGGCGAGTGGGCGGGGGCGCTGCGCGAGGTGTTCGGCGAGTTCCGGGCTCCGACGGGCGTCTCCTCGGCGCCGGTCGCGGTCACCGCGGAGGAGGGCTCCCCTCTTGCCCTCGTCCGCGAGAAGGTCCGCCGCACCGGCGAGGAGCTCGGCGGCAAGCTCCGTCTGCTCGTCGGCAAGCCCGGCCTGGACGGGCACTCCAACGGCGCCGAGCAGATCGCCGTACGCGCCCGTGACGCCGGCTTCGAGGTGATCTACCAGGGCATCAGGCTCACACCCGAGCAGATCGTCTCGGCCGCGCTCGCCGAGGACGTGCACTGCGTCGGCCTGTCCATCCTGTCCGGCTCGCACGCCGAGCTCGTACCGGATGTGCTGCGGCGGCTTCGCGAGGCGGGGGCCACCGAGCTGCCCGTCATCGTGGGCGGCATCATTCCCAGCGCCGACGCCGCGCAGTTGAAGGCCGCGGGCGTGGCCGCCGTCTTCACCCCGAAGGACTTCGGTATCACGGAGATCATCGGCCGTATCGTCGACGAGATCCGCACAGCGAACCAGCTCGACCCCTTGGAGGTCCCCGCATGACCCAGGTGAACCGTCTCCGTCCGCGTCGCTCCTGCCTCGCGGTACCGGGTTCCAACCCCCGCTTCCTGGAGAAGGCCCAGGGCCTCCCCGCCGACCAGGTCTTCCTCGACCTGGAGGACGCGTGTGCGCCGCTCGCCAAGCCCGAGGCGCGCCACACCATCGTCAAGTTCCTCAACGAGGGCGACTGGACGGGCAAGACGCGGGTCGTGCGCGTCAACGACTGGACGACGGAGTGGACGTACCGCGATGTCGTCACCGTCGTCGAGGGCGCCGGCCAGAACCTCGACTGCATCATGCTGCCGAAGGTCCAGACGGCCGAGCAGATCGTCTCACTGGATCTGCTGCTCACCCAGATCGAGAAGACGATGGGCTTCGAGGTCGGCAAGATCGGCATCGAGGCGCAGATCGAGAACGCGCGCGGCCTCAACAACGTCAACGCGATCGCGGAGGCCTCCCCGCGCGTCGAGACGATCATCTTCGGCCCGGCCGACTTCATGGCCTCGATCAACATGAAGTCCCTGGTCGTGGGCGAGCAGCCGCCCGGCTACGACGCGGACGCGTACCACTACATCCTGATGAAGATCCTGATGGCGGCCCGCGCCAACGACCTCCAGGCGATCGACGGCCCCTACCTGCAGATCCGCAACGTGGACGGCTACCGCGAGGTCGCGGGGCGCGCCGCCGCGCTCGGCTTCGACGGCAAGTGGGTCCTTCACCCCGGCCAGGTGGAGGCGTCCAACGAGATCTTCTCGCCCTCGCAGGAGGACTTCGACCACGCCGAACTCATCCTGGACGCGTACGAGTACTACACGTCCGAGGCCGGCGGGAAGAAGGGCTCGGCGATGCTCGGCGACGAGATGATCGACGAGGCGAGCCGGAAGATGGCGCTCGTCATCTCCGGGAAGGGACGCGCGGCCGGAATGCGGCGCACGTCGAAGTTCGAAGCCCCGGAGGCGTAAGCACCATGCAGTTCGGCCGCACCTACGAAGAGTTCGAGATCGGCGCCGTCTACAAGCACTGGCCCGGAAAGACGGTCACCGAGTACGACGACCACCTCTTCTGTCTGCTCACCATGAACCACCACCCGCTCCACATGGACGCGAACTATGCGGAGCAGACGACGGACTTCGGCAAGAACGTCGTCGTCGGCAATTACATCTACTCGCTCCTGCTCGGCATGTCCGTCCCGGACGTCTCCGGCAAGGCGATCGCCAACCTGGAGGTCGAGTCGCTCAAGCACGTGGCGCCGACCTTCCACGGCGACACGATCTACGGCGAGACCACCGTCCTCGACAAGACGCCTTCGAAGTCGAAGAGCGACCGCGGAATCGTCTACGTCGAGACCAAGGGCTACAAGCAGGACGGCACCCTCGTCTGCGTCTTCCGCCGCAAGGTCATGGTCCCCACCGAGACGTACATCAAGGAGCGCGGCGGCGAGCAGCCCGGCCGCCCGACCCCTTCTCTCTAACTGCTAGCAGGAGCGCTGAGACTCATGGCCCGACTCGCCCAGACCGCCGGACTGACGGACATCCAGCAGGAAATCCTGTCCACCGTACGGGACTTCGTGGACAAAGAGATCATTCCGGTCGCCACCGAGCTCGAGCACCGCGACGAGTACCCGCAGGACATCGTCGACGGGCTCAAGGAGTTGGGCCTGTTCGGCCTGATGATCCCCGAGGAGTACGGGGGCCTGGGCGAGTCGCTGCTCACGTACGCGCTCTGCGTGGAGGAGATCGCGCGCGGCTGGATGTCCGTGTCCGGGATCATCAACACGCACTTCATCGTGGCGTACATGCTCAAGCAGCACGGCACACAGGAGCAGAGGGACCACTTCCTGCCGCGCATGGCGGCCGGCGAGGTCCGTGGCGCGTTCTCGATGTCCGAACCCGGTCTCGGCTCCGATGTGTCGGCGATCACGTCGAAGGCGGTCAAGGACGGCGACGAGTACGTCCTGAACGGCCAGAAGATGTGGTTGACCAATGGCGGAACGTCGACTTTGGTCGCCGTTCTCGTACGAAGTGACGAAGGACACCCCGAGGGCACCCCGGCCCATAAGTCGATGACGACCTTCTTGATCGAAAAGGAGCCGGGATTCGGCGAGGTCCGACCGGGTCTGACCATTCCGGGAAAGATCGACAAGATGGGTTACAAGGGGGTCGACACCACCGAACTCATCATGGACGGCCTGCGAATTCCGGCCAATCGCGTCCTGGGTGGTGAGACGGGCCGCGGTTTTTACCAAATGATGGACGGGGTCGAGGTCGGCCGCGTGAATGTCGCAGCGCGTGGCTGCGGCGTCGCACAACGTGCTTTCGAACTCGGCGTCTCGTACGCCCAGCAACGCCACACTTTCGGGAAGCCGATCGCCCACCACCAGGCGATTCAGTTCAAGCTGGCCGAAATGGCCACCAAGGTCGAAGCCGCGCATGCGATGATGGTGAATGCAGCACGCAAAAAGGACACAGGCGAGCGAAACGACCTCGAAGCAGGGATGGCGAAGTACCTCGCCTCCGAGTACTGCAAGGAAGTCGTGGAGGACGCGTTCCGTATCCACGGTGGGTACGGGTTCTCCAAGGAGTACGAGATCGAGCGTCTCTACCGCGAAGCCCCGATGCTGCTGATCGGTGAAGGTACCGCCGAGATCCAGAAAATGATCATTGGTCGAAGGCTGCTCGAGGAATATCGAGTTCAGGGCTGAACGTCCCCTTTGGGGCGGTTCGTCAAGGGCGAAGATCACACCCTGTGAGCGCTGTTCGGCCTCCGACTCGGCTTCCTGGCTTGCCCAGTTGCGGTGCGCAACCGCTACCATCCCGGGAAAGCCGCCGTCCCCCGTCACAGCGCGGCATCATCCGCTACGAAGGTCATCCATGCCCCACAGCCAGAACTCTGCACCAAGCGACAGCCGCCGCGGCGTACGCCTTGCTCGCGGAGCGTCGCCGTGGCTTCTGCCGACCGTCGCCACCGCAGCTCTCAGCCTCGTCCGCTCGCGCCGCTCCGGCGCCGCGAAGGCCGTCGCCGTACCCGCCACCGCTCTGGCGGCGGGCATGCTGTGGTTCTTCCGCGACCCCGAGCGCGAGATCGCTCAGGGCCGGGTCATCTCCCCGGCCGACGGTGTGGTGCAGAGCATCATGCCGTGGAAGGACGGGCGCACCCGCGTCGCGATCTTCATGAGCCCGTTGAACGTGCACGTCAACCGCGCGCCCCTGGCGGGCACGGTGACGTCGGTCGAGCACATTCCCGGTGGATTCGTCCCGGCGTTCAACAAGGAGAGCGAGAACAACGAGCGCGTTGTCTGGCACTTCGACACCGAGCTCGGCGACATCGAGATGGTCCAGATCGCGGGAGCGGTCGCCCGTCGCATCGTGCCGTACGTGCCGCAGGGCACCAAGGTCGAGCAGGGCGAGCGCATCGGTCTGATCCGCTTCGGCTCGCGCGTGGACATCTACCTGCCCGAGGGCATCGAGGTGGATGTGGAAGTGGGGCAGAAGACCGTGGCTGGGGTGACTCGCATTGACCGTGGTTGATCCTGATACACAGGCCGGCTGGGTCCCGGAAGCCGAGGAGGACGACGAGGAGGAAATGCCTCTGTCGCTCCGCCTCTCAATAGCGGACACCCTCACCCTCGGGAACGCCACCTGCGGGTTCATGGCGGTGTACTTCACCACCACCGGCATCCTCATCCCGCACTTCACGGGCAGTGAAGAAGTGGGCATGGCACAGCGCAGCGCGGCCACGGCCGTGATCCTGATGCTGTGTGCCGCCGTCTTCGACCTGTTCGACGGCCTTGTGGCGCGCAAGCTGCGTTCCTCGCCGATGGGCGCCGAGCTGGACAACCTCTCGGACCTGATCAGCTTCGGTCTCGCGCCCGCGTACTTCGTGCTCGTCTACGGCATGGTGACGGACGGCGCCCACCAGAAGGTGGCCGCGGTCGGGGCGATCGTGGTGCTGTTGGCGGTGGTGCTGCGGCTTGCGCGGTTCTCGTGCGTCACGGTGAAGGACGGCACCTTCCAGGGCATGCCTTCCCCGTTCGGCGCGCTGACGGTCGTCTCGATCGTGCTCCTGGAGCTGCCGTTCGTCGCGACGCTGCTCGCGGTCGCCGGTACGGCCTGGCTGATGGTCTCGCGGGTCGAGTACCCGAAGCCGCGTGGCCGCCTGGCTGTCGCGATGCTGTCGTGGATCGTGCTCAGCATGGGTCTGCTGGCGGCGTGGGCGTTCGACGCTCCCGGTGGCCAGCTGCTGCTGCAGACCGGCTGTGCGCTCCAGCTGGTGCTCGGCGCGGTCATCCCGCTGTTCGCCACGGCCCGCCGGGTGAACAACTTCCGGGACAACCGGAGGGAAGCGCGGGCGGCGCAGCTGCCTTAGTCCTCGTTACGTGACGAAGGGCCCCAACCGTTTCGGTTGGGGCCCTTCGCGCTGGGCGACCGTCGGAGGCGGCGTAGCCGTATGTGCCGCGCCCACCCTCCCCCAAGCTCTCAACTGCGTTCGAGCAGGGGGACCCCCATCGCCCTGCGGCACGACTGCCCGCGGTGGGGAGGGGGAGGCCCCGGCGGCCCTGCCGTCCCCGCAGAGCTCCGTCCAGGAGCGCGTATGAGGGGCCCGGACCGAATCGGTCCGGGCCCCTCATACGTTCAGAACGGGTCAGGAGCGCTTGAAGCCCTGCGCGGCCTCGGAGACCTCGGCCTCGCGGACCACCGAGGAGCCGCCCTTCGCGGCCTTGTCCGGCTTGATGATGACGCTCTCCAGGGACGAGGGCGCGTTCGGGTCCGTGAAGTTGTGGACGCCGAAGCCCGCGTCCCAGTCCTTGATGGTCAGGAGCGCCTTGTCGACGCCCTCACGCGTGAGGTCCTTCTTCTCGCAGGCCCGCTTGAGCGCCTCGCCCATGGTCGTGGCGGCGGTCCAGCCCGCCACGACGCCGTTGTCCAGGGCGTCCTTCGGGTACGCGGCCGCATAGTCCCCGGCCAGCTTGCTCGGGCCCTCGGCGTCGTCGCCGATCGGCAGCGAAGGCGTCGACACGAAGTACATCGCCTCCAGGGCGGGCGCCGCCTGGGTGGCGAGCAGCTGCGGGGCGTACGCGGAGTTGTTGCCGATGATCGGCACCTTCATGCCGCCGGCCGCAGCGACGCCTACGAGCGAAGCCGCCTGGCGCGGGCCCGCGCTGATCACGATGGCCTTGACGCCGGCCTTCTTGAGCGCGGCGACCTGCGCGGTCATGTCGTTGTCGGTCGGCTTGATCTTCTGCTCGACGATGGTCAGATCGTTCTGCTCGGCCATGTACTTCGAGCCGGAGAGCGCGTTCTCGCCGTAGTCGCCCTCGAAGTAGACATGACCGATCTTGTCGCCCTTCTTGAGGCCCTTCTCCTTCATCAGGAAGTCGATCGCGTTGATCGTCTCGATGTCGTACGTGGAGCCGAGGACGCGCACGTACGGGGAGCCGAGCAGCGAGGCCGACCATGCCTGCGGAAGCACCAGGGGCTTGTCCGCGTCGATGCGCTGCTTGACGGACGCGACGAACGGCGAACCGATGAACTGGGCGAAGCCGAGCACCTCCGGTTCCAGCTCCGTGTAGCCCGCGACGGCCTTCTGCGGGTCGTACCCGTGGTCCCGAACCGTCAGTTCCAGTTTGCGACCACAAATGCCGCCGGCGGCGTTGGTCTGCTTCACGTAGAGCTGCTGGGCCTGGGTGACGCTCTTACCCAGCGTGGCGTACACACCGGTCATATCGGTCAGAGCACCGAGCTTGATCGTCTTGTCGGTGACCCCCACACCGGTCTTCACACCCCCGGCGCCCGCCTTGCCGTCGTCCTTGTCCTTCGCCTTGGAGCTGCAGCCCGCAGCTCCCGCGATGGCCAGGACCGCGGCGATCGCCGCCGCCGTGGCCTTCCTCCTGTGTGCACGCGCTGTTGTCATCGGTCGTTCCCTTCAGAGCCGGAGGGTTCCCCTGGTGTTGCTTTCGAACGCCGGGCGGCGAGGCGGACAAGTCCGCCCGGCAGGAAGAGGACGACGGCCACGAGGGCCGCGCCGTAGAGGTACTTCGCGGCCTCGCCCGGACTGACTCCGCCGGTGCCGGCGTCGTTGACCAGGGGCAGAGAGTCGCTGTAGCGGGTGAGGATCTGGGGCAGCAAGGACACGAAGACCGCGCCGACGACGGCACCGGAGACCGAACCGAGGCCGCCGATCACGATCATGGCGAGATATTCGAGCGAGAGGACCATGCCGAAGTACTCGGGCACGGTGCGCTGGAAGACCATGGCGAGCAGGACGCCCGCCAGGCCCGCGTACATGGACGACAGGACGAAGACCGCGGCCCGGTAGCGGGCGACGGGCACCCCCATCACGCCGGCCGCGATCTGGTGGTCGCGGATCGCGTTCATGGCGCGTCCCGGACGGCCGCGCAGCACTCCGCGGGCGAACAGGGCGCCGGCGACGAGCAGCACGAGCCCCAGGTACCAGAGCTTCTCCGAGGCTCCGAACGGCACGCCGGCGACGAGCAGTTCGCTGTCGTCGAAGTGCAGACCGAAGACGTTGAGCGACGGTACGTCGCGGCCGTTGAAGCCACCGGTCAGATCGTGCGCGTTGAAGAGCACGTGCTGGCCGATGAAGATCAGCGCGAGGGTGGCGATACCGAGGTACGCGCCGCGCAGCCGGCCCGCGATGGGGCTGAAGACGCCGCCGGCGATACCCGCGAGCCCGACGGCGAGGATCATCGCGATCCCGGTCGGCAGGCCGAGACCGGTGAGGCCGTCGTCTCCGTTCCCGGCGAAGGCGCAGTAGCCGTACGCGCCCACGGCGAGGAAGAAGGCATGGCCCATGGAGAGCTGGCCGGTGGCGCCGGTCAGCAGGTTGAGGCCGATCGCGCCGATGGCCGCGGCCATCGCGAACAGGCCCGCCTGCAGCCAGAACCGCTCCAGGTAGAACGGCAGCACGAGCAGCAGGACGCAGCCCGCGATCCATACGTACACCCGTGGGCCGGGCAGTTTCCGCTTGGGTGCCACCGGCACCTCGGGGGCCGGCTTGGTCAGGACGTCAGACACGGGCGAGCTCCTTCGTACCGAACAGGCCTGCGGGGCGGACGAGGAGGATCGCGACCATGACGAGATACGGCGCGAGTTCGCCGAGTCCCCGTCCCAGGAAGGTGAGATCGCTCTGGTAGCCGGTCGCGAGCGACTCGGTGACCCCGACGATCAGTCCGCCGACCAGGGCGCCCGTGGTGGAGTCGAGGCCGCCGAGGATCGCCGCGGGGAACGCCTTCAGGGCGGCGAGCGACGTGGCGCGTTCGAGGCCGGGCGTCGGGAACACGGTGAGGAACAGCGCGGCCACGGCGGCGAGTCCGCCCGCCACCGCCCAGGCGCCGAGCGATACCCGGCCCAGGCGGATGCCCATCAGGGCGGCGGTCTCCGCGTTCTCGGCGGCGGCGCGCATCGCCACGCCCCACGAGGTGTAGCGGAACGCGAGCAGGAACGCCGTGATCAGCAGTCCGGCCGCCAGGAACGCGGCGATCCGGGTGTGCGCGATCGTCACCGGGCCGATCTGCAGGAGCGAGTCGCCCCACGGGTCGCCGACCGCGAGCACATCGGTGCCGATACGGCGGGTCAGATCGGTGACGAGCAGGATGTCGACACCGATCGTGGCGATCGCGAGGACGCTGTGGTCCTTGCCCCGGTAGCGCCGCATCACCAGGAACTCGATCGCGGCGCCCACCAGGGCCGCGCCCGCGATGCCGACGATCAGGGCCGGCCAGAAGCCGATGTCCTCGTGGAGTACGGCGGTGACATAGCCGCCCGCCAACAGCAGTGAGGCGTGCGCGAAGTTGACCACCTCGGTGGCCTTGAAGATGACCACGAAACCCAGCGCGATCAGGGCGTACACGGAGCCCATCGAGACGCCGTTGAGCAGGAGTTCGATGAAGGTGGTCATGACGCGGTCTCCTCGCTCTGGCCGAGGTAGGCGCGTACCACTGCCGGATCGTTCTGTACGTCGGCGGGCGTGCCGTCGGCTATGCGCCTGCCGAAGTCGAGGACGGTCACCGAGTCGGCGAGCCGCATGACCATGCCCATGTCGTGCTCCACGAGGACGATCGAGATACCGAGGCTGTCGCGTACACCCGCGATCACCCCCGCCGTGCGCCGCCGCTCGTCGGCGGTCATCCCGGCCACCGGCTCGTCGAGCAGCAGGAGTTGAGGTTCCATGCACAGAGCGCGGGCGAGTTCGGCGAGCTTCTGGAGGCCGTACGGGAGAGAGCCCGCGGGCTTGGCGAGGTGCTCCTCGATGCCGACGAACGCGGCGATCTCCCGCACCCGTTCGCGGTGCCGCACCTCTTCGCGTACGGCGGACCGCAGCCGCAGACCCGAGGCCACGAAGCCGGTACGGGTGAGGCGGTGGCGGCCGAGCAGCAGCGAGTCAGCGACCGTGGCGAGCGGGGGAAGGGCCAGGTTCTGGAAGGTGCGGGCGATGCCCAACGCGGCGATACGGTGCGGAGGTTCGCCGGTCAGTTCCTGCTCGCCGAAGCGGACGCTGCCGGAGGTGGCCCGGTAGACGCCCGACAGGACGTTGAAGCAGGTGGACTTGCCCGCGCCGTTGGGCCCGATGACCGCGTGCACGGTGCCGGGCGCCACCGTGAAGTCGACGGCGTCGAGTGCGGTGAGGCCGGCGAACTTGACGGTCAGGGCGCGTACTTCGAGTGCGGGGACCGCGGGGGCGCTCATCGGCTGTCCTCCCAGCGTGCGAGGACCGGATGCTTGGCGGCCGCCTGTGAGGCGTCGGCCGCGGCGTCCTCGTCGACGACGCCGAGATAGCGGCGGCGCACCTCGTCCGATGCGACGAGTTCGTCGGCGTTGCCGGAGAGGGTGACTTCGCCGACCTCCAGGACGTACGCGGTCTTCGCCAGCTTGAGCGCGAGGGCGGCGTTCTGTTCGACCAACAGGACCGAGACCCCTTGGGAGTTGATCTCTCGGATGGTGTCGGCGATCCGGGTCGCCATCATCGGCGCGAGTCCGAGCGAGGGCTCGTCGAGCAGCAGCAGCTTCGGCTCGGCCATCAGCGCACGGCCGACCGCGAGCATCTGCTGCTCGCCGCCGGAGAGCAGGCCGGCGCGCTGGTGGGCGCGGTCGGCGAGCACCGGGAACAGTTCGTGGACGCGGCGCATCGCGGCGGACTTCGCCCCGCGGTCGCCGCGGGAACCGAGTGCGCCGGCGCGCAGATTGTCCTCGACGGTCATCCGCGCGAACACCTGCCGCCCCTCGGGCACTTGGCAGATCCCCTGGGCGACGATCCGGTCTGCTCCTTGCGCATGTACGGGCTTTCCGTCGAACTGCACCGTCCCGGTGGCGGAGCCGCCGTGGAAGGCGAGAGTGCGGGAGATGGCGCGCAGCAGCGTCGACTTCCCTGCGCCGTTGCCGCCGAGCACGGTGACGACACCGCCCTCGGGTACGTCGAGCGAGACCGAGCGCAGGGCACGCACGGGTCCGTAGGACGCCGACAGGTCGCGCACGGTAAGTGCGGCACCTTGCATGGCTCCCCTTTCAGAGGCGGGCCCGTCCAGGGCGACGCGGTTTGGGGTCGGCACAGAATCAGCACCGACCAGCCGGTATGTCTACGGGTCAGTAATGAAACGTTGCCCATGACCAGGCGAGGCGCCCGGCCGTTGTGCTGCAGCACAAGACCCCGTGTCAGGGGCCTATCCGCCCGGGGATCCAGGTGGCATCCTCGGCGCTCATGGCAGCTCGAGGACCTCGCACCAAGCAGGAGTGGAAGGTACTGGCCGAGACCTGCGAAGCGCTTCTCACGCGCCTTGCGGACCTGGTCGACGGGCATCTTCGGCTGCTCGACGCACACTCCCCCACCTACGAACACGTCATCCCCTACGACCAGCACTGGCAGCAGGCCGAGACGGCCATGCGGATCGGGATCGAGGCGCTCTGCGCACCGAAGCACTCGCCACGCCGGGATCTGGAGTACGCCGAGGCGATGGGCCGGCGCAGCGCCCAGCAGGGGCTGCCGCTGAATCTTCTGGTGCACGCGTACCGGCAGGCGGGCCGGCTGGTCTGGGACGAGTTGCTCGCCGAGGCCCAGCGAGGGCATCCGGAACGGCTGCCCGTCCTGATGCAGTCGGCCTCGATGGTCTGGTCGGCGGTCAACGACCAGGAGGACACGCTCTCGGAGGCCTACCGCGCCACGGAGCTCGAGCTGCGCCGCCGTACCGACGAGCGGTTGCAGGCGCTGCTCGACGCGCTGCTCGACGGCCAGGACGCGCCCGAGCTCACCTCGCGCGCGGCGGCCGGCCTCGATCTTCCCGAGCAGGGCCGGTACGCGGTGGTCGTCCTGCCGCTCGACCGGCGCGACGGCAGCGAGCCGTTGCACCGGCTGATCCGGGCGACGGGAGTCCGCTTCGTCTGGCGGATGCGGGCGGACTGCGAGTTGGGGGTCGCGGCGCTGGACACGTCGGTGGGTCTGGACGCGCTGTCCGGTCTGCTCGAGGCGGGGTGCACCGGGCCCGGCGGGATCTCGCCCGTGGTCGGCGGGCTCGCGGAGCTGGGGCGGGCGCGGCGGCTTGCCGAGTTGGCACTGCGGACGTGTCCGCCCGATTCGACGGCGATCGTCCGTCTGGACCGGCGAGTGCCCACGGCACTTGTGGTGGGGCAGCCGGAGTTGGCGGGCCGTCTGGTGAAGGACGTGTTCGGCCCGCTGCTCTCACTGGATCCCGCGGACCGTGCGGTCCTCCTGGAGACGCTGAACGCGTGGCTCGACTGTGAGGGGTCCGCGGGGCGGGCGGCCGGGCGCCTGTACTGCCACCGCAACACGGTCTTCAACCGGTTGCGGCGGCTCGAACAGCTCACGGGGCGGGATCTGTCGCGGCCGCGGGATCTCACGGAGATGACGCTCGCTTTGGATGCGCATCGGTTGGCGGTGGGGTGAGATCGTCGGTCCGGGCAGGGTGGGCCGGGGTGCTTGTGGGGGCCGGTATCCCGGGGTTTCCGGGGGCTCCTATTCGTCGCCCCCGGCGCCCCTTCCCGAAACCGGGGCTTCGCCCCGGACCCCTGCATCCGCACTTCGTTCGGATCTGCTCAAACGCCGCAGGGGCTAAGCAGGGAACCCGTTCTCCAGTTCCGCCGGGCCCCGGCCCTGCTCCAGCACCGTCAGCGCCGCGCGGACGCGGCGGGCCAGGGCGGGGTGCAGGTATGTGTCGAGGTCGGTGGCGGGGATCAGGCGCCAGGAGTCGAGTTCCTCGGACTGGAGGGTGATCGTCTCGAAGGTCTGCTCGGGATGGACGCCTCCGTCGTAGAGGTACGCGGCGAGCGGCGGACGGTCCGGGCCCTGGGCCCAGTCGACGGCGAGGAGTGCGCCCGGGGTGACGTCGAGCCCGGTCTCCTCGAGCGTCTCGCGGCGGGCCGCCTGCCGTGGGGTCTCGCCCTGGTCCGACTCGATCGTGCCGCCCGGAAGCGCCCATCCCTCGCGGTAGTTGGGCTCGACGAGCAGCACCCGGCCCATCTCGTCGCGCAGCAGCATCGCCGCGCCCGCGAGGATCTTCGGGAGGCCGGCGATATACGTGGCAAAGTCAGCTGTCGTCACCAGGGCACTGTAACCACCGCCGGCGCCATGGGGGCCAGGGTCATTTCTCCGCCCCGTACAGCTGGTGCACCGCCCTGCCGCCCTCGCCGAGCGGCACGCTGATGTGCTCGAGCACGTCCTCGAGCACATCGATGTCGCCGGTCCTGATCAGCGGTTCGGGATGGGGTGCGGCGGCGGCCGGGGCGGCCAGGGAGAGGGCCGACAGCACGGCGGCGGCCACTGCCTGCGTACGTCTCATGTGGTCAGTCCTCGTCCTGGCTGCGGGACTTCACGGCCCGGCGCAGCCGGTGGTGGCGGGTAGGTGACTGTTCGGTGATCGCGTCGCCGACCATCGCCTTGACCGCGTCGCGCATACCGCGCAGCGCGTGGTGGCGGGGCGGTCCCGCGCCCGGGTCCTCGCGGAGCTCCTTGAGCAGGGCCCAGCACAGGGCGAGCATCACGATGACGAAGGGCAGGGCGACGAGGATGGTCGCGCTCTGCAGGGAGTTGAGGCCGCCCGCGACAAGGAGCACGGCAGCGACCGCCGCCATCAGTACGCCCCAGACCACCACGAGCCAGGTCTTGGGGTGCAGGGCCCCGCGGCTGGTGAGCGAACCCATCACCAGGGAGGCCGAGTCGGCGCTGGTGACGAAGTAGGTCATCACGAGGATCATCGCGATCCACGAGGTGACGGTGCCGATCGGCAGCGCGTCGAGCATCGCGAACAGCGCGGCCTCGGGCCCGTCGGAGATCTTCCCCGCCATGTCGGCCTCACCGGTGGCGTCGAGGCGGATGCCCGTACCGCCCATGACGCAGAACCACACGACGGTCGCCGCGCTGGGCACGAGCAGGACGCCGACGAGGAACTCACGGATCGTACGGCCGCGGGAGATCCGGGCGATGAAGGTGCCGACGAAGGGCGCCCAGGACATCCACCATGCCCAGTAGAAGATCGTCCAGCTGCCCAGCCAGGAGCTGTCGGTGAAGGCACCGGTGCGGGTGGCCATGGGGATCAGGTTGATCAGGTAGTTGCCGACGCTCGCGGGGATCGCGTCCAGGATGTAGACGGTCGGGCCGATGACGAAGATGAAGGTCATCAGGCAGGCGGCGAGCACGATGTTGAGCGTCGAGAGCCATTTGACGCCCTTGTGCAGACCCGAGAACGCGGAGCCTACGAAGGCCGCGCCCAGCGCCACGATGATGATCACCTCCAGCGGGGTGGAGTCCTTGACGCCGGTGGTCAGGTTGAGGCCCTTGGCCACCTGGAGCGCGCCGACACCGAGGCTGGTCGCGGTCCCGAAGACCGTGGCGAAGACCGCGAGCAGATCGATCAGGCGGCCCGGCCAGCCTGCCGCGCGCCGCGCGCCGATCAGCGGGACGAAGACCGAGCTGAGGCGGTTGCCGCGGCCCTTGCGGAAGCCCGCGTAGGCGAGGGCGAGGCCGGCGATGCCGTAGATCGCCCAGGGGGTCAGCGTCCAGTGGAAGAACGAGTACTGCAGCGCCGTACCGGCCGCGGCGTCCGTGCGCGGTTCGACACCGGCCGCCGCGGGCGGAGGGCTCAGGTAGTGCTGGAGCGGTTCGCCGACCCCGTAGAACATCAGGCCGATGCCCATGCCGGCGCTGAACATCATCGCGATCCACGCGAGGTTGGTGAACTCGGGCTCGGAGTCGTCCCGGCCGAGGCGGATCTGGCCGAAGCGGCTGACGGCGATCACGACACAGAGGACCAGGAAGATGTCCGCGGAGATCACGAACAGCCAGGCGAAGTTCTCCAGGACCCAGGCAAGGGCGGTCGACGAGGCGCTGTCGAAGGAGGACTTTCCGATCGCCGCCCAGGCCACGACCCCGACGACGACCGCCACACCGATACCGACGACTGTGAGGTCGGGCGCACGCTCTTCGGCGGGGCCACCGGGCTCGGCGGGATCCGTGCGTCCGGGCGGGCCCGGCGGGTCCGTGGGGCCGTTCTGATCGATCGTTTCCGTGCTCATGACGCCCCACTATGGTCGGAAATAGTGGTGTTTTTCGCCTGGGCGCGCCGTCTCGCCGTCCGGGTGGCCATGGGCAGGGACCCCATGCTCCGGTTAAGGTCGGGGCGGCGCGACTGCCTTGACGCGAGCAAGGCCCGAAAGCAAGGGGAACCAAGGTGGCGGACGCTGCAGAGACGGCTCACTCGGCGGCTCACTCGTCGACGGAGAGTCGGGTGCTGATAGCCGCGGACAAGTTCAAGGGTTCGCTCACGGCCGTACAGGTCGCCGAGCGGGTCACGGCCGGGCTGCGCCGTGTGCTGCCGGACCTCGAGGTCGAGGCACTGCCGGTCGCCGACGGCGGCGACGGCACGGTGGCGGCGGCGGTCGCGGGCGGCTTCGAGCGGCGTGAGGCAGAGGTCACGGGCCCGCTGGGCACGCCGGTCACGGCCGCCTATGCGCTACGGGGCGACACCGCCGTGGTCGAGATGGCCGAGGCCTCCGGTCTCCAGCTGCTCCCCGAGGGAGTCTTCGCCCCGCTCACCTCGACCACGTACGGCTCCGGCGAGCTGCTGCTCGCGGCGCTCGACGCGGGCGCGCGCACGATCGTCTTCGGTGTCGGTGGCAGCGCCACGACCGACGGCGGCGCGGGCATGCTGGCCGCGCTCGGCGCGAAGTTCCTCGACGCGGCCGGCGAGCCGGTAGGCGCGGGCGGCGGTCCGCTGGCCGATCTCGCCACCGCGGACCTCTCGGGCATCGATCCGCGCTTCGCCGAGGTGGACCTGGTCCTGGCGAGCGACGTCGACAATCCGCTGACGGGCCCGAAGGGCGCGCCGGCGGTCTACGGTCCGCAGAAGGGCGCGACGCCCGAGGACGTCGAGACCCTGGACGCCGCGCTCGCGCACTTCGCGCAGGTCCTCGAGAAGGCCATCGGTCCGAAGGCCGCCGAGCTCGCCGCCTCCCCGGGCGCGGGTGCCGCGGGCGGTATCGGCTACGGCGCGCTGGTCGCGCTCGGTGCGCGGTTCCGTCCCGGGATCGAGGTCATGCTCGACGTGCTCGGCTTCGCGCCCGCCCTGTCGCGCGCGACGCTGGTGATCACGGGTGAGGGCTCGCTCGACGAGCAGACCCTGCACGGCAAGGCACCGGCGGGCGTCGCCGCGGCGGCCCGTGCGGCCGGTCTCGAGGTCGTCGCGGTGTGCGGCCGGCTCGCGCTGCCGCCGGAGGCCCTGGGCAAGGCCGGTATCCGGCGGGCGTATCCGCTGACGTCGGTCGAGCCGGATGTGGCCAAGTGCATCGCCGAGGCCGGACCGATCCTGGAGCGGGTGGCCGAGCAGATCGCGCGGGATTTCCTGAGCTGAGCGGGCGGCTGACTGGGCAGCCGCTCACGCGCAGCTCTCTGAGCTGAGCAGACAGCGGGCGGCTTCCTGAGCCGAGCCGCCCACGCGCGGCTCGCTGACCGTGCACCGGCTGTGGCGGGGCCTTCCGGCCCCGCCACCGGTCAGGCCGCCGCGGCCTGCGCACCCCGTCTGCTGAGCGTGTGCCCCACGACCACGGTGAGTGCGGCCGCCACCCCGGCGAGCGGCACCCCGGCGGATCCGGCGAGGGTGCACAGGAGGATGGTCAGCGCGCCGACGGGCAGGGTGAGCTGCTGGACGGTCGTGCGCTTGAAGTGGCGCGCGTGCAGCAGCCAAACGACGAGGAAGAACAGCGCCGCGGGCACGGTCACGGCCGCCGTGGCCGCGCGTTCGGAGATATGCGCCTCGCCGACCGTCTGCTCGACGGCCAGCTCGACGCCCGCACCGATCGCGGCGGCCGCGGCGAAGACCAGGAAGTGGCCGTATCCCCATACGAAGCCCTGCCGGTTGGACGCGAGGTGCTCGTGGATCGGCACCGCGAAGTAGATCCACCACGCGCAGAACACGATGAGCAGTCCGCCGGCGGCCAGCGGAACCAGCCCGTCGAGACTGCCGTGACCGTCGCCGTCGACGGCGTGCTGGACGGCGACGGTCGCCCCCGCGATCGTCTCGCCGAGGACGATCAGCGTGAACAGGCCGTAGCGCTCGGCGATGTGGTGCGGGTGCCAGTGCGTGGCCCAGTCGCGTTCCGCCACCACGGGTACGGCGAGTTCGGCCAGCATGAGGGCCACGAACACATAGCCGCGGGCCGCGTCGGGCACGAACAGCATGCCGATCCAGCCGAGTTGGGTCAGCACCAGGCCGGCCGCGTACCGCCGGGCGACCCGGCGCTCGGCCGGATCGGCACTGCCGTGGGCGGCGCGCAGCCACTGGAAGGTCAGGGCCAGACGCATCACCACGTACCCGATGACCGCCAGGGTGAAGTCGCCGTCGTCGAAGGCGCGCGGGACTCCGGCCGCCAGGATCAGGACGCCGGTGATCTGGACCAGGGTCACGACGCGGTACAGGGCGTCGTCCGTGTCGTAGGCCGAGGCGAACCACGTGAAGTTCATCCAGGCCCACCAGATCGCGAAGAACACGGCGAGATAGCCGGCGATCCCTTGCTGCCAGTGGCTCTCGGCGAAGGCATGCACGAGGCGGGAGTTGGCCTGGGCGACGGCCACGACGAAACAGAGATCGAAGAGCAGCTCCAGCGGGGTCGCTGCCCTGTGCTGCTCGTGCCGGCTGCGGGCGGTCATACGGCTCATGGGTCCCAGCCCAGCAGCAAACCCGGCGGCGCGAGGTGCGAACGGCCGCGCGCGGACGGATTCGTACCGGATCGGAGTCGGCGTGTCCGTGCGGGGCCGCGGAGAAACCCGCTCGCCCCTCGCACCCCACGCTCCGTACCCTCGGCCCCATGACCAAGCCACTCGTCGCGATCCTCACCGGCGCCGGTGTCTCCACCGACTCCGGGATCCCCGACTACCGGGGGCCCAACGGGCTGTGGCGGCGCGATCCCGAGGCCGAGAAGCTCGTCACGTACGACTACTACGTGAGCGATCCGGAGATCCGGCGCCGTGCCTGGCAGATGCGCCGCAGCGGCCCCGCCCGGCATGCCGAGCCCAACGCCGCGCATCGCGCGATCGCCGGGCTCGAAGAGCGCGGGATCCCCGTGCGGGTGCTGACGCAGAACGTCGACGGGCTGCATCAGCGCGCCGGACTCTCCGCGCGCAAGGTGCTCGAACTGCACGGCACCGCACGGGAAGTGGTGTGCATCGCCTGCCACGACCGGGCACCGATGGAGGCCGCGCTCGCCCGGGTCGAGGCCGGCGAGGAGGACCCCGCCTGCCGGTCGTGCGGCGGTGTGCTCAAGTCGGCGACCGTGATGTTCGGTGAGCGTCTCGACCCGATGGTGATCGGTGAGGCGATGAGCATCGCGAAGGCGTGCCACCTGTTCTTCGCCGTGGGCAGCAGCCTCCAGGTCCAGCCGGCCGCCTCGCTCGCCGGGATCGCCGCGGAGCACGGGGCGCGCCTCGTGATCGTCAACGCCGATCCGGCTCCGTACGACATGATGGCGGCCGAGGTCGTACGGGAGCCGATCGGCGAGGCGCTGCCCCGCCTCCTGGGCGAACTCACCGGCTAGAACAGCGCGTTCGCCGCCCCCTGCCGCTCGAAGTCGAGCAGCTGACGCTTGCGCTCGATGCCGCCGCCGTAGCCGGTGAGACTTCCGTTCGCGCCGACGACACGGTGGCAGGGGACGATGATGCCGATCGGGTTCTTGCCGTTGGCGAGGCCGACGGCACGGGAGGCGGCGGGGTTGCCGAGGGCTTCGGCGAGTTCGCCGTAGGAGCGGGTCTCGCCGTACGGGATCTTCAACAGCTCTGCCCATACAGTGCGTTGGAACTCGGTGCCGTCCAGGTGGAGCGGCAGGTCGAAGTCCGTGCGGTCGCCAGCGAAGTACGCGGTGAGCTGCTCGACGACCGGCTCGAAGCCGGTGTCGTCCGGGTGGCCGAAGGTCTCCTCGGCCGGGCGGTGGCGCTGACCGGTCATGTACAGGCCGGACAGCACGCCGTCCGTCGCGACCAGGGTGAGCGGGCCGTAGGGGCTGCCGGTCACGGTGTGGGTGCGCATCGCGGATCTCCTTACGCGGGGAGGAAGTTGATGGGGTGGGTGTCGGTGGCCCAGAGGTGCTGGACCGCGTAGGCGCGCCAGGGCCGCCAGGCCGCGGCGCGTGCGGTCAGCGCGGCCGGGGTCGACGGGAGGCCGAGTCCTTCGGCGGCCTTGCGCACGCCGAGGTCGCCGGGCAGGAAGGCGTCCGGGTCTCCGAGCGCCCGCATGGCGATCACCTCGATGGTCCAGGGACCGAACCCGGGCAGTGCGCCGAGCCGTGCGCGCGCCTCGTTCCAGTCGCACTCCGGACCCAAGTGGAGGGTGCCGTCCGCGAGTTGACCGATCAGGGTGAGCAGCGTGCTGCGGCGGGTGCGGGGCATCGCCAGGGTCTCCGGGTCGAGCCCGGCCAGCGTCTGCGGGTCGGGGAACAGGTGGGTGAGGCCGCCCTCGGGGTCGTCGATCCGTTCGCCGTACGCCTCGACGAGACGGCCCGCGTGGGTGCGCGCCGCGGCCGTGGACACCTGCTGGCCGAGTACCGCGCGGATCGCGAACTCCGCCTCGTCCACCGTGCGCGGCACCCGCCGCCCCGGCACCTTCGCGACCAGCGGTGCGAGCAGCTCGTCGGTGCTCAACTGGGCGTCGATGGCGACCGGGTCGGCGTCGAGGTCGAGCATGCGGCGGCAGCGGCTGATCGCCACGGTGAGATCGCGCTGGTCGGTGAGGGCGAGCCGGCAGGCGATGTGGTCGGGCCGCGGGGTCAGGGCGACCACCCCCTGGCCGTACGGGAGGCGCAAGGTGCGCCGGTACGCGCCGTCCCGCCATTCCTCGACGCCGGGTACGGCGGTGGCGGCGAGATGTCCGAACAGGTTGTCCGGGTTGAGCGGCTTGCGGAACGGCAGCCGCAGGCTCAGCACACCAGGCGCGCTCTCGGTGCGCCGGCCGCCGGCGCGGGTGCGCAGTTCGCCGGGGGTGAGGGCGAAGACCTCTCGTACGGTGTCGTTGAAGGTACGGATCGACGAGAAGCCGGCCGCGAAGGCGATCTCCGCCATCGGCAGCGCGGTCGTCTCGATCAGCAGCCGCGCGGTCTGCGCCCGCTGGGAGCGGGCCAGGGCGAGCGGCCCGGCGCCCAGCTCGGCCTGGAGCTGCCGCTCGACCTGCCGGGTGCTGTAGCCGAGCCGGCCGGCGAGGCCGGGGACGCCTTCGCGGTCCACGATGCCGTCGCCGATCAGGCGCATCGCACGGGCCACGAGGTCGGCGCGGTGGTTCCACTCGGGTGAGCCGGGGGTGGCGTCGGGGCGGCAGCGTTTGCAGGCCCGGTAGCCGGCCTGCTGGCAGGCGGCCGCGCTGGGCAGGAAGGTCATGTTCTGCGGCTTGGGTGCGACCACCGGGCAGCTCGGCCGACAGTAGATGCCGGTGGTGCGCACGGCGGTGAAGAACCATCCGTCGAAGCGTGCGTCCTTGGACTGGACGGCTCGCAGGCAGCGCTCGGTCTCGGTGTGCATACGGACAGCTTCGTACAAGGCAGCAGGCTTGGCTGGCGGAAATCCGACATGGACGTGCGGGCAGCGGTGGGCGCGGTCTCCGGGTACGGGTGCGGGTTACGGGTGGACCGTATCCGGGAGCAATGGCGGGCGATTCAGGCCCAATGGCCAGGAGGTCGGGAGGGCCGCCGGAGAGACAGTGGGAGGTGGCCCCCAGCCGTTCCGCCCAGTCCGCCGATTCCGTCCACCCTGAACCCTCCCGAGCCCGAGCCGCACCATGTCGCACACCTCCGCAGCCCCTGCCAGAAGCAGTGCCGTCCGAGCCCTCACCTCCCGCGCCGTCCCCCAGTTCGGCGACGCGAACCTGGTGCTGCGGGCCGCACTGGCCAGTGCGCTCGCCTGGTGGGTCGCGGCCGATCTGCTCAATCTCTCGGCGCCGGACCTCGCACCGGTCGGCGCGATGCTGGCCTGCCAGCTCACCCCGTACGGCACGGCACGACGGGCCTTCCACCGCGGAGCCGGGGTGGCCTTCGGCGGGGCGCTGGGGCTGACCGCCTCGATGACGATCGGCGTCACCCCGCTGACCATCTTCGGGACCGTCCTGATCGGCATGTGCGCGGGCCGACTGCTCCGGCTCGGCGGGCAGGTGCACCAGATCGCCCTGACCGCGGTCCTGGTCATGGGCGTACCCGGGCACTTCGACTACGGCGTGCACCGCCTCGCGGCGAACCTGATCGGTGTCGCCATCGGCGCGGCCGTCGGGCTGGCGGTGCCGCCCCCGCCGTTCGCCCGGCGCGCCTCGGAGAAGCTGGCACGCCTGTCCGCGCAGATGAGCGAGCTCCTGACCGAGATGGCCGACCATCTGCGCACCGGTGACTGGGACGCGCACTGCGGTGAGTGGGTCGAACGGGCCCGTGGCCTGTCCGGACGGCTGACCAAGGTCCGTAAGGCGGTGGCGGCGGCCGAGGACGCAAACCGCTGGCGTCCGCACACGCAGGCCTCGGTCCGGCGGGTGGAGCGGCTGCTCGAATCGACGCGCTGCCTGGACCACGTGGGACATCAGATACGGGGCATCGCCCGCGGTCTGTACAACCTCACGTATCGCGAGGGCCGGCCCCCGGCCCTGCACTGGTCGCAGGACGACAGCGCGCTGCGCCCGGAGCCGACGCGCACCCCCGAGGGACTCGACCAGGTGCTCGCCGACCTCGCCGCAACCCTTGCCGTCCTCACGGAGCCCCGGCTGCTGCACGACAGTCCCACGCCGGAACTGCGGCAGCGGCTCCGTACGCATCTGGGTGCGGCGGAGACCAGCTTCCTGCACAGCGCGCTGGCGCAGCAGCCCGCGTACGCCGAGTGGCGTGAGCTGTGCACGGCCGGGATCCTCGAGGACGCCCGCAAGGTGCTGCACGAGCTTGATCCGCAGGTGGGGCCGCATCAGCGGGCCTTCCGCGACTGAACGGGCCGACCCCTCGGATCCCCGGATACGCTGGGCGGATGAGCGACGACCTCCCCCCTTGCCCCAAGTGCTCCTGCGCCTACACGTACGAGATGAACACCCTCGTGGTGTGCCCGGAGTGCGGCCACGAGTGGGTGCCCGGCGAGGGCGATCAGGCCGCGGGCTCCGAGGAGCGGGTCGTCAAGGACGCGGTGGGCAACGTGCTGCGGGACGGCGACAGCGTGACGGTCGTCAAGGCGCTCAAGGTCAAGGGCAGCCCGTCCGGTATCAAGGCGGGCACCAAGGTGCGCAACATCAGGCTGATCGACGGGGTCGACGGCCATGACATCGACTGCAGGATCGACGGGTTCGGTGCGATGCAGCTGAAGTCGAGCGTGGTGAAGAAGGCCTAGCGCGGCGGCCCTCGACGCCGTCCCGCCCAGGTCGTCACAGCCTGCGCAGCGGGTCCCGCACCCTCGCCCGCACCCGGTACCAGCCGAGGGCCAGCGCGGCGGCGATCGGCAGGATCAGCAGGACCGTGTCGCGTCCCGGGCCGTCGGTGTCGAACCACATCATCACGATCACGCCGAGCAGGAACGAGAGCGTCACCAGGTTCACCCAGGGCGCCGCCCACAGCCGGAAGGCGGGGCGCTCGGCGAGGCCGAGGCGGGCGCGGCGGACGAATGCCAGATGGCAGATCATGATCATGCACCAGGTGGCGATGATGCCGAGCGCCGCGATGTTGGTGACGATGCCGAAGGCCTTGTCGGGCAGCCATGCGTTCAGTCCGACACCGCACAGGATCACGGCTGAGGTCATCAGCACGCCCCCGTACGGCACATGGCTGCGGCTCATGCGCGAGGTGAACCCGGGCGCGGAACCCGCCATCGCCATGGAGCGCAGGATGCGGCCCGTGGTGTAGAGGCCGGAGTTGAGGCTCGACATCGCCGCGGTCAGCACGACCATGTTCATCAGCCCTCCCGCGGAGGGGATGCCGAGCCCGGAGAGCACGGTGACGAAGGGGCTCTGACCGGCGGAGTAGGACGTCCAGGGCAGCAGCAGGACCAGCATGAAGACCGAGCCGACGTAGAAGACGGCGATGCGCCACATGATCGAGTTCACGGCCTTGGGCACCACTTCCTGCGGCCGCGCGGTCTCGCCCGCCGTCACACCGACCATCTCGATCGAGGCGTACGCGAAGATCACCGTCTGGGCCACCAGGACCACCGGCAGCACGCCGAGCGGGAACAACCCCCCGTTGTCGGCCAGCAGATGGAGACCCGGCACCTGACCGTCCACCGGGTGGCGGGTGATCAGCACCCAGACGCCGATGACGAGGAACGTGACGATCGCGACCACCTTGACGATGGCGAACCAGAACTCCATCTCGCCGAAGAGCCGGACCGAGATGAGGTTCACGCACAGGACGATCGCCAGCGCGATCAGGGCGAGCACCCACTGCGGGACCGAGGTGAACATCGACCAGTAGTGCACATACAGCGCGATGGCCGTGATGTCGGCCATGCCGCTGGTCGCCCAGTTGAGGAAGTACATCCAGCCCGCGACGTAGGCACCTTTCTCGCCGAGGAACTCGCGGGCGTAACTGACGAAGGCGCCGGACGAGGGCCGGTGCACCACGAGTTCACCCAGGGCGCGTACGACGAAGAAGGCGAAGATGCCGCACACCCCGTACGCGACCGCGAGGCCCGGTCCCGCCTTGGCGAGGTTCCCGCCCGCGCCGAGGAACAGACCGGTCCCGATGGCCCCGCCGATCGCGATCATGCTGATGTGGCGCGGCTGGAGCGTCTTGCTGTACCCGGCGTCCCCGGCGTCGAGCACGACGTCCGGCTCGGCGGGCTCGGCGGCGGGTCCGGTGTCGAGGTCCTTGGCCACGGGCGCGTACTCGCCTTCGTCGGTGCTGGAGAGTGGGTGCGTCCGTTGTATCCCTGTTGAAGCCGGTCTTCCCGTAATGCCATGCGGCCGCCGCCCGAACAGGGCAGCGGCCGCACGAGAGGCAGGCCCTCGGGAAAGCTCAGGAGCGGGAGCCAGCAGGACGCTCAGGAGCGGCAGCCCGCAGGATGCTCAGGAGCGGGTGAGCCAGAGGGTGGCAAGGGTGATCAGACCGCTTCCGCAGCCGAAGCAGATCCCTCGCAGCAGCTGGCCGAGGGCCGTACGACGACGGGCCAGGGCCCAGTCGCGCAGGAGACCGCAGCGACGGGTCAGCGCGCGGTGGACGCGGAACGCCTTGCCCCGGATCCGATGTGCCGGGCAGCGCCGGCGGCTAACCTTCATGGGGACGTCCTTTCTTCACATGGCATGAGGTGAGGGCTGTCGTGCGATGCGAGGAGCCCTGAGCGTCCCGTTGGCCTAGGAAACCGGGGGCGCGAGCGGGCTCCTTGCTGCGTTGCGCGCTATGCGCGGGCGTAGTCCCGCAGCGCCTGCGCGAGGCGTCGGTCGGGGCGGGGCACGATCACGCAGGGGCCGCTGTCGTCCGCGAGGCGGTCGACCTCCATTTCCAGGCCGCCGGTGAGAGGGGCGCTGGAGCGGCGCGGGTAGACGTAGCGGGCGAGCGCCTCGACCTTCTCGAAGAAGCTGTCATCGAGTTCGTCTCCGAGATCGAAGATCACCTGATGCATCCAGTGCGCCGCCTCGCGCTGCTCGCCGAGGGCGGTGTGGTGCAGATGAAGGCAGTAGGCCGCCGCCCGGTGGCCCGCGCCGGCGGCCAGCTGCCACCAGAACTGAGCGGACTCCGGATGCTGGCCGGTCAGGTGGAGCAGCGAGGCGAACACGGCCGCGCCGTCGACGTCGAGGGCGTCCTCCTCCACCGGCCGACCGGGCGTTCCCTGGGCGAGCTGGTCGACGTGGTCGGCGGCGCGCGGCGCGCTGAGCATCCACCGGGCCACGACGGTCAGGCGCCGTCCCGCTTGCGCGGCGCGCAGGCCATCCGAGGAGTTCGTGGCGCAGCCGATGTCGACGGCCAGCTTCCTGAGCGCGGCGCCGACATCGAAGGTGTGGGGTGCGTGGACGGGCATGGCAGCGGCGGCCAGCACCTCGTCGATGGTCGTAGAGCTCATCGCCCTTCCCCCTTTGTGATGTTCTTGCTCGGGGCGGCCTTGGCGCGTCCGTCCCCGTCGGTGGGCAGGCCCAGCAGGACCCGCAGGCGTTCCTTCCCCTTGCGTATGTGGTAGTCGACGGTGCGCGGGTCGAGCCCCATGTAACGGGCGATACGCGCGACCGGATAGTTCAGCAGGTACTTGAGGACGATCGCGTTGTACTGACGGGTCGGAAGGTCCAGCAGGGCCTCGTACAGGCCGGCATTGCTCGGTGCGAGCTCCATCTCGTTGCGTATCGCCCGCAGGTTCTGCGCTATGGGGCCGTTGATGACGAAGGCCGGCCGGCGCTGCTCGGCCTCGAGGCGCTGCTTGACGTGGCGGCTCAGGACGGCCATCGCCCGCTGCTCGACATCGGCCTCGCTCAGCAGGTCGGGCCAGCCCGCCAGGATCTCCAGGAACACGGCGTGCACGACGGCTTCGGCAGCGCCGCGATGGCCGAGGTGGAGTTCGGCGAAGGCGTGGAAGAACTCCTGCTGGGCCAGGTAGAAGCCCTCGTAGTCCAAGGGCAGTCCCAGGTCTGGTGCGGTCGGTGCGTAGGGTCGGGGCCGAGCCGGGATCCCGAACGCGCCCAGCGCGTGATCGTCGTTGGTCACGCGGGCCTCACAGTGGTCATCGATTGATCCCTGTACATGTGAAGGGGTGACGGCGCGGCGTCCCGTTCCCACCGGGGGCGCACGCCTGGGAGCCGGGTGGCTCTTGGGAATCACCCTGCCGGGATTCGCGCCCGCTCACTCAACGTGACCCGGAAAAAATTACCCAGCGATCATGAGGCGCTGCGGAACGTATTCACGAACATCGCACAGACGTCCCGAACACCCTCCTGAGCAGCGGGAGTTAACTGCCGTTCACCCAGGGGCGAAAGGTTCCAGAGCCTCAAGTGGCATTCGTCACAACTTAGTTGGGCGAACCCGAACAGTCGGTGCACCTCGCCCGCGCAGCGCATGCGCACGTCTTGAGCGCGACCGCGAACGGATCGGCCATCGCCGAAACGCCGCCGGCGCCCGCGGGCTCCCGGGTGCTACTGCACGTGCGCCGCGAACGCGTCGTACGCCCTCTGGTCGAAGAGGACGAAGCGGGCCTCCTCGACCGCGCTTTCGGCTCCGCGCACCGTCTCGACCGCGATACGTGCGGCGTCCTGGATCGGCCAGCGGTACACCCCGGTCGAGATCGCGGGGAACGCCACCGTCCGGGCTCCCAACTCGTCGGCCACGCGCAGGGATTCCCGGTAGCAGGAGACCAGGAGGGACGGGTCGCTGTCCGCTCCCTGGTACACCGGACCTACGGTATGGATCACCCAGCGGGCGTCGAGGCGTCCGGCCGTGGTTGCGACGGCCTGGCCGGTTGCGAGCCCTTGCCGTAGTGAGAGGCGCGCAGCGCTCGGCAGGCCTCGAGGATCTGCGGGCCGCCCTTGCGGTGGATCGCGCCGTCCACTCCCCCGCCGCCGAGCAGCGAGGAGTTGGCGGCGTTGACGATGGCGTCGACGGACTGGGCGGTGATGTCGCCCTGGACGAGGGTGAGGGGCGTCGTCATGCGGTCATCGTACGGAGATCGGCACAGCCATCACCGTACGAAGACGTCACGCGGCCGTCGCGCGCAGGTGGCGCCACACCGCCTTCGCCGCGTTGTGGCCCGACATTCCGTGCACGCCCGGGCCCGGCGGGGTGGCGGAGGAGCAGATGAAGACGGCCGGGTGGGAGGTCGCGTACGGGAACAGGGAGAGCTTCGGGCGGAGCAGCAGCTGCAGGCCCGAGGCGGCGCCGCAGGCGATGTCGCCGCCGACGTAGTTGGCGTTGCGGGAGGCGTACTCGGGCGGGCCCGCGGTGGCCCGGGCGAGGATGCGGTCCCTGAACCCCGGGGCGAAACGCTCGACTTGGCGTTCGATCGCGTCGGTGAGGTCCCCGTTCCAGCCGTTGGGGACATGGCCGTACGCCCAGAAGACGTGCTTGCCCTCGGGGGCGCGGGACGGGTCCGCGAGGGTCGGCTGGACCGTGATCAGGAAGGGGTTCTCTGGCGCGTGGTCGGTGCGTGAGGCGGTGTGCAGCGCGGTGGCGATGTCCCGGCTGCCGGGCCCGACCTGTACGGTGCCGGCCCGCCGCGGCTCTTCGGCGGTCCACGGGACCGGACCGTCGAGCGCGTAGTCGACCTTGAACACACTCGCGCCGTAACGGTAGTTGGCATAGGCGTTGCCCAGCCCGGCGATGCGGGCAAGCGCGGTCGGGGACGTGTCGAAGACATACGCGCGGGCCGGCGGCAGGTCGTCGAGGCGCTTGACCTCGTAGTCCGTGTGGACGGCTCCGCCGAGGTCCTTCAGATACGCGGCCAGCGCGTCGGAGATGGACTGCGAGCCGCCCTTGGCCACCGGCCAGCCGTGCGCGTGCGCGGCGAGGGCGAAGACCAGACCGACCGCGCTGGTGGCCAACCCGCCCAGCGGGGCGATGACATGGGCGACCAGACCGGCGAACAGGGCCTTGGCCTTGTCGTCCTGAAAACGGCGCTCCATGAGCCACGACGAGGGCGGAAGTCCGACGAGTCCGAAGCGGGCGAGCGTGACGGGGTCGCGCGGCAGAGAGCTGAGCGGAAGCGACATGAAGTCGCGGAAGAGGGTCTCCGCCTTCGGCAGGAACGGGGTGACGAGTCTGCGGTACGCGCCCGCGTCGCGCGGCCCGAACGAGGAGGCGGTCTCGCCGACGGAACGCGAAAGCACGGCGGCCGTGCCGTCGTCGAAGGGGTGCGCCATCGGCAGCGCGGCATGCAGCCACTCCAGGCCGTAGCGGTCCAGGGGCATCGCGTTGAAAGCGGGCGAGGAGATGCCGAGGGGGTGCGCGGCCGAGCACGGGTCGTGACGGAAGCCGGGCAGGGTCAGCTCCTCGGTGCGGGCGCCCCCGCCGATGGTGTCCTTGGCTTCGAACACGGCCACCGAGAACCCCCGGCGGGCCAGCTCCACCGCAGCGGTCAGTCCGTTGGGTCCCGCTCCCACGACGACGGCATCGAGCATCGACGGCACCTTCGGACTCCTTTGTCAGCCGATGGCCACTGGGGCCCAGGATATGCCTGGGCCCCGGCGGCCGATCCGGGGGTAGGGTCCTGGGATGCCGAATTCCTCCTACCTCTGTGCCCGTGGTCTGCTGCCCGGCCTCGCCGAGCGGTGGTTCGAGACCGGGGACGGCGGCGAGGTCCTGCGGCAGGTGACGCGCGCGCCGACCGGCGCGGTGTCCAGCGCCTGGGCGCGGCGGGAGGCGGACCTGATGCGGGAACGCTTCGGGAGCTTCGGCGTCGCGTTGTACGAGGCGGTGTACGGCGGGCCCGCGGAGCCGCCCGGCCGGTCCGTGGCCGAGGTGTCGGCCGAGGAGTTCGAGGACGCCTGGCGGCGCGGCCATATCGGACGGCATTTCACCCCGTACGACTCGGGCCCCGTGCCCCAGGGCACACGGCTGGCCG
The DNA here is from genome assembly GCF_040300965.1 of Streptomyces mesophilus. Taxonomy (GTDB): domain Bacteria; phylum Actinomycetota; class Actinomycetes; order Streptomycetales; family Streptomycetaceae; genus Streptomyces; species Streptomyces mesophilus_A. The sequence continues at coordinate 8,147 of NZ_JBEPEW010000042.1, read as the reverse complement.
GGACGGTCGCCGCAGCGCCCTGGGGGCCGGGTGTGACCGGCCTCTTCGTGGATCTGGGACTGCCGGTCGGCGGGTTCGTGGACATGCTGCAACTGCCGAGGGACCCGGAACGGTGGCCGGCGGTCGGGACGGACGGCTCGTTCGAGGTCGTCACCCTGCGGATCAGCTTCGACGGCGATCCGCACGCCCAGATCAGACTCCGCCCGGTCGGCGAGTGATCGGTCGTCGGCCCGCCGTAGACCGGTCAGACACCGGCCCGCAGCAACCCGATCACCCGCTCCACCGTCGCCGCATCCCGGGCGGCCGTGAACGGCAGCGCATTGCCGCCCTCGATCCGGAACGGCTCGCCCGCGACCGTCAGATGCCCGCCGCCCGTCTCGGTGACGAGGAGCAGACCGGCCGCGTGGTCCCAGGCGTTCTCCCAGGAGAAGGCCACCGCGTCCAACTCCCCCTTGGCCACGGCCAGATACTCCAGACCCGCCGAGCCGCAGGGCCGCGGGGCCACGCCTTCGGTCCGCAGGCCGAGCAGGGCGCGCTTCTGTTCGTCCGTGGTGAAGTCCGGGTGGGAGGTGGCGACTTGGAGATCGCTGCCCGCCGCGCGGGGGGCCTGTGTGAGGGGGCTGCCGTCGAGGAGCACGCCCCCGCCCCGTACCGCCACCGCCATCTCGTCCCGGGCCGCCGCGTACGTCCACGACGCGAGCACCTCACCGCGCCGTGCGAGCGCGACCAGGGTGCAGAAGCCCGGGTCGCCGTGGACGAACTGGCGGGTGCCGTCGACGGGGTCGACGATCCACACCGGGGCGTCGCCGTGCAGCGCGTCGAGGATGGCCGGATCGGCGTGCACCGCCTCCTCGCCGACCACGACGGAGCCACGGAGCAGGGCGGTCAGGGACGCCGTGAGGTGTTCCTCGGCGAGGCGGTCGGCGACCGTCACGAGGTCGTGCGGGCCGTTCTTCTGCACGACCTCATGGTCGGCGAGCTGACAGAAGCGCGGCATGATCTCCGCTGCCGCGGCCTTGCGCACGGCCTCCTCCACCTCGTGGATGCGGGTGGTGAGGAGGTCATGGATACGGGTGTTCAAAAGGTCATCGTTGCCTGTCGTGTCTTCGATCATGTGTCCATCCCACCACGTGCCACTGACAGTGCCCACACGGCGGGTGACGGGCAGGTGGAATCCGGGTGACTTTCCGGGTGCCCTCAGCGCCCCACGGCATACCCCTGCATCCCGCGCGGATTGGCCCCGGCCGAAAGGACCCCGGTCTCCGGGTCCCGTGCCACCGCGCTCAGCCGCCCCTCCGACCACGGCGCGCCGACGGTGACCTGGTGGCCGCGGCGCCGCAGCTCCTCGACCGTCATGTCCCCGAGCCGGGACTCGACCGTGAGCTGGCCGGGCAGCATGCCGCGCGGATAGAACGACGAGGGGACATGGTCGGTGTGCCAGTTCGGGGCGTCGATCGCGCCCTGCAGGTCGAGGCCGCCGCGTACCCGGGGGCCGTTCGCCACGTGCAGGAAGAACGGCAGCTGCCACTGGTCCTGCTGGTCCCCGCCGGGCGTCCCGAAGGCCATCACCGGGACCCCGCCGCGCAAGGCGAGCGACGGGGTGAGCGTGGTGCGGGGCCGGCGGCCGGGGGTGAGGGTGTTGGGCAGGCCCGGTTCCAGCCAGGTCATCTGGAGGCGGGTGCCGAGCGGGAAGCCCAGCGCGGGGACGACCGGGTTGGACTGGAGCCACCCGCCGCTCGGCGTCGCGGCGACCATGTTGCCCCAGCGGTCGACGACATCGACATGACAGGTGTCGCCGCGCGTCTCGCCGTACTCACTGACCGTGGGCTCCCCCGCGCCGGCAGCGAGTCCGAGCGCGTCGAAGGAGGTGCGGCCCTCCACGTCCTTCGCCGGCTCGGCCAGGCGCGGGATCCGCCCGTCCGGGGACCCCGGGCGCAGTTCGAGCGAGGCCTGGTCGCCGATCAGCTTGCGGCGCTCTTCGTTGTACGCGTCCGAGAGCAGCGCTTCGAGGGGTACGTCGTCCCCCGCGTCCCCGTACCAGGCCTCCCGGTCGGCCATCGCCAACTTGCAGCCCTCGACCAGGAGATGGACGTAGTCGGCGGAGCCGCTCGCCGGGAGTTCGCCGGGCAGCAGCGCCAACTGCTGGAGCAGGGCGGGGCCTTGGCTCCAGGGGCCGGCCTTGCAGAGGGTCCAGCCGTTCCAGTCGTACGTCGCCGGCGCCTCGTAGCCGGCGCGGAAGGAGGCGAGGTCGTCGCCGGTGAGGGTGCCGGTGTGCCGTTCGCCGCTGGTGTCGAACGTCGGCCGAGCGCTCTGCCGCACCAGCGCCTCGCCGATGAACCCCTCGCGCCAGATCCGGCGCGCGGCGTCGATCCGCGCCTCGCGTGTGGGCCCGGTGGCCTCGGCGAGCAGCCTGCGCCAGGTCGCGGCGAGCGGACGGTTGAAGAGCAGTTCGCCGGGCCGCGTGGCCGGCAGGTACACCTCGGCGGACGAGGTCCACTCGGTCTCGAAGAGCTCCCGGACCGTGGCGACCGTGTCGCCGATCTTCTCCACGGGAGGGTGGCCGGACTCGGCGTATCCGATGGCGTATTTGAGAATGTCGTCGAGGGACTTGGTGCCGTGGTCGCGAAGCAGCACCATCCACGCGTCGAACGCTCCGGGCACGGCGGCGGCGAGCGGTCCGGTGCCGGGGACGAGGTCGAGGCCGAGCGAGCGGTAGTGCCCCGCGCTCGCGCCCGCGGGTGCGGGCCCCTGGCCGCACAGCACGCGCACCTCGCCGCCGGCGGGCGCGAGGATGATCGGCACTTCGCCGGCCGGACCGTTGAGGTGCGGCTCGACCACATGCAGGACGAACCCGGCGGCGACGGCCGCGTCGAAGGCGTTGCCGCCGTCCTCCAGAACCGCCATCGCGGACTGCGAGGCCAGCCAGTGCGTCGAGGACGCCATGCCGAAGGTGCCTTGCAGGGTGGGGCGCGTGGTGAACAAATGCTCGGCCATGCCCGCAGGCTAACGCTAGGGTCGGGAGGCATGGTCGACTCCGCTCCCCCGTCTCATGTGCTGGTCGCGTTCGGTGCCGCTGACGAAGCCGTGCCCCTGCCGGGCGGCCAGGGTGGCACCTGGCGGGCGGGCCGGACCGTGGTCAAACCGACGGGGTCGGCCGAGGAGACGGCATGGCGGGCCGAAGTCCTGGACGCGCTGCCGGAGTCGGCGGACTTCCGGGTGGCGCGCCCGGTGCACGCCTCGGACGGGACGTGGACGGTGAGCGGCTGGGAAGCCTGGCATCTCGTCGCCGGCCACACCGATCCGCACCGTACGCAGGACGTCATCCGTACGGGAGAGGCCTTCCACGCGGCCCTCGCCGCGCTCGCTCCCGGACGCCCGGCATTCCTGGACACGCGCGACGATGCCTGGACGCGGGCCGACGCCCTCTCCTGGGACCTGGACAACGGGGGCGGATCGGACCCGTCGGAGGGCTCCGACGGCTTCGACGACTCCGACGACTCCGACGGCGAGTTCGGCATGCTGGCGCCGCTCCTGGCCGCGCGGACCCCGCTCACGACGGGCGACGAACAGCCCGTGCACGGCGACCTCCTGGGCAATGTGCTGTTCGCGGACGGGCTGCCGCCCGCGGTCATCGACTGGCCGGTGTACTGGCGACCGCCGGCCTGGGCCTCGGCGGTCGCCGTCGTGGACGCGCTGCTCTGGTACGAGGGCGACCCCGGCCTCCTGGAGCCGTGGCTGCGGGATCCGTACCGCCACCAACTCCTGCTCCGCGCGCTGATCTACCGCGTGGCGACCACGCGGGAGGCGGGCCGGCCGGCCGAAGGGACGTACTGGCCGGTGGCGAAGCTGGTGCTCGAGGGCCTGTAGGGGCCGCGGGGACGCTTCCTCAGCGGCCGTTGCGCGAGAAGTGCTGGTAGTCCGGATTGGACCAGCGCCCGCCCCACTCCCAGCCGATCGCACGGAACGCCCGGGTGATCACATCGCCGGACCTGATCATGCCCTTCGTGTTCCGCCACCGGTCGAGGTGGCGCGCGCCGGCCGGTGGGTGGATCCGGCCCGTCCGGTCGACGTACGGGTTCTCCACGGTGTTGATGTCGATCGCGTCCCCGTACGAGTGCTGCGAGAGCCTGCCCGGATTGCCCACCACCTGGCGGCAGTTGAAGGCCGAGGTGTTGTCGTCCGCCATGGAGGCCTGGTCGCTGCCCTGGTAGGCGGACAGGGGGCGCATCTTCCGGATCGGGAACTTGGCGCCGAACGCCTTCCAGAACACATAGAGCACGTCCTTCGCGACGCGCTCGTGGACGACCATCTCGCCGGTGTGCACCTTGCCGTCGAACCCCCAGTGACTCATCCGCAGCAGCCGCAGTCGCTGGGGAGGGACCGGGCAGCCCGGACGGTAGGTGCGGCCCAGCGCGGCCCGGGTGACGGGCAGCGTGCGGTGCTGGAATACGGGGCCCTTGGGGGGCGCTGCCCGAAGGGCGGCCGTCGAGGTCGCGGGAGAGGGCGGAGGGGCAAAGCCAAAGGAGGAGGCGGAGGCAGCGGGGGCGGAGGCAGCGGCGAGGGCGGCGGAAGCGGCGGGGGCGGCGGAGGCAGGACAGGCGCCGGCCGTGAGCAGCAGGACACTGGCCGCAGCGGCGACCCGAAGTACGATTTGCACCGAATCACCATATTGAGCGCGATCAAGGAACGCTTGGTCGACAAGCCGGGAGGCGGCACAGTGCACGGCGAGTACAAGGTTCCCGGCGGCAAGCTCGTGACCGTCGATCTCGAGGTCGACGAGCGTGAAAAGGTACTGCGGCGGGTGCGGGTGGCCGGGGATTTCTTCCTGGAGCCCGACGACGCCTTCGAGGTCCTGAGCCAGTCCCTGAACGGCGCTCCCACCGACACCGACGCCTCCGGCCTCGCGGCCCGGATCGACGCCGCGCTGCCGCCGGGCACGGTCCTGTACGGCCTCACCACGGAAGGTGTGGGCGTCGCCGTACGGCGCGCGCTCGCCCATGCCACGGACTGGACCGACTACGACTGGCAGCTGATCCACGAGGGCCCGCAGCCGCCTGCCCTGCACATGGCGCTGGATGAGGTCCTGACCACCGAGGTCGCCGAGGGGCGCAGGCCGCCGACGCTGCGGATCTGGGAGTGGGGCGCGCCGGCCGTGGTCATCGGCAGCTTCCAGTCGCTGCGCAACGAGGTGGATCCGGAAGGCGCCCGGCGGCACGGCATCGAGGTCGTACGGCGGATCAGCGGCGGCGGCGCGATGTTCTGCGAGCCGGGCAACACCATCACGTACTCCTTGTCGGTGCCCGATGCCCTCGTGCAGGGTCTGTCCTTCGCGGACAGTTACGCGTACCTCGACGACTGGGTGCTCGGCGCGCTCGGCGACATGGGTATCAAGGCCTGGTACCAGCCGCTCAACGACATCGCCACCGACGCCGGGAAGATCGCAGGCGCGGCGCAGAAGCGGATCGCGGGCGGTGAGGGTGCGGTCCTGCACCACGTGACGATGGCGTACGACATCGATGCGGACAAGATGCTCGAGGTGCTGCGGATCGGGCGCGAGAAGCTCTCCGACAAGGGCACCAAGAGCGCGAAGAAGCGGGTGGATCCGCTGCGCCGGCAGACGGGGCTGCCGCGGGCCGCGGTGATCGAACGGATGGCGGAGTCGTTCCGTACGCGCTACGGGCTGACGGCGGGGAAGGTGACGGACGAGGAGATGGCGCGGGCGCGGGAACTCGCGCGGACGAAGTTCAGCTCGCAGGAGTGGACGTCGCGGGTGCCGTAGCGCCGCTGGCGTTCTCCGCCTTCTCCCAGGCGGTGACGCCGAGTTGGGCGGTGGTACCGATGTCGATCGGGCCGCCGTCACCGGGCTGCAGGACATGGCCCGCGCGGCCCGGGACCGGCGCGATGTCGAAGAACGTCCCGTGCGGGGCGGGCCGTGCGGCATCGGTGACCGTGTTGCGCCAGGTCAGGGAGGTGGTCGCCGATTCGCCCGGCTTCAGCGTGAACAGCTTGGGCTTGGCGTTCCCGAGACCGGTACCGATGGCTTCGGTGCCCTTGAGTACGTCGATCGCGACGGGTTCGCGGTCCTCGTCGAGGACCGTGAGCGCGGGATAGCCGTTCAACTCGTACTCTCCGGTCCCGCAGTTGGTGACCGTGATGCTCATCGACCTCAGGCCCATCGCGGCGTTGACCATGCCGGACGCGGCCCGCAGCCCTTCCCCGTCGCATGCCGTCGCCGTGACGGCGGCGTCGGGCTCGTCGCTCGGTGCGGGGGTGTCGAGCGGTGCGGTGTCGATCGGCGGGAGGGTGGGCGGCTGCGAGGTGCGTGCCGGGTCGGCCTCGCGGTCCAGCTCGTCGGCGAGCGAGCTGCACCCCGTCGCCAGGGTCGTCAGGGTCGCGACGAGGGCCAGGGCGAGGGCGGGCCGTACGGATATGCGGGTCACGGGGGGATCATTTCACGGGCGCCCGTACGCGCCTGCGGCTCACCCGCCTCGCACCTCCGGCTCACCCGCCCCGAACCTCCGGCTCACCCACCCCGAGCCCGCACCAGCCCGCTCTCGTACGCGAACACCACGAGCTGCGCCCGGTCGCGTGCTCCGAGCTTGGTCATCGCGCGGCTCACATGGGTCTTCGCCGTGTACGGGCTGATCACCATGTGCTCGGCGATCTCCTCGTTGCTCAAGCCGCGGGCCGCGAGCGCGGTGACCTCCAGTTCGCGGGGCGTGAGGTGCTCCAGGCCGGGGGCCGTCGAGCGGTCCGGCGGGCGGGCGACGAACTCGCCGATCAGACGGCGAGTGACCGATGGCGAGAGGAGTGCCTCGCCGGCCGCGACGACCTGGACGGCCTGCAGCAGGTCGGCCGGTTCGGTGTCCTTGAGCAGAAAGCCGCTCGCGCCGGCCCGCAGCGCCTCGAAGACATACTCGTCCAGGCCGTAGTTGGTGAGGATCACGACGCGGACGGCGGCGAGGTCGGGGTCGGCGGCGATCAGCCGGGTCGCCTCGATGCCCGTCATCACCGGCATCTGCACGTCGACCAGGGCGATGTCCGGCACCGAGGCCCGCACGAGGTCGACCCCCCGCGCCCCGTCGGCCGCTTCGCCGACCACCTCGATCCCGTCCTCCGCGTCCAGCAGGGCGCGGAAGCCGGCCCGCATGAGGGCCTGGTCGTCGACGAGTACGACGCGGATCACTTCGCCTCCGATTCGCGTACCGGCGATTCCTGGACGCGTGATTCGCGTACCAGCGATTCACGGGCGAGCGGGTCCTGAGTACGTGATTCGCGTACGAGCGGGTCCTGAGCGCGCGATTCGCGTACGAGCAGGGGCAGTTGAGCCCGCACCAGGAAGCCCCCCTCGGTCTTCGGGCCGCACTCCAACGTGCCGCCGAGCCCCTCCACACGCTCCCGCATCCCGGTCAGCCCGATACCCGGCTCGAATCCCGTGTCCGGGCCCGCGCGCCCGTCGTCCGTCACCAGCACCTCCAACCGCCCTTCATCCACGGCGAGTTGTACGGCGACCTCCGAGGCCCCCGCATGGCGCGCCGCATTCGTCAGGGCCTCCTGCACGATGCGGTACGCCGTGTGCTGCACCTCGTCCGGCAGCTCACCGTCGTAGTCGGTGAGGGTGACGGACAGTCCTGCGGCGCGGGCGCGCTCCACGACTTCCTTGACCCGGGCCGCCGGGCCCGGCTCGCGCAACACCACCAGGGTGGCGCGCAGTTCGCGCATCGCCTCGCCGCTCGCCTCCTGGATCGCGAGCAGCGCGGGCGGCACCTCCTCGCCGCGCTTGCGGGCCAGGTGGACCGCGACACCGGCCTGGAGCTTCACCACGGCGATGCTGTGGGTGAGGGAGTCGTGGAGTTCGCGGGCGATCCGCAGCCGTTCCTCGCCGGCGCGGCGCAGGGCGACTTCCTCGCGGGTGCGTTCGGCGTCCAGGGCGCGTTGTTCGGTCTGGCGGAGGTACGCCTGCCAGTTCTGGTCGGCGAGACCGGTGACGACCGCGCAGAGGAACCAACCGGCAAGCAGAAGCGTGGTGTTGACGCCCTCCCCCAGACCCGCGAACACGGCGAGGAAGAGCAGCGCCGCCACCGCACCCACCAGGCGGTGCCCCGCGCGGGCGGCCGTGTGCACGGCGCCGACCACGGGGAGCGCCG
>NZ_JBEPEW010000041.1:0-58704 GCF_040300965.1 Streptomyces mesophilus | reverse complement strand
GGCCGGCCGGACGCTGCGGCAGGCGGTCGGGGCAACGGCCTGACAGGCCTGGAGGAACGCCTCTCGGCGGCCGGCGGCACCCTGGAGGCCGGCCCGGCCCGCAAGGGCTTCCGGCTGGTCGCGCGCGTACCCGTGGGATCCGAGGCCTCCGATTCCGTACGGCCAGGGGCTGACGTGCCTCCGGGATCCGACGTGCCTCCAGGTTCCGACGTACCGCCGGGTTCCGACCTACCACCAGGTTCCGGCGCACCTCTAGGATCCGACGCATGAGCACCTCCACGATCAAGGTCCTCCTCGCCGAAGACCAGTCGATGGTCCGCGAAGCACTCGCCGCGCTCCTCGGGCTCGAACCCGACATCGAGGTGGTCGCCCAGGTCGCCCGCGGTGACGAGGTGCTCGGGTCGGTGCGCGCCAACGCCCCCGACGTGGCCCTCCTCGACATCGAGATGCCGGGCGCGACGGGCCTGGAGGCGGCCGAGCAACTCCACGCCGAGTTCCCGGACTTGAAGATCGTCATCCTCACCACCTTCGGCCGGCCCGGCTACCTCCGCCGCGCGATGGAGTCCGGCGCCTCGGCCTTCCTGGTCAAGGACGCCCCGGCGTCCCAGCTCGCCGAAGCGGTACGCAAGGTGCTCGCCGGCGAGAAGGTCATCGATCCGGCCCTGGCCGCGGCGGCCCTCTCGGAGGGCGCGGACCCGCTCACGGACCGCGAACGCGACGTCCTGCGCGAGGCGGCGGACGGCGCCACGAACGCCGAACTGGCGGCCCGCCTCCACCTGTCCCAGGGCACGGTCCGCAACTACCTGTCGACGGCGATCCAGAAACTCGCGGCCCGCAACCGCGCGGAGGCGGTACGGATCGCGCGCGACAAGGGCTGGCTGTAACTCAGCCCCTGCGGCGTTTGAGCAGATCCGAACGTAGTTCGGATGCCGGGGTCCGGGGCGGAGCCCCGGTTTCGGGAAGGGGCGGGTAGGGGAAATCCGCCCGCCGCAGGCGCACCCGACCCGCACCCGGCAACGCACCCGACCCGCACCCGGCAACGAGCCCGCACCGCCCCCTAGTTGAGCCGGGCCCGAGCCCGCTGAGCCTCCCGCCGCACCTGCTCCGCCGCCCCCCGGTCCACCGCGTCCACCACATCCGCGTACGCGTCGAGCTCCGCCGCTCCCCGTACGAAATCCGCACGCTGGACCAGGAGTTGGGCCCGCTCGTAGCGCAGCCGCGCCGGATGGGACGGCAGGAGCAGGGAGAGCTCCACGGCCCACAGGGCCACACCCGACTGTTCCGGCCGGGCCGCCGCCCAGGCGCGGATGTTGTTGAGGATGCGCAGCACGATGTCCAGCGTGGACGCGGGCCGGAGCATCGCGGGATCAAGCGGCGCCCCCGTCGCCCCCGCCACCAGGAGCGAGGCGTCCGTGCCGGTCAGGACCCGGCCGCCGTCGAAGGGGTCGGCGAGCAGCGGCTCGGCGCCCGGTTCGCCGAAGCCGACGACGAAGTGGCCCGGCAGGGCGACGCCGTACACGGGCGCGCCGGCCCGGCGCGCCACCTCCATCCACAGCACCGAGAGCAGGATCGGCAACCCCCGCCGGCGCCGCAGCACTTCGTGCAGCAGGGACGATTCGAGGCGCTGGTAGTCGGCCGGCGCACCGCGGAACCCGCAGCGCTCACCGAGGAGTTCGCCCACCGCACGCGCCCATGCGAGGGGCCCGCCCGGCCGGTACGGCACCAGACCCGCGAGCCGGTCCAGCTCGATCTGCGCCGCGTCGATGCCCGCACCGTCCCGCGCCCCCTGTGCCTCCGCGCCGATGAGCAGACAGAGCAGCGCGAGGTCCGGGCGCTCGGCCCGGGCCTCCTCGGCGAACTGGTCACGCCACTGCGACTCGGTCATGGGTCAGGACGGGCCCGGGGCCCGGTGGTAGTGGTAGTGGTGATGGACCGCGAAGCCCATGGCGTCGTACATCGCCTGCGCCCCCGAGTTGTCCGCCTCGACCTGCAGCCAGGCCGCCGAGGCGCCCTCGTCGAGCGCCTTGCGCGCGAGCGCCGTCATCACCGCGGTCGCAAGGCCCTGCCGCCGGTACGCGGGATCGACCTCGACCGCCATGAACCCGGCCCACCGCCCGTCGACCACACACCGCCCGATCGCGGCGGGCGCCCCGTCATCGGCGGGCACGGACGCGAACCACACGGAGGGCCCGTTGTGCAGCACCTTGAGCACCGCGGGCGATCCCTCGCCGAAGCGCTGGTAGCGGCTCAGCCACGCCTCGTCGCAGGTCCGCGAAAGCACCACCCGGTCCGTATCGGCCTCGACGTCCCCGACCGGCGCGAGCGCGCCGATCCGCACCTGTGCGTAGGTCTCGGCCGCCCAGCCCTTCGACTCCAGCTCCGCGCACAGCAGTTCATGGGTGCCCTCGGCCCCGGTGGACGTCTGCACGAACGCGGGCAGCCCGCGCTCCGCGTACCACTCCCGTACGAAGGAGAGCGCGTCGTCGAGCGGCATGCCGGGGTCGCCGAGCGCGAGTACCGAGTTGGCCCGGCGCGTGAAGCCGTCCGCGGCCCGCAGCTCCCAGTCCCCGAGCGGTTCGCTCTCGACCGGCTGCCAGCTGCGTGCCGCCACCCGCGCCAGCTCCTGGAACGAAGCCGCCGGTCCCCGCCGCCGGGCCGGCGCGGCGGGCACGACCTTGCCCGCGACCAGGCGGGATTCCGGAATACGGACAGGTGAACCGTCACGCCGTGTGATGAGCAGCACATCGTTGTTCCACGATGTGAGAACCCCCACCGTGTCGGTGAACTTCCCACCCGTGGCTCCAGCGTCCGTCAAGGACCGCACGGAGACCCGTTTGCCCACGTCAGAGCGGTTGATGCGGATTTCGAGAAGACCGCCACCGATGATTTCCACAGCTCAGTCCGCCCCTCCTGTTCGGATCATGCCCCGGAACGGAGATACTAGGTGCGGGCATCGACGACGCCGCGCTCCCGCGCGCCAGGTGGCGGAGGCCCAGGAGGCCCGCCAGCGCCCTATCGAGGAGGAACGACAGCGTGACTTACGTCATCGCGCAGCCTTGTGTCGACGTCAAGGACAAGGCGTGCATCGAGGAGTGCCCGGTCGACTGCATCTACGAGGGCTCCCGGTCCTTGTACATCCACCCGGACGAATGCGTCGACTGTGGTGCCTGTGAGCCGGTCTGCCCGGTCGAGGCGATCTTCTATGAGGACGACACTCCTGAGGAGTGGAAGGACTACTACAAGGCGAACGTCGAGTTCTTCGACGAGCTCGGCTCCCCGGGCGGCGCCAGCAAGCTCGGCCTGATCGAGCGCGACCACCCCTTCATCGCCGCACTGCCGCCGCAGAACCAGTAGTCGGCAGGCCACACTCCACGGTCCCGTACGGCGCGAACTGCCGTACGGGACCGAGGCGTTTTTCCGGCCGGGGGACCCAGGGGTCGCCCCCGGGAAAAAACAGTCGTACGTACGAGAAAGTGAGCACCCCGTGAGCGCCGTCTCCGACCGTCTGCCCGTGTTCCCCTGGGACAAGCTCGAGCCGTACAAGGCCACCGCCGCCGCCCACGCGGACGGCATCGTGGACCTCTCGGTCGGCACCCCGGTGGACCCGGTGCCGGAGCTGATCCGGAAAGCTCTGGTGGACGCGGCGGACTCGCCGGGCTACCCCACGGTGTGGGGCACGACCGAGCTGCGGGACGCGCTCGTCGGCTGGTGCGAACGGCGCCTGGGCGCCCGCGGGTTCACCCACCGCAACGTCCTGCCGACCGTCGGCTCCAAGGAGCTGGTGGCCTGGCTGCCGACCCAGCTGGGTCTGGGCCCCGGAGACAAGGTGGCGTACCCGAGGCTCGCGTACCCGACCTACGAGGTGGGCGCCCGCCTGGCCCGCGCGGACTACGTCGCGTACGACACTGAGACATTTGCGGCTGACGCCGCGGGCACGGAACTCGACCCCACCGGCATCAAGCTCCTGTGGCTCAACTCGCCCTCCAACCCGACCGGCCGCGTCCTCGCCGAGGACGAGCTGATCCGGATCGTGGCCTGGGCCCGTGAGCACGGCATCCTCGTCGTCTCCGACGAGTGCTACCTGGAGCTCGGCTGGGAGGCCGAGCCGGTCAGCGTCCTGCACCCGAAGGTCTGCGGCGGCTCGTACGAGGGCCTGATCGCGGTGCACTCGCTCTCCAAGCGCTCCAACCTGGCGGGCTACCGCTTCGCGTTCCTCGCGGGCGACGAGAGCCGCCTCCAGGACCTGCTGCAGATCCGCAAGCACGGCGGCATGATGACCGCCGCTCCCGTCCAGGCCGCGGCCGCCGTCGCGCTCGGCGACGACGCGCACGTGGCCGAGCAGCGCGCCCGGTACGCGGCCCGCCGCGAGGCGCTGCGGGACGCGCTGACCGCGCACGGCTTCCGTATCGAGCACAGCGAGGCCAGCCTCTATCTGTGGGCCACCCGCGACGAGAACTGCTGGGACACGGTCGGCCGGCTCGCCGAGCTCGGCATCCTGGTGGCGCCCGGTGACTTCTACGGCACGGCGGGGGAGCGCTTCGTCCGCGTGGCGTTCACGGCCACCGACGAGCGGGTCGCGGCTGCGGTGGAGCGGCTCCGCAAGGGCTGATCGTCCCCGAACACGCCGAAGGGGCCCGGGAGTTGATCCCAGGCCCCTTTCGCGTGGAGACGCGGACGGGTCAGCCGCCGAGCGGCAGGCCGCCCATCAGGCCGTCGGTGGGCAGACCGCCACCGGCGACCGGCAGACCGCCCTTGGTCAGGCCGTCCGTGGGAAGGCCGCCCTTGGTGAGCGAGTCGGTGGGCAGACCGCCCTTGGTCACGGCGTCGGTCGGCAGACCACCCTTGGTGAGCGAGTCGGTGGGCAGACCCGCGCCCACGATCGGCAGACCGTCCTCGGTCGCGGCCTTCGTGCTCTCGCCGAGCACCTCGCCGGCGCTGCCCGCGACCTCACCGGCGGCCTTCTGCACGGCGGGCGTGGCGGTCTTGCCGGCCTTGCCGACGGTCTTGCCCGCGGTCGGCACGGCCTTCTTGACGGCCTTGGAACCGGCATCGCCCGCGAGACCCGAGACGTTCTGCGCCGCGTTGTCGATGGTGTCGCCGAGGCCGGCGCCGTCCAGGGCGGTCAGCCCGCCGAGGTCGGGTGCGGCCGGGAGGTCGACGGCGCTCGCGGAGCCGGCCGCACCGACCGCGGAGGCCGCTCCCGCTGCGGTGAGCAGCGCGGCACGGGCGATCCGACGGGTCAGGGGGAGGGACATGATGCTCCTTTTGGACGGGGAAAGTAGAACGTTGTGCGTCCTGCCGCATCCGGCTTTCGGACTGCCGCATCTGGCGTACGGACGCCGTGACTACCGCTCGAAGCGCGGGAAGGTTGCGGTCCGGCAACGTAAAGAGTTGGTAATGCGTCGCATCATCGTCTGCGGCGAAATCCGGGCAAAATCGGCCCTTCGGCGGAGCCTTTGGGTGCGCCACTTCCCTTTGTTCTCAAGGGATTTGAGGACTAGGGGACTGTGCGTAGAAAAACTGGTCCCAAGGGTCGTGCGTACGCCGCCGGGCTAACCCCTGCGAGTGAACGCCCGCACGGCTGCCCGCTGACGTTCGGCGACGGCGAACGGAGCTGGAAGGGGATCGGGCGCCGGTGACGATCAGGTGGCGGTGGACGATCAGGCAGCCGTGACGATCAGGCAGCGGTGACGATCAGGACCTCGGCCGCGCCGGAGCCCTTGCCGGACCCGGCGTCACGCCACTGCCCGTCGTTCTCGCCGGCGACCCACTCGCGCCCGTCGTACACGACCCGCTCGAGCCGCAGCGCCGAGGCCTGCGCCACCGCCCACTGCGCGAGCTCCCAGCCGCGCCGTCCGTCGCCGCCCGTCACCGGCACGTTCACCGTGCGCTGCCGCTCGGCGGCCTCCGCGTCGTCCGTGACCTCCGCGCCGGCCGCCTCCGTGCGGGGCAGCACCCCGCGCCCGAAGTCCCGCTCGAGCGTCTCGCGCACCTTCGCCGGGTCGCCGGCCTGCGCGGCCGCCGGGCCCTCGCACTTCAGCGAGCCCGCGGCCCGCCCGGTGAGCGCGGCGGAGAGCAGCGCGGCATCCGGCTCGTGCTTGGCGTACGCCTGCGGGAAACCGCTGCGCTGCACCTTCTGCGCGGCGACCGTCAGCGGAAGCCGCGAGTAGCCGGGCACGTCCTTGAGGCCGTCGTAGAACTTCCCGGCCGAGTACACCGGGTCCATGATCTGCGCGATCGTGCCCCAGCCCTGCGAGGGCCGCTGCTGGAAGAGGCCGACCGAGTCGCGGTCGCCGTGGTCGATGTTGCGCAGCCCGGACTCCTGGAGGGCGGTCGCAAGGGCGATGGTCACGGCCCGCTCGGGCATCTTGCGCGAGGTGCCGACGGCGGAGATCGTCGCCGCGTTCTCGGCCTGCTCGTATGTCATCTCGTACGAGGCACCGCCCGCGCCGATCACCGTGCAGCGCGGTGCGGGCTTGCCGCCGCCCTCGTACTGGACCACCAGATACCCGGCGAGTCCGAGCAGCACGACAAGGGCCGCGCCGAACCGGAGGAAACGGCCGCGGCCTGCGACGGCGGGGGAGGGACCAGGCACGCGGACCACCGTACTGGAGTCCAACGGGCAGACGGGCACAGTCCCTGGCCGAGCCGGACGTTAGGCTCGCCACTATGGCCGACCAGCACAGCTCTTACACCCAGCCGACCGCACTCGACCTGGACCTCGACGCCGCTCAGCTCACCGCTCAGCTCGTCGACTTCGCCTCGCCCAGCGGCTCGGAGAAGCCGCTCGCCGACGCGATCGAGACGGAGCTGCGCGCGCTGCCGCATCTGACGGTCGACCGCTTCGGCAACAACATCGTGGCCCGCACCCAGCTCGGCCACAGTGAGCGCGTCATCCTGGCCGGCCATATCGACACCGTCCCGATCGCGGACAATGTGCCGAGCCGCCTCGACGAGGACGGCACCCTGTGGGGCTGCGGCACCAGCGACATGAAGGCCGGTGTCGCGGTCCAGCTGCGCATCGCGCGGACCGTGCCCGCGCCCAACCGCGACCTGACCTTCGTCTTCTACGACAACGAAGAGGTCGCCGCCCACCTCAACGGTCTGGGCAAGGTCTCCGAAGCCCACCCCGACTGGCTCGCGGGCGACTTCGCGATCCTGCTCGAAGGCACCGAGGGCCTCGTCGAGGGCGGCTGCCAGGGCACGCTGCGGGTCTTCCTCAAGTTCAAGGGGGAGCGGGCGCACTCGGCGCGCGCCTGGATGGGCAGCAATGCCATCCACCGCGCCTCGAAGGCCCTGGCCGCGCTGGCCGCGTACGAGCCGCGCAAGCCGGTGGTCGACGGGCTGCAGTTCCACGAGGGCCTCAATGCCGTACGCGTGGAAGGCGGCGTCGCGGGCAACGTGATCCCCGACGAGGCCACCCTGGTGGTCAACTTCCGCTACGCACCTGACCGCAGCATGGACGACGCGCTCGCCTTCGTACGGGAGTTCTTCGCGGACTGCGACGTCGACGAGTTCGTGGTCGACGACCACTCGGGCGGCGCACGCCCCGGACTCACCCACCCGGTGGCGGCGGCCTTCGCCGCAGCCGTCGGCGGCGAGCCGCGCCCGAAGTTCGGCTGGACGGACGTCGCCCGATTCAGCGCACTGGGCGTACCGGCCGTGAACTACGGCCCGGGCAACCCGATCTACGCCCACAAGGTGGATGAGCGCGTGGACACGGCGAAGATCCTGGAGGGCGAGAAGGCCCTGAGGGGGTGGCTGACCAATTAGCCAATCAAGCCCCTGCGGCGCTTGAGCAGATCCGAACGAAGTTCGGGTGCGGGGGGTCCGGGGGCGGGGCCCCCGGTTTCGGGAAGGGGCGGGGCGGGGAGAAAAGCCCGCCGCAGGCGCCACCCACCTGCACCGGCCACCCTCCGCACCCCCGTAATTCCCCCACCGTCAACCGACTGAGATCTACGCTGATCACGCGGCACGCGCTGCACAGCACCAGTGGGAGGAGAAGGCCATGGGCAATCCGGAAGCGCAGGGTCCGCCGGAGGAGCAGTACCTGGGTCCGGTGGTGCGGCGACGGGATCAGGTCACGCCCGACACCACCGACCGGCGCCTGCTCGACACCGAGGGCGACTCGGAGTGGGTGCACACCGATCCCTGGCGGGTGATGCGGATCCAGTCGGAGTTCGTCGAGGGCTTCGGCGCGCTCGCCGAACTCCCCAGCGCGATCAGCGTGTTCGGCTCGGCCAGGACCCCGGCCGACACCCCGGAGTACGAGGCGGGCGTCGCGATCGGCCGGGCTCTGGTCGAGGCCGGCTTCGCCGTGATCACCGGCGGCGGACCCGGCGCGATGGAGGCCGCGAACAAGGGAGCGCGCGAGGCCGACGGCGTCTCCGTCGGGCTCGGCATCGAGCTCCCCTTCGAGCAGGGCCTCAACCCGCACGTCGACATCGGGGTCAACTTCCGCTACTTCTTCGTCCGCAAGATGATGTTCGTGAAGTACGCGCAGGGCTTCGTGGTGCTGCCCGGCGGCCTCGGTACCCTCGACGAGCTCTTCGAGGCCCTGACCCTCGTCCAGACGCGAAAGGTCACCAAGTTCCCGATCGTGCTCTTCGGCACGGCGTACTGGAGCGGTCTGGTCGACTGGCTGCGCGACACGGTGATCGCCCAGGGCAAGGCCTCCGAGAAGGACCTCCTGCTCTTCCACGTGACGGACAGCGTCGACGAGGCGGTCGCCCTGGTGACCAAGGAGACGGGCAAGTAGCCGACCGCCCCGGCGGGCTCACGCGACCGTACGCAGGGGCCCGCCGTCGGGAACGCTGTCGAGCAGCAGCCGCGTATAGGGGTGCTGCGGTGCGGTGAACAGGTCGTCCCGCGCGGCGACTTCGACCAGCTCACCGTGTTGCAGCACCGCCACCTCGTCGCAGACGTGGCGGACCACGGCCAGGTCGTGGGAGATGAACAGCATCGTCAGACCGAGCTCGCGGCGCAGTTCGCGCAGCACGCCGAGCACCTCGGCCTGCACCGAGGTGTCGAGCGCCGAGGTGACCTCGTCCGCGATGATCAGCGCGGGGCGTACCGCCAACGCGCGTGCCACGGCGATCCGTTGGCGCTGTCCGCCGGAGAACTCCTGCGGGTAGCGGGCGGCGACGTCGCCGTCGAGCGCGACGCGGTTGAGCAGCGCCTCGATCTCCGGGCGGTGCTTCTTGACGCTCGCGCGCCGTGGATCGAGCGCTTCGGCGAGGGTCTCGCCGATGGTCATACGCGGGTTCAGCGAGGAGTACGGGTCCTGCGGGATCATCTGCACCCGGCGGCGTACCGCGACAGTCCGCTTGGCGTGCGTGAGGTCCACGCCGTCGAGCAGGATCCGTCCGCCGACCGGCCTGACCAGGCCGACGACCGCTTTGGCCAGGGTGGACTTGCCCGACCCCGACTCGCCGACGAGGCCGAGGGTGCGGCCCCGCGGGACGGTCAGGGAGACCTGCTTGAGGACGTGGTGCCGGCCGAAGGCGACGTCCAGGTCCTGGACTTCCAGAACGGCGTTTCCCGTTGTGGTCGCGTCGGTCATGCGACGACCTCCTCGTCCTGCTTGTCCCAGGTGAGCGCGTGGCAGGCGGTGGCCCCCGTACCCGTGGCGGCCAGTACCGGCAGTTCGTCGTGGCACTGCTGCCGCGCCAGCGGGCAGCGCGGCGCGAAGGCGCAGCCCGCCGGGCGGCTCGCCGGGTGGGGCGGCCGGCCGGGTATCGAGGCCAGCGGCTCGTCGACCGCCGAGTGCAGCGTGGGCGTGGCGGCCAACAGGGCCTGTGTATAAGGGTGATCGGCGTCCCCCGCGCGCAGCCGCCCGATGGGCAGCGTCTCCACGATCCGGCCCGCGTACATGACGACGACCCGGTCGCAGATCGCGGAGATCACCCCGACGTCGTGCGAGATCAGCAGGATCGCGGTGCCGTCGCGCTCGTTGGCCTCGCGCAGCAGCCCGAGCACCTCGGCCTGGACCGTGACGTCGAGCGCGGTGGTGGGCTCGTCCGCGATGAGCAGCTTCGGCGAGGTCAGCAGCGCAGAGGCGATCATCGCCCGCTGCCGCATGCCGCCGGACAGCTCGTGCGGGTACTGCTTGAGCCGCTGCTCCGGCAACGTCACGCGTGCGGCGGCCAGTTGGTCCACGGCCTGCTGTGCGGCGGCCTTCTTGGACGTGCGGCCATGGGTCCGCAGCGCCTCGGTGAGCTGGCCGCCGAGCTTGAGCGTGGGATTGAACGAGGCCGAGGGGTCCTGGTAGACGATGCCGATCTCAGTGGCCAGCCTGGACGCCGGAGGCTTGCCGTTCAGATCCAGATCGCCCACCTTGAGCGTGCCCGCCACCGCAGTGAGGTCCTCCGGCAGCAGCTTGGCAAGGGCCATCGCCGTCAGGCTCTTGCCCGAGCCCGACTCGCCGACCAGTCCGAGGACTTCGCCGGGCTTGACGGCGAAGGAGACCTCGTCGACCAAGCGGGTGCCGTCGGGCAGGACGACACTGAGCCGGTCGGCCACGGCGAGCGCGTCCTCGTCGTACGGGGGTACGGCGGTGACCGCCTCGACCTTGGCCCGGTACCCGCGCTTGCGCCCGGCCGCCGGGCTGACCGCGGCCGCGAGCCCGTCGCCGATCAGACCGCCGGCAAGACCGGCCAGGATGATCACGAGGGACGGGCCGAGCGCCGGCCAGGGGTTGAGGTAGATGCCCTCGAGCCCCTTGTTGAGTACGGATCCCCAGTCGTAGTCCGGCGCCTGCACCCCGACCCCGAGGAAGGAGAGCCCGGACAGCGCCTTCAGCGAGACGGTGAAGGCCACCGAGAGCAGCACGAGCAGCGGCTCCGCGATATTCGGCAGGATGTGCCGGCGAAGGAGCCGGGCCGGCGATACACCGAGCAGCCGCGCGGTGGAGACGAAGTCCCGGCCCGCGATGGACGCGGCCAGATTGGTGGTGAGCCGGGCGAAGGCCGGGCAGGTCGCCAGACCGATCGCGACGATCGAGGTGCTCACGCCGGGGCCGAGGATCGCCACCATGACCAGGGCGAAGATGACGCTGGGATACGAGATCAGTACGTCGATCACGCGCTGCCCGAGTGCCCGTACGCGGGGGCCGGCCACCCAGATCGCCGCACCGAAGCCGATCCCGCCGACCGCGGCGATGGCGGTGGTGGCCAGGCACATCAGCAGGGTCAGCCGGGTCGCGACCATCGTCCGGGCGAAGATGTCGCGGCCGAGCGCGTCGGTGCCGAACCAGTGCTCGGCGGAGGCCGCCAAGTGGGTCTGGTCGGTGAGGGTTTCGGCCCTGTCGCCCCAGATGTACGGGGCGATGATGCCGAGGGCCACGAAGAGCGCGAGCCCGGCCAGACCGAGCATCAGCGCGGGAGACCTGCGCAGTTGCTTCCTCATGCGTCGCCCGCCTTTCCGCGGAGGCTGCGGGGGTCGAGGAGGCCGAGCACGACGTCCACGAGCAGATTGAGAAGGGTGGCCAGGATGCCGAGCAGCAGCACGACGCCCTGGATCACCGGGTAGTCGCGTTTCACGAGGGCGTCGAGGACACCCGTACCGAGTCCGGGCCAGGCGAAGACGAACTCGACGATCACCGCGCCGCCGAGCAGTCCGGTCAGGACCAGGCCGCCCAGCGTCAGGGTGCTGGTCATCAGATTCGGCAGCGCGTGACGTGCGTAGAGCCGGACTGCCCTGAGCCGGCGGCCCTTTGCGGTGCGCATGTAGTCCATGGAGAGCACGGCCGCCGTCTCGCGCCGCACCACACGGGCCAGCGTGCAGATCGGCGCGATGGTCAGGGCCAGGACCGGCAGCACCATCGAGTCGAGGGTGGCGGCGCCCGACGGCGGGAACATGTTGAGCTTGATCGCGAAGAACATGATCAGCAGGGTCGCGAGCACGAACTCGGGGATCGAGCCCAGAACCGCGGTCACCGAGGTGAACGCCGTGTCAAGCGCCTTGCGGCGGTTGCCCCGGCAGGCCACCGCGACCGCCATCCCCAGCGGGACGCTGACGACGAGGGCCATCACGACCGCGAGCAGCGCGATCTGGGCGGTGAAGGGGAGCCGGTTGGCGATGATCTCGGAGACCGGGAGACCGCTGCTGAAGGACGTACCGAGATCACCCTCAAGCAGACCGCCGGCGTACTCCGTGAACTGGGTGAACAGCGGCTGGTCCAGGCCCTGTTCCTGCCGGATCTGCTCGACCTGCGCCTGACTGGCATCCGGTCCGGCCATCACCTGGGCGGGGTCGCCCGGGATCAGCTGGACGATCAGGAACGTGCCGACGACCAGCATGACGAGGACACCCACGAGGCCGCCGAGCCGGCCGAGCAGGAACCGCGGCCAGGGCGACCCGACGGTCTTCGGCGTGACGGCCTTGGGCGGCTCAGGCGCCTTGGGGGATGCGATCAGAGTCTCCACGACTCTCCTCACCTGGGGAAGAAACCGGCCGGGGCAACGCCGCCCCGGCCGGTCCGGGTGCCGCTGCACTGCGTACTACTTGGTGACGCGCACCGTCTCCGGCGCGAGCAGACCGTCGGGGGCGGCGATCGAAATCCGGGCGGCGGTGGTGTAGTTGAGGTTCACCGTCGCGAGCGGCACCACGTCGTGGCTGCCGAGCAGCGACTTCTGGGCTTCGCCCCAGGCCGCGCACTTCGCGCTCTCGTCGGTGGTGGCCATCGCCTCGCCGAAGCCCTTCGCGAAGCCCTTGTTGTCGACGCCGGGGAAGTTGCGGCCGCCATCCGCCGGGTCCGGGCCCAGGAACAGGCTGGCCGGGGTGGTCAGCAGGTTCGTCAGGTTGAGGTTCGGCAGGATCGTGAGGTCCCAGTCGCCCTTGTTGCTGATGACGTCGTTGCCCCACGTGGCGCTGTCGGCGTTGCGGAGCGAGACATCGGCGCCCGCGGCCTTGAGCGCGGCCTGTACGTAGTCGTTGCCGGAGCCGCCCGCGACCGCGTTCGTACCGACGAGCTTGATCTTGACGCCCTTGAGCACGTCCTTGGCCCCGGCCACGTCGGTCTTGGCGAGCAGCGACTCGTCCTTGTTGGCGCAGGGCACGCTGCCGTCGGTGATGCTGGCCATCAGGGTGCCGGTGCCGCGCGTGACGGCCTGGTTGAAGGCCTTGCGGTCCAGGGTCTTGGCAATCGCCTCGCGGACCTCCGGGTCGGCGCCCGGGTGGCCCTCGCGCTCGTTGAAGACCACCATCATGCGGATGATCGGCGCCGGGTTGATCGTGAACCGCTTGTCCTTGACGAACCGGGCGACATCCGGACCGGTGAAGGCCGCGTAGTCGAGCGTGCCCGCCGCGAGGTTGTTCGCCATCGTGGCCTCGGACTGGATGACCGGCATCTCCACGGTGTCGGGCACGGTGCCCTTCGGCATGTTCTTGTACGTGGCCCAGCCGGTGTATCCCTCGACGGCGGTCAGCGTGTAACTGGTCCCGGGCTTCGCGGACTCCATGTAGTACGCGCCCGTACCGGCGCCCTTCTTGCCGGACTTGAGCAGCTCCGGCTTGTCCAGGGCGGCCGGGCAGACGATGCCGGCCTGCGGGAGCGCGAGGCCGTACAGGAGGTCCGACCAGGGCTTGTCGAGCTTGACGGAGACCTTGCCCGAGGCGTCGTCGCCGGTGGCGGTGACCTTCGCGCCCGGCCCGAACACCTGGCTCGCCGCGGTCGACTTGGTGGCCGGGTCGGCGAACCGGGTCAGCACCTTGGCCACCCCGGACGCGGTGACCTTCGTACCGTCGGTGCACTTGGCGTCCTTGCGGAGCGTGAACTCCGCGGAGGTCGGATCGGCCTTCCACTCGGACGCGAGCCCGGGGATGATCTCGCCCTTGTCGTCGCGGCGGACCAGCTGGTCGTTGAGCATCCGCGCGAAGACGAAGTCGGCCGCCACGGTGCCCAGGTTCGGGTCGAGGCTGGTCGGGTCGGAGGACGTCGCGATGGTGGCCTTGACCTTCTTGCCACCGTCCTTGCCGCCGCCGGTGGAGTCGGCCGAGGTGGTGCAGCCCGTCACGGCCAGGCCGAGGGCCAGGGTGCAGACGCCCGCAGCGAGGGGGACACGTGCCATTTGGAGCCTCCTGATGTGCGCGGATGCGCGAATGCGAGACCGCTGGTTAGAGGTGTGCGTGAGGGAGGTGTGCGTGCGGGGGGGGGAGTACGAGGTGGTGGGGAGTACGGGGAGAGGACAGGGCCTCGCTCAGAGGTCGGGCCACCGTGCGGCCCAGGGCCTGGCCGCCTCGAGTTGGGCGCACAGGGCCAGGAGTTGCGCGTCCTCGCCGAGCCGGCCGGTCAGCATCACGCCGATCGGCAGGCCCTCGTCCGACCAGTGCAGCGGCACATTCGCCGAGGGCTGGCCGGAAACGTTCTGGGCCGCCGCGTAAGGGCTGGCCAGGAACTGGCGTTTCAGATCGGCCTCTTCGCCGAGTTCCTTGAACCACTCCGGCCGCTGCGGAGGCAGTGCCAGGGTCGGGCTCAGGACCGCGTCGTAGCGCTGGGTGGCGATCATCGCCTGGGTGCCGCGCAGTTGGATGTCCTGCAGCGCTCCGAGGAACCGCTCCGCACTGACGGATCTGCCGCGCGTCCGCCAGTACCGGGTCAGCGGCAGCAGTTGTTCCTCGTCGGCCACGGGCACCCGCAGGGACCGCACGGACCACACGTCCTGGAACTCCTCGACCATGGACAGGCCGAACGGCGCCTCGATCTCCTCGACCTCATGCCCGAGGGATACGAGGAGTTCGGTGGCCCGCTCGTACGCGGCCAGGACATCCGGATGTACGGAGACCTCGTCGCTCCCCGGATCGCTGAAGCGGCCGATCCGCAGCTTCCCGGGCTCGCGCCCCGCCCAGCCGAGGAAGCTCTCCCCGTCGGGCAGCGGCGGCGCCCAGAACAGGTCGCCCGGCGCAGGACCGGCCATCGCGTCGAGCATGGCCGCGGCATCGGCGACCGTACGGGACAACGGGCCCTGGCAGAGCTGGATGACCGGGTCGAGCCCGAGTGGACCGTTGCTGACCCGGCCCCGCGAGGGCTTGAACCCGAAGAGCCCGCACACACTCGCCGGAATCCGGATGGACCCGCCGGCGTCGTTGCCGTGCGCGAACGGCACGAGCCCCGCGGCGACCGCGGCCCCCGAACCGCCACTCGATCCACCCGCGGTACGTGTGAGGTCCCACGGCGTACGGGCCGAGCCGGCGTAGGTGTCGGAGTAGGCGGAGAGCCCGAACTCGGCGGAGTTCAGCTTGCCCAGACTGATCGTGCCCGCCTCGCGGAGGAGCCGGACCAGATGGGCCTCGACCGGCGGTGTGAAGTCCCGGAAGGCGGCGGATCCGAAGGAGGTCGGCATGTCGGCGGTGCCGGTGAGGTCCTTGACCGCGGTGGGCACGCCGAACAGCGGCGGCAGTTCGTCACCCGCGTGCCGCTCGCCGAGCCGCTTCTCCGCCGCCACCGCCGCGGCCCTTGCCTGCTCCACGGCCACGTACGAGAAGGCGCCGACCAGCTCGTTCAGGCCTGCGATCCGCGCGAGGCAGTGCTCGACGAGCTCGACCGGGCTCAGCTCACCGGCCCGTATCGCCGCTGCCTGCTCCAACGCGCTGAGCTCGTGCAGCTGCCCCTGCTCGTGGCCCGTCATCAGAAGGCCCCGTCCGGCACGTCCATCAGATGCTGGTCGGTCTGATCCAACACGGCGAGGCGGGCGGCCAGTTCGGGCAGCACCGTGGCGGCGAAGAACCGGGCGGCGGCGACCTTGCCGCTGTAGAAGTCGCTCTCGGCCGAGCCGGCGTCCAGCGCGGCCAGGGCCACCGAGGCCTGCCGGAGCAGGAGATAGCCGATCACCAGATCGCCGACGCTCATCAGGAGCCGGGTGGTGTTCTGCCCGATCTTGTAGACCTCGCCGGGATGTTCCCGCGCCTCCTGCTGCCAGGCCAGCATCACATCGGCCATGCTCCGTACGTCGCAGAGCGCGGCGTTCACCTTGGCCCGCTCGGTCTTCAGCCGGCCCTCGCCCTCGATCCGTACGAGGAAGTCCTGGATCTCCCGGGTCAGCATCGACAGGGCGGCTCCGCGGTCCCGGGAGATCTTCCGGAAGAAGAAGTCCAGGCCCTGGATGCCGGTCGTGCCCTCGTACAGCGAATCGATCTTGACGTCCCGCAGATACTGCTCCAGCGGATAGTCCTGCAGATAGCCCGAGCCGCCGAACGTCTGCAGCGACAGGGCGAGTTGCTCGTAGGAGCGCTCGGATCCGACGCCCTTGACGAGGGGAAGCAGCAGGTCGTTCATGGCGGCCGCGGTCTTCGCGTCCACGTCGTCCCGGTCCAGCCAGTCCGCGGTGTAGAGGTAGACCGCGCGCAGGCCCTCCGCGTACGCCTTCTGCAGCATCAACATGCGGCGCACATCGGGGTGTTGACCGATGGCGACCCGGGGCGCGGACTTGTCCGAGGCCTTGGCGAGGTCGGCGCCCTGGACGCGGGTCCGCGCGTACTCCAGGGCATGGAGGTAACCGCTGGAAAGGGTCGCGATCGCCTTGACGCCCACCTGCATACGGGCCGACTCGATCACATGGAACATCTGGGCTATGCCGTCGTGCACTTCGCCGAGAAGATGTCCGACCGCGGGTATCTCCCCGCCGAAGGTCAGCTCGCAGGTGGTGGAGACCTTCAGGCCCATCTTCCGCTCGACGTTCGTCGCGAACACGCCGTTGCGCGCGCCCGGTTCGCCGGTCTCGGGGTCGAAGTGGAATTTCGGTACGAGGAAGAGCGACAGGCCCTTGGTGCCGGGTTGCGCGCCCTCGGGCCTGGCCAGGACGAAGTGCAGGATGTTCTCGGCCAGATCGTGCTCGCCCGAGGTGATGAAGCGCTTCACACCCTCGATGTGCCAGCTGCCGTCGGCCTGCCGGACCGCCTTGGTGCGGCCCGCACCCACATCGGATCCGGCCTCCGGCTCGGTCAGCACCATCGACGCGCCCCAGCGGCGCTCGATCATGAGGTCGCCGGTCCGGGCCTGCTCGGGGGTGCCGAGCTTGTGCAGCAGGCCGCCGAAGCCGGGGCCGCTGCCGTACATGTACACCGGGGCGTGGGCGCCCTGGATCAGCTCGATGACCGACCACCACAGCGAGCGCGGTGCGCGGGTGCCGCCGGCCTCGACGGGCAGGTCGAGCCGCCACCACTCGGCGTCCATGTAGGCCTGGTAACTGCGGCGGAACGCTTCCGGCATGGTGACGGAGAAGGCCGCCGGGTCGTACACCGGCGGGTTGCGGTCGCCGTCGGTGAACGAAGCAGCCACGGGCCCGGTGGCGAGCCGCTCGACCTGGCCGAGGATGTCGCGCGCGGTGTCGCCGTCGATGTCGTCGAACGGCGCGGAGCCGAGCCGGCCGTCCAGGCCGAGCACCTCGAACAGGTTGAACTGGAGATCGCGCAGATTGCTGCGGTAGTGACTCACGGTGACCCTCTCGACTGCATGCGAGATATCGCATGCATCACACTCGGGGCGGGGAATTTTGTCAATACCGATCGGTCGGTATTGGAAAAGTGACATGCAGAAGCAATGTGCGGCGACTGATCAGGCCTGGTCAGGCGGGGTAGCTCGGGTACGACTCCTTGAAGACGCCCTGGTGCAGCAGGACTTCGGCGACGGCGGAACCCGTCGTATCGCTCGTCACCGTGGTGCGCACCCAGGCCGTCTCGGTCCGGCGGGTCTCACCGAGAGCGACGATCTCGCGCTCCAGGGTGTAGGGCGCGTCCACGAAGACCGGGCTCCCGAGCAGCCTGATCTGGAGATCGAGGAAGAGCCCGACGGACGGTTCGGCCTTGACCAGACCGGACTCGGCCCATGTGGCCATCGAAAGCACGCTGATCATCTCGATCGGCACGATCGGCCGGCCCCAGGGATTGTCCGCGCCGGTGTACCAGGGGCTGGTCTCGGTGATCGTCTCCAGCTTGCGGCGCAGCGTGAACGGATAGAGGTCGCCCATGTGCGTGTCGAAGTCCATCCGGACGTGCTCGGGCCGCGCGCCCCTGCGGCCGGGCGTCCAGCCCTCGAAGATCACGGGCCGCTCCAGGGGCCGGAGCCGCGCCAACCGCCCGTCCAGGGCGGTCGGTTCGTCCCCGAGCGTCGCGGTGCCGGACAGGACGACCGTCCCGTCCTCCTTCAATGTCCTGATATCCGCTCGGTCTTCCGTGAAGGCCGCGGTCGCCCGGGTCTGCTCCCCTTCGAGGCAGATAGCTTCGAAGTGCGCGCTCAGACAGCCGTCGGTGAACCACTTCTCGCCCCACATGCGGCCGGCCAGCGGGTCGTACTGGCTGAAGTGGGTCGGACCCTCCACGGCCGCCCCCGCGACGCCCAACTGCTGTGCGGTGGCGGGGTCATGGATGCTCGCGTGATCCCCGTAGGTCTGGTCGAGCAGCAGGTTGCGCGGTGACCTGAGGGGGCCCGAGAGCTCGAGCGGCGTGGTGAACATGGCCGCTTTCTAGCACGAGTTCATAGACATACCAACCGGTCGGCATTGACTTTCTTCCGGGGCCGCGCTGTGATGTGTGCCGCAGAACACGCCTCGCGAGCGCACCCGGAGGACAGCGATGGCCCGCACCAAAGATCCCGACCCGGAGGTGCGCCGGCGCATCCTCGACGTCTCCCTCGACCTCTTCGCGACGAAGGGGTTCGCCGCCACCGGCGTCCAGGAGATCGTGACCAAGGCGGGCGTGACCAAGGGTGCGCTCTACCACTACTTCAAGTCCAAGGACGAGATCCTCTTCGAGATCTACGGCAGGGTCTTCGGGCACGAACTGGAGTCCCTGCAACGGATCGTGGCCGAGGGGCACGACCCGGTGCGGACCCTGCGCACGATCATCGTCGACCTGGTCTCCCACACGGCGGCCATCACCAAGGAGTCGGCGGTCTTCGCCAGGGGCGGCCATGCCGACTCCCCGCACTGGCAGGCCATGCAGGAGCAGTGGCGGCGCTACCAGGAGGGCTTCCGCCAGGTGATCAGGGACGGTCAGGAGGCGGGTGCCTTCTCGTCGAAGGCCTCACCGGAAGTCGCATCCTGGTCGGTCTTCGGCTTCACCAACTCCATGCACACCTGGTACCGGCCGGAGGGCCGCAAGTCTCCCGCCGACATCGGCGAAGAGCTCGCCGACCTCATCCTGACCGGGCTGCAGTCGTGAACTCCGACCGCGGTGCAGGGGTGGGGGATTCCGGCCGGGCCGCAGGGGGGAGCGGTTTCGGCCGTGCGGGAGGGGGGAGCGGTTTCGGCCGTGCGGGAGGGGTGCGCGATTCCGGCCGCGCCGCAGTCGTGGGCGTGGAATCCGCGCTGAAGGCGGCGCTCGACTGCGCCGTCGGAGCCGTCGAGACCACCGTCGACGACTCGGGCGTCACCTTCCAGCGGGTGCCCGCCGCGGCCCGGGCGCGGATCGCCGACCCCACCCTCGACTTCATGAGTACGGTGCCTTCCGGCGTGCGCCTCGAAGCGGTCACCGACGCCCCGGCCCTCGAACTCGACCTCCAGCTCACCCATCTCGTGCCCGTGGGCCAGGAGTCCGCCGGCACGGCGCTGGACCTCGTCGTCGACGGTGCGGTGCGCGAGCGCGTCCACACCCGCCAGGAAACCGTCGTCCACATCGACCTGCGCACCCGCGAGACGCAGGTCCACCCCGCAGGGCCCGTAACCCTGCGGTTCGAGCTCGGCGAGGCGGGGACCGAGCGCCGTATCGAGCTGTGGTTCCCGGTGGCCGCGGCCATGAAGCTGCTCGACGTACGGATCCCCGAAGGGACCTCCCTGCGGCCCGCACCCGCCGCGGGACCGCTCTGGGTGCACCACGGCAGTTCGATCAGCCAGTGCTCCGAGGCCGACCGCCCCACCGGGTCATGGCCGGCGGCCGTGGCGCGCGCGGCCGGCGTCTCCCTGCTCAACCTGGGCCTCGGCGGTCAGTGCCACCTCGACCAGTTCATGGCCCGCACCATCAGGGACCTCCCCGCCGCCGCGATCAGCCTCGAACTGGGCATCAACGTCGTCAACTTCGACAGCATGCGCGAACGTGCCTTCGTCTCGGCCTTCCACGGCTTCCTCGACACGGTGCGCGACGGCCACCCCGACACACCTCTCCTGATCCTCACGCCGATCTTCTGCACGACCGCCGAAGACCGCCCGGGCCCGACCCCCTACGGCCCCGACGGCCGCTTCACCGCCGTCGAACGCCCCGCGGACAGCTCAGGCGGCTGCCTGTCGCTCGGCCGGATCCGGGAACTCCTGGGCGCCCAGGTCGAGTTGCGCCGCGCCGAGGGCGACGGAGCGCTCCACCTCGTGGAGGGCACGGACCTGTTCGGTCCGGCGGACGCGGGGGACCTGCCCGACGGGCTGCACCCCAACCCGGCCGGCTACCGTCGCATGGCCGGCCGCTTCCTGCCTCTGGCCTTCGGCGAGGGGAGCTTGCTCCGCCAGAGGGCGGGCTCTTCTCCGCGCTGACCATCTGGTCTCTTGACTGTCCGGCCGATTTTCTGGCCGCATGTCTGGCCGACTGGCCGGCCGATTGTCTGGCTGCCTGACCGCCTGACCGCCTGACCGCCTGACCGCCTGGCCGCCTGGCCGCCTGACCGCCTGCGGGTGGGTTGCGCCTGCGGCGGGCGCGGGGCGCCCATCACGGCGAGGTGGGAGGGGGTGGAGGTGCGCGTGGGGCGGTGTTCTCGGCCGCTTCGGGCCCTCGGCCCCCGCGGGGTGGTTGCTCGCCGTCGGCGGCTGCGGGTGCGTCCGGGTTTCTTCAACGAGTTGCGTGGCTGAGCTGCGTGGGGGGTTGCGCAGACCTCGCGCGGGTTGGATTGCGGCTTTCCCGCCGTCGGCCTTCCTTTCCCCCATTGCTGTCAGGACTTCTTCCGGACCGTCTCTTTTTCCTTACCTGTGAAGGGGGCCCATTTCCCACCTGTGAAGGTGGACCATTCCCTGACCTCTGAAGGGGACCGTGACCTCTGAAGGGGGACCGTCTGTTCAGCGGGGATGCCCTCAATTCGGGCATCGGGCAGACAGTTGGTCCCCCTGGCCCCGACCCCGAGACGAAACCGCACGCGCGACAAGCGGGGGCACGGGGGCAAGGCCCCCGAAATCGGGGCCTGGGGGCGCAAGCCACCAGCGGGGGTCCGGGGGCAGAGCCCCCAGGGAGCCCCACCCAGGGCGCCACCCGCTACGGCGTCAGCCCAGCCCCCGCCGACCCACCGCAGGAGCCCGATGCCCGGCGATGGACGCCACCATGTCAAGCACCTGCCGCGTCTCACCCACCTCATGCACGCGATAGACCTGCGCCCCCAACCACGCCGACACCGCCGTCGTCGCCAACGTCCCGATGACCCGCTCCTTCACCGGCTTGTCCAGCGTCTCGCCCACGAAGTCCTTGTTGGACAGCGATACGAGCACCGGCCACCCGGTCCCCACCATCTCCCCGAGCCTGCGCGTGGCCTCCAGGCTGTGCCGGGTGTTCTTGCCGAAATCGTGCCCGGGATCGATCAGGATCGACTCCCGCGGCACCCCCAGCTCAAGCGCCCGCTCCGCAAGCCCGACGGTCACCTCGAGAATGTCGGCCATCACGTCCTCGTACGCGATCCGGTGCGGCCGCGTCCGCGGCTCCGCGCCCCCCGCATGCGTGCACACGAGCCCGACCCCGTAACGGGCCGCGACCTCCGCCAGCTTCGGATCGACCCCGCCCCAGGCGTCGTTGAGCAGATCGGCCCCCGCCTCGCAGACCGCCTCGCCGACCTCGTGCCGCCAGGTGTCCACGCTGATGATCACGTCGGGGAAACGGCGCCGCACCTCGGCCACGAAGCCGACCGTGCGCCGCGCCTCCTCCTCGGCCGTGACCTCCTCGCCGGGGCCGGCCTTGACCCCGCCGATGTCCACGATCTCAGCGCCCTCGGCGATGGCCTGCTCGACACGGGCGAGCGCGGGCTCGTCCTGGAACGTGGCGCCCTGGTCGTAGAAGGAGTCGGGAGTCCGGTTGACGATCGCCATGATCACCGGCTCGTACGGGCCGAACTCGCGCCGTCCGAGCCTCAGCGGCCTTGCCATCGTCACGCTCCTCATGTCTCGCTTAGGTCGCCTGCGACCTTAACTGTCGGTGCCGCATGGCACGATCGGAGCCGGACAGTTTCTGCAGTCGGGGAGTCTCCGTGTTCTGGTTCCTGCTCATCGCGCTGGTCGTGGTGGTCGCCGCGGTCACGCTCGCCGTGCTCGGCGGCTCCGAGGACGGCGTGCTGCCCGAGGCCCCGCCCCAGTACCTCGTCGACCCGCTGCCCGCGGACCGCCCCCTCGGCCGCGCCGACGTCGAGGCCCTGCGCCTGCCGACGGCCGTACGCGGCTACCGCATGGCCGACGTGGACGACGCCCTGTCCCGCCTCGGCGCCGAACTCGCGGAGCGGGACGCCCGCATCGCCCAGCTGGAACGCTCGCTGGCGGGCGTCCAGGCGGCGCCCCCGGCAGGACCGGGGCTCTTCGACAAGGCGCCGCAGAGCTATGCGACAGGGGCCACGGCCGTGGTCGCCGAGGCCTCCGCGGAGCCGGAGCCGCCGGAGCCCGCGGAAGCCGGGTGGACGCCGCCCGAGGAAGCGGGGGCCGCCCGGGCGGACGAGGACGACGACTTCGACCCGTGGAGCCCGCCGGCCGGCGGGCCCGACTCCCCGGAAGGACCGAGGCATTGAGTGGCGCGCTGGCCGGCCCGGACGGCGCGCTGCGCTGCCCCTGGGCCCTGTCGACCGAGGACTACGTCGCGTACCACGACGAGGAGTGGGGCCGCCCGGTCCACGGCGACGACGCGCTCTACGAACGTCTGAGCCTGGAGGCCTTCCAGTCGGGCCTGTCCTGGATCACGATCCTGCGCCGCCGCGAGAACTTCCGTAAGGCGTTCGCCGATTTCCGGATCGAGGCGGTCGCGGCCTTCACGGACGCGGACGCGCAGCGGCTCCTCGCGGACGCGGGCATCATCCGCAACCGCGCCAAGATCGAGGCCACGCTGGCCAACGCGCGCGCCCTCGCGGACTGGTCCCCGGGCGAACTGGACGAGTTCATCTGGTCGTTCGCCCCGGACCCGGCCGCGCGCAAGGCCCCGCGCACCCTGGCGGACGTACCCGCGATCACGGACGAGTCGACGGCCCTGTCCAAGGCGCTGAAGAAGCGGGGCCTGCGCTTCGTGGGACCGACGACGGCGTACGCGCTGATGCAGGCATGCGGCCTGGTGGACGACCACCTGGCGGACTGCGTGGCACGCGGCCGGACCTGACCCACCGTCCGCCCGGCCGGACCCGACCCACCGTCCGCCCGGCCGGACCTGACCCACCGTCCGCCCGGCCGGACCCGACCCACCGTCCACGCGGCCGGACCCGACCCACAGTCCGCCCGGCCGGGGCTGAACCCCGGCCCGCAGGGCACCCCTACCGCCCCAGATACTCGGGCTTCTTCTTGGCGATGAACGCCCGCACCGCGATCGCGTGATCCTCCGACGCGCCCGCCCGCGTCTGGAGTTCGTCCTCCTTCTCCAGCGTCTCGGCCAGCGAGTGCGACGCCGCGAAGGCCAGCGACTCCTTGAGCGCCGCGTAGGCGACGGTCGGCCCCGTGGCCAGGGTCCGCGCGAGTGCCTCCGCCTCCGCCGCAAGCGACTCCGCCGGCACCAGCCGGTTCGCGATCCCCAGCTCGTACGCCTCCTGCGCCTTCACCGTACGAGGGAAGAGCAGCAGATCCGCGGCGCGCCCGGGCCCGATCAGTTTCGGCAGCGTCCAGGAGACCCCCGAGTCGGCGGTCAGGGCGACACCCGCGAACGAGGTGTTGAAGGACGCGGTCTCCGCCACGATCCGGTAGTCCGCCGCGAGCGCGAAGCCGAATCCGGCCCCCGCCGCGACCCCGTTCACACCGGCCACGACCGGCTTCGGCATCTCGGTGAGCGCCCGCACGATCGGGTTGTAGTGCTCACGCACCGTCGACATCGTCTGCCCGCTGCCCGACTCGCGGTCCGCCGTGAGCGACCCGATGTGCTCCTTGAGGTCCTGCCCCACACAGAAGGCACGCCCGGTCGCGGTGAGAAGTACGGCTCGTACGGAGGGGTCCGCGGCCGCTGCCTGCACGGCATCGCGCAGCGCGACCTTCGCCTCCGTGTTCATCGCGTTCATCGCCTCGGGACGGTTCAGCGTGATCGTCGCGAGCCCGTCGCCCACCTCATAGAGCACGGTGTCGGCCATGGAGGTCCGTCCCCTCGTTACGTATGAACAGGTAAACGCGCACGTACCGTCACGGCGCATGCGTCAGGGGACAGCATGGCTCAGACGGATCACCCGGGGTATGGGTCCCGGCATGTGACGTGCGTCAAAGAATTCACGTCTGCCGAGGGGTGGGAAGCGGAGCAGTATCGCAGTCACATCGCCGAATTGGGTGGTTTTGCTCAAGCGCGTTGCGCAAGCGATGCCGACTGATGTTGGTCATCGGGTCTGTTGATGCGGGATAATGGCTTGGAAGCAATGTGTTCGATGCCGGTGACACCTGGGTTGTCGGCTGCGTGAGCTGGTTTCAGGAAGGGGAACGAGCATGGCGGCCATGAAGCCGCGAACGGGCGACGGCCCGCTCGAGGTGACCAAGGAGGGGCGGGGCATCGTCATGCGCGTTCCGCTCGAAGGCGGAGGGCGACTTGTCGTCGAGCTGACTCCCGATGAGGCCGATGCGCTCGGCGACGCCCTGAAGAAGGTCGTCGGCTGACGTAACGTCCACCATTTTCACCGCCCCGGCACACTAACAAGTGCCGGGGCGGTGTTGTTCGCAAGGGGGGCACGGGCGGGATACGCGGGCGTCCACGAGTGGGTTACGCGGGGGTCGCCCGCTTCACCGCGCACAGCAGCCCGTCGCCCACCGGCAGCACCGACGGCACCAGCTCCGGGCTCTCCCGTACGGTCCGCAGCAGCTCCCGCAGCCGCAGGACCTCGACCGGCTGGGGTCCCGAGTCGACCGTGCGCCCGTCGGCGAAGACGCCCTCGAACACGACCAGGCCGCCCGGCCGCAGCAGGCGCAACGATTCAGCGAGGTAGTCGAGGGACTCGGTCCGGTCGCCGTCGCAGAAGACCAGGTCGTATCCGCTGTCCGCGAGCCGCGGCAGTACGTCGAGCGCGCGTCCGGGGATGAACCGCGCCCGGTTGCTCGCGAAGCCGGCCGCGCGCAGTGCGGTGCGGGCGAACTGCTGGCGCTCGGGCTCGGGGTCGACCGTGGTCAGGACCCCGTCGAGGCGCATCCCGCCCAGGAGATGGATACCGGACACCCCGGTGCCGGTACCGATTTCGGCCACCGATTTGGCGCCGACCGTCGCGGCCAGCATCCGCAGCGCGGCGCCCGTCGCGGGAGACACCGCACGCAGCCCCGCCTCGCGCGCGCGCTCGCGCGCCCAGAGCAGCGCCTCGTCCTCCGCGACGAAAGCGTCGGCAAAAGCCGAAGTCGGCTGCCGGTTGCCGGTAATGACCCTCTCCTGTCTCCCCGTATGTATCTGGCCGTGACTGTATCCGCTGGGCCGGGAACCTGCTGATGGGGCTGGGCGTTGAAAGCGGTGTACGGGCAGGTGCGGGGGCGAGGGGGCCCCTCGGGAAGTTCCGGTGCCGCAGGACGGGGGGAATGAAATGGACCTGGGGGACGAAGAGTACGAACGGCCGGGGCGAACCCGTCTGCGATCTTCTCCACGATCTTCAAATTCTCGTAAAGACTCTTATCCTGAGCTAACAGGCGAGGTGGCTATGGTAGGGGCTCCACTGGACACCACCAGAGCCGACAGGGGAGGTGCGGCTACGACCGGTGACCTCGGAACGATGGCGCGAATCAAGCGCCGCTTCCTCAGGTCGGCGGGCGAGCCGAAATCCGTGACCGACACTGCTGACCACTCCGCCGTTTCCGCACAGACCGCGACCTTTGCCGCCGATGCGGAATCCCAGGCGTGGACTCCGCCCAGCTGGGAGGAGATCGTCAGCACGCACAGCGGACGCGTCTACCGCCTCGCCTACCGACTGACGGGCAACCAGCACGACGCCGAGGACCTCACCCAGGAGGTCTTCGTCCGCGTCTTCCGCTCGCTGTCCACCTATACGCCCGGCACCTTCGAGGGCTGGCTGCACCGCATCACCACCAATCTGTTCCTGGACATGGTCCGGCGACGGCAGCGAATCCGTTTCGACGCGCTCGGCGACGACGCGGCCGAGCGGCTGCCCAGCCGTGAGCCCAACCCGCAGCAGGTCTTCAACGACACGCATTTCGACGCGGACGTCCAGCAGGCCCTCGACACCCTCGCACCCGAATTCCGCGCCGCGGTCGTCCTGTGCGATATCGAAGGACTCTCGTACGAGGAGATCGCCGCGACACTCGGCGTGAAGCTCGGCACCGTGCGCAGCCGGATCCACCGCGGCCGCTCGCAGCTCCGCAAGGCCCTGCAGCACCGGTCTCCCGAAGCCCGCGCCGAACGCCGTTCTCTCGCGGTCGTCGGTGTGCCGGCTCTGGGGGGAGGGGGCGCGACCGCGTGAGTGGATCACGGCTCAACCCTGCCGAGCGGCATCTTGCCGAGCAGCATCTGGGAGACCGGCTCGCCGCCCTGGTGGACGGCGAACTGGGCCATGACACCCGCGAGCGGGTCCTCGCCCATCTCGCGACCTGCGCCAAGTGCAAGGCCGAAGCCGATGCACAGCGCCGTCTGAAGACCTTCTTCGCCGAGGTCGCGCCGCCCCCGCCGTCCGAGAGTTTCCTCGCACGGCTGCAAGGGCTGTCCGAGTCAGGGGGCCCGGGCGGTTCCGTGGACCAGGGCGACCCCTTCGGCCGGCCGCTCGCGGACGGTGTGTTCGGTGCACGCGACGACGGCGGCTTCGGGCTGCGCGCCGACACCTTCTCGTACGCGCCGTCCGGCGGCCGCGGCGGCATGCTGCCCGGCGGCGATCGCGCGGGCGGGTTCCGTATCCACGAAGTCGGCCGCAGCGGTGCCGAGCGTGCGGCCGCCTCGCGCGGGCGGCGCTTCGCCTTCGCGGCCGCCGGTGCGGTCTCGCTGGCCGCGATCGCGCTCGGCGGGGTCTCCACCGGAGTGCCCGCCGACACCGCCGAGGCGCGGGGCCGGGCCAATGCCTCACCGCAGCGCACCCAGGGTGCGGCCACCGCGGCCGACACAAGCCGGCGGCGCGGCGGTGCGCAGAGCGTCGGCGCTCAGGCGCCGGGCAGGCTCTCCGCGCCGGTCGCCTCCCCCGGAGTGTCCGCTCCGGGCGTGCCCGGCGTGACGGGACAGCGGCAACTGCCGCTCGCCTCCCCGATACTGAACCGCTCCGCGGCGCTCCCTCCGCTGATACGTCCGGTCGCGGCCACCGTTCCGTACTCACCGCTGCCTCCCTTCGGGGAGAGCTCCGCCGCGCCGGGGCAGACCGCCGTGCCGGAGGAGCCAGCCGCGCCCAGCCCGTCCCCCGTCGCCGGACTTTCGCTGCCCGCCCGCTGACCCTGCCGCTGACCGCCCGCCGGTGCACCTGGTTGAATCCCGGGTGGGATCGCCGCCGAGAGGTGGGTATCCCTGTTGGGGGTTGCGCCCGGCGGGCGGATCCGGGGTGAGGGACGTGTCGTGTACGGCGGTTCCTGCCCGTGGACCGCGTCGGCCGGGGACCTCGTGTGTGGTCCGCGCCCGAGGGCGCGGGGACGAGACGCCGAACGCTGCGTGGGGAGAGGCATGGACGAGGGGAAGCCCACCGGGTCCAAGGCGAAGTGGTGGAGCCGGCCCCGGAGTTCCGATGAGCCCGCGCCGGCGGACACCGCCCAGGATGCGGTGCGGGACGCGGTGCCCGGTGCTGAGGGAGCTGCTTCGGACGGGGACTATCCGTTGAGTGCTCCGGGGGTTCCGGGGGGTTTGGATGCTTCGGGTGGCTCGGGTGGCTCGGGTGGCTCGGGTGGCTCGGGTGGCTCCGGCGCTCCGGAGGTTGCGGGTGGCTCGGGTGTTTCAGGTGTCCAGGGCGTCTCGGGGGTTCCGGCTGGTTCGGATGGGGCGTTTGCCTCAAGTGCCTCAAGTGCGTCAAGCGCTTCGGATGCCGGGGGAGTCGCCGGTGGCGAGGGGGTAAGTGAGGCCTTGGGGGCGGCTGTTGGGCCCGATTCCGGTCGTACGGGCGAGGCGGCCGGGGCCGGCGCGACCATGGCCTCGGACGAAGCTCCCGCACCCGCTGAGCCCGCCCCCGCCGACCGGCCGAGCCCGCTGCACGACCCCGACCCCTACAGCACGCCGCCCTACGGAGGCCCCGGACCCTGGGCGCCCGCGCCGCCCGTGCAACACCCGGTGGCCACTCCGGCGCAGGGCACGGTGGTGCCGCAGGGTGCGGCTCCGGTGCACGGTGCGCCCTCCGCGTATCCGCAGAGCGCCCAGGCCCCGCAGCCGATACCCGGCGCGCAGATACCCCCGGCCCAGGACGCCCCCGCGCCGGCCGCTCCGACCCACGCCGGCCCTGCCCTGGCAGCCCACGTCCCGCCGCACGCCCCGCAGCCGCACGGCGCCCAGATACCGCAGCAGCCGGGCGCACCCCAGCCCCACCTGACCGCGGCACATCCGCACCCTCAGGCCGCAGCCCACCCGCAGTCCTCCCCGGCCCACCCGCAGCCCGCTCACCCGACGCAGGGCGGGCCGATGCCGGGCCAGGGCCACCCGACGCAGGGTCAGCCGATGCCGGGCCAAGCCCACCCGACGCAGGCTCACGGCCAGCAGATACCGGGCCAGGGCCACCCGACGCAGGGTCACGGCCAGCAGATACCGAGCCAGGACCACCCGGCGCAGGGTCAGCCCGCACCCAGCCACTCCACCCCGCCCCCGCACACGGTCCACACCCCGCCATCCGATGGCACCCCCGCCCACGGCTCCCCCGCCCACGGAGCCCAAGCCCACGCCGCCGCTCAGCTCCCCGCCGTCCAACAGCCCGCACCCCCCAACCCCTGGGCCACATACGACCCTTGGCGTTCCTCGCAGCCCCTGCTGCAGAGCGACGGGAGTGCCGGGGCGCCCAAGCGGAAGTCCCGCAAGGGGCTGCTCGTTCTCGGGGCCGTCGCACTGTCGCTGGTCACCGGCGGAATCGGCGGCGGTATCGGCGCGTATATCGAACGCAACGGCGGCGTCTCCGAGGTCGAGCTGGGCCAGGCAGGCGAGGAGTCCAAGGACCGCGCCCCCGAGAGCGTGGCCGGCATCGCCTCCAGCGCGCTCCCCAGCGTCGTCACCCTGCACGTGAGCGGTGACGACGGCGCGGGCACCGGCACCGGCTTCGTGCTCGACGGCAAGGGCCACATCCTCACCAACAACCACGTAGTCGAACCCGGCGGCGACGGCGGCGAGATCTCCGTGACCTTCAGTGGTGGCGAGACCGCGAGCGCCAAGATCGTGGGCCGGGACGCCGGTTACGACCTCGCCGTGGTGAAGGTCAGCAACGTCAAGGGCCTCAAGCCGCTGCCGCTCGGCAACTCCGACAACGTCCAGGTCGGTGATCCCGTCGTGGCGATCGGCGCTCCCTTCGACCTCTCCAACACCGTCACCTCCGGGATCATCAGCGCCAAGGAGCGCCCGATCACGGCCGGCGGCGAGGCCGACGGCAGCGATGTCTCCTATGTGAACGCCCTGCAGACCGACGCCCCCATCAACCCCGGCAACTCCGGCGGCCCGCTCGTCGACTCCAAGGCCCGCGTGATCGGCATCAACAGCGCGATCCGCTCGGCCGGTGACGGCGGCGGCACGGAGGGCGGTCAGGCGGGCTCGATCGGCCTCGGCTTCGCGATCCCGATCAATACGGGCAAGCGGGTCGCCGAGCAGTTGATCAACGAAGGCCGGGCCACGCACCCGGTGATCGAGGTCACGCTGGACACCGAGTTCACCGGCGACGGCGCCCGGGTCGCGGAGAAGGCCGGTGGTGGCGGCCCCGCGGTCAAGCCCGGCGGACCGGGAGCCAAGGCGGGCATCGAGTCCGGCGATGTGGTCACGGAAGTCGACGGACAGCGGATCCACTCGGGCGAGGAGCTGATCGTGAAGATCCGCGCCCATGAGCCGGGCGACCGCCTGGAGTTGACGATCGAGCGCGACGGCAAGGAGCGCACGCTCTCGGTGACCCTCGGCGAGGCGGGCGACTGAGAGGCGAAAGGTGCGGCAGCCGTCCGGAGGGCTACGGGCCGGGCGGCAACTGTTCACCGAAACGTCCGACGATTGATCGCTGATCCCGGCGACCGGACAGTACCGGTCGCCGGGGATCGGCGGGTACCGTAGAGCTGCCCGGGAACCGGTCTTCGGACCACCTGCCACCGGGGCTGCGGACAGGGCAAGGAGCGATACGTGTTCAACGACATAGGCGGACTCGAGCTGATCGCGCTCGTGGTCCTCGCCGTGCTCATCTTCGGCCCGGACAAGCTGCCCAAGGTCATCCAGGACGTCTCCGCGTTCGTCCGGAAGATCCGTGCGTTCTCCGAGAGTGCAAAGCAGGACATCCGTGAGGAACTGGGCCCTGAGTTCAAGGACTTCGAGTTCGAGGACCTGAACCCGAAGAAGTTCATCCGCAAGCAGCTCGACC
Organism: Streptomyces mesophilus; assembly: GCF_040300965.1. Lineage (GTDB taxonomy): Bacteria > Actinomycetota > Actinomycetes > Streptomycetales > Streptomycetaceae > Streptomyces > Streptomyces mesophilus_A. The sequence continues at coordinate 28,166 of NZ_JBEPEW010000041.1, read as the reverse complement.
AGCACGGCGACGACCTCGGGATCGACGAGATCCGCAACGGCTTCAACCTCAAGAAGGAGATGGCCGAGGTCACGGACGCCGTGAACGGCAGCGAGAGCTCGAGCAGCGCCGGCGGCACCAGGACCAGCCTCACGAAGGGCCCCGAGACCAGCCTCACCAAGGGCTCTGACCTGGAGAAGAAGCCGGCTCAGGACGACCGTCCGCCGTTCGACGCCGACGCGACCTGACCCCGCCAAAACCGTCCCCGCCGAGCCCTATGGCTATCCTCCTCAGGTGTTGTCCGGACTTCAGGACGCCCGAGGGGGGTGGGCCGCTCCGGACCGAACAGGACGAAGGAGGCGGCCGGTAGATGGAGACGACGAGTCAGCCCAGTCGGGCGGGAGTGCGCACGGTCGACGGCTATCTGCTTGCGCCGTTCCCGTGGTACGCACTCGACGAGGCCTTCACGGGCCCACGCTGGCTGATGCAGGTCGGCGCCGCGGCGGACGGCACGGTCGAGCACGGTTCGATCGGTCACGGCGACGAGCCCGCGGTGCGCGCCGACATGAGCGCCGACCGTGAGCGCTTCGCGGTCGTGGTGACGGTCGCGGCCAACCCGGTGCGCCGCAGCCCGGACGGCACCGGCGTCATGGAGGCGACCTCGGTCTCCTCCGCCGCGTGGCTCGCCGGCGTCGGACTCCTCAGCTTCACCTGGCCGCAGCAGATGGACCACACCCTGCGCGACGACTGGCTGGACCAGCAGACCGAGACGGCCTGGGTGCTCGCCGACGACCTCGCGGGCCCCGACTGGTCGACCCTCTCGCTGCCGGTGGACGGGGTTCCGACCTCGTTCCACTACCGCGAGTCCGAGTTCGGCTGGGTGCTCGCGGGCTCCACTCAGGAGGGCGTCCACCTGGGCGCGTACGGCCGCGGCATGAGCGCGTACGGCCTGGGCTTCTCGGTGGTCAAGGACATCGGGACCTACGAGAGCTGAGCGAGCGGCCACGGCAGACACGGCGATACGCGGATGGGGCGCCCCTCACCAAGAGGGGCGCCCCATCCGCGTATCACGTCACCGAAGCGGGTGCTCAGAACTTGTTGCGCGGCGTGATCCCGAGCGACATGCCCGACAGACCGCGCTGCCGCCCGCCCAGCTTGCCCGCGATCGCACGCAGCGCCGCACCGGCCGGCGAATCGGGGTCGGACAGGACCACCGGCTTGCCGTCGTCGCCGCCTTCGCGCAGCCGTACGTCGATCGGGATCGCACCGAGGACCGGCACATTGGCGCCCGTCGTCTTGGTGAGGCCCTCGGCGACCGCCTGGCCGCCGCCCGTGCCGAACACGTCGATCATCTCGTCGCAGTGCGGGCAGGGCAGGCCCGACATGTTCTCGACGACGCCGACGATCTTCTGGTGGGTCTGCACGGCGATGGAGCCCGCGCGCTCGGCCACCTCGGCGGCGGCCTGCTGCGGGGTGGTGACGACGAGGATCTCGGCGTTCGGCACGAGCTGCGCGACCGAGATCGCGATGTCGCCGGTGCCGGGCGGCAGGTCGAGAAGGAGCACGTCGAGGTCGCCCCAGTAGACGTCCGCGAGGAACTGCTGGAGCGCGCGGTGCAGCATCGGGCCGCGCCACACGACCGGTGCGTTGCCCGGGGTGAACATGCCGATGGAGATGACCTTCACACCGTTCGCGGACGGCGGCATGATCATGTTCTCGACCTGGGTGGGACGGCCTTCCGCGCCCAGCATCCGCGGTACGGAGTGGCCGTAGATGTCGGCGTCCACGACACCGACCTTGAGACCGTCGGCGGCCATCGCGGCCGCCAGGTTCACCGTCACCGAGGACTTGCCGACGCCGCCCTTGCCGGAGGCCACCGCATACACCCGGGTCAGCGAGCCGGGCTTGGCGAAGGGGACCTCGCGCTCGGCGGTGCCGCCGCGCAGCGCCGCGGCCAGCTCCTTGCGCTGCTCGTCGCTCATCACGTCGAGCTCGACCTGGACGGAGGTCACACCCTCGACGGCCTGCACCGCCTCGGTCACGCGGGACGTGATCGTCTCGCGCATCGGGCAGCCGGAGACCGTGAGGTAGATGGCGACGGCCACCGCGCCATCCGCAGCGACCTCGACCGATTTCACCATGCCGAGCTCGGTGATCGGCCGGTTGATCTCGGGGTCGTTGACCGTGGAGAGCGCCTCGCGCAGCGCCTCTTCAGTCGGATACGTGTCGGTAGCCATACGGAGATGGTACGGCGACCGGGTGACAAGCCGTACGACTGGTCAGCGGTCGTCTTCGTCACGCTGCTCGGCCGGGGAGAGCGGGAATACATGGCGCTCCAGCGCTCTGCGTTCCTCCATCTCCTTGACCAGGTCCTGCAGTTCGGACCGGATCCAGTCCCGGGTCGCCACCTCGCCGAGACCGATCCGCAGCGCGGCGATCTCGCGGGTCAGATACTCGGTGTCCGCGATGGACCGCTCGTTCTGCTTGCGGTCCTGTTCCAGGTTGACCCGGTCGCGGTCGTCCTGCCGGTTCTGCGCGAGCAGGATCAGCGGAGCGGCGTACGAGGCCTGCAGCGAGAGCATCAGGGTCAGGAAGATGAACGGGTACTCGTCGAAGCGCAGATGCTTGGGCACCACGATGTTCCAGATCACCCAGGCGAGGATGAGCACGGTCATCCAGACCAGGAAGGTGCCCGTCCCCAGGAAGCGCGCGATCTTCTCCGAGAACCGTCCGAACGCGTCCGGATCCACCTCGGGCAGATACCGCCGCCGCGGCGGCCGCGGCTGGTCGAGGCGCACACGGGCGCGGGCGAGCGCACGCTCCTTCGTGGCGGCCTCGCCGCGCTCGGTCAGCCCGTACTCACTCATGGACCGGGTTCACCTCCGCCGCATGGAACTCGTTCTCGCGCCAGTCGTCGGGCAGCAGATGGTCGAGCACGTCATCGACGGTGACCGCGCCGAGCAGCGATCCGCTGTCGTCGACGACGGGCGCCGCGACCATGTCGTACGTGGCGAAGAAGCTGGTCACCTCGGGCAGCGAGGTGTCCGGTGAGAGCGTCTGCAGATCCTTGTCGAGCATCGCGCCGACCAGCGTGAACGGAGGATCGCGGAGCAGCCGCTGGAAGTGGATCGTGCCCAGGTACTTGCCGGTCGGCGTCTGGTCGGGCGGCCGGCAGACGTAGACCTGCGCGGCGAGCGCGGGGGAGAGGTCGGGGTTGCGGACCCGGGCCAGTGCGTCGGCGACGGTCGCGTCCGGCGGCAGCACGATCGGCTCGGTCGTCATCAGACCACCGGCCGTGCGCTCCTCGTACGCCATCAGACGCCGTACGTCGGCGGCGTCCTGCGGCTGCATCAGTTCGAGCAGCTTCTCCTGCTCGTCCTCGGGCAGCTCGGAGAGCAGGTCGGCCGCGTCGTCGGGGTCCATCGCCTCGAGGACATCGGCGGCGCGCTCCTCCTGGAGCTTGCCGAGGATCTCGATCTGGTCGTCCTCGGGCAGCTCCTCGAGGACGTCGGCGAGCCGGTCGTCGTCGAGGGCCGCGGCCACCTCGATACGGCGCTTGGGGGAGAGATGATGCAGCACATTGGCGAGGTCGGCGGCGCGCAGCTGCTCGAACGTGGCGAGCAGCGATTCCGCGCCCTGGCCCTGCTCCTCCAGCGTGAACCCGGTGACGGACGACCACTCGACGGTCAGCGCCTCGCCCTTGGCCCGCCGAAACGTTCCGGCCTTCCCCTTGCGTACGTAGACCCGGTCGATCTCCCAGTCACGGCGCGCCGGCAGCTGCTGCACCGACACATCGAGCACCGTGACCTCCTCGCCGGAATCGACCAGACGTACGCGGCGGTCGAGCAGTTCCCCGATGACCAGGCGTTCGGTGGGCCGCTGCTCGAAGCGGCGTACGTTCAGTACGCCCGTCGTGATGACCTGTCCGGCCTGAATTCCGGTCACCCGGGTCATGGGCAGGAAGATCCGGCGCCGTGTGGACAGTTCGACGACGAGACCGAGCAGGATCGGCGGACGGTTGCCCACGCGCAGCATCGCGACCAGGTCGCGCACGCGCCCCACCTGGTCACCGTTGGGGTCGAAGACGGCCGTGTCCGACAGATGCGAGACGAAGATCCGGGGGGTGCCGGACGGCATACGGTCTCCTTCGCGCGGGCGAGGTCGGCTGCTGTCTGTCTCTTGTCTGGCGATTCTCAGGCAATACGGCCTTCAGGCTAGTACGCCCCGTTTGGAAACGCCCTGGTGGGGCGTCCGCAAGGCTGTCTGCAAGCGGCGTACGGGTCCCGGGTACGCTGCCCTACTGCTGGTAAACAACCCGGACGAGAGGCAGTGCCGCACGTGACCGTGATCCCCTTGGGCCGTGCCCGCCGCAGCGCCGTCGTCGGTGCGCTGAGTGCGGGGTTGTTCGCCGGGATCACTGGCCTGGTGGGCTGCAGTTCCGAGGATCCCGACGCGGGCACCAACGGGATGGCGGACCTCTCGGCGGCCAAGATCCACAGCCAGGCGCGGGCCGCCGCCGACAGCGTCGCCTCGGTGACCGTCAACGCCGATCTGGTCGTCAAGGGACAGCCGTACAAGATCGACATGAAGCTGAACTCGGACGGCGGCACCGGGAAGATCACCGACAACGGGGTCAGCTTCCGCCTGCTTCGCGTCGGCGACGACGTCTTCATGCAGGCCGACGCCGCGCTGCTCAAGGAGGGCGACAAGCCCGCCAAGCCGTCCAAGCTCTCCGACAAGTACGTGAAGGTCCCCGAGGACGACCCCAAGTACAAGCGGCTGCGCGCCTACACCGACAAGGGCGATCTGCTCGACATGCTGCTCGACCTGCCGGGCAAGCTCACCAAGGGCGACCGCTCCACCGTCGGCTCGGTACGCACCATCCAGCTCGCCGCGGGCAACGGGGACGGCGGCACCATCGACGTCTCCCTGGAGGGCGAGCCGTATCCGCTGCGGCTGGTGCGCGCGGGCGGCGCGGGCACGCTGAAACTCAGCGACTGGGGGCAGAGCGTGACGGTCGAGGCGCCGGCGAAGAACGAGATGGTGGACTTCGGGTCCCAGCTGCCGAAGTCGGCGGGCTGACCTTCAGTCGTACGTGTCCTCTGCTGGCGCTCTGCCGTACGTGTCCTCTGCGGGCCCTCTGTCGTACGTGCCCTCTGCTGACCTTCTGCCGTACGTGTCTCCTGCGGCCGCTCCTTACGAGCTCCGCTTCCGCCGCTTGAACAGCAGCCGCGGCAGTGCGGCCGGGATCTCCTGGCGCGTGGTGGACGGGGACGGCAGCGGCGCGGCGGCCAGCGACCCGCCGGGCAGCTCACGGTCCGTGCCCCGCCACTCCAGACGCAGGACGCGGCACTCGCGCGCCCACCGCTCGGTCAGCTGCTCGCTGTCGGGCGCATTGAGCCGCTTGCCCTTGAGCTCGGCGACGGCGGCCTCCCACCCGGCCGAGTGCGGCGCGAGCTCCACCACCTTGGCGTCCCAGGCCACGAGCCGCCCGCCCTTGTCCTTGCTGCGCACGGTGACCTGAGCGCGGCCCCCGTCGGTCAGGCCGGGCAGCGGCTGCTCGCCGGGCCCGTCGCCCACGATGTGGGCGGCGCCCTCGGTCCATACGTGCCACAGCGCGCGGGCGGGCCCGGAACCCTGCACCCAGATGAGACCGGACTTCTTGGTGGCCTCCTCGGCGAGGGCGGCGTCGAGCAGCGACTCAGTCATACGTGCAGGGTAGGCGAGGGGTGCGAAGGTCCGTACGGGGGAGCGGCCCGAAGACCCGTACTACAGCCACCCGTTCCGCTTCAGGGTGCGGTGGATCACGAAGCAGATCCCGGCGATCCCGGCCATCACCATGGGGTAGCCGTACTGCCAGTCGGTCTCCGGCATGTAGTCGAAGTTCATGCCGTACACCCCGCAGATCATCGTCGGTACGGCGATGATGGCCGCCCATGAGGTGATCTTGCGCATGTCCTCGTTCTGCGCGACGGTCGCCTGCGCGAGGTTGGCCTGCAGGATCGAGTTGAGCAGTTCGTCGAAGCCGACCACCTGCTCCTGGACGCGGGCCAGGTGGTCGGCCACGTCACGGAAGTAGTTCTGGATGTCCGGGTCGATCAGCCGCATCGGCCGCTCGCTCAGGAGCTGCATCGGCCGGCACAGCGGCGACACCGCCCGCTTGAACTCGAGCACCTCGCGCTTGAGTTGGTAGATCCGGCCGGCGTCGCTGCCGCGCGCACGGCCCCTGCTGTCCGGCGAGAAGACCTCGCTCTCGACCTCGTCGATATCGTTCTGCACGGCGTCGGCCACGGCGATGTACCCGTCCACCACGTGGTCGGCGATGGAGTGCAGCACCGCCGATGGGCCCTTCGCGAGCAGCTCCGGGTCGTCCTGCAGCCGGTGCCGCAGACCCCTGAGCGAACCCTGGCCGCCGTGCCGGACGGTGATGAAGAAGTCCTTGCCGGTGAAGCACATGACCTCGCCGGTCTCCACCACCTCGCTGGTGGCGGTGAGTTCGGCGTGCTCCACGTAATGGATCGTCTTGAACACCGTGAACAGGGTGTCGTCGTACCGCTCCAGCTTCGGCCGCTGGTGCGCGTGCACCGCGTCCTCCACGGCGAGCGGGTGCAGCCCGAACTCGGCGGCGATACCGGCGAATTCGGTCTCGGTGGGCTCGTGCAGACCGATCCAGGCGAAGCCGCCGTCGCGCCGTACGAGCAGCATCGCCTCGTGCGGCGTCATCGACTCGTCGCTCTTGACGCGACGGCCGTCGCGGTAGACCGCGCAGTCGACCACGGCGCTCAGGGCGGACGGGTCGCGCGTGGTGTCGTACGCCGGTCCGCTCGGGGTCTTGCGGAGCTGGGGGCGGACGGCGGCACGCAGGTCACGGATCATCGACATGGCAGGCTCCTTCGAGGCGCGACTGCCGGTGCGGGCGGTGGCACAGCCCGGAATGGGGACGTCCGACGTTCTTCGGCGGACATCCGCAAAGCGGGCGGCACCGTGCATCGCTGCCGGCACTCTCACCACTGGGACAGATCAAGCACGGGATCTTGCGGGTACCCCTGCTCGAGCGAGGTCGGGAGCGGGGGAGGGACCGAGACGCTCTTCCGTCGTGCGGATGCCTGGTGTCCGGAGTTTGCCCGGCTGCGGGCGGGGTACGGGAAGCCCCGAGTGAAAGGCAGTTACCTGGCGGAAGAACGGGTGGTACTGCACGGTCGACTTCGATCCATCAGTCCCACCTCCTCGCGCCGGGCCCCCGTGGGGGAAAGCCGTCTGCCGGGCCTTCTCGTGCTGACTACCAGTGTGGCCGTCAACACGATGCCCTGACCAGCCGCCAACCCTATCAGCCGACTGAAGTGCCCTGCCCTGCTTTGCCTTTCCCATACGAGATCTATGCTCGCGGGATGGCAGATGTACTGGCTCTCGTCGAAGCCCGGCTGCGTATGGCGCTGGGCGAACCGGACGCGCGCGCGTCGGTCACCTTCCTCGGCACGGACCGTATCGAGGTGCTCCGCTTCACCGACGGCGACGTGGTCCGCTATGCGACGCTCGGCATGTCCGCCACCCCGATGACGGATCCCACGGCCGCGTTGGCGGACCCGGTGCGGGGGCCTCGCGCGGAGCTCGTCCTTTCGGTACGGGCAGGGCGCGCCGACACCGACAAGGTGCTCCGTGCGCTGGCCGTCCTGGCGGCCTCTCCGCAGGTCGAGGGCGTGGTGGTGGCTCCCGGCGCCTCGCTCGACACGGGCGAACCGCTGTGGCCCGGCGCCCCGTTCACCTCCGTCCTGGTCGCCGAACCGGGCGGTCTGGTCGAGGACTTGGAGCTGGACGAGCCGATGGACCCGGTGCACTTTCTGCCGCTCCTGCCGATGACGCCGAACGAGGCGGCGTGGAAGCGGGTGCACGGGGCGGCGGCTCTGGAGGAGAAGTGGCTGGAGCGGGGGACGGATCTGCGGGATCCGGTGCGACGGGGCGTGGAGGTGTAGCCCCCACGGCGGGGTGTGGCGGGGTGTGGCGGGGTGTGGCGGGGTGTGGCGGGGTGTGGGGGCGCAGCCCCCACGGGCGCCGGACGACAACACCCACCCGTACACCCGCAGCCCACCCCCTCCAGGCGGGGGCTTGGGGGCGGCAGCCCCCAAAGAAGCGCCAGCCCCCAAAAGCCCCCGGGAAGACTGCCCACAGACGGGTGATCGTCCTTGACGCGGCGGCGGGTGGGTAGGACTGTTGAGCGCTATGAGGGGCGAACCCAGTTGCCCGAAGTGTGGTGGCCGGGTGCGGGCTCCCGGTCTTTTCGCCGATGCCTGGCAGTGTGACGTGCACGGCACCGTGCACCCGCTGCAACCCGTTGTGCCACCGAGTGTCGAGGCGCTCTCCGTCGTCGTGCACCGCTCCCATGTCCCGGTCTGGATGCCCTGGCCGCTTCCGGTCGGCTGGCTGTTCTCGGGCGTGGCCTGTGCGGGTGACGACCGCAGCGGTGGGCGCGCCACGGCGGTGGCGTGTTCGGGGCCCGGGCCGCTCGGCGGCAGCGGTGAGCTGATCCTGGTCGCGGAGGAGCTCGGCATCGGTCTGGGGGCTCGGTATGCCGGGCTTCCGGGGCCCGATCCGGGGCCGCATATGGACGTTGCGCGTCCGCCGCAGGCGAAGGTGCATGCGGCGGGGCGTCCGACTCCGCTCTGGCATGTGAAGGACACGCCGTCGGACCGTGCGGTCTTCGCCGGTGAGGCGCGTGGGTTGTGGTTGTGGGCGGTGGTCTGGCCTGAGCAGTCGGGGCTGCTGATGTACGACGAGCTGGTTCTGACGGATCTGCGGGATGCGGGTGCGGAGGTGGAGCTCTTGCCGTGTGGGGCGTTGTCGCCGCGGATTCTGACGCCGTAGCGGGTGGGGCCCTGGGTGGGGCTCCCCTGGGGGCTCTGCCCCCCGGACCCCCGCTGGTGGCTTGCGCCCCCAGGCCCCCGATTTCGGGGGCCTGGCCCCCGTGCCCCCGCTTGTCGCGCGTGCGGTTTCGTCTCGGGGTCGGGGCCGGGGTGGGGTGCTTGCTCATTCGGGCAATGGCACCGTGGCCGCGAAGGGTTGCCGTTGTCGTCGGGGGTGCCCGAATGACAATGCACCCCACCCCGTCCCCTCACGCCGGTACGCGTCTGCGGGTGGGTTTGGGGTTTCGGTCCACCGCACGGGGTGGGTGGACTCCGATCCGCCGGTACGCGGCTGCGAGTGGGTCGGGGGTTTCGGGCCACAACGCGTGGGTGGGTGGGCTCCGTTCTGCCGGTACGCGGCTGTGGGTGGGTGAGGTTTCGGGCCACAACGCGGGGTGGGTGGGCCGTTGCGCGGCTGCGGGGCAGCCGCTTTGGCCCGGTGCGATCACCCCGAGTGCGTTGCCGTACTCACGCGGGTCGGTAGTGCTCCGCGAACAGGCGGGCGACGAGTTCGCCTCGGCTGGAGGCCTCTGTCTTGCCGAAGACGGCCTTGATGTGATCGCGCACCGTGTGCGGGGAGATGAACAGCGTCGTGGCGATCTCCGCGGTGGGCAGTCCGCGGGTGATGAGCTGGGTGATCTGCAGCTCGCGCGGCGTCAGGCCGTAGGCCTCGGCGATGAGGACCGCCCGGTCGGCAGCCGCGGCCGGCTCGATGACGAGTGCCACGGGGCCGGGCTGTCCGCCCGGTCCGCTGAGGCAGGAGGCGTGGCAGGTCAGCCAGCGGCCGTCGACGGTCCGGATGCGCGTCCTCGCGCCGCCTGCCTGCTCGCGGCCCCGGGCGATCGCGCGGGCCTGCAGCGCGGTGGTGACCACCCAGATCGGCAGCCTCAGACCCAACCTCGAAGGTATGGAGGGACCTTCAGGCAGCTGGGAGAGGTGCTGCCGCGCCTCTTCGTTGATCGAGGCCGGTTCACCGGAGGGATCGAAGAGGACAAGGCCGGGCGCGGGTGTGCCGGTCGCGCCGCCGGGAGCGGAGGGGCGGGCGAAGCGGCGTACCCGCGCAGCCAGCGGAGCGGACAGGCCGGCGAGCAGCGTGGTCTCTTCGGTGCCGAACGGGGCCTCACCGCGCATGCGGAACAGGCTTGCCACGGCCCACGGGCGGTCGCCGATCCGCAGAACGGCCCGTAGCTCGTCCGCTACGCCTTGGCTCCCGAGCAGCCGGCGGAAGCGCGCGCTGCGAGCGGGCAGGTCGCGGGTGACGGCGCGCAGGCCGGCCGCGGGGACGGCGGCGCGGGAGAGGTCACGGAACGGGAGGACGTTCTCCTCCAGGAGTTCGCTTTCCCAGTAGTCGGCGCACCGTTCACCGGAGCCGAGGTTCTCCACCAGCATCGGCGCGGTGATGAGACCGGTCTCCGGATCGGTGGCCGCCCACACCGCCGAGTCGAACGGCATGAGCCGCCGCAGCTCCGCGGACGTCCGGCTGAAGAGTTCGCGTGTGTCCGTGGCCCGGTCCGCGGACGCCAGCACCTTGGCGTGGCCCGATATCGCTTCGGCATGGCGGTGAGCAGTGGACATGCGGATCCCCCGGTGACTTGGACGCGGGCAACCCTGCCCGCCTTCCCTTCCTGTCTCAACCCCCCGTTTGAGGGGGTCGTTCCCGGGCGGGTCACCACTCGCAGGGGATGGGCCCCGCCCCAGGTGGCGGCGAGGCTCGATGAGGCCGCGTCTCCTCCGGCGGCGGCTCACGAAGTGAAGGGAAAGCCATGGATATCGCAATCGTCGGGGCGGGGGCGGCCGGGGTCGGTCTGCTGGACGCGCTGGCAGCCACCGCCGAAGGTCCGGGAACCGTCACGGTGTTCGAGCCCTCCGTGGATCTCTGGCGAGGCCGCCCGTACGGACCGGACCTGGACACGGTGCTGGTCAACGCGCCACCGGCCGTCATGTCCATGCGCCGCACGGACTTCGGGCACTACGCGACCTGGCTGGGCACTCGCGGCGCTGCCCACCTCGATGAGCGACTGGACCGGCCGCTGGTCCCGCGTGCGCTCTACGGCGAGTACCTCGCGTACACCGCTGAGACGGCGTTGTCGGCGCTGCGCGCGGGCGGCCGGCGTGTGCGCGTCGTCCGGGACCGTGTCACCGGCGCCGCCCGGTCCGGTGCCCGATGGTCGCTGCGTACGGAGAACGGGCGGGAGTACGAGGCGGACCACGTGGCCCTGTGCGTGGGCGGGGGAACGCCGCAGGACCCCTACGGTCTCGGCGGCGCCACCGGTTTCGTGGCCGATCCCTATCCGCTGGCCCGCACGCTCGAACGGGTTCCGGCCGGCAGCGATGTCGCGGTCGTCGGGAGCGGGCTGACGGCGGTCGACGTCGTCGTGTCGCTCGCGGCGCGCGGGCACAGCGGGCCGATCACCCTGCTGTCCCGCAGCGGGGTACTGCCCCATGTCTGGCAGCGCCCGGTCGACCACCGGCCGCGGCACGTGAGCCCCGAGCGAGTGGCGGCGCTCCACCAGGAGCACGGCGCCGTCACCCTCGAGGACCTCCTCGGGCTGCTGCGCGCCGAGTTGGAGGAGTCGGGGGAGGACTTCGAGGCCTTCGCGGCCGATCTGCTCGCGGTCAGGGCCGACGACCCGGTTCGGCGCCTGCGCGCACAACTGGCCGCCGTCGGCGACCCCGGGATCGGCCGGCGGGTCCTGCAGGAGACAGCGCACAGCCTGGGTCCGTACGTATGGCGGTTGCTGCCCGAACCCGATCGCCTGCGGCTGCGCCGTCATTTGCGTACGGCCACGAGTGTGGCCTCACCGATGGTCCCGGTGAACGCCGCCGTCATGGTGCGGCTCCTGGACTCCGGGCAACTCGCACTCGCCGCGGGCGTCCGCACGATCGAGGCGGCGGACGGCGTGTTTTGGGTGAACGGAGAGTGCGGAAGCCGTTCCTTCGACACCGTCATCAACGCGGTGAACCCCCCACTCGGCGCGGTCCCGCAGGCAGCCGAGCCGCTGATCGCCGGCCTGCTGGCCGACAGCGCCGCCGAGCTCCACCCGGCGGGCGGGCTCGTGGTGACGGCCCCGCACCTGCACGTGGTGGGAGATCTCGCCGGGGGCGGTCCGTTCATCACGTCCAGCATTGCGGGCATGGCCGCTCAAGCGGCACGGGCCGCGCAGGCCATCGTGGCGGCTGGAGCCGGAGCCGGAGCCGGGGTTCGGTAGGGAGCAGGCGGGGCGGGCGGGGCGGGCGGAGTCCCCGGTCGGGTGACCTCGGGCTGCGACATGAGCGATGCGCGGTGGGCAGGGGAGCGAACCCGCACCCCGGCGGCCGACGGACCGAGCACCCCCCGACGCCCCGTTATCCTGGAGCGTCCCCCGAGTCCGTAGATCGCCGAGAGGAGCAGCCGTGCGGATTGATCTGCATACCCACTCCACGGCCTCCGACGGCACCGACACCCCCGCGGAGCTCGTGCGCAAGGCCGGGGACGCGGGGCTCGATGTGGTGGCGCTGACCGATCACGACACCACGCGGGGGCACGCCGAAGCGGTGAAGGCGCTGCCCGAGGGGCTCACGCTCGTGACCGGTGCCGAGCTCTCCTGCCGGCTGAACGGCACGGGTCTGCATCTGCTCGCGTACCTCTTCGACGCGGACGACCCCGCCCTCCTCGCCGAACGCGAACTCGTCCGCGACGACCGCGTCCCGCGCGCCCGCGCGATGGTCGGCAAGCTCCAGGAGCTCGGCGTGGACATCGAGTGGGAGCAGGTCGCCCGGATCGCCGGGGACGGCTCGCTCGGGCGGCCGCACATCGCCGAGGCGCTCGTCGAGCTGGGCGTCGTGCCCACCGTCTCCGACGCCTTCACCGCCGACTGGCTCGCCAACGGCGGCCGCGCGTACGTCGACAAGCACGAGCTCGATCCGTTCGAGGCGATCCGCCTGGTGAAGGCGGCCGGCGGCGTCACCGTCTTCGCGCACCCGCTCGCCGTCAAGCGCGGCGAGGTCGTCCCCGAGGACGCCATAGCGCGGCTCGCGGAAGCCGGCCTCGACGGGATCGAGGCCGACCACATGGACCACGAGCCGGCGACCCGCGCCCGGCTCAAGGGGCTCGCCGGTGAGCTCGGGCTGCTGGCGACCGGTTCCAGCGACTACCACGGCAGCCGCAAGACCTGCTCGCTCGGCGAGTACACCACCGACCCCGAGGTCTACGGGGAGATCATCCGCCGCGCGACGGGGGCGTTCCCCGTGCCCGGCACCGGCGGGCGCGACGAATAGGAGCGCCCGCAACCCCGGTATGCACCGCCACGACGGATGGCAGGCGTTCCGGGCACGACCCGCGCGGAGCCCACTCCCGTAACCCGGTACGCCGCGCCATTCCCGTATCTGCGAATGCGCCGCGCCCCCGCACGCCCACCCGCTCAACCTCCAACTCCCGCAAGGCTCCCCTGTGTTCGACGCTGCCGTGTTCGGCTCCCTCTTCCTGACCCTCTTCGTGATCATGGACCCGCCCGGGGTCACCCCGATCTTCCTCGCCCTGACCGCGGGCCGCCCCGCGAAGGTCCAGCGCCGGATGGCCTTCCAGGCCGTGTGCGTGGCCTTCGGGGTGATCTCGGTCTTCGGTCTGGTCGGGCATCAGATCCTGGACTATCTGCATGTCTCGGTGCCGGCCCTGATGATCGCCGGCGGTCTGCTCCTGCTGCTCATCGCGCTCGATCTGCTGACCGGCAAGACCGACGAGCCCAAGCAGACCAAGGACGTCAACGTCGCCCTCGTCCCGCTGGGCATGCCGCTGCTCGCCGGGCCCGGCGCGATCGTCTCGGTGATCCTCGCCGTGCAGGACGCCGAGGGGTTCAAGGGCCAGTTCTCGGTGTGGGCCGCGATCGTCGCGATGCATGTCGTGCTCTGGGTCGTCATGCGCTACTCGCTGGTGATCATCCGCGTCATCAAGGACGGCGGCGTCGTCCTGGTCACCCGCCTGGCGGGCATGATGCTCTCCGCGATCGCCGTGCAGCAGATCATCAACGGTGTCACCCAGGTCATCCAGGGCTCGTAGCGCCGCCGCCCGCCCACGGATCCGGGCACGCGAAAGGCCCCCGCGCATCAGTGCGCGGGGGCCTCGTACGTCTACGTCTTTATCAACAACGCGAGCAGCTGCACGGCATTACGAAGCCGTGCCTGTGGCCGGGCGGATATAGATGCGCTGGCCGGTAGCGGCGGCCTGCTGCACGATCCGGTTGACGGAGGCGGCGTCTACGACGGTGCTGTCCACGGCGGTTCCGTTGACATCGTCCAGGCGCATGATCTCGAAGCGCAAGGGCTTCTCCCTTCGTCTGGTGATCCTCCTGAAGGAGAACTAAGTGAACTATGCGTTTGTTCGCGCTGGATGTCGCGATGACTCCCAGCGCGTTACGTATGGTCCAACGGCTTGCACCCTACAAACATTCCCTACGCTAAGGAAATTTTTTCCTCGCCTAATTACCTGCGAGTAGCGAGACGGGTTGTGTTCGCAGCGTAACCGGCCGGAGAATGGCTGCCCTATGAACCAAGAAGAGCTGGGTGTGCTGTCGACGCGTATCGATCACACCAATGAGCTGCTGCAACGCATGCTCGCCGAGGTCTCCAAAACTCCCTCTACCCACGCGATCTTCGTGGATGCGGGTTATCTCTACGCCGCGGCCGGCCGGCTCGTCGCCGGTACGGAGGACCGCCGCTCGTTCGACCTCGACGCGGAAGGTCTGATCGACGCGCTGATCGACAAGGCCCGCACGATCTTCGCGGACAGCCGGCTCCTGCGGGTCTACTGGTACGACGGTGCGCGCCGCCGTATCCACACCTCCGAGCAGCAGACGATCGCCGAGCTGCCCGACGTCAAGGTCCGCCTCGGGAACCTGAACGCGAACAACCAGCAGAAGGGCGTCGACTCGCTGATCCGCAGCGATCTGGAGTCCCTCGCCCGGCACCGCGCGATCAGTGACGCGGCGCTGCTCGGCGGCGACGAGGACCTGGTCTCGGCGGTCGAGGCCGCGCAGGGGTACGGCGCCCGCGTCCACCTCTGGGGCATCGAGGCGCCCGACGGCCGCAATCAGGCCGAGCCCCTCCTGTGGGAGGTCGACAGCCAGCGCACGCTCGAGCTCGACTTCGTCAAGCCGTACGTAGCCCGCCGCACCGACACCGCCTACGATCCGGCCGCGCCCCGGCCCGCCCGCGAGGACGTCCGCTTCGTCGGTGCGCAGATCGCCGCGACCTGGCTGGGTGCGCGCGGCCGCCAGTCGATGGTCGAGCTGCTGCCCGGCCATCCGTATCTGCCGGGACCGGTCGACCAGGACCTCCTGGTCGAGGCCGAGCGCCTGCTCCAGTACTCGCTGCGCGGTCAGGCGGATCTGCGCCGCGCGCTGCGGGACGGCTTCTGGGACCACCTGCAGGGGCAGGTCTGAGACCACGCGCCGAGGACCTGTCCGACCTGGCGGTTTGTCCTCTTCAGGCAGGCTTCAGGTCCGTATGTGATCGTATGGGAGTCGGCGCTTCGCCCCGTCGGCAGCACACAGCCATACGACGCGAGGGAGTCCCTGATGACCAGCAGCCGCCGCCCCATGACCCGCACCCGCAGGCTGTGGGCGATGGGTGCCCTGTCCGGAGCGCTGGTGCTCTCCGTCGCCGCGTGCTCGTCGGACAGCGACTCGAACGCGGACGAACCGCGCGAGCGCGTGAGCAGCGCCGCGTCCGCCGCTTCCTCCGCCGCCAACGAGCCGGACACGGCCGGTGACGCCTCCGCGGCACAGGACGGTCCGAAGGTCACGTACGACGACGCGATCGCGGCCGCGCAGAAGGAAGTCCCCGACGCCGAGGTCACCGAGGCCGAGTACGACGACGACGGCGACTGGGAGGTCGACCTGATCACGGACGAGCCGCGCGTGCACAACGTCACGGTCGACGCGACCAGCGGCGAGGTCGTCCGCACGCACGAGGACCGGATCCCCGACGATCAGCGCGACCGCCTGAAGTACCCGCTCGCCAAGCTGGACGCGGCGTCCGTCTCCCTGGACGATGCGGCGGACAAGGCGCTGAAGGACGCCGGCGGCGGCTATGTCTCCAAGATCTCGATCCAGGGCACCGAACAGCGCCCGAAGTGGGACGTCGAGGTCACCGACGGCCGCGTACAGCATGAGCTGGACATCGACGCGAAGACCGGTGAGGTCGTCTCCAAGGAGACGGACCGGGAGGACTGATCCGGGGATACGGCCCGCGCGACGGGCGGTACGGGACAGGGGGCGGGGCTTGAGCGACAGTGCGCTGGTGGAGGCGGTACGGGGTGGGCGCGAGGAGGCAGTACGGGCGCTCCTCGCGTCCGGCGCCGACCCGGACACGCTGACCGAGGACGGACTGCCGGTGCTCTGCGCGGCCGTCGCCGCGTACGACCTCGGCGTGGCGAGAGCGCTGATCGAGGGCGGCGCGGACCCGGACGTCGCGCTGCCGGACGGAACCACCCCTCTGCTCAGGGCAGTTGACGCAGGTTCGCCTGCGATGGTGGAGGCCGCCCTGGGGCGCGATCCCGGGCTGCGGCTGCCCGCACCCGTACGGGAGTCGCTGCTCGGCCGGGCGAGGGCGTGGCATGAGCGCGGTGCCGAGGCCGAACTGCGGCGCAGGACCGGCGCGTTGAACCCCGTGCGGGCCGAGGTCGTGGAGGACGAGTACGACCACGTGACGCAGCTGTCGCTCGCCGGCCACACGGTCCGCGCCGGCCATCTGGCGATCCTGACCGGTCTCGAGTGGACCTTCCGCATCCTGACGCCCGTGGACGAACTGGTGGCGCGTGCCGTGTCGGCGGGCGATCCGGACGACGTGACGTGGACGGCCGCGCGCCGGGTGCTCGGGGAGCGCCGCAGCAGGCAGACCTGGTCGGCGGTGACGGCATACCGGCATGATCCGGATCCGCTGCCTCGCCGTTTCGTCGTCGATGTCCTGCGCTGGTACGTGTTCTCGCAAGGGAGTCGGCGCAACTCCTACGACAAGGAAGCAGCCGAACTGCTCACCGCCTGGGTCGCCGAGGGCGAAGACGATCCCGAGGTGCTCGCCGCCGTACTCGACGTGCTGAGCGATACGGAGCACGGGGAACTCGAAGACATCGGCCTCGGGCACGCGGACCATCCCGCCGCTGTCGTGCGCGCCCGCGTCCCCGCGCTGCTCCTCGACGGGGGAGCCGCGGCCAGTCCTGCCGCCCGGGTCGCCTCGCTCGCTCTCGCGCGGGATGCGGACCCCACCGTACGGGCGCAGGCCGGCTGGTGGTTGGCCGTCGCCCACGACGGCAGCACCGAGGTGTCGGCCGCGCTCGTGGCGCTGCTCCGGGATCCCGATCCGCAGGTCCGCGCCTTCGTCGCCGAGTACGCGGCACCCTGCCCCGACCGCACACCCGCCGTCGCCGACGCCCTCGCGGACCTGGTGTACGAGGGTGAGCTCAACTCACGGCTCAACGCCGTCCACGGGCTGCTGCTCCGCGACGACCCGCGGACGGACGAGGCGGTCGAGAGCCTGGGCCCGCTGACCGTCCCGCGCGTCAGTGAACACGACCACCGGGTCTCCGCGATCTGGTCCTGGCGCTGGAAGCGGGACCATCCGGAGCCCTGAACGCCGGCCGGTCGGCGCTCCTGTCAGCGCTCTTGGAGCCCGTCCCAGAACGCGATGAGCGCGGCGGCCGTGCGCGCCGGCTGATCGGTGTTGGGGGAGTGCTCGGCCCCGGCGATGACGCTCCGCTCGGCGCCGAGCCGCCGGGCCATCTCGTCGAACAGCGGCACGGGCCAGGTGTCGTCCCGCTCCCCGGACACCACATGCATCGGCAGCGGTACGGCGGCGAGTTCGGCCACTCGGTCGGGTTCGGCCAGCAACTGGCGCCCCGTGGCGGTGAGTTGAGCCGGGCTGTGGCGCAGCCAGCGGCCGCGCAGCTCGGCGTCCGTGTCCGTCTCCTCGGGGGCGTCGAGGGCCTGGATCGCCTCCCACACCTGCGCCATGTCCATCACGGCCAGCGCGTCGAGCAGCAGCTTGGCGCGCTGTTGCTGCGAGGGGGAGATCTGCGCGGGTCCCGAGGACATCAGGGTGAGGGACGCGAAGGGCGAGGCGTCCAGGAGTACGGCCGCGCGCGAGATCTGGCCGCCGAGCGAATGACCCACGAGATGTACGGGCCCGGCGGCCAGCGCCTCCACCTGGGCGAGCACGTCACGCGCCAACTCGCCCTGTGCGTACGGCGCTTGGTCGTCCCCCGGGCCCTCGGACTCGTACTGCCCACGCCCGTCGACGGCGACGCTGCGGTACCCGGCCTCCGCCAGCGGCTCGTGCAGCGCGATGAAGTCCTCTTTGCTGCCGGTGAACCCGGGGAGCAGGACGACGGTTCCTCTGGGGGTGCCGCTCGGCCGTGCGTCGATGACGGCGAAGTCGCCGCGCGCGGTGCGAAGGACGGCGGCGTGGGCGCACGGGGGTGGCATGAAGGTGGGCGGCCTGCTCATGCAGCGAGGCTAACCGCCCCGGATGACCACCGGGGGTCTGGGGCGGAGCCCTCGAAGGCGGGGCGGCGAGGGCTCACCCGTGTGCGCGCAACGTGTGGCCCGGCCTCACCTTGTACAGCCCGGTCTCGGCTCGACCTGAGCCCCGAACGCAACGTGGCCCGGTCCCCATCAGGGGACCGGGCCACGACAGCGTGAGTGGTCAGCTCTCCGACTGCTCGCCGGCCGGCTTGCGCGTCCGCGTACGACGGCGGCGCGGCTTGGCCGCACCCTCCGCGGACTCGGCGGCGGGAGCCTCGGCGGCCGGGGCGGTCTCGGTGGCCGGAGCCTCCGTGGCCGTACCGTCCACCGCCGTACCGCCACGGGTACGGCGACGCTGACGCGGCGTACGCGTGCGGGCCGGGCGCTCCTCGGTCTCCGTCGCGGCCTTGGGGCCACCACGACGCGAGGAACCGCGGGAGTTACGGCCGCCCGGCTCGCCCAGGTCCTCGAGCTGCTCCGCGTCCAGACCCGCACGCGTGCGGTCGGCGCGCGGCAGCACACCCTTCGTGCCCTCGGGAATGTTGAGGTCGGTGAAGAGGTGCGGGGACGAGGAGTACGTCTCGACCGGGTCGTTGAAGTCCAGCTCGAGCGCCTTGTTGATCAGCTGCCAGCGCGGGATGTCGTCCCAGTCGACCAGCGTGATCGCGATGCCCTTGGCGCCCGCGCGGCCGGTGCGGCCGATGCGGTGGAGGTAGGTCTTCTCCTCCTCCGGCGACTGGTAGTTGATGACGTGCGTGACGCCCTCGACATCGATACCGCGCGCGGCGACATCGGTGCAGACGAGCACGTCGACCTTGCCGTTGCGGAACGCGCGCAGGGCCTGCTCACGCGCGCCCTGGCCCAGGTCGCCGTGGACGGCGCCGGAGGCGAAGCCGCGCTTTTCGAGCTGCTCGGCGATGTCGGCCGCCGTGCGCTTCGTACGGCAGAAGACCATCGCGAGCCCGCGGCCTTCGGCCTGCAGGATGCGGGAGATCATCTCCGGCTTGTCCATGGAGTGCGCGCGGTACACGAACTGCGCCGTGTTCCGTACGGTCTGGCCCTCGTCGTCCGGCGCGGTGGCGCGGATGTGCGTGGGCTGCGACATGTAGCGGCGCGCGAGGCCGATGACGGCGCCCGGCATGGTCGCCGAGAACAGCATGGTCTGACGCTTGGCCGGAAGGAGGTTGATGATCTTCTCGACGTCGGGCAGGAAGCCCAGGTCGAGCATCTCGTCGGCCTCGTCGAGGACCAGGCACTTCACCTTGGAGAGGTTCAGCTTCTTCTGCCCGGCGAGGTCGAGCAGCCGGCCCGGGGTGCCGACGACCACGTCGACGCCCTTCTTGAGGGCCTCGACCTGCGGCTCGTAGGCACGGCCGCCATATATGGCGAGGACGCGCACATTGCGCACCTTGCCGGCCGTGAGCAGGTCATTGGTGACCTGGGTGCACAGCTCTCGGGTGGGGACCACGATGAGCGCCTGCGGCGCCTCGGTGAGGTCCTCGGGCTTGGCCCGGCCCGCCTCGACATCGGCGGGGACCGTGACGCGCTCGAGCAGCGGCAGGCCGAAGCCCAGCGTCTTGCCCGTGCCGGTCTTGGCCTGGCCGATGACATCGGTGCCGGAGAGCGCTACGGGGAGCGTCATCTCCTGGATCGGGAACGGGGTGGTGATACCGACGGCCTCAAGGGCCTCGGCGGTCTCGGGAAGGATCCCGAGCTCTCGGAAAGTCGTAGGCGTGTTCAGGGTGCTGCCTCTTCTGTGAGACGCGGCACAAGGCGAACGCTGGGGGTCTGACCGGGCGGGACCTGCGAAAAAAGCAGTCCGCCGGTGGCCGAGCCGGTAGCTTCCGGCCGCTTGGCGCAGGCCGGGTGGCGCGGGACCACAGCCGTCGCTCGAGCGCTCGTGCCGCTGAGGGGCCCCTCTGGGACGTACATCCATGTACGTCATTTGAGGGCTGTCGGGTCGGAGCCGATCGGGCCACCGACCGGGCATCCTCATTCGGGATGGCCCGTCGAGGCGGTCGGTCCACTCTCCGTACGTCTCGTACGCAGGGGAAAACCGGCCACGGCTCAGCGGGCGCATTACCACTGTACCCCGAGTACCTGCAGGCGTGTCTGTCAAATTCCTCACGTCACGCTGGTCACAGCCGATGACCAGGGCCTTACGAGGCCCGGCAGGCGGGCTATTGTGCGGTTCATGGAGACGCCTGACAACA
The DNA here is from genome assembly GCF_040300965.1 of Streptomyces mesophilus. Classification (GTDB taxonomy): domain Bacteria; phylum Actinomycetota; class Actinomycetes; order Streptomycetales; family Streptomycetaceae; genus Streptomyces; species Streptomyces mesophilus_A. The sequence continues at coordinate 7,583 of NZ_JBEPEW010000041.1, read as the reverse complement.
CCCCGGAAGCCCCGTCGCCGACCGGAATCGCAGCCCAGGACTGGGCCACGGCCAGTGCGGACCCGCAGTACCGCGCCGCGGTCGTCGACCTCCTGGGTGCGCTCGCGTACGGCGAGCTCGCCGCTTTCGAGCGCCTCGCGGAGGACGCGAAGCTGGCGCCGACGCTCGGCGACAAGGCGGAGCTGGCGAAGATGGCCTCGGCCGAGTTCCACCACTTCGAGCAGCTGCGGGACCGGCTCTCGGCGATCGGTGCGGAGCCGGTCGAGGCGATGGACCCGTTCGTGGCTGCGCTCGACGGCTTCCACAAGCAGACGGCGCCGTCGGACTGGCTCGAGGGCCTGGTCAAGGCGTACGTCGGCGACTCGATCGCATCGGACTTCTACCGGGAGGTCGCGGCCCGGCTCGACTCGGACACGCGCAGCCTGGTGCTCGCCGTCCTGGACGACACGGGCCACGCGTCCTTCGCCGTGGAGAAGGTGCGGGCCGCGATCGACGCGGATCACCGCGTGGGCGGACGTCTCGCGCTGTGGGCCCGCCGCCTGATGGGCGAGGCCCTGTCGCAGTCGCAGCGGGTCGTGGCCGACCGGGACGCGCTGTCCACCATGCTTGTGGGCGGGGTCGCGGACGGGTTCGATCTGGCCGAGGTGGGGCGGATGTTCTCGCGGATCACCGAGGCGCACACGAAGCGGATGGCGGCGCTGGGTCTTGCCGCGTAGGCCGGCTCCGGGATTGCCGGGTAGGCCGGCTCCGGGATTGCCGGGTGGGCCGGCTCCGGGGCTCGCCGCGTAGGTTCCTACCGGTTCGGCCCGGTCTCAGAGGGCGTGCGCGGAACGCCCTGACCGGGCCGAGTTACCCCTTCCCGCAGGCCGCACCAGGAGCGACAGCAGGGCCACCGCGACGACCACCGCACCGCCCAGAACCGGGAGCGCATGGCCGGGGCCGAGCGCGGAGTGGGTGACGAAGGCGCCGAACAAGGCGCCCGCCGCACCGGTCGCGAGGACCAGATTGCGGGCCGGCAGCCGGTGTCCGAGCCGGTACCCCGCGAGCAGGGCGAGGGCCAGGCCGAGGAGTACGGAGGCGAGCGCTTCCAGAAACATGGGTCCTCCCGCGGCCAGGGTGCAAATCGGTCACAGCCGGTCCTACCCGGGGCGCACGGAATGCAACCCTCCTTTCGCTGCAGGTGAATTGACGCCTCCGGCGGCAAGGGCGCGACAAAAGGGCGGGCCCCGGAGAGTTCATCTCCGGGGCCCGCCCTGTTCATCTTCGGCGGCGCGGCCTAGAGGGCGCTGAAGCCCACCTTGCGCGAGGTCGGCTCACCGAGCTCGACATACGCGAGCCGCTCGGCCGGCACCAGGACCTTGCGGCCGTGGTCGTCCACGAGAGTGAGCAGCTGAGACTTGCCGCTCAGCGCCTCCGACACCGCCTTCTCGACCTCTGCGGCGGTCTGGCCGCTCTCCAGAACGATCTCGCGCGGCGCGTGCTGCACGCCGATCTTGACCTCCACGGCTTTGTCCCTCCGACGGTCAGTGGTGCGCGGGCGTCCGCGCCGTACGCAGCACACATTAGCCCGGTGAGGGGACTCGGCAGCGCGCCGCCGTGCACGCTCGCAGCGAACAGCCGCGAGGAATACGGCGCCGGACGCGACCTAGTGCTGGTCCGTGCCGTGCAGCGGGAAGCCCGCCACACCGCGCCAGGCCAGCGAGGTGAGGAGCTCGACGGCCTTGTCGCGGTCGACCTTGGACTCGCTGTGCAGCCAGTAGCGCGCCACGACCTGGGCGAAACCGCCGAGGCCGACGGCGAGCAGCATCGACTCGTCCTTGGACAGACCGGTGTCCTCCGCGATCACCACGGCGATCGCCTGGGCGCACTCGAGCGTGACCTTCTCGACGCGCTCGCGTACGGCCGGCTCATTGGTGAGGTCCGACTCGAAGACCAGGCGGAACGCACCGCCCTGGTCCTGGACGTACGTGAAGTACGCGTCCATCGTCGCGGCGACCCGCAGCTTGTTGTCCGTGGTGGACTCCAGAGCCGCCTGCACCGCCGTCAGAAGCGACTCGCAGTGCTGGTCGAGCAGGGCGAGATAGAGGTCGAGCTTGCCGGGGAAGTGCTGGTAGAGCACCGGCTTGCTGACGCCCGCGCGCTCGGCGATATCGTCCATCGCCGCCGCGTGGTATCCCTGCGCAACGAAGACTTCCTGGGCCGCGCCCAGAAGCTGATTGCGGCGGGCCCGGCGCGGCAGGCGGGTGCCCCGCGGACGGGCCGCGGCCTCGGTCTGCTCGGTGGCTGTCACGCCGCCTCCCCATACATGGCTGTTCCGTGTGCGGTTGTGCTGCCGCTTCGTCATCGTACTTTTCGGTAACCGTCGTGTGCGCGGCTCGGAGGCAGAATTTCATGGACCGGACGCGTGTCCAGCCCTGTGGAAAGCCCCGTAATGCCTGGATACGAGGGCAAAGCGGCCGCCGGCGAACATCAGTCCGTCAGCGGTAGTCGTCCTCGTCCTGGCTCACCACCCTCGACTGCTCCACGGCGTCGGCGGCATCGGCGTTGGACGGATCGAAGCGCGGTTCCGCCTCGTCGTCCTGCTGCCGCAGCTCGGTGTGCTGTTCGGCGGCGTCGGCCTCCGGCGCCTCCGGGGCGAGCGAGTCGTCCTCTTCGAAGGTGTCCGGCTCGGTGGGGTCGACCGTCATGACTGGCTCCCTCTCTCATAAGAAGTCAGGGGCCAGGGCGTGTGCCCATGCTTCCTGGGCGTATGCCCTTCCTCCATGAGCGTAGGAGGATCCGTTTCGGGGCGCTACGCGATCGTGTGACCGCGAACACGTGATCCAACGCGTGATCGTCTCGTAACATCGCCGTATGTCTTCGACCGAGCTTCCGGGTGCCGTCGCCGCCGCGGTGACCCCGAAAACGCTGCCGGTGCGGGTCGCCGAGGGCGAGAAGCTGCGCCAGGTGTCCCTGCCGGGGCTGACGCTCACGGTGCGTTCGAGACCGCCGGTGCGTGCGGGTCTGGCGCCCGCGCTGTTCGTGCACGGGCTCGGTGGTTCCTCGCAGAACTGGTCGGCGCTGATGCCGCTGCTCGAGGACGTCCTGGACTGCGAGGCGGTCGATCTGCCCGGCTTCGGCGACTCGCCGCCGCCGGACGACGGCAACTATTCGGTGACCGGGCACGCCCGCGCCGTCATCCGGCTGCTCGACGCGAGCGGCCGCGGTCCGGTGCACCTGTTCGGCAACTCGATGGGCGGTGCGGTCGCGACCCGCGTCGCGGCGGTACGCCCCGATCTCGTACGGACCCTGACGCTGGTCTCTCCCGCGCTGCCGGAGATCCGGGTGCAGCGCACCGCGGTGCCGACCGCGCTGGTGGCGCTGCCGGGTGTGGCGCAGCTTTTCGCGCGGCTGACCAAGGACTGGACGCCCGAGCAGCGCACGCGCGGTGTGATGTCGCTCTGCTACGGCGATCCGAAGATGGTCACGCCCGAGGGTTTCGCGCACGCGGTGCAGGAGATGGAGCGGCGGCTCCAACTCCCTTATTTCTGGGATGCGATGGCCCGCTCGGCACGCGGCATCGTCGACGCCTACACCCTCGGTGGCCAGCACGGGCTGTGGCGGCAGGCCGAGCGGGTGCTCGCGCCGACGCTGCTCGTCTACGGCGGACGCGATCAGCTGGTCTCGTACCGGATGGCGCAGAAAGCGGCGCGTGCCTTCCGTGGCTCCCGTCTCCTTTCGTTGCCAGAGGCGGGGCATGTGGCGATGATGGAGTACCCGGACGTGGTGGCCACGGCGGTACGTGAACTGCTCGCCGCGCAAGGCGACTTGACGGTGGAGAGCTGAGGCGGGGAGTGGGCAGGCACGCACGCAAGGGCGGCAAGAGCGACAGCGATACGGGCGCGATACCCGTCGTCCCCGGTGGATCCGGGGCTTCTGCCGTGCCTGAGGGCAAGGGACGCCGTCGCCGTTCCGGGCCGCCGCCGGGTCCGGCGCAGGGCCGGCCCGACCTGACCCCGCCGCGTGGTGTGCCGCAGGCGCGTCCGGCGATGACGCCTCCGTACGGTGTGCCCCAGGCCCGTCCCGCCATGACACCTCCGCACGGAGTTCCGCGGGTACGCCCCGACGGGACCCCGGCCCACGGCACCCCGCGGGTGCCGCCGCCGGGGGCCGGCCGGCCGCATCCGCAGCAGCGGGAGACCGGCGGCGGATGGGGCGCGATATCCGGGACCGGGGCGCAGCCGCGCGTCGGTCAGACGGGGCCGCAGCCTCGGATCGGCCAGACCGGGCCTCAGCCTCGGATCGGCCAGACCGGGCCTCAGTCTCGGATATCGGACACCGGTCCGCAGGCGCGCTTCAGCCAGACCGGGCCTCAGCCTCGCGTCACTCAGACGGGTCCGCAGCCCCGCGTCACCCAGACCGGTCCGCAGCCCCGGATCCCCGGTCCGCGCGGTGAGTACGTCTCCGCGTTCGACCGGCTCGATCCGCTCGCCGACGAGCCGGATCTCTTCGACCCAGCCGCGCGTCGCCCGCCCCATGACCCGTACGCCGCCGTGACCGACTTCCGGCATGAGCTGAGCGAGGACGAGGCGCCGCCCGCCGCCCCCGTACAGCCCGATCCGCCGCAGAAGAAGACCAAGGGGCTGACGTTCACCGGGATCGCGGCCGCCGCCGTGACCACCGTGCTCGCCGTGGTCGTCGCCGGTCAGGTGGCCGACGGGCGGGAGCAGGATCCGCAGACGCAGGCCGCGGACGCCAAGGGCGGCGAACGGGGCGACGCCTCCGAGGCCTCGCGCTCCGACGCACGTCAGGCGCCCGCCGAGCAGCAGCCGCTCTCGTACGAGCAGAAGATGGCGAAGAGGGCCGCTCTGCCGCCGAAGCAGGCGAGCGGCGAGTTCGAGGCGGTCGGCGGTCTCGACAAGGCCCCGGGCACCGGCCAGAAGTTCCGCTACCGGGTGGATGTCGAGAAGGGACTCGGCCTGGACGGCGCGCTGTTCGCCGAAGCCGTACAGAAGACCCTGAACGATGAACGGAGTTGGGCGCACAAGGGCGCGCGCACCTTCGAGCGGGTCTCCAGCGGCAAGGCCGACTTCGTCATCACCCTGGCCAGCCGGGGGACCACGGCCACCTGGTGTGCGAAGTCCGGGCTCGACACGACGCAGGACAACGTCTCGTGCGATTCGGCCGCCACGAACCGCGTGATGATCAATGCCGACCGTTGGGCGCAGGGCGCCGAGACCTATGGTGACGCGATCTTCGCGTACCGGCAGATGCTGATCAACCACGAGGTCGGTCACCGGCTCGGGTTCAACCATGTGAGCTGCAGCGTGGACGGCGGGCTCGCGCCGGTCATGCAGCAGCAGACGAAGTTCCTGGACCACGACGGCATCAAGTGCAAGGCCAACCCCTGGGTGTATCCCAACAGTTGATCACGGCTGTCCCGGATCCTGAGATCGCCGTCTCATTGCTTTGACTTCCCGGCGATGGTCATGGATATTTCTCGCCATGTCGACCCGTCACGCCCCTGCGAGCGCCGCCCTTGAGCTGGCGCTGTTCGGCGTGAGCGCGCTCTGCGCCGCCGACATCCACTGTCGCTGACGTACCCGCCCCTGGCGTGTGCGTCGGTCCGCGACGGTCTCTTTCCGGTCCGTGACGACCACCACTTCACCTTTCCTCAAGGGTTCTTGGCGCTGCTCTGCGCCGGGGCGGAATCCGATGCACCTGCTGTGCCTTCCTGCCCCGTTCCGTGATCCCGAGAGGTCTCCTTGCGATGAGTCGCATATCCGTCATATCCCGCCGTGTCGCCGGCGCGTCCGTCAGCCTCGTCCTGGCCGCGGGCCTCGCCGCCTGCGCAGGGCCCGAGGACTCATCGGACGGCGGCGGTTCGGGTGCGGACGGCAAGCCCGCGAAGGGCGGCACGCTCACCGTCCTCAACTCCAACCCGCAGCAGGACTTCGACCCGGCCCGCCTCTACACCTCCGGCGGCGGCAACGTCCCGAGCCTGGTCTTCCGTACGCTCACCACCCGCAACCGCGAGGACGGCGCGGCCGGCGCCGAGGTCGTGCCGGACCTCGCGACCGACCTGGGCAAGCCCAACAAGGACGCCACCGTCTGGACGTACACCCTCAAGGAGGGCCTCAAGTACGAGGACGGCACGCCGATCACCTCGGCCGACATCAAGTACGGCATCGAGCGGTCCTTCGCGGCCGAACTGTCCGGCGGCGCGCCCTACTTGAGGGACTGGCTGATCGGCGGCGACAAGTACGAAGGCCCGTACAAGTCGAAGAAGGGCCTCGACTCGATCGAGACCCCGGACGAGCGCACCATCGTCTTCAAGCTGAACAAGCCGGAGGGCGAGTTCCCCTACCTCGCGACGCAGACGCAGTTCGCGCCGGTCCCGAAGGCCAAGGACAAGGGCACCAAGTACGAGGAGCACCCGGTCTCCTCGGGCCCGTACAAGGTCGTCAAGAACGAGAACGACGGCGAGCACCTCGTCCTTGAGCGCAACAAGCACTGGGACCCGAAGACCGACGAGGAGCGCAAGGCCTACCCGGACAAGATCGACGTCCGCTCCGGTCTCGACTCCGCCGTCATCAACCAGCGCCTCCAGGCCAGTCAGGGCGCGGACGCCGCGGCGGTCACCACCGACACCAACCTCGGTCCTGCCGAGCTCGCCAAGGTCAGCGGCGACAAGAAGCTGGCCGAGCGGGTCGGCACCGGGCACTTCGGATACGTCAACTACCTGGCGTTCAACCCGAAGGCGAAGCCCTTCGACGACCCGAAGGTGCGCCAGGCCATCTCGTACGCCGTGAACCGCTCCTCGGTGATCAACGCGGCCGGCGGCTCCTCGCTCGCCGAGCCCGCGACCACCTTCCTGCCGCCGCAGAAGTCCTTCGGGTACACGAAGTACGACCACTTCCCGGCAGGTGAGACGGGCGACGCCGAGAAGGCCAAGGAGCTGCTCAAGGAGGCCGGTCACAAGGACGGTCTCAAGATCAAGCTCACGCACTCCACCGACAAGGACTTCGAGACCAGCCCCGAGATCGCCACCGCGCTCCAAGAGGCGCTGCAGAAGGCCGGGTTCACGGTCGAGCTGGACGGCCTGGAGTCCAACGACTACAGCGAGAAGATCCACAACGTGAAGAGCGCGCCCGGGCTCTTCCTCGCGCACTGGGGCGCCGACTGGCCCTCCGGCGGCCCGTTCATCGCGCCGATCTTCGACGGTCGGCAGATCGTCAAGGAGGGCTCGGGCAACTACAACGCGGCCGAGCTGAACGACCCCGCGGTCAACAAGGAGATCGACGAGATCAACAAGCTGACCGACCTGGACGCGGCGGCCGCACGCTGGGGCGCCCTGGACCGGAAGATCGGCGAGCAGGCCCTGACGGTGCCGCTGTTCCACCCCGTCTACAAGCGCCTGTACGGCAAGGACATCAAGAACGTCGTGATCAGCGACTGGACGGGCGTCCTGGACATCTCGCAGGTCTCGGTCAAGTGACCGCGGTTGCCGAGCACTTGTCATGACTGAAGCACTGTTGGTCAAGGAGGCGGGGACGGTCCAGGCCGCCCCCGCCCCCGGGGCCCGCTCGTTCTGGCGGCGGCTG
>NZ_JBEPEW010000040.1:0-58899 GCF_040300965.1 Streptomyces mesophilus | reverse complement strand
GTTCGCCGACCGCGGCGCGGCCGGTCTTGTGCGCCGCCCACGCCGCGAGTTCCGCGAGGACCGCGGCCGGGACCAGGACCGCGCCGTGCACCACCTGCTCGGCGAGCCACGGGTGACGTTCCAGGCCGAGGCGTGCGCTGCCCACGACGCTGGTGCGCCCTCCGTCGTCGGGCAGGTCGATCACGCTGTCGAGCAGCGGATGGTCCGAGGTGCCGACGGCGGTGGTCTCCTCAGGGGTGTTCAGCCAGTACCGGCGGCGCTGGAAGGCGTACGTCGGCAGGTCGACGCCGGTGTCGTCCACGCCCTCGAACGCCGCCTGCCAGGCCACGTCGGCGCCGGCCGTGAAGGCTTCTGCCGCCGACTCGTACAGCCTCGCGAACCCGCCCTCGTCGCGGCGCAGCGAGCCGACCGCGAAGCCGGTGGCGCCCTCGGTGGCGTCGAACATCTCCTGGACGGTCATCACGAGCAGCGGGTGCGGGCTGATCTCGATCACGGCGCTGTCGGGCTCCTGCTCGATCAGCCCCTGCATGGCGGTCGCGAACTGTACGGGCTCGCGCAGATTGCGGTACCAGTACGCGGTGTCGAGCATCAGCGGGTCGATCGTGGCGCCGGTCACCGTGGAGACGATCGTCACCGGTGAGGGCTTCGGCGTGATGGTGCCGAGCTCGGCCTGGAGCCGGCCGTCGAAACGGTCCATCAGCGGGGAGTGAGCGGGCACGCTGACCTTGATCAGACGGGCCCGGACGCCCTCGGCCTGAAGGGTTTCGACCAGTTCCTCGACGGCCTGGGTCTCGCCGGAGACGGTGGTGGAGTTGGGGCCGTTCAGTGCGGCGATGCCGATCCGGCCCTGCCACTGGGCGAGGCGTTCGCGGACGTTGTCCTCGGGAAGCAGGATGCCCGCCATGGTGCCCTTGCCGGCGACCTCGATCGCGATACGGGAGCGCAGGGCCACGATCTTCGCGGCGTCCTCGAGGGTGAGGGCGCCCGCCACGTAGGCCGCGGCGATCTCGCCCTGGGAGTGGCCGATCACCACGTCCGGTGTGACGCCCAGGGAGCGCCACACCTGCGCCAGGGACACCATCACGGCCCACAGGACGGGCTGTACGACGTCCACGTCCCCCAGGTCGGCGGCTTCGGGCCCACCGCACACGGTGTCGATCAGAGACCACGCGACATGGGGTGCGAGCGCGGCCTCGCAGGCCCGCAGTTGGTCGGCGAAGACCGGGGAGGTCTGCCACAGTTCGCGGCCCATCGCGACCCACTGGGCGCCCTGGCCGGGGAAGACGAACACCGTCTTGCCCACGGGAGCCGCCTGGCCGCGGACGACTCCGCCGGTGGAGCCCTGCTCGTCGCCGGCGGCGACGGCGGCGAGCCGCTCCAGGAGCTCGGTGCGGTCGGCGCCGATGACCACCTGCCGGTGCTCGAACAGCGACCTCCGGGTCACCAGTGCCCGGCCCACGGCCGCCGGGTCGAGGCCCGCCGCACCCTCGTACGCGACGGCGTCGTACAGCTTCTGCGCCTGAGCCCGCAGCGCGTCCCTCGAACGCGCGGAAAGCACCCACGGCACCACCGCACCGGTACGGGACGGCAGTTGACCGCTCTTGGGGGGCTGGCCGGACCCCGCCTCCTCGGGCGGCTGCTCCAGGATCAGGTGCGCGTTGGTGCCGCTGATACCGAAGGCGGAGATGCCCGCGCGCCGGGGCCTGTCCTCGGGCGTGGTCCACTCGCGGGCCCCGGTGAGCAGTTCCACCGCCCCGGTCGACCAGTCGACGTGCTCGGAGGGCCGGTCGACATGCAGGGTCCTCGGCAGCACTCCGTGCCGTATCGCCATGATCATTTTGATGGTGCCCGCGACGCCCGCGGCCGCCTGCGTGTGGCCGATGTTGGACTTCAACGAGCCGAGATACAGCGGGCTTCGGCCCTCGCGGCCCTGCCCGTAGGTGGCGAGCAGCGCCTCCGCCTCCAGCGGGTCACCGAGCCGGGTGCCGGTGCCGTGCGCCTCGACGGCGTCCACATCGGTGACCGCGAGGCCCGCGTCGGCAAGGGCCGCGCGGATGACGCGCTGCTGTGCGAGCTCGTTCGGCGCGGACAGGCCGTTGGAGGCGCCGTCCTGGTTGATCGCCGAACCGCGGATCACCGCCCAGACCCGGTGGCCGTTGCGCCGGGCGTCCGAGAGCCGCTCCAGGACGAGGACGCCCGCGCCCTCGGAGAACCCGGTGCCGTCGGCCGCGTTCGCGAACGCCTTGCACCGGCCGTCCTCGGACAGGCCCCGCTGGCGGGACATCTCCACGAGCATCCCCGGGGTGGGCAGCGTGGCCACGCCGCCGGCGAGCGCCAGCGTGGACTCCCCCGAGCGCAGGGACCGTACGGCCTGGTGGATGGCGACGAGGGAGGACGAGCAGGCGGTGTCGGTGGAGACGGCCGGTCCGTGCAGACCCAGGGCATAGGCCACGCGGCCCGAGGCCACGCTGAGGTAGGTGCCGGTCATGCCGAAGCCCTCGGTCTCACCGGCCGCTCCGCCGCCCATACGGGGGCCGTAGTCGACGCCGTACAGGCCGGTGAACACCCCCGTCTGCGAACCGCGCAGCGTGGCCGGGTCGATGCCCGCGCGCTCCAGCGCCTCCCACGTGGTCTCGAGCATCAGCCGCTGCTGCGGATCCATGGCGAGGGCCTCGCGCGGGCTGATGCCGAAGAACTCCGCGTCGAAGTCCGGCAGTTCGTGCAGGAAGCCGCCGGTGCGCGTGTACGTCTTTCCCCGGGCCTGCGGGTCCGGGTCGTACAGGGCGTCGAGGTCCCAGCCGCGGTCGGTGGGGAAGCCGCCCATCGCGTCCGTCTCCTGGGACACGAGCGACCACAGCTCCTCGGGAGAGGAGACCCCGCCGGGAAAGCGGCACCCCACACCCACGACGGCGATCGGCTCGCGGGCACCCTCCTCCAGCTCGCGTACCCGCTCGCGCAGCTCCTGCGCGTCGCCGACCGCACGCCGCAAGTAGGACCGGAGCTTGTCCACTTCTTCCACCAGGGCCTCCCTCAACAGTTACTTGGAAGAAAGAGCGGCTACACGTATCCGCTGTCGATCAGGGCGTACAGGTCGTCATCACTGCTGTCCGCCGGCACCGGGCCGGCCGTGTCCTCCGCGCCAGGCTCGGCCTGGGGACGGTCCGGCTCGAGCCGCGACCACAGGTGGTCGGCGAGCTGCTGCGGCGTGGGGTAGGTGAACGCCACGGTGGCGGGCAGGCGTTGGGCGGCCGCCTCGCCCAGCCGGTTGCGCAGGTCGATGGCCATGGAGGAGTCGAAGCCGAGGGACTTGAACGTCTCGGTGGCCCGGGCCTGGACCTCCGCGCCGCTCAGCGCGGCGCCTCTGGTGGCAAGCAGCGCCGCCGTCTCCGTGCACACCAGGGCGCGCACCGCCTGGGCCGAGTCGAGGTCCGCGGCGCGGACGCCGGCCGTGTCCGGATGTCCAGCCGTGTCGTGCGCGGCGTCGGAGCTCGGGGACGCTTTGAGCCAGTGCCGCTGTCGCTGGAAGGGGTAGGTCGGCAGGGCGATCCGCCGTGGCGCGGGGTTCCCGGCCATCGCCGCGTTCGCCGCGGCCCAGTCAACCGGCACCCCGCGTACGTGCAGGGAGCCGAGCGACCTCAGGACCGTCGCCAGTCCCCCGTCCTGCCGGTTGAGGGTGGAGACGACGGCGGGCGGGGCGGTCGGCGCGTCCGCGGGCGGGGCGGTCAGCGCGTCCGCGGGCGGGGCGGTCAGCGCGTCCGCGGCCTCCTCCATGCCGATCTGGAGGATGGGATGCGGGCTCACTTCCACGTACACCCCGCCGCGTTCGCGCATGAGGTGCTCGATGACCTCGCCGAAGCGCACGGTCGAGCGCAGATTGGAGTACCAGTACGAGGCGTCGAGAGCACGGCCGTCCAACAGGCCCGTGGTGACTGTGGAGTGGAACTCCACCTCGGCCGGCCGGGGCGCGATCCCTTCGGCGGCCCGCAGTACCTGGTCGCGGACGCGCTCCACGTGGTGGGAGTGGGACGCGTAGTCGACCTTCAGCCGGCGCGCCCGGATGCCTTCGCCGTGCGCCGCCGCCTCGAACTCGTCGAGGGCCCCCGGGTCTCCGGAGATCACCACGGAGGCCGGCCCGTTGGCCACCGCCACCGAGAGCCGGCCCGCCCAGCGCACCAGGCGCTCCTCGACCCACTGCTGCGACGCGCCCACGGCGCTCATCCCGCCCTGGCCGACCAGCGGCGCCAGGGCCTGGCTGCGCAGCGCGACAACCCGTGCGGCGTCCTCGAGGCTGAGCGCACCGGCCACGCACGCCGCCGCGATCTCGCCCTGCGAGTGCCCCACCACCGCATCGGGGACCACACCGAGCGAGCGCCACAGGTGCGCCAGGGACACCATCACCGAGAACAGGGCGGGCTGGACCACACTGTCCCCGTCCTCCAGCGACGGGGCCGATGCGGCGCCGGTCACCAGGTCGACGAGCGACCAGTCCTGCCAGGGCTCGAGAGCGCGCGAACACGCGTCGATCGAGCGGGCGAAGACCTCCGACTGCGCGTACAGCTGCCGCCCCATGCCGGCCCACTGAGAGCCCTGGCCGGGGAAGACGAGGACGACCGGGCCCGCGGGTCCGGTGGCCGTGCCGCGGATCACCCGGGTCCCGGTGTCGCCGGCGGCCAGGTCCGTCAGGCCCGCAAGCGCTTCCTCGCGGTCGTCGGCGACGACAACGGCCCGGTGCTCGAAGGCCGTTCGCGTCGATACCAGCGCATGGGCCACGTCTTCCCGCGAGACGACGGGGTCCGCGGCCACCCGCTCGTGCAGGCGCGCCGCCTGGGCGCGCAGGGCGCTTTCCGAACGCGCGGACAGCACCCATGCGACAGGAGCGTCCGGGCGGCCGGTGGCGTCATGCGACGCGTTGCGCGGGGCGTCTTCCACCGCGTCATGCGACGCGTTGTGCGGGGCGTCGTGCGCTGCCTCGTACGGTGTCGGTGCCTGTTCGAGGATGACGTGCGCATTGGTGCCGCCCATGCCGATGGACGACACCCCGGCCCGGCGCGGCCGCTGCGCGGTGCCCGGCCAGGGGCGCGTGGCGCGCAGGACCTCGAAGTCTCGGTGGAAGTCCTCGACGGCGGGGTTGGCGGTGGTGAAGCCGGGAGTGGGGACGAGGTGGCCGTGCTCCACGCAGAGCGCGGCTTTGACGAAGCCGACGATGCCCGCGGCCGGCTCCAGGTGTCCGACGTTCGCCTTCACCGAACCGACGGCCAGCGGGCGGGTGCGGCCCGAGGGCCCCGACACCTGCCGCAGGCCCGAGAGTTCGGCCGGGTCGCCGAGCCGGGTGCCGGTGCCGTGGGCCTCGACGTAGTCGACATCGTCGAAGTCGATGCCGGCCCGCGTGAGGGCGGAGCGGACGGCTGCGGCCTGCCCGGTGGGGCTGGGGTCCGGCATCCGGGCGCTCGCGCCGGCGCTTGCCACGCCCCAGCCGCGGATCAGGGCGTGGATGTGGTCGCCGTCGGCGAGGGCGAGATCGGCCCGCTTGAGCAGGACGAATGCCCCGCCCTCGCCCCGCGTGAAACCGTTGGCCTTTGCGTCGAAGGGGTAGCAGCGGCCGTCGGGCGACAGGGCGCCCAGATTGGCCAGGCCCGCACCGGCCTCCGGATCGACGACCAGCTGCACACCGCCGGCGAGCGCCAGGTCGACCGCGCCGGATCGGATCCGCTCACAGGTCAGCGCAAGGGAGACGAGTGAGGAGGACTGGCCCGAGTCCGCGCTGAAGCTCATCCCGCGCACGTCGAGGAAGTTCGAGATGCGGTTGGCGATCAGCGCGCCGCTGGAGCCGAGCGCGGCGTAGTGGTCGTCCTGGTCACTGCCGGACAGCTTGCGCAGCAGGTCGTAGCCGGAGGCGGCCGCACCGACCACCACGTCGACCTCGCGGCCCGCGAGGGTGTCCGCCGCGAGGCGTGCGTTCTCGACGGCCTCCCAGGCGAGTTCGAGTCCGAGCCGCTGCGCCGGGTCCATGGCGGCCGCTTCCGCGGCACCGATGCCGAAGAACCCCGCGTCGAAGCCGTCGACGGAGTCGAAGAACGAGCCCGAGCCGAGCGTGGCCGCGTCCGGGTGCGCGGCGTACCGGGAGTTGGCGTCGTCGGCACGCTGCCCGGGGAACGTGCCGATGGTCGACTCCCCGTCCCGCAGCAGACGCCAGAAGCCGTCCGGGTCGTGCACACCGGGAAAGCGGCACGACATCCCGATCACGGCAATATCGGCGGCGGCGCCACTCATGGCTCTTCCTTCCGGTCTTCTTCGGTCCACGGCTCGTACAGGCGAAGGGCGAGGGGCGACGGGCGGCACGCGGCAGGTGCGACGACCTACAGGCGTGACAGGTGCGACAGGTGCGACAGGCGCGACAGGCGCGACAAGCGAGGTGCGATCCGCGCCGCGGTCAGCGCCAGCCGGTGAGCATCTCCCGCAGTTCACCGGGCGCGTCCATGAAGTCGTAATGGCCGCCGTCCAGGACCCGGAACTCCACCGAGTCCGCGTACCGGCGCCATCCGTACAGATCCTCGAGGCCCACGTCCGGGTCCTCGCGCCAGTGCAGGACGACGACGGGACAGTCCACGGTGGCGGGGTCGGTCCGCTGGTAGGCGCTCGCGGCCGCGGTGTCGCGCAGCAGCACCATGACGCCCAGGTCGAGCATGTCGGGGCGCGGTTCGACGCCCCGGCTGCGCACGAAGGAGCGGACCTCGGCGCGCAGTTCGGGCTCGCTCATGGAGAGCATCCGATCGCGGGCCGCATCGTGCGGGGCCGGCTGCCCGGACACGAACAGGACCTCGGGCGTCGGCAGCCCGCGTGCGGCGAGACGGAGCACGGTCTCGTACGCGGGCACCGCGCCCGCACAGTGCGCGAAGAACGCGTAGGGGCGGTCCAGCCACGGAGTGAGCGGTTCGACCAGCGCGTCGGCGAGATTCTCGTACGTGCCGTAGTGCGGGTGGCCGAGCCGGTTCTCCCGGCCGGGGAACTGCACCGGGCAGATCTCGATCCCGTCGAGGTCGCCCGGCCAGGCGCTGAACGCCGAGGCGCCCGCGCCGGAGAAGGGGAAGCAGAACATGCGGGCCGGGTGGTCGGTGCCCGGTGGGCGCACGAACCACGGTGACGTGGTGGTGGTACCGGTGGTCATGGCGTCCGCCGTTCCTGGGCGACGATGGGCAGGTGGGTCATCCCGGCGATGAAGTACGAGCGCAAGTGCTCCGGCTCACCGGCCAGTTCGAGCGAGGTGAACCGCTGGAGCAGTTCCTCGAAGAAGATCCGCAGGGTCATCCGGGCCAGGGGCGCGCCGATGCAGAAGTGCGGTCCGTAGCCGAACGCCACCTGGCGTTTGGCGTTGGGCCGGGTGATGTCGAAGGTGTGCGGATCGGCGAACTGGGCGGCGTCGCGGTTAGCTGAGCCGATCCATGCGACGACGGCGCCGCGGGCCGGGATGACTCCCCCGTCGAGCTCGACGTCGTCCACCGCGTACCGCATGAAGTTGCAGGCGGCGGACGTCCAGCGCAGCCCTTCCTCGACCAGGTTCGGTATCAGCGAGTGGTCCGCCTGGACCTTTTCGAACTGCTCGGGCCGCTCGATCAGGGCCTGCACGGTGCCCGAAACGGTGTGCGGGGTCGTCACGTTGGCGCCGAGGAGAATGCTGTAGCCGTCGAGGGCGATCTCCTCGTCGGTCAGCGGCTCGCCGCCGGGCCGTACGCTCATGAGGTGGTGCAGCAGGCTGTCGTCCTCGCCGCCCGTGGCCCTGCGCGATCTTGCCCAGTCCCGTACGTAGTTGACCAGTTCGTGGTGGGAGATGGCCAGCGTCGCCGCCTCGTGGGCGACCAGAAAGTGCCGGTCCGAGGGGGCCGTCACCATCGCGGTGAGCTGGACGAGCTCCTCCCAGTCCTTGGCCGGGATGCCGAGCAGCGGCCCGGTGACCATCGCGGGCAGCAGCAGGGCCCGCTCCGCGAGGTCGTAGGGCTCCCCGTCGAGGGCCGGCTCCAGGAAGCGCACGATCGTCGCGCGGATCGAGTCCTCCCAGGACCGCACCGCGCGAGCGGTGAGCTTGGAGCCGAGGGGCCGGCGCACTTCGGTGTGCCGGGGCGGGTCGGTGGACGTCATCAGCACGCCGGCCGCCTCGTCGTCGGTCCCGAGGTGGGTGGGGACCGTGCCGCGCTCCGAGGTGAACTCGCGGTGGTCGCCGAGCACCCGGCACACGTCCTCGTAGCGGGTCACCGACCAGAACTCCCGCCCGTCGGGCAGAACTTGGTGGTGTACGGGCGCCTTGTCCCGCATCACGTCCCAGATCCGGTGCGGATCACCCGACGTGTACAGGTCCAGATCGAAGAGGTTGACCGTGTCGAGGTCGACATCGCCCGCGGGCCCCGGCGTCAGCCTCACGTCGCCGACCGCCCCTGCTCGATCAGTTCGGCGACCCGGCTCGGGGTCTGGGCCAGGTAGAAGTCGCGCACGGACAGCTGGACTCCGTAGTCCTCGGCCACCCGGTCGATGATCTTGATTCCGGTCATTGAGTTGCCGCCCAGCGCGAAGAAGTCGTCCTCGGGGCCCACTTCGCGGCCGGTGAAGAACTCGGCCCACAGCTGGGCCACTTCGTCGACGAGCGATGCCTGCGCACTCGATGCCGTGACCTGTCGTTCCATTTCCAGCCTTTCCCTTCCTCTGCCGAACGGGAAATCCCGCACATGCCGTCCCGTCGGCGGGACATATCCATGAATTGACCCGGGGTACTGATGGAATCGAGGCTCGGGGCCGTCGCGACGCCAACGTAGATGCCGCAGAAATGGCCGGGCAAGCAAAGACGTCACGCACCCCTCGCCGAACAGCCTTTGTCCCGCCGACGGGACAGCATGTGACGCCTACGACGGTACGGTCGGGGCGGCCGGCCGGGAGTAACTCCCAGCGGTATCCGGTGTGTCAGAAGATCCTGTGGTGGAGGGGAATTCCATGCTCAAGTCGCAACGACTTGCGGTGCTGCCCATCGACTCGTACGACCTGGACGAGGAACTGGCCCTCGTGGACCGCCACGAATACGGCGGTCAGTACGACGTCTTCACCTTCGGCTCATGGTCGTCGCACGTGCTGGCCAACGCCAGCGGCGCCGAGTCCGATGTCACGTTCCGCCCGCACGAGGGCACGCTGGCGCTCACGGAACTGGGCGAGCAGCTGCCGAACATCATGACCCTGGTGACCACGCACTTCCCCCTGGAGCGGCTGCAGTGGGTGCGCATTTTCGCGCTGCGCGAAGGGATCATCGCCCCGCACGTGGACTTCCTGGAGTGGGCGAAGCCCGGTCTGCGGGTGCAGGTCCCGCTGCGCACCAGCGAGGAGTCCCTGCACTCGGAGAACGACACGCTGTACCACATCCGCCGCGGCGAGGTCTGGAAGATCCACTCGACCGATCCGCACTCGGCACGCAGCACCAGCGCGCAGGCGCGCCTGTCCCTGTGCCTCGACTTCAGCGACGAGGACGTGCCGCTGGACATCAGGGGCACGGTTCCCGCGACCCGGGAGGTGCGCGTCGTGGAGCCGCCCGAGCCCAGCGACGCGGAGCTGGAGGAGCTCATCGCCTCCGGTGAGACGTTCACGGCGCAGAACCTGCACGCGCGCTTCCGCCCCTTCGCCGAGCTCCACTTCGAGCGCAAGGCCCACGCCACCGCGGCGTTCGACTGGTTCCTCCAGGCCGCGCGGCGCTCCGGCGACGAGGACCTGGTCGCCAAGGCGCAGGCGTTCCGTACGTACTGCATCGAGAAGCGGGCCGAGGACGAGGAATTCGTCTGGTAGGACCGTCTGCCGCGAAAACCGCCGAGGGGCGGCGCACCTGGGGTGCGCCGCCCCTCGGGCCGTGTGCGTGGTGTCAGCGGCTGGTGGTGCCCTCGCGCAGCCGGTCCATCATGTGCCGGGTGCTCTCGATCGGGCTCTCGGCGGGTGCCGCCTCGGCGCTCGACGGCAGCGCCGCGTTCAGCTGGGCGACGCGGTCGTCCCACTCGTCCTGGCCGGCGAACGGGATCGTCTCGCCCTCCTGGTAGGCCGGGAACGGCCGGTAGGTGTTGACGCCGCTCCGGTCGGATCCGCGCACCAGGAGCGGGTCCAGGTAGACACGGTCACCGTGGATACGGGTGGCCGTGGAGATGTAGCCCATGTCCAGGCCGCAGCGGCGCTTGGCGGAGGTGTTCGGCTCCGAGCAGTGCAGCAGGTTGGGGTGGTGGATCGACACGTCGCCCGGCTGCAGTTCGATGCAGACGACGCCGCGCTCCTCGGACCACTGGCGCACGATCTCGTCGCGTGCGGAGGAGAACAGCATGTTGTCCGTGTCCGTGCGGGAGGTCGGCGTGTGCAGCGGCAGCACATGACTGCCGGGGATCATGCGCAGGCAGCCGTTCTCGACGGTGGACTCGTCGACGGCCAGCCACACCGTGAGCGCGTCCATCGGGCTGAGCGGCCAGTACGCGCCGTCCTGGTGCCAGAGCACCGGCTGCCCGTCGTAGGGGGGCTTGCAGATGTAGTGGGCGGTGAACGAGGCCACGTCGGGCCCGAGGAAGAACTCCGCGATGTCCACGAGCCGGCGGTCGGAGACGACGCGGGCCCAGAAGGCGTCATTGCGGATCAGCGGGTGGTGGAAGTGCTCGGGTCGCAGGTCCGGGTACTTCTGCGTGAGCCACGCGACGTGCGCCTGCAGCTCCTCGATGAGTTCCTTCGGTATGACGTTGCGAATGATGGAGAAGCCCTGCTCTGCGTATTCCCTCGCTGCCTTCTCGAGGACGCTTTCGCTAACGGCTGTGGTCATGCGTCAGATCCTTTGCAGGTTTCGGTGGCCCGTTACCGGAAGGAATGAATCGGTCGGATCACGCGGATCAGAGAATTCGGCGCGGCAACGCGCCTGATACGCGGGAGGCTTCAGGGCGGCGGAGAAACTTCTGTCCCGACCACGCCGCCGAGCTCCTGGCATCTCCATTCTCTGCCGTAACGCATTGAGCGTGTCAACGCCCGCAGGCCCGACGCCGGTGTGCGGTGGAATACGGCGAGTTCGCGGTTTGCAACAACTGCCGGTGGTTCGCGCCGTCGGATGTGCGCATTCCGCTGTCCCGTTGACAAGACATGCGCTGACAAGGCAACGGGGATCGTCCCGGCGAACCGTGGTCCGCCGGGACGATCCCCGCAAGGCCCGACAGCGGTCAGGCGCGCTTCTTGAAGGTGGAGACCGCCCAGACGTAGCCGACGACGGCGAAGCCGACGCACCAGGCGACAGCCACGACGGCGTCGCCGCCCGACACGTTGCCGGCGAGCAGACCGCGCAGCGTCTCGATGATGGGGGTGAAGGGCTGGTACTCGGCGAACTGCCGCACGCCGGCGCCCATCGAGTCCGCGGGCACGAACGCGCTGCTCAGGAACGGCAGCATGATCAGCGGTACGGTGCCGAGCCCGGCCGTCTCCACGGACTTGGCGGCCAGGCCCATCGCGACGGTGAGCCAGCCCGCGCCGAAGCTGAGCAGCACGAGCAGCCCGATGGCGCCGAGCCACTCGGCGGCGCCGGCCTTCGGGTCGAAGCCCATGAGGAAGGCGACGCCGATGAGGGCCGCCTCGGCCGCCAGGCAGCGGACGGTGGTCACCACCACGTGTCCGGTCAGGACGGAGCCACGGGAGACGTCCATGGTCTTGAACCGGTTGATGATGCCCTTGGTCATGTCGTCGTTGACGGCGGTCGCCGTGGCCCCGAGGCCGTAGCTGACGGCCATCACCAACAGGCCCGGCGTCGCGTAGTCGATGTAGTCGACGCCGACGCTGAACGCGCCGCCGAAGACCTTGACGAACATGAGCATGATCACGATGGGGAACAGGACCGCGTTGAACACGGTGGTGGGGTTCCGCAAGGTGTGCTTCATGTTGCGGCGCAGCATGATCGCGGAGTCGGCGAGAGGTGCCGTGGCGGTGCTCATCGCGCGATCGCCTCCTTGTCCGTGCGCTGGGCGACGACGTCGACGGTGTCCCCTGTGTCGCCGGTCAGCGCGAGGAACACGTCGTCGAGGTCCGGCGAGTGCACCGAGAACTCCTGTGCGTTGAGGGAGTGTTCGTCGAGCCGGTCGAGCAGCGCCCGCAGCGACCTCGACTGGCCGTCGCTGGGCACCCGCAGGGCCAGCTCCTCCTCGTCGGGGGTGCCGGCGGGCAGGATGCGCGCCGCCGCGTCGAGTTCGTGCTGGTCGGCGAAGCGGAGGCGGACGTGGGTGCCGGGAATCTGCCGCTTGAGCTCGTCGGCCGTGCCCTGGGCCACGAGGCGGCCCTGGTTGAGGACCACGATCCGGTCGGCGAGCTGGTCGGCCTCTTCCAGGTACTGGGTGGTGAGGAAGATGGTCGTGCCCTCGGCCACCAGGTCGCGGACGATGCCCCACATGGTGCGCCGGCTGCGCGGGTCGAGGCCCGTCGTCGGCTCGTCCAAGAAGATGATCTTGGGCGCGCCCACCAGGGTCATCGCCAGATCGAGTTTGCGGCGCATGCCGCCGGAGTACGTGACGGCCATCTTGTCCGCCGACTCCTCGAGGTCGAAGCGCTCGAGGAGGGACTTGACGACCTGGTCACCGGAGCGCACTCGCTTCAGATCCGCCATCAGCTGCAGGTTCTCGCGGCCGGACAGCAGATCGTCCACCGCGGCGAACTGGCCGGTCACACCGATGGAGGCGCGCACTTGCTTCGTCGCCTTGGCCACGTCGTGCCCTGCGACGCGCACCGTCCCGGCGTCGGCGGTCAGCAGCGTCGTCAGGATGTTCACCGTGGTCGTCTTGCCGGCGCCGTTGGGGCCGAGCATCGAGAAGATGGACCCCGCCGCGACCTCGAAGTCGATGCCGTCCAGCACGACTTTGTCGCCGTACGCTTTGCGCAGCCCTGAGACTGCAATCGCGGAACTCGTCATACCGCCACTGTTCCGGGCCGTGCTGACAGGGCGCTGCCGCGGACCTGACACGGCTTTGGAGCCTTCTCAGCTGCAATCTCGCGAATCTCCCTCCCTGGTAAGGGAACTGGCTCACGCCTGGTGTCCGGCAAAGCATCGGACCGTCCGGGAGGAGGGGTCGTCACCCGTCCCGGACGGTCCGATGGGTCTCTGGCCGGCTCTAGACAGTCTGTGCCGCGATCACGTCCAGGATCTGGCTGCCGTGGTCGACGAGGTACATGTGGTCGCCCGGGAACTCCACGTAGGTGAACGCGCCGGTGGTCGCGTCCTTCCACTGCCGGGCTTCCTCGGCAGTGACGAGACCGTCGTGATCGCCGCGCAGCGAGACGACCGGCACCGTCACCGGGTCGTCGGTGCTCGGCACGTAGGCCTCGTGCATCGTGCAGTCGGCGTGCAGGGCGGGCAGGATCAGCTCGCGCATCTCCGGGTGGTCGAGGGCTTCGTGCCGGAAGCCCGCGAACTCCTCGACCCTGGCGAGGAATTCGTCCCCGCTCAGGCCCGCCGCCCGCCGTTCGCGCTGGGTCCAGGGCCCGGGCGAACCGCTGACGACCAGGCGCTCGACGGGCACGTTGCGCCGGCCGAGCAGATGCGCCAGTTCATAGGCGAGTACGGCGCCGAGGCTGTGGCCGAACAGGATGGTCCTGGTGCCCTCACCGAGTTCGGCGACGACGTTGTCGATCTCCGCCTTTGCGGCCTCGACCACATTGCCGTACGGCTCCTCGAGCAGCCGCTTCTCCCTGCCGGGCAGGTCCACCGTCGCCACGCGCCAGCGGCCTGCGGCCAGCTCCCGCCACGGGTGGAAGAACGATGGGCCCGCTCCGGCGAACGGGACGCACAGCAGCGCGATCTCGCTCTCCTGGTCCGCGGGCGTGCCGGTCTCACTCATTCTGGTCGACCCCCAACTCTCCTCGTTGCTTCGGATTCCTGGTCGCCGCGCCGGTCACTGGGCCAGCTTGCGCGCGATGACCTGCATGATCTGGCCTGCGGGCTTGGGCATGTGCAGGTCGTGGTGCGAGGCGTCGACGTCGTACTCCTCGATGGAGCCTTCGATGTGCGGCCGCCAGTCGGGCCCGTAGGAGGTCAGGCCGTCGACCTTGTCCACGGTCGCGTTGAAGTACAGGAGGTCACCGCGGTAGACCGGCGAGTCGAAGTCGCCCATCTTCTGCAGGTTGTTGGACCCCACGCGGGACATGTTCACGAGGAAGTCGTCCATGTTGCTGGTGTTCATGAACTGGCCGAAGACCTCTTCGACGTCCTCGCGGTAGAGCTCGGGGGTCCGGTCGGCGACCTGGTTGAACCCGTTCTCGGGGTCGGGGCTCGCCGGCTGGGCGTCGAGCACGGCCAGGGTCTCGATCCGGTGGCCCAGCTGGTCGAGCTGTACCGCGATGGCGTGTGCGATGGGGGCTCCGTAGGACCAGCCGACGAGGTTGTACGGGCCCTCCGGCTGGACCTTGAGGATCTGCTCGAGGTAGTCGTCGACCATCTCCTGCACCGAACCGGCCACCGGGTCCTTGCCGTTGGAGCCGCGGGACTGCAGGGCGTAGCACGGCCGGTCCGGCGTCCAGGGGGCGAAGGTGAAGTACGCCCAGCCGAGGCCGCCGCCGCCGTGCACGAACCACACCGGCGGCTTGCCGGTGCCGGGGTCGCGGTTGAGCGGCAGGACGACACCGAAGGAGTCGTCGTGCTCGCCGGGGATGGAGCCGATGAGCAGCAGCGCTGCCAGCTCGGCGACGGTCGGGAACTGGATGATGGTCCGCAGCGGCATATCGACGCCGAAGTGCTTGCGGATGCGGGCGCCCAGTCGGGTCGCGAGCAGGGAGTGCCCGCCGAGGGTGAAGAAGTCGTCGTCGATGCCGACGCGTTCGAGGCCGAGCAGGTCGGCGAAGAAGCCGCAGAGCTCTTCCTCGTGCGAGTTGCGCGGCTCGCCGCTGCTGACGGTGGTGGTGTGCTCGGACGGCAGCGCGTTGCGGTCGATCTTGCCGGATGCGGTGAGCGGCAGCCGGGACAGCGGGACGACCGCGGCCGGCACCATGTAGTCGGGCAGGCGCCCGCGCAGGTAGTCGGGGAGTTCCGCGAGCAGCGGAGCCAAGGCCGTGGCGAGGGCCGGGGCGTTGGCCCGGAGCCGGCCGACGGTGTCGCCGGATACGTAGGTGCCGGTGACGGGCCCGGTGGTGTGGCCCTGGGGCAGCAGCACCGCGTCGAAGGCGTGCGGGTGCGCGCCGGACCAGGTGAGCACCGCTTCCAGGCCCTGCTGCGCGGCCCAGGCGGCGATCTGGTGCGGGTCGCCCGGTGTGCCGGGCAGCGTGTCCTCGTGCACGACCGCGGCGAAGGTCGCCGTGGCGGCCTCTTCGACGAGGCGGGCGTTGGGGATGCCCGTCACGCGCAGCGGTCCGCCCGCCCTGCGCGCGGCGGCGGCCCAACTGGTGTGGTCGCCGTCCCACGTCGTCGTGGGCACGGCGGACAGATCGAGTGCGGTGGTGGCCGGCTCCTGGTGCAGGACGACCTCGTAGCGGTGTCGGGTGAGGGCGTTGTGCACCGCCCCCGCCTTCAGCCGGATGTCGACGGCGACTGCGTGGTCGGCGGCCCAGTCGGTGAACCACTGCGGGGCGACGAACAGTTCGCGCTCCGCGAGCAGCGTCTGCTCGACCGAGGCCCGCAGCTCCTCATGCGAGGCGTAGGGCTGTTCGGCGCGGACCTCGGCGGCGGCCAGGGTGCGCTGGGTGGCCGCGTTGCGCACATCCCCGACGATCAGCCGGCCGCCCGGCGCGAGCAGGGACAGGACGCCGGTGAGGACCCGGTCCAGATAGTCCGTGCCGGGGAAGAACTGCGCCACCGAGTTGAGGACCACGGTGTCGAACGCGCCGCTGGGCAGGCCGAGAAGGTCGTCCGCCGCCTGGACGCTCAGGCGGACCCGGTCGCCGTGGCCGGCCTCCTCCACCTGCTCGGTGAGGCGCTCCACCACGGAATCGGAGACGTCGGTGGCCCAGTACTCCTCGACCTCGCCGACGACCTTGGACATCAGGAGCCCCGAGCCCACGCCGATCTCCAGGACGCGCCGCGGAGCGAAGCGCAGCACCTGCGCGGCCGCCGCGTCGCGCCACTGCTCGACGTCCTCGTCGGTCAGTGGCTGTCCGGTGTACACGGCCTCCTTGAACTGCTGGAGGTCCTCGCCGAAGGGCACGTGCGCGGTGTCGTGCCAGGCGTCGTCGAAGGTCTCGCGCCACGCGGCCAGCTGACCGGCGGTGTCGGCCGTGACGGCGTCCGGGTCCGGTGCGACGTACGCGACGAGGCGCTGGTCGCCCTTCTGGTCCTCGCGTACGGCGACGGCCGCCTGCGCCACCGCGGGATGCGAGGTCAACGCCTGTTCGATCTCGCCGAGTTCGATACGGAAGCCGCGGACCTTGACCTGGAAGTCGGTGCGGCCGAGGTATTCGACCTGACCGTCCTTGGTCCACTTCACCAGGTCGCCGGTCCGGTACATCCGACTGCCCGGCTCACCGAACGGCGAGGCCACGAACCGGCCCGCCGTCAGCCCGGTCTGCCCGAGATAGCCGCGGGCCAGCTGCACACCCGCCAGATACAACTCCCCCGCCACACCAGGAGCGACCGGACGCAGCGCCGCATCCAGCACGTACACCTGGGTGTTCCAGACCGGGGCACCGATCGGCACCCGATCCTCACCCGGCACATGCTCCCAGGCGGTGACCTCCACGGCCGCCTCGGTGGGACCGTAGAGGTTGTTCACGGAGCAGCCCGGCAGCAACTCGGCTACTCGGTTGGCGAGTTGCGGCGGAAAGGCCTCGCCCGCCACTTCGATCCACCGCAGGCTCGTGCACTGGCCGGCCGTGGGTTCTGTCACGAACGCTTCGAGCAGCGACGGTACGAAGTCCGCGCCCGTCACGCCCTCGCGCTGGATCAGCTCAGCGAGATACGAAGGATCACGCCGGCCGTCCGGACGGGCGATCACGATCGCCGCACCCACCTGCAACGGCGCGAAGATCTCCGGCACCGACACGTCGAAGCTCGCCGTCGTGCTCAGCAGCACCCGGTCCTCGACACCAACGGAGAAGTGCGAAAGCCCCCACGCGAGCCGGTTCATGATGGCCCGGTGAGCGACGGGCACACCCTTCGGGCCACCCGTCGAACCCGACGTGAAGATGGCGTACGCGGCGTTGTCCGGCGACAACTCGCGCACCGGATTCGACTCCGGATACCCGGACACGTCCGGGAGTTCTTCCTCCAGCACCAGCAGTGGCTCGGCGCTCGCGAGGACGTGCCGCACCCGGTCCTCGGGCAGCTCCGGGTCGATCGGCACATACGCCGCACCCGCCTTGACCACCGCATAGATCGCCACCAGCAGATCCACCGAGCGGGGTATCTTCACCGCCACAAGGCGCTCAGGTCCGGCACCCTGCTCGATCAGCCAATGCGCCAGCCGATTCGCGCGACGGTTGAACTCCCCGTACGACAACCGCTCCTGCTCGCCGACCAACGCCAGAGCATCCGGCGTCCGCGCCACCTGCGCCTCAAACGCCGACGGCAACGTACCTGCCTCCACCGGCTGCGCGGTGTCATTCACCCCGCGCACCAACCAGTCCCGCTCCTCCTCCCCCAGCACCTCGATCGAGCTGATCGGAGCGTCCGGAGCGGCGACCACCTGGCGCAGGACACGGGCGAAGCGGGCGCCGATGGCCTCGGCGGTGGCGCGGTCGAAGAGCTGGGTCGCGTACATGAGGTCGCCGCGCAGCGCTCCGTCGCCGTCCACGGCCATGCCGATGAACAGGTCCGTGAGGGAGGTCTGGGTGAGGTACTGCTCGAACTCGACCTTGAGGTCCGGGAGTTGCACGGAGTGCTTCTCGAAGCTCTGCCAGGCGAACATCACCTGGAACAGCGGCTGGTACGCGGTGGAGCGCTCGGGATTGATCAGCTCGACCAGGGTCTCGAACGGCACGTCCTGGTGCTCGTAGGCGGCCAGCGCCTTGTCCCGCACCTGCGGCAGCAGAGCGGCGAAGGAAGGGTTGCCGGACAGGTCGACGCGCAGCACCTGGGTGTTGACGAAGAGACCGACCAGGTCGGCGAGGCCTTCGTCGGTGCGGCCGGCGATCGGTCCGCCGATCGTGAGGTCGTCGCCACCGCCGAGCTTGCTCAGGAGTACGCCGAGCGCGGCCTGGAGGACCATCGCCATGGTCATGCCGCGCTCGTCGGCCAGCTTCTGCAGCCCGGCCGTGACCTCCGGTTCGACCGTGAGGGAGATCGAGCCGCCCTGTGTGGAGCGCTGGGCGGGCCGTGGCCGGTCCAGCGGCAGGTTCAACGGCTGCGGTACGCCGGTCAGTTCCTTGCGCCAGTACTCGGCCTGCGCGGCGGCGAGCGAGCCGGGCGTGGTCACGTCGCCGAGCAGTTCGCGCTGCCACAGCGCGTAGTCCTTGTACGTCACCGGCAGCGGCTCGTACACGGGAGCGCGGCCGTCCCGCCGCGCGGTGTACGCGGCGATCAGGTCCCGGGACAGCGGCCCGCCGGAGACGCCGTCGGAGGCGATGTGCTGGATGAGCAGCACGAGGACGTGCTCCTCGGGCGCGAGGCGGAACAGCCGGGCCTTGAGCGGGGTTTCGGCCGCCAGGTCGAAGCGGTGCGCGATGAACGCGTCCACGGCACCGCCGAGTTCGCCGTCGGCTACGTCGACGACCGGCAGCGGGACCTCGGCCTCGGCGGCCGGCAGGATCTTCGCGTACGGCTCGTCGTTGTCGTCGGTCAGGAACAGCGTGCGCAGGGTCTCGTGACGGGCGACCACATCGTGCAGGGCCGCGGCGAGAGCGTCCCGGTCCAGTGGCCCGGTCAGCCGGAACGCCGGTGAGATGTTGTAGGTCTCGGCCCCGCCTTCCAGCTGGTGGGTGAGCCACATGCGGCGTTGCGCGAACGAAAGCGGAATCACTGGTCTTTACTCCTCGGTGATCATCCGGCGCAGGGCGGGGCGGACGGGTACGGCCGATTCCTGCGACCACGCCGCGAGCTCGGCCACCGTGGGCAGGTCGAAGATCTTGCGGATGGGTATCTCCATGCCGAGCTCCGCGCGGGCCCGGGTGATCAGCCGCGTGGCGAGCAGGGAGTGTCCGCCGAGCTCGAAGAAGCCGTCGTCGACGCCGACCTGATCCAGGCCGAGGATGTCGGCGAAGAGCTTCGCCAAGGACTCCTCGCGCGGGGTGCTCGGCGCCCGGTAGGGAGTCCCGGTCGTGAGGTCGGGGGCGGGCAGGGCCTTGAGGTCCAGCTTGCCGTTGGGCGACAGAGGCAGCCGCTCCAGTGGTACGTACGCGGCCGGGACCATGTACTCGGGCAGCCGGTCGGCCAGGTGCTCCTGGATCTCGGCCGCGTCCGGGACGGTGGCGCCCTCGGCGGGCACGAGGTAGGCGGCCAGGAAGGGGGCCTTGTCGTCGGGGTGCTGGGTGACGACGGCGACCTGCGCGATCTGCGGATGCGTCGTCAGGGCCGCCTCGACCTCGGCGGGTTCGACGCGGTAGCCGCGGATCTTCACCTGGGTGTCGATACGGCCCAGGTGGAGGAGTTCCCCGTCCCGGGTCAGGCGGGCGAGGTCGCCGGTGCGGTACATCCGTGAGCCGGGCGGCCCGTAGGGGTCGGGTACGAAATGGTCGGCGGTCAGGCGGGACTGGCGGTGGTAGCCGCGGCCGGCCCCGGCCAGATACAGCTCGCCGGGGGTGTCGGGCGGCAGCAGCCCCAGACCGGGACCGAGGATGTAGGCCCGCACGCCGGGGAAGGGAGCGCCGATGGGCACGCCGTTGCCGTAGGTCTCCTGCGGGTTGAGCAGGTGGGCGGTGGCGTAGAACGTCTCGCTGGGACCGTAGCTGTTGATGACACGCGCCTTGGGCCAGCGGCTGCGGACCCGTTCGGCGAGGACCGGGGTGAGCACCTCGCCGGAGATGTTCAGGGCCGTCGGGTCGATGCGGTCGGCGAGCTGGTCGACGAGTTCGGCGAAGGCGGAGGGCACCGAGCAGATGACGTCGACGTCCCAGTTGTCGCGCTCGGCCAGCTCCAGGACGTCGCGCACGATCTCGGCGGTGCCGCCGGTGGTGAGCGCGGCGAACGTTTCGAAGGTGGCCACGTCGAAGCCGAACGAGGCGGCGACCAGGATGCGCAGGCCGTCCTGTGCACCGGCCTGTTCGACCATGGTGTCCACGGCGTTGACGACGGTGGCCTGGGTGACGCCCACACCCTTGGGGACGCCGGTGGATCCTGAGGTGTAGATGACGTAGGCGAGGTTGTCGGGCCCTGCCTCCGGTCGCTGCGCGGCACGCTCGGCGGTGGCGTGCAGGTCCACCTCGTCGAGCAGGCGGACCGGGATGTCCGTCTCGGGCACAAGCCGGCTGGTCCCGGCGTCGGCCAGGATCAGGTGGGGCCGGGCGGTGGGCAGCACGTACGGCAGGCGCGCGGCGGCGTAGGCGGGGTCGACGGGCAGATACGCGCCGCCGGCCTTCAGTACGCCGAGCAGCGCCACGACCACGTTCACGCCGCGTGGCAGCACCACGCTCACCACGGTCTCCGGGCCCACTCCCCGACCGGCGAGATCCGCGGCGAGCGCTTCGGCGCGGGCGTCGAGTTCGGCGTACGTGAGAGAGGTGCCGCCGCAGACGACGGCGACCCGGTCCGGGGTCCGCGCCACCTGCGCCTCGACGAGTTCGGTGAGGGTGACGTGCCGGGCCCGGGCGGCGGCTTCGTCGTACCGGGCCAGCATCCGGTCGCGTTCGCCCGGTTCCAAGGAGTCGATCTGCGCGACCAACAGGTCGGGGTTGGTGGCCAGTTGACGCAGGAAGCTCACGAGCCGGGCCGCGTGCAGCTCGACGGTGGCCCGGTCGAGGACGGACGGGGCGTACTGGATGACGAGCTGCAGGTGCGGGTCGGCCGCCGCGGTCAGGCACAGCGGGTAGTGGTTGCCGGCGAAGGGGCGCATGCCGGTGAAGGTGATGCCGTCGGCGGCGTCGCTGGCGGCGCCGATGCCCTCCCGGTCGACCGGGTACGACTCGAAGACGACCAGGGTGTCGAACAGGGAGCGGACTCCGGCAGCCTGCTGGATGTCGGCGAGCCCGTAGTAGTGGTGGTCCGCGAGGGCGGCCTGGCGGCTCTGCAGCCGGCCGAGGAAGTCGGCGACCGTCTCACCGGGCTCGTAGGTGACGCGTACGGGCAGGGTGTTGATGAACATCCCGACCATCGACTCGACGTCCGCGACGGCGGGCGGGCGGCCGGAGACGGTGGCACCGAAGACCACGTCCTGGCGGCCGGTGAGCTGGCCCAGCAGCAGGGCCCAGGCGCCCTGCACCAGGGTGTTGACGGTGATGCCCAACTCGCTCGCGCGGCGCACGAGTTCATGGGCCTGCTCGATCGGGAGCGGCGCCTCGACCTGGTCGCGCAGCCCGTTGTCCGTGTCCGCGGACTCGGCGGCGAGCAGCGCCGGCTCCTCGATTCCGTCGAGGTCCTGAGCCCACGCCCGCGCGGCCTCGTCCTGGTCCTGGCGGGTGAGCCAGGACAGGAACTCGCCGTAGTCGCGGGTCGGCGGCAGGGCGCTCAGGTCGCCGTCCGCGGCGTAGAGCAGCAGCAGGTCCCGCATGAGCAGGGGCGTGGACCAGCCGTCGTAGAGCGCGTGGTGGGCGGTCAGGACGAGTTCGGGTCGGTCCGGGTCGAGGACGGCGAGGGCGAGCCGCATCAGCGGCGGGCGCTCCGCGTCGAAGTAGGTCGTCTGGTCGTCCTTCAGGAAGGCTTCGAACCGCTCGGTGCGCTCCGGCTCCTCGACGGCGCTCAGGTCGAGGTACTGCCACGGCAGCTGCACCGCCTGCGGGATCACCTGGACGAGCGCGCCGTCGGCCGGGTCGACGAAGGCGGCGCGCAGCGCGGGATAGCGGTCGAGCAGTGCCTGTGCGGCGCGGTGCATCCGCTCGGGGTCGACCCGTCCGGACAGATGGAAGACCAGCTGGATGTGGTACGGATCGAAGTCCGCACCGGCCAGCTTCGCCTGGAAGAGGATCCCGGACTGTGCGGGGGTCGTCGGCCAGATCTCGGTCAGCTTGCCGAAGCGTTCCTGCCAGGCATCGATCTCGCCCTGGCCGACCGAGACGAGCGGGGCGTCGCTTGGGGTGAGGCCGCCGGCGTCGGGGCGAGTGGCATGGCGGGCGAGGGCGGTGAGTGCCTGGACCCACAACTCTGCGAGTTCGGTGACCTCTTGACGGGTGAGGACGCCGGTGGGGAAACCGAAGTACGCGGTCAGCTCCTCTCCCTCGCCGGTGTCGGTGGCGACCGCGTTGATCTCCAGGGCGGACAGGACCGGCATGTCGGCGTCGGCCGCGGCGATCAGATCCTGATGGGTGGTGTCCGGCGCCCAGCCCAGGTTCCGCAACTCCTCGGGCAGGTCGGCGGCGGAAGCCTTGCCCAGGTAGTTGAAGCCGATCTGCGGCCGGGCGAGACCGGCGAGCTGCCGGCCCGTCGTCACGTTCAGATGCCGCAGCAGGCCGTAGCCGAGGCCCGCGTCGGGGATTGCCCGCAGCTGTTCCTTGACCGCCTTGACGGCCTGACCGGCCGCCGCACCGCCGGCGAAGGCGTCGGTGAGGTCGATGCCGGTCACGTCCAGGCGCACCGGGTACATGGCGGTGAACCAGCCGATCGTGCCGGACAGGTCCGCGCCGGGGATCAGGTGTTCTTCGCGGCCGTGGCCTTCCAGGCGGACCAGCGTGGCGGCGGCGTCGGGGCCGTGGTCGGCGCGCCAGCGGGCCAGCGCGAGAGCAAGACCGGCGAGCAGGCCGTCGTCGGCCCCGGTACGGAAGACGGTCGGCACCTTGTTCAGCAGCGCGCCGGTCACCTCGGCAGGGATCTGGATACGGACCGTGTCCACAGTGGCGGTGACGTCTCGGGCAGGGTCCAACTCCCTTGCACCCAAGACGGGTTCATCGCCCGCGAGGATCTCCTGCCACACCGGGAGCTCGGCCACGCGCCGCTCGGAGGCTGCCTGCTCGGCCAGCGCGTGCAGCCAGCGGCGCAGCGACGTACCGGTCAGGGCGGGCTCGTCCGTCTCGGTGCCGCTGACGGCCTGCTTCCAGGCGTCGACCAGGTCCGGCAGCAGGATGCGCCAGGACACACCGTCCACGACCAAGTGGTGCAGCACGATCAACAACCGGTCCGACTGATCATCTCCGGCACTGGTGAACCGTACGAACTGGGCCATCACCCCGGCATCGGGGTCCAGCCGGTCGGCCGCAGCATCCAGCTCCCCCTGCACCTCATCGGCCGCATACGGCACGTCACGCAGCAGCTCGTCGGCGCGCACGCTGCCCGAGGGCAGCATCCACAGGCCCGGGTTGACCCGGTCCAGTTTCGAGCGCAGCGCGTCATGCCGGTCGAGGACCGACTGCAGGGTCGCGACCAAGGTAGGCCGGTCGATGCCCGCGGGCAGAGTCAGCAGCGCCGACATGCAGAACCGGCCGATCCCGCCGCCCAGTTGCAGGACATGTGCGGCCGTCGGCGGCAAGGGTGCCCAGCCGACACCGCGACCCGGCAGCTCGGCAAGGACCACCCGTTCCTCGTCGGCACGCTCGGCCACCAACTCGGCCAAGCGCAGCACGGTGCGCTGCTCGAAGATCTCGCGGGTGGTGACAGTGACACCGCGGCTCTTGGCGCGGGCCACCACCTGGATGGAGCGGATGCTGTCGCCGCCACTGGTGAAGAAGTCGTCCTCGATACCGATCTCACCGGCACCCAGCACGTCCGCATACACCTCGGCGAGAATCCGCTCGGTGTCATTGCGCGGCGCACGATACTCACCCCCGGTGAACTCCGGCACCGGAAGAGCGGCACGGTCCAGCTTGCCGTTCGCCGTCAGCGGCAGCCGGTCCAGAGTGATCAACTGGGCGGGCACCATGTACTGGGGCAGCCGCTTGGCCGCGAACCGCCGCAGGTCCGCCACGGTCGCGCCGGCGTTGATGTCTCCCCCGCCGTCCTCGGAGTCGCCTGCGGCCTGGGCCACGTAGCCGACGAGCCGCTTGGTACCAGAGGGGTCCTCGACAACGGTGACCACTGCCCGGCTCACCGCAGGGTGCTGGGCGAGCACGGCCTCGATCTCGGTCGGCTCCACCCGGATGCCGTTCACCTTGACCTGATTGTCGGCGCGGCCCTCGTAGACGAGCTGCCCGTCGGCGTTCCAGCGCGCGAGGTCACCGGTGCGGTACATCCGCGCGCCGGGAGGTCCGAACGGGCTGGCCACGAAACGTTCCGCCGTGGCCGCACTGTTGCCGTAGTAGCCGCGAGCCACCAGACCCGCCACATACAGTTCGCCGACCACGCCCGGCGGCAGCGGCGCCAGCTCCGGGCCCAGTACGAACGCCTGCATGTTCGCGAGCGGCGTGCCCACAGGCACGGCTCCCGTTCCGGTCCAGTCGTGCGGCGCGGTGAAGGTGGAGGCGTAGAAGCTCTCGGTCTGCCCGTAGGCGTTCATGACGCGAGTGCCGGGCAGCTCCTTGTGCACCCGCCGGACCAGGTCCGACGACAGCGCCTCCCCCGCGAACACCACGGTGTCCACCTCGAGTTGCAGCCCCTGCGTACCGAGCTGGTCCAGGAGCGCGGTGAACACCGCGGGCACCGCACTGATCGTGGACCCCGACCAGCTGTCCCGCTCGGTGAGCTCCAGTACGTCACGCACGATCTCGACGCTCGCGCCGGAGGTCAGGGCTGTGAAGATCTCGAAGACGGACACGTCGAAGTTCACCGACGTCGCCGCCAGCATCCGCGATCCCGCCCGGACCCTGGTGCGGGTGGCCAGGTCCTTGACGCCGTTCACGATGCCGGCGTGGGTGAGGGCAACGCCCTTCGGCGTCCCGGTCGACCCGGACGTGAACATCACGTAGGCGAGATGACCGGGATCGAGACCTTCCGGTGCGCCCGTGACGCCGGGGCCGTCGAGTTCGAGGTCCGGCTGCAGGTCGTCGAGGTGGAGCACGGGCGGGCGGCAGCCGTCGACCGCCTGGGCCGTCGCGAGGTCGGTGAGTACGAGCGCCGGGTTCGCCGCGTTGAGCAGCAGATCCACCCGAGCGGCCGGGTAATCGGGGTCGATCGGCAGATACGCGCCGCCCGCCTTGAGTACCGCGAGCAGCGCGACGGGAAGGTCGGCCGTACGGGGCAGGGCCACCGCGACCAGGGTGTCCGGGCCGACACCCTGCTCACGCAACACCACCGCGAGACGACCCGCGCGGGCCTCCAACTCCCCGTACGAGAGCGAGGTCCGGCCGGACACGACGGCTGTCGCCTCCGGGGTGCGGGCGGCCTGTGCCGACACCAGCTCGGGCACGGTCGCCGCCTGCACCGGCACGTCCGTGTCATTGAGCAGCGCGAGACGGCTTCGCTCCTCGTCGCTGAGCACGTCCACACTGCCGATCCGCTTTCCCGGATCGGCAACCACCTGGGCCAGCACGCGTACGAAGCGGTGGACGAGCGCCTCGGCCGTGCAGTGGTCGAACAGCTCCGTGGCGTACTCGAGGCGGCCGTAGGCACAACCCGACGCATCGGGGACGATGTTGAAGAACAGATCGAACTTGGCCGTGTCCGTGCCCAGCGGCAGCGGCGTGACCGTCAACCCCGACAGTTCGATCGGCGACCAGCCGAACTGCCACGCCAACATCACCTGGAACAACGGGTTGTACGCCGTCGTCCGATCCGGGCTGAGCAACTCCACCAGGTGCTCGAAGGGCACGTCCTGGTTGTCGTACGCGCCCAGCGCCCGCTCCCGCACCTGGTCCAAAAGCTCGTCGAACGTCGGATTCCTCGACAGATCGACCCGCAGCACCCACGTATTGGCGAAGAACCCGACAAGCTCCTCCAACTGCTCATCGGCACGCCCCTCGATCGGACTGCCGATCGTCAGATCATTGCCCGCCCCCAGGTGATGCAGGAGCACCGCGAGCACACCCTGAGCGACCATCGGCGCCGTCGCACCGTGAGCAGAAGCGAGCCTGCCGATACCGGCGACGAGTTCCGGTGCGAGCTCCAAGTCGACATACCCGCCCCGATGGCTCGCCGACGTCGGACGCGGCCGGTCCAGCGGCAACTGCACCGGCTGCGGAACGCCCGCCAACTCCCCACGCCAGTACGCAAGTTGTTCGGCGGCCACACTGTCCGGGTCGTCCTCGTCGCCGAGCATGTCGCGCTGCCACACCGAGTAGTCCTTGTACTGGACCGCCAACGGCACGTAATCGGGGGCACCACCCTGACGCCGAGCGTCGTACGCGGTGATCAGATCGGTGAGAAACGGCGCCATCGACGCACCGTCGGCCGCCGTGTGGTGGAACACGAACACCACGACATGCTCCTGCGGCGCGGTACGGAGCACCGTGGCACGCAGCGGCAGGTCCTTGTCGAGCGCGAACCCGTCGGCCACGAACACATGCAGCGCCGCGTCCACCGCGTCCGCGGCGACGTCGACCACCGGCAGCGGCACCACGGCCTCCGCGGCAGGCACGACCACCTGCTGGGGCGTGCCGTCCTCGCTCTCGACGAGCAGGGTGCGCAGGCTCTCGTGCCGGGTGACGACATCCCCCACCGCCGCGGCCAACGCCTCTGTGTCCAGCGGCCCCTCGAGACGCAGCGCGAACGGAATGTTGTACGTCGCCGACGGCCCCTCCAGGCGGTCCAGGAACCACAGCCGGCGCTGAGCGAAGGACAACGGGATCATCGAGCTACTCCTCATGCGTTCATCTGCCGGAGCTGGAGGCGGTTCGACTTGCCCGACTTCTCGATCCGCGTCGCCAGGTCGGCGACGGTCGGGCTGCGGAACACGGTCGTGACCTTCACGTCGACCTTCAGTTCGCTGCGGATGCGGCCGACGAGCCGCGTGGCCAGCAGCGAGTGGCCGCCGTTGTCGAAGAAGTCGGCGTCGATGCCGATCCGGTCCACGCCGAGCAGCTCGGCGAAGAGCCGGCACAGGACTTCCTCGTTGTGGTTGCGCGGGCCGCGCCCCGCGTCCGCCTCGGGGCGGTCCGGTGCGGGCAGCGCGCCACGGTCGAGCTTTCCGCTGGGTGTCTGCGGGAACGCGGCGAGCGGCACGACGGCCGAGGGCACCATGTACTCCGGCAGATGCTCGCGGGCCAGCTCGGTGAGCGCCGCGACGTCCACCTCGGCGGGGCCGGCCAGGCCCGGTGCGGGTACCACGTACGCGACGATCCGCTGGTCGTCGGCGCGGTCCTCGCGGACCACGGCGACCGCGCTGTCGACCTGCGGGTGCTTGGCCAGGACCTGTTCGATCTCGCCGAGTTCGATACGGAAGCCGCGGACTTTGACCTGGAAGTCGGTGCGGCCGAGGTATTCGACCTGTCCGTCCTTGGTCCACTTCACCAGGTCGCCGGTCCGGTACATCCGACTGCCCGGCTCACCGAACGGCGAGGCCACGAACCGGCCCGCCGTCAGCCCGGTCTGCCCGAGATAGCCGCGGGCCAGCTGCACACCCGCCAGATACAACTCCCCCGCTACACCAGGCGCGACGGGACGCAGCGCCGCATCCAGCACGTACACCTGGGTGTTCCAGACGGGAGCGCCGATCGGCACCCGGTCCTCACCCGGCACATGCTCCCAGGCGGTGACCTCCACGGCCGCCTCGGTGGGACCGTAGAGGTTGTTCACGGAGCACGAGGGGAGCAACTCGCTTACGCGGTTGGCGAGTTGCGGCGGGAACGCCTCCCCCGCGACCTCGATCCAGCGCAAGCTGGTGCATCCCTTTGCCGACGGCTCGGTCACGAACGCTTCGAGCAGCGACGGTACGAAGTCCGCGCCCGTCACGCCCTCGCGCTGGATCAGCTCCGCCAGGTACGAAGGATCGCGCCGGCCGTCCGGCCGCGCGATCACGATCGCCGCACCCACCTGAAGCGGCGCGAAGATCTCCGGCACCGACACGTCGAAGCTCGCCGTCGTGCTCAGCAGCACCCGGTCCTCGACGCCAACGGAGAAGTGCGAAAGCCCCCACGCGAGCCGGTTCATGATGGCCCGGTGAGCGACGGGCACACCCTTCGGGCCACCCGTCGAACCCGACGTGAAGATGGCGTACGCGGCGTTGTCCGGCGACAACTCGCGCACCGGGTTCGACTCCGCGTAATCGGCGGTATCCGGCAGATCGACATCGAGCACCAGCAGCGGCTTCGCGCTCGCGAGTACGTGCCGTACCCGGTCCTCCGGCAGCTCCGGGTCGATCGGCACATACGCCGCACCCGCCTTGACCACCGCATAGATCGCCACCAGCAGATCCACCGAGCGGGGTATCTTCACCGCCACAAGGCGCTCAGGTCCGGCACCCTGCTCGATCAGCCAATGCGCCAGCCGATTCGCCCGACGGTTGAACTCCCCGTACGACAAACGCTCCTGCTCACCCACGAGGGCAAGCGCATCCGGCGTCCGCGCCACCTGCGCCTCGAAAGCAGCAGGCAACGTGCCTGCCTCCACCGGCTGCGCGGTGTCATTCACCCCGCGCACCAACCAGTCCCGCTCCTCCTCCCCCAGCACCTCGACCGTGCCGACCGGGACCGACGGGTCCTCGAGGATCTGCTCGAGGACCCGGACCAGCCGGCCGGCCACGGTCTCGGCCGCCTCGTGGTCGTAGACGTTCTTCTGGTAGTCGAGGGAGAGCCGCAGGTAGGGGTCGGACGAGTTGAGCGTGAGGGGGTAGTGCGAACCGGCGAAGGGGCGGATGGCGTCGATGGAGATGCCGGCCGAGTCGTTGGCGTCGACGATGCCCTCGCGGTCGACCGGATAGTTCTCGAAGACGACGATCGTGTCGAACAGGGCGGGCAGTCCGGTGCCGCGCTGGATGTCGGCCAGGCCGTAGTAGTGGTGGTCGATCAGGCTGATCTGCCGGTTCTGCAGATCGGTGACCACCTCGGCCAGCGTGCTGGCGGGCAGGCAACGTGCCCTGGTGGGCAGGGAGTTGATGAAGAGTCCCACCATCTCGTCGCTGCCGGTCACCTCCGCGGGGCGGCCGTTGACGGCCGCGCCGAACACCACGTCCTGCTGCCCGGTGAGCTTGGAGATCACGACGGCCCAGGCGCCCTGCAGGAGCGTGTTGAGGGTGACGCCGAGTTCGGCCGCGCGCCGGGCGAGTTCGCGGCCCTTGTCGATCGACAGCGGGACCTCGACGCGGCCGAGTGAGGCGGCCTCGCCCTTCGAGGGCAGGCCCGCGGCGACGAGGGTGGGCTCGTCGAAACCTTCGAGTTCGGCCTTCCAGCGGGCGGCCGAGGCCGCGCGGTCCTGGCGGGTGAGCCAGGCCAGGTAGTCGCCGTAGGAGCGGACCGGGGCGAGCTCGCCGGCCTCCGCGTACAGGCTGATGAGGTCCTTGATGACCAGCGGTGAGGACCACCCGTCGAAGAGGGTGTGGTGTGCGGTGAGAATGAGCTTGGACGTGTCCGGCCCGCAGGTGAGCAGGGCGAGTCGGAGCAACGGGGGCCGGACGGGGTCGAGTTGGTCGGCTCGGTCCGCGGCGAGCGCCGCGTCGAGCGCGGTGTCCTGGGCGGCCGCGTCCTGTCCGCTCAGGTCGAGGTGACGCCACGGCAGATCGACGTGTTCGGCGACGACCTGCACCGGTTCGCCGTCGGCGGTGGTGACGAACGCGGAGCGCAGGTTCGGGTACCGCTCGAGGAGGGCCTGGCCGGCCGCGCGCATGCGCTCGGGGACGACGGGTCCGGACAGGTGCAGTACGAACTGCATGTGGTAGACGTCGAAGGCGCCGTCGGCGAGCGCGGCCTGGAACTGGATGCCCAGCTGGCCCGGTGCCTGCGGCCACACCTCGACCAAGCGTCCGTAGCGCTCCTCCCAGGTCTCGATGTCGCTCTGGCGCACCCTGACGAGCGGGGCGTCCGAGGGGGTGAGGCCGCCGGCCCGGCCGCTCGCGGCGTGTGCGGCCATGCCGCGCAGTACCACGACCCACAGGTCGGCGAGTTCGGCGGTCCGCTCGCGGGACAGCACTCCGCTCGCGGACATGAACGCGGCCTGCAGGCGGGTGCCTTCGGGAGTGTCGGTGGCCACCGAGTTGACTTCGAGGGCGGACAGCGCGGCCAGGTCCGGGTCCGGTTCCGCGATGAGCTCGGCGGACCAGGGTGAGGGGCCCCAGCCGTCGGTGCGCAGGTGCTCGGGCACGTCGGAGTCGGAGATCCTGCCGAGGTAGTTGAAGCCGATCTGCGGCACCGGCAGCTCGGCGAGCTGTTCGGCGGTGTCGGTGTTGAGGTGGCGCAGGAGGCCGTAACCGAGTCCCTTGTCCGGGGCTTCGCGCAGCTGCTCCTTGACCCGCTTGATCGCCTCGCCGGCCGCGGCGCCGCCGGCCAGCACGTCGGCCGTTGACAGGCCCCGCACGTCGACGCGCGCCGGGTACATGGTGGTGAACCAGCCGACGGTGCGGGAGAGATCGGCGCCGGGAACGGCGTCCTCCTCGCGGCCGTGTCCTTCGAGACGGACGAGTGCGGCGCACTCGGTGCCGCGCCACCAGTCGAGCGCGACGGCCAGGGCGGCGAGCAGTACGTCGGTGCCGGTGCTCTTGTAGGCGGCGGGCAGCTTGGTCAGGACCGCCTCGGTCACATCGGCGGGCAGCTGCACCCGGACGGTCTCGACGGTGGACCAGGTGTCGAGGGCGGGGTCGAAGGGGCGGGCGCCGAGCGGTGCGTCGGCGCCGGGTGACTCCAACAGGTCGCGCCAGTACGTCAGTTCTGCCTCGCGGGCGGGGTTGTGGGCCTCGTCCTCGAGGGCGGCGGCCCAGCGGCGGGCCGAGGTGCCGACGGCGGCGAGTTCGGGCGTCCTCCCTTCGCGGACCTGCTGCCAGGCCTCGGCGAAGTCCGACATGAGGATGCGCCAGGAGACACCGTCGACCACCAGGTGGTGCAGCACCACGAGCAGCCGGCCCGCGCCCGACGGCGGGGCGAACCAGACGAAGTCCGCCATGGTGCCCGCAGGGGGGTCGAGTCGGCCGGTCGCGTCGTACAGCTCGGCCTTCGCCAGGGCAAGGGCGGACGGCTCGTCCCAGCCGCCCTCGAAGTCGACCCGGGTGATGAGGCCGGCGGCCCGTACGCTCCCGGGTTCGGCTATCAGCAGGGAAGGTTCGTCGCCGGGGACGAGGCGGGAGCGGAGCAGGTCGTGCCGGTCCAGGACGGCGTCCAGGGTGGCGGCGAGACCGTCCGCGTCGATGGCGGCGGGCAGTTCGAGGACCATCGACATGGCGAACCGGTCCGTGCCGCCGCCCTGTCCGAACACATGCTGCGCCACCGGCTGCAGCGGCATCGTGCCGACGCCGCCGCTCTCGTCCTCGACGAGGACCGGGGCGCGGTCCTTGCGGTCGGAGGCCACCTCGGCGAGGCGGGCGGCGGTACGGCATTCGAAGATCTCCCGGGTGGAGACCTCGAGGCCCCGGGCGCGGGTGCGGGCCACCACCTGGATGGAGCGCAGGCTGTCGCCGCCCACCGCGAAGAAGTCGTCGTCGACGCCGACCCGGTCCACGCCGAGCACGTCCGCGTACGCCGCGGTGATGATCAACTCGGCCTCGGTGCGCGGCTCCCGGTAGGCCTCGCCGTGGAACTCCGGCTCGGGCAGGGCCGAGCGGTCCAGCTTGCCGGTGGGGCCGAGCGGCAGCTTGCCGAGGGCCACGAAGGCGGACGGCACCATGTAGTCGGGCAGGCGCCCGGAGACGTACTTGCGCAGTTCGGCGGAGGAAGCACCGGCGAGCACGTCCACATCGCCGATGCCGCCGGCGCCGTCGTCGCCGACGGCTCCTTCACCGGTGTGCACCACGTAGGCGACGAGCCGCTTGCCGCCCGAGGGCGCCTCACGGCTGATGACGACTGCCTCGCTGATGCCTGGGTGTGCGGTGATGGCCGCCTCGACCTCGGCGGTCTCGATACGGAAGCCGCGCACCTTGACCTGGCCGTCGCCGCGGCCGACACACTCCAGCTCACCCTCGACGTTCCAGCGGGCCAGGTCGCCGGTGCGGTACATCCGCTCACCGGCCGGGCCGAAGGGGCTCGCCAGATAGCGCTCGGCGGTCAGGGCCGGGCGGCCGTGGTAGCCACGGCCCAGGCAGCCGCCCGCCACGTACAGTTCGCCGACGACTCCGCGCGGCACGGGGACCAGCCCCGGGCCGAGAACGTAGGCGCGCATGTTGCCGAGCGGGGTGCCGATGGGCGCGACGTCGCTGTCGTCCCAGGTTTCGCCGGCGCCGAGCGCGAAGGTGGTGGCGTAGAAACTCTCGCTCTGCCCGTACGAGTTGACGATCCGCGCGTCCGGAAGGGCTTCGCGCAGGCGGCGCACCAGGCGGCCGGGCAGGACGTCGCCGGCGAGGACGACGGTGCGCAGGTTCGGTGCCTTGTCCAGGTGTCCGACCAGTTCGCCGAGCACGGAGGGGACGCCGCTGACGATCTGTCCGTCCCAGCCGTCCCGCTCGGCGAGCGCCAGCGCGTTGGGCACGAGCTCGGCGGTGCCGCCGGTGGTGAGGGTGGTCAGGAGCTCGAAGACGGAGACGTCGAAGTTGACCGAGGTGGCGGCGAGCATGCGCCAGCCGGGCGGTACGTCGAGGACGCGGGTCAGCTCCCGTACGCCGCCCACGACGTTGCGGTGGGTGATCGAGGCGCCCTTGGGCTTGCCGGTGGAGCCGGAGGTGTACATCACGTACGCGAGGTTGTCCGGGCCGAGCGGCGCGGTGCGGGTGGTGTCGTCCGGAGCTCCGGCGGGTGTCTGCCAGTGCGCGCGCTGGTCGAGCAGGACGCAGTCGACGTCGTTGTCGGGCGTCTGCTGCCAGGTCGCGGTGTCGGTGACGGCGAACCGGGGCGCCGCCTCGGAGAGCACGCTGTGGGCGCGTCCCCCGAGGTACTGGGGATCCAGCGGTACGTATCCGGCACCGGACTTGAGGATGCCGAGCAGTGCGGCCACCAGGTCCTCGGTGCGCGGCAGGGCGAGCACGACGAGGTCCTCGGGTCCTGCGCCGCGCCGGATCAGCTCCCAGGCGACGGCGTTGGCCCGGTCGTCGAGTTCGCGGTAGGTCAGCACCCGGCCGTCGCATTCGAGCGCGGGGGCGTCCGGCGAGGCGGCGACCTGGTGCTCGAAGGCCGCCGGGATCGTCAGCCCGTCGTCCGCGGGCACGGCGCTGTCGAAGAGGTGCACCAGTTCGTCGCGCTCGGTGTCGTCGAGGACGTCGACGGCGGTGATCGCCACCTGTGGGTCGGCCACGACCTGCGTGAGGACTCGGACGAACCGGTCGGCGAGCGCGGTGGCCGTCGAGCGGTCGAAGAGGCTGCTCGCGTACTCCAGACGGCAGCGGGCCCCGCCCTCGCCGAGCGGGACCAGGTCGAAGAACAGGTCGAACTTCGCGGTCTGCGTCTCCAGGCGCTGCACCTCGACCCCGAGGCCGGGCAGCGACAGCGGCGGCACCGGCGGCTGCCAGGAGAGCATGACCTGGAAGAACGGGTTGTACGCGGTGGAGCGGTCCGGGTTGAGCAGCTCCACGAGCCGTTCGAAGGGCATGTCCTGGTTGTCGTACGCGGCCAGGGACTTCTCCCGCACCTGCGCGAGCAGCTCCCGGAAGGCGGGGCGTCCGCTCAGGTCGACGCGCAGCACCCAGGTGTTGACGAAGAAGCCGACGAGGTCGCGCAGGTCCTCGTCGGTGCGGTCGGTGATCGGGGCGCCGATGGAGACGTCCTCGCCGCAGCCGAGCTGGTGGAGGAGCACCGCGAGCGCCGAGTGCATGACCATCGAGACCGTGGTCTCCAGCTCGGCGGCGAGCTGTTCCACGCCCTTCAGCAGCTCGGGCGTGATGGCGAAGGGGATCCGGTCGCCCTCGGCGCTCATCACGCGCGGGCGCGGGCGGTCGGTCGGCAGCGCCAGCGGCTGCGGAAGACCCGCCAACGCTTCGCGCCAGTACGCGAGTTGGCGTGCCGAGACGCTCTCGGGGTCGGACTCGTCGCCCAGCACGTCGCGCTGCCACAGCGTGTAGTCCGCGTACTGCACCGGCAGTTGCTCCCAGGCCGGCGCCCGCCCCTCGCCGCGGGCCGCGTACGCATCGGTGAGGTCCCGGAACAGCGGCCCGAACGACTCGCCGTCCACCGCTATGTGGTGGGCGACGACGACCAGGGTGTGGTCGGTGGGCGAGGACCGAAGGAGCCGGGCCCGGATCGGGGCGTCCGCCGCCAGGTCGAAGGTCATGGTGGCGGTCGCTTCCACAGCGGCCGCCAGCTCCTCGTCCACGACATCGGCGACGGGCAGTTCGAAGGGCTGCTCCCCCGGCCCGAGCACCCGCTGGAAGGGGGTGCCGTCATCGCCCTCGACGATCACCGTGCGCAGCACCTCGTGCCGGTCGACGACATCACGCAGCGCCGACTGCAGCGCCCCCACGTTGAGTTCACCGGTCAGCCGCAGGGCGAACGCGCCGTTGTAGGTCGGCGAAGGGCCCTCGAACCGGTCCACGAACCACAGCCGACGCTGGGCGAACGACAACGGGATCATTGTTTCTCCAAATCGGCGGAAACCTGTGGGAGCTGAGGCGTGCTTCAGTTCATGTCGAGCAGGTCGAGGAGCTCGTCGTTGTAGAAGTCGTCGATGGAGCAGGCACCCGACAGCGTGGAGAAGTAGCGGTCGATGTGCTCCTGGTGGCCGACCAGCTTCTGCAGCATGTCGACGCGCCCCTGGGGCTTGAGCTCGGCCACGTTGAGCGCGCCCTGGTAGTGGCTGAGGGCCTCGCCGCTCAGGTTGTTCTCGTAGGCCCGCAGGGCGGAGGCGAGTGCGGCGTCCTCGTGCAGCTTGTCGCCGATGTTGTCGGTCAGCGTCTGGGCCTGGACGAAGGCCTCGGTGATGCCGCGGGCCGTGATCGAGTCCTTGTGGTTGACCGCGTCGCCGACGAGCACCCAGCCGGGTCCGTACGCCTTGCGGAAGTAGTTCTCCTGGTGGCCGGTGCCGTACAGCTGCTCGACGCGCTCGCCCGACTGCATCCGCTCGTAGAGCTCGGGCGCCGTGGAGCGGAAGGTCTCCAGGTAGAAGGGCTCGACTCCCTTGCGGACGTCGTTGTACTCGTCCTGCGGGAAGTACGTCATGAGGAGTGTGAGGTCGTCGTTGGTGGGGATGACGCCGATCCAGCGGCCGGGGCGCTCGTACAGCTCGAAGTGCGTGGGCACGTTCGCCCAGTAGCTGTAGTACGTGCAGGTCACCCTGGGGTGCTCGATGACGTTCTGTGCAGCGGTCTTGCGGGCCACCAGCGAGCGCATGCCGTCGGCGCCGACGACGAGCCGCGCGCGTTCGGTGGTCTCGGTGCCCGCGGGCGTCGTGTACTTCACGCCGACGACGCGGTCGTCCTCCCACAGCAGGTCCTTGACCGCGCAGCTCTCCTGGAAGTCCACGCCGGCCTCGACCGCTCCTTCGGCGAGCAGCGGGTCGAGTACGTAACGGCGGGGCGCGTAGGTGTAGTTCAGCCCTTCGAGCGGCAGCGAGAAGCCCTCGACGCGGACACCGGGACCTTCGTAACTCTGCTTGGTGATCTTGCGGCAGCCGGCGCGCTCGAGCTTGTCGAGCAGGCCCCAGCGGCTGAGCAGGGACATCCCCTGCATGTGGATGTAGTGCGAGGACAGCGTGTCCTGCGGGAACTTCGCCTTCTCCAGGAGCAGGACCCGATAGCCCTGCCGCGCGAACAGCATGGCGGTCGGCGAACCCGCACAACGGGCACCGATGACAATGACGTCGTACATGGCGCGCCTCTCTAACCAGGTAGTTTCTTGACGCAGCGCGGCTGCGGCGAAGGCCTTCAGGCCGTGGGGCAGAGGGATTCGATGTAGGCGGAGATCGACGCCACCGTCGGGTGGAGGAACATCTGGTCCATCGGGACCTCGACGTCCAGCTCCTCCATGAAGGCACCCTGGATCTTCACCATGATCAAGGACTGGCCGCCCAGGGCGAAGAAGTCGTCGTCGGGCGCGATGTCGTCGCGCCCCAGTTCCCGGCACCAGATGGCGCGCACACGGTCGGCAGTCATCGGTTTCCCTTCGGGGTCGTCGTCGGATCCGGCTGCTATGCGGCCGTGCTGCTGTGGGCGTAGGACTTCTCGAGGGCCGCGACCAGCGCCGGGCGGTCGACCTTCCCGTGCGGGCTCAGCGGGAGCCGCAGCACGTTGACGAACCGGGCGGGGACCATGTTGCGCGGCAGCGTGCGCAGCAGCCGGGTGCGTACCTCGTCCTCGGTGAGCTCCTCGCGCGTGGGCACGATGAACGCGGTGAGCTCGGCGTCTCCCGCGGGGGTGTGCACGACGGCGACGGCGGCCTCGCGGATGCCGGCGAGCCGGCCGAGGGCACGCTCGATGTCGGTGGGGTCGATGCGCATGCCGCGCACCTTCACCTGCGCGTCCATCCGTCCGGCGACGATCAGTTCACCGGACTCGGTGATGAGGCCGCGGTCTCCCGTGCGGTACAGCCGCACCGCGGTGCCGTCGATCTCGGCCGTCGTGAACTTCGCGTTCTCGGGGCCGGAGGCGCCCAGATAGCCGGCGCCGACGCCGGCCCCGGCGATGCAGATCTCTCCGTGCTCCCCCGCCCCGACCGGGGACAGCTGCTCGTCGAGGAGGTGGATGTCCGTGTTGTACGCGGGCAGACCGACCGGCGGGATGTCGTGATCCGCGCGCCAGTAGTCGGCCAGGTCGTAGGAGGTGGCGACGTCGGTGCACTCGGCGACGCCGTACTGGTGCAGCAGCGTGCAGGTGTTGCCCTCGCGCCGTGCCCAGCCGGCGAGCCGTTCGGCCTTCAGCGCTTCGCCGCCGAACAGGATGTAGTCGAGCCGGGAGAGCGCGTCGCCGCTGCGGGCCCGCTCCCAGTCCACCAGGACGTACAGGGTGCTCGAGGCGCAGTGCACCACCCGGACGTCGTGGTCCTTCAGGACGCGGTAGGCCATCATCGCGTCGAAGTTGCGGCTGGCGAGGAGGTGTTGGGTGGCGCCGCAGAACAGCGGTGTCATCAGGGCCCGTTGGGACAGGTCGAAGCCGAAGGCGCTGACGACCAGGTTGTGCGAGCCGCTGTCGAGGCCGTACTCGAGCTGCAGCCAGTTCATGAGGTTGAACCAGCCCTCGTGCCGTACGGCGGTGAGTTTCGGCGTGCCGGTGGAGCCGGAGGTGAAGACCGCGTAGCACAGGTCGTCGCCGGTGACCTCGACGGCCGGGGCGGTTGCCGGCAGGGCGGCCAGTTCGTCCGCGATCCGGTCCAGGTCGACGAGATCGGCCTTCGCCGAGCCCAGCATGTCCGCCGTGGCCGGGGAAGCGACGATCAGGGCGAGGTCGGGGACCTGGCCGAGCAGCAAGGCGAGGCGCTCCGCCGGGTAGGCCGGGTCGAACGGCACGTAGGCCGCGCCCGCCTTGATCGTGC
Source organism: Streptomyces mesophilus (assembly GCF_040300965.1). Taxonomy (GTDB): domain Bacteria; phylum Actinomycetota; class Actinomycetes; order Streptomycetales; family Streptomycetaceae; genus Streptomyces; species Streptomyces mesophilus_A. The sequence goes on along the minus strand of NZ_JBEPEW010000040.1, from coordinate 21,540 downwards.
CGAGGATGGCGACGAGCAGGTCGACCGAGTAGTCGAGACAGATGCCGACCAGGGCGCCGCGGCCGTGCCCGCGCGCGGTCAGGAAGTGGGCGAACCGGTTCGCGCGCGCGTCCAGTTCCGCGTACGTCACCTGCCGGTCGGCCCACACGACGGCGACGGCGTCGGGCGTGGCCGCCACGTTCGCCTCGAACCGGTGGTGGACGACAGGCTTCGGGGGCAGGGCGACCCGCTTTCCCTGAAGGATCATCAGCTGACTCCGTTGTGAAAGACGGTCCGGTGGGCGGGCCGCCGGCTCGCCCCGGGGAGGTGGGCGAGCCGGCTGGTCACGGGGTGGTGCTCGGTGCGTGCCGGATGTGCGCGCCCGCACGGGCAGGTACACGCCGCTGAATCCCCATGGCCGAGGCGGCGTTGACACATCCGGCGCCACGGGGGTCGCGGCCTAGGTCATCGGTGTCTCGAAGGTCTCGAGCACCCGGGCCACCCACTTGTCCAGGGGCAGTCCGTGTGCGGCGGCGGCCTTCGAGCAGTGCTCGAGTTGTCGGGCCGAGAGCTCGACGGTGATCTGGGCTGCCGGCTCCTGCTCGGCCGGCCGCGGGGCCTGTTGTCGATCGGTGTCGGGAAGCGCCTGGGTCTCGTCGCTCTGTGCGGCGAGGGCGGCACGGACCGCCCGGCGCAGTTCGTTGCGCGACCACTTGAGCTGTTCGGCCTTGCGCAGCCAGTAGTCCTGCTCCGGCGGAGCCAGCCGGGTCACCTCGGCGTGGTGGGCGAAGCTGAGGGCGTCGCGTCTGCGGTGGTGCTCGAACCGCCGGGCCACCCAGGCGTAGTTGCGCAGGGTCTGGTAGTCGAGCCCGGTGCGCTCGATCGCCTCCTTGTAGCGCCGCCAGCCGTAGGTGGCCTCGCCGTAGAGCAGCCAGTCCGCGAGCCACCAGGCCGAGGAGTTGGCCAGCTCACGGAGGTTGGCCCCGATCTGCTCCCAGGACCGTTCCGGCAGGTTCTGCGGAAAGGTCATCCCCGACTTCTGCACCGTGGCGGGCGTCCCGGCGAGGGACGGCATGATCTGGTGCTGAGCCGTCGGCTCAGGGCCTCGCGCCGGCGTCGCCCGGTGTGCGCCCGTGGTCCGCGCAGCGCCCGTCACCACATTCACCCGCCTCTCGGATCGATATGCCGAAGACCGCGGTGTCAGCCCGCCGCCATCGCCTCGCGCAGGCTCTTGGGACGCAGATCGGTCCAGTTCTGCTCCACGTACTCGAGGCACTCGGCGCGGGAGGCCTCACCGAAGACGGTGCGCCAGCCGGCGGGCACCTCGGCGAACACCGGCCACAGGGAGTGCTGCTCCTCGTCGTTGACCACGACGTAGAAGCGACCGTCCGCGTCGTCAAAGGGGTTCGTGCTCAACTGGGGCACCGTCCTTGTCCGTCATGGGTCACTCATGGGTCACTCGGAATGCAAGATCGCCGTGCCGGGCGCGTCGTCGCCCCGGTGCCGGCCGCCGGGGCGGCGGCCGTCCGGTCGACAGGACATCCGGCGCCGGTAGCGGCCCGGCGATGCCCCGTCACCGTAGGAAGCGGTCCGGCGGTGCGCCAAGCGCGGTCTTCCTCCGGTGCCCGTGGGGCTCGCCGCGGCCGGGATTCTCTGTACCGCACCACCGGTGGTGTGCCACGATGCCGCGTTCACCGCTCGGTCGGCCTTGTCCGAAGGGCCGTTGTCGCGCCGCCGTGGCGAGGGTCGTGGCCGAGCCGCCCTACCCAGGGTCGTGCCCGAGCCGCCCTACCGAGGATCGCGGCCGAGCCGCCCTACCCAGGGAGAACGATGGTGTCCTCGCAACAAGCCCTGCGCCTGTTCGTCCTGCACCACGCGGGCGGCTCCCATGTGACCTACCGGCACTGGCCGGCCGCCCTTCCCGACCACTGGGACGTGACCCTGCTCGACGCCCCGGGGCACGGCGAGCGCCTCGGCACGGAGCCGGTCGACGACGCGGGCCGGCTCGCGGACTTCCTGCTGGGCGAGATCGAGCCCGAACTACCCGTCCCCTACGCCCTGTTCGGGCACAGCATGGGCGCCCTGGTGGCGTACGAGATGGCGCGCCGCGCCTGCGACAGGGGGCTGACCGGCCCGGTGTGGCTGGGCGTCTCGGCCCGCCCGGCGCCCGTCATGTCGAGGGCGGGAGGCGGGCCGCGGCGATGGCACGCGCTGGCGGACGACGCGCTGCGCGCCCGGCTCCAAGGGCTCGGCGGCACCCCTGCCGGGATCCTGGACGACCCGGCCCTGTGGGCCTTGTACGCCCCGGTCATCCGGGCCGACCTGCGCGTGGTGGAGAACTGGCGCCCCACGCCCGGCGCCGGGCCGCTGCCCACGGTGCTGTCGGCGTACGCGGGCCGCGAGGACTTCGCGGTGTCCCCGCTGATGGCCGGCTGGGAGACGCACGCCGAGCACTTCCTGGGGCTGCGGAGCTTCGACGGCGGCCACTTCTACTTCCTCGACGACCCCACACCGCTGCTGCACAGCATCGAACGGGACGTGGAAATGGCGCGGCAGATCCTGAGGGACCGGTCAACTGCCGTGCAATAGCAGCGAGTTGAGTGCACCACCGAGAACGCCCGATGGCCGGATCACGCTGTTCCCGCGAAAGACCGTCTGCCTACTCTGCCGCCCACGAACCGTACAAGTGCGGATCAAGCCATGTACGGCTGACGCTGAGGAGCGGGGCAATGACGAAACCGATACGCAGAACAAAAACCGGTGCGAGCGCGATGGCGGCGCTGCTGCTCGCGGCCGCGACGCTGACCGGGACGGCGCACGCCGCGCAGGACACTCCCGTGGCCGGCGCTTCCGAATCCGGCACCTCCGACGCAGCCCCCGGACACCCGGCCACCCTGAGCGCCCTGCAGGCCGCCGTGCAGGCCGGCGTCCCAGGAGCCGTCGCGGAGGCCCGGGACAGGAACGGAACCTGGCGGACCGCCGTCGGGGTGGGAAACCGCCAGACGGGCCAGGCACGCAGCCTGAACGACAGGTTCCGCATCGGCGGGCTCACCAACACCTTCGTGGCGACGGTCCTGCTGCAGATGGAAGCCGAGGGCAGACTCAGCCTCGACGACACGGTGCAGCGCCACCTGCCCGGGGTGGTCACGGGCGGCGGCAACGACGGCAGCAGGATCACCGTGCGGCAGCTGCTCAACCACACCACCGGCCTGTACGACTACCTCGCCGACCCGACGTACTACGAGACGTACACCTTGGGCGACGGCTTCCTGCAGCACCGCTACGACACCCTGACGCCGCAACAGCGCCTGCAGGTGGCCTTCGCCCACCCGCCGAGCTTCCCGGCCGGATCCCGGCACTCGTTCTCGCACACCAACGACCTGCTGGCGGCCCTGGTCGTCGAGGCAGTCGGCAGCACGTACGAGGAAGAGGTGCGCCGTCGCGTCATCGCGCCCCTCGGACTGACGTCCACGTCCCACCCGGGCACCGGCACCACGCTGCCGAAGCCCAGCAGCCGCCACTACTCGAAACTCTTCTACGGCACCCAGCCGGACCGGATCGACGATGTCACCGCGCTCAACGGTTCGCAGAACTGGGGCGACGGCGACATGATCTCCAGCGCGGCCGACCTGAACCGTTTCTACGGGGCCTTGATGGGCGGAAAGCTCCTGCCGGCGCAGCAGCTGACGGAGCTCAAGGCGACGGTCGTCAACCCCGACTTCCCGAGCTCGTCCTACGGCCTGGGTGTCGAACGGCTCACGATGAGCTGCGGCACGGACATCTGGTACCACGACGGGGGCGTGGTGGGATCGCTGACCGTCAGCGCCTTCACCGAGGACGGCCGCCGCACGCTCACCTTCAACTACAACGGCGACTGGGAGTTCTCCCAGCTCCTGGCCACCATGAGCGCCGAGTTCTGCCCCGCCTCCACCACCCACTGAGGCGAGACGCGAGCGGCTGCGGGTAGGACGGGCACAGGCGCGTCGACCACGCGCCACCACCACGTCATCTGCTGATCAGGAGAGCTCTATGACTATGCGGGTAGCCGTAGCCGGGGCGACCGGCTATGCGGGAGGTGAGCTCCTGCGCCTGCTCCTCGGCCACCCCGAGGTGGAGATCGGCGCCCTGACCGGGCACTCCAGCGCGGGACAGGCGCTGGGCAGCCTGCAGCCGCACCTGCCCGAGCTGGCCGGGCGGGAGGTGGCACCCACCACCGCGCAGACCCTCGCGGGGCACGATGTCGTCTTCCTCGCCCTGCCGCACGGCCAGTCGGCCGAACTTGCCGCCGAACTGGGCGAGGAGACGCTCGTCGTGGACTGCGGCGCCGACTTCCGCCTCGCGGACGCCGCCGACTGGGAGACGTTCTACGGCTCGGCGCACGCCGGCACCTGGCCGTACGGGCTGCCCGAACTCCCGGGTGCCCGCGCCCAGTTGGCGGGCACACGGCGGATCGCGGTGCCGGGTTGCTACCCGACCGCGGTGTCGCTCGCCCTCTTTCCCGCCTACGCCGCGAGCCTCGCCGGACCCGAGGCGGTGATCGTCGCGGCGTCCGGCACCTCCGGCGCGGGACGGACCCCCCGGGCGGATCTGCTCGGTGCCGAAGTCATGGGCTCCATGCGGCCCTACGCGGTGGGCGGCAGCCACCGCCACACACCCGAAATCGTGCAGAACCTCAGCGCCGTGGCCGGCCGCCGCGTCGCCGTGTCCTTCACACCGACGCTGGCCCCGATGCCGCGCGGGATACTCGCCACCTGCTCGGCCCCGGCACGCCCGGGCGCAACGGCCGAGGAAGTGCGCGCCGCGTACGAGAAGGCCTTTGCCGACGAGGTGTTCGTACGCCTGCTCCCCGAGGGCCAGTGGCCGAACACCGCTGCCGTGTGCGGGTCCAACAGCGCCCAGGTACAGGTGGCGCTCGACACCTCGACCGGCCGGATCGTCGCGATCAGCGCCATCGACAATCTGACCAAGGGCACTGCCGGAGGCGCCGTGCAGAGCATGAACGCCGCCCTCGGCCTGCCGGAGCCCATGGGGCTCTCCACGATCGGAGTGGCACCGTGAGCGTCACCGCAGCGCGAGGTTTCACCGCGGCCGGCATCGCCGCGGGCATCAAGGAGAACGGCAGCCGCGACCTGGCCGTCGTCGTCAACCACGGGCCGAGCCATGCCGCGGCGGGCGTCTTCACGTCCAACCGCGTCCAGGCGGCGCCCGTCCACTGGTCACGGCAGGTTCTCGCGGACGGAAAGGTCCGCGCGGTCGTCATCAACTCTGGTGGCGCCAACGCCTGCACGGGCCCGAAGGGCATCGAGGACACCTACGCCACCGCCGAGAAGGCGGCCGGGTTGCTGGGCGTCGGGACCGAGGACGTGGCGGTCTGCTCCACCGGGCTCATCGGGGTGCTGCTACCAGTCGACCGCCTGCTGACCGGCCTCGAGAGTGCGGTGGGCCGGCTGTCCGCGTCGGGCGGCGAGGACGCGTCCCGCGCCATCATGACCACGGATTCGGTGCCCAAGACGTCCTCTGTCACCCGAGGCGGCTGGACCGTCGGCGGCATGGCGAAGGGCGCCGGAATGCTCGCGCCCGGGCTCGCCACCATGCTCGTGGTGCTCACGACCGATGCGGCGCTCGACAGCGACGTACTGGACAAGGCACTGCGGGACACGACGCGCGTGACGTTCGACCGGATCGATTCCGACGGCTGCATGTCCACCAACGACACCGTGCTGCTGCTCGCGTCCGGTGCGGCCGAAGTCACCCCCGATCACGCGGAGTTCACCGCCGCCTTGCGCGAGGTGTGCGACGACCTCGGGCAGCAGTTGATCCGCGACGCCGAGGGGGCGAGCAAGGACATCGAGGTCGAGGTGATCAACGCGGCGAGCGAGGACGACGCCGTCGAGGTCGGCCGGTCCATCGCCCGCAACAACCTCCTCAAGTGCGCGATCCACGGCGAGGACCCCAACTGGGGCCGGGTCCTCTCCGCGATCGGCACCACCCGGGCCGCCTTCGACCCCGATCGGCTGAACGTCGCCATCAACGGCGTCTGGGTCTGCAAGGACGGCGGTGTCGGCGAGGACCGCGACCTGGTGGACATGGCACAGCGCGCCGTACACATCACCGTTGACCTGTCCGCGGGCACCCGGTCCGCCGTGATCCGGACCAACGACCTGACCGCGGCCTACGTCCACGAGAACAGCGAGTACTCGTCATGAACGCTCCCCCGCCCGAGCCGGGACCCGAGGCCCGCGACGCAACGCTGACCGGGCGCTGGAACAGCGTCATGATGCACAACTTCGGCACTCCGCGGCTGCCTCTGGTCAAGGGGCGCGGCACGCGGGTCTGGGCCGCGGACGGTACCGAGTACCTGGACTTCATCGGTGGCATCGCGGTCAATGCGCTCGGGCACGCCCACCCCGCGATACGGCTGGCGCTGACGCGGCAGTTCGACACGCTCGGCCACGTGTCCAATCTGTTCCTCGCCGAACCGCCCGTACGCCTGGCGGAGCGCCTGCTGCGCCTCTCGGGCCGCGGCGACGGCCGCGTGTACTTCTCCAACTCCGGTGCGGAGGCGAACGAGGCGGCGTTCAAGATCGGCAGACTTACCGGCCGGACCCGTATGGTGGCGGCCGCCGGCGGCTTCCACGGCCGCACCATGGGCGCCCTGGCACTGACCGGCCAGCCCGCCAAACAGCGCCCCTTCGTGCCGCTGCCGGGCGAGGTCGAGCATGTCCCGTACGGGGACGCCGAGGCTCTACGGGCCGCCGTCACAGAGGAAACTGCGCTGGTGGTCCTTGAACCGGTGCAGGGCGAGAACGGTGTGGTCGTGCCCCCTGCCGGTTATCTGCGAGCCGCCAGGGAGATCACGGAGGCGACCGGCACGCTGCTGGTCCTCGACGAGATCCAGACCGGTATCGGGCGCACCGGGCACTGGTTCGCGGCGCAGGCCGAGGGCGTCGAGGCCGACATCGTCACCCTGGCCAAGGGCCTGGGGGGCGGGCTGCCCATCGGGGCGACCCTCGCTTTCGGCGCGGCCGCGGCGCTCCTGACGCCCGGCACACACGGCTCCACCTTCAGCGGCAACCCCGTGGTGTGTGCGGCTGCCCTCGCCGTCCTGGACACGATCGAGGACACCGGCCTGCTCGCCCACGTACGACGTTCAGGCCAACGCCTGCGCCAAGGGCTCGAGTCCCTCGGCCACCCGCTGGTACGCGAGGTGAGGGGGGCCGGACTGCTGTGGGGCGTCGTCCTCGACGGTGCCTGTGCGGCGCGCGTACAGGAGGCGGCCCAGGAGCAGGGGCTGTTGGTGAACGCGGCGCTCCCGGACGTCATCCGGCTCGCTCCCGCGCTGATTGTGTCGGAGGACGAGGTGGAAGCCTTTATCGAACGGTTCCACGCGGCGCTCAAGTCCGTCGGCTGATATCCGTCGGCTGAAATTCGCTGCCCTTCTTCGGTCTTCCACCGCAATCCTCAGCATTCTTGGACGCACATACAACTCGGGCATTCACGCCGCTTCTTCCTCGAGCAGAAGTCCCGCAGCGGAAGTCCGCAGCAGAAGTCCGCAGCGGAAGTCCGCAGCGGAATCCCGGACGGATATCGGCAACCTTCCACCTTTCCCGTCGACAGGACAAACGCGGGCGCCGCCCGGCTCTCAACAGCCGGGCGGCGCGCAAGCGTTCGAGCGGGCCTCAGGTGGCGGCCGAGGTACCCCTGCGAGGCTTCACGTCGGTTCAGTGCATCCTTCTCCTGGAGGCGTGATGGCGCACCAGACCGAACAGACCGCAGGGCTCGCCGGCTCCATGGCGCCCGCGCTCCCGCAGCCACCGGCCCGGCAGCCGCGGGCCACGCCGGACGCACCGCGCCGAGGTCAAGTGCTGACGACTCGGGTCGGCCTGCAGATACCGGCCAAGATGGCCTACGACGAATGGGAGCGCGCCGGACGCCAGCTCGCCGACGTCCTCGACTCCTCCTCCTGGTGGAAGGGGGACTGGATGGTCTACGGGAAAGACCACTACACCGACCGCTACCAGCGTGGGATCCGGGCCGTCGGTCTCTCGTACCAGACGCTGCGCAACTACGCCTGGGTCTCCCGGCGCTTCGACCACAGCCGGCGCAGACCGGCCCTGACCTTCCAGCATCACGCGGAACTGGCGTCGATGACCGTGCCGGAACAGGAGCTCTGGCTCGACCGCGCCGAGGAACACCGGTGGACCACCAAGCAGTTGCGCAATGCCATCCGCGCCGTCCACCAGGGCGAGCAGCAGCGGAGCGTCCCACCCGTACCGAGCCGTCAGCTGGAGCTGCCCGGCAACCGGATCGAGCGGTGGCACCAAGCCGCACGGCAACGGGGCGTGGACTTCGAGCAGTGGGTGGTCAGCACGCTCGACAGTGCGGCGCACAGCACCCTGGACGAGGAGGCCGGCGAGCCCGATGCGGACCTCATCGAGCAGTCGGCCCGGGCCGCGGCAACCGTCCGTGCCTGACCGCCCGGCCTGACCGCCCGCGACCGGGCCGCTCCCGTCATCCTCCGAGCTTGCTCATCAGGGCCGCCGTCTCGCGCCGGTAGGTGCAACCGCTCTGCCCGAACGATTCCCGCACCCGCTCGCGTACTTCTCCGGGCTGCTCCTGGCTCAGCTTGAACATGCCGTCGGCCTTGGTGACGGTGAGCCGGAAGGCACCCACGGCGGGCACGATCTTGCGGAAGTAGTCGAGCGAGGCGGTCATGTCCCAGCCGTTGCCGAACGCTCCCTCGTAGGCGCTCACGGTGGCCTGTACGACCTCGAGCGTCTCCTCGATGGTGGTGATCTTCTCGATCACGCCGCGTACGTGCACCGCGGTGAAGTTCCAGGTCGGGGCGGCCGGCGTCGTCTCGTACACGGTGGGCGAGACGTACGAGTGCGGGCCGGTGAACGTCAGCAGCAGCAACTCGCCGTCCTGCAGCGCCGACCAGTGCGGGTTGGCCCGGTTCAGATGCCCGAGCAGCGTGGCGCCGGGCAGTCCGCCCTCCACGCCGCCGTCGGCCGCGGGGTCGAAGATCACCGGCAGATGCGTGGCGAAGGGCCCTTCCTGCGGGTCGCCGTTGGTCACCGCGAGCGCCAGCGGATTGCCGCGGACCAGGTCCACCATCCAGGACGCGTCCGGCTCACGGTAGAAGCTGGGTACGAACATCCGAATTCACCTTTCGGGAATAGAGTCGGGGACGGGGCCCTGATGCAGGGCAAGGGGAATCCAGAAGAACGCCGACCACGCTACTGACCGTCCTGTCGACGGGACAACCTTCTTGGAAATCAGGGGTGTTCGATGACGCCGGGGGCAATTCCACGTCTTTTCGGTTGCCCGTACGACACCCGGAAGAGAACACTGCAAAACGGTCTCTCGAGCCAGCCGGTCGAGTTTTCCACACGCCAGCGGGAGAATTTTCTATGGACACAACGGGTAGGCCCAGCGAAGAGATCTACGACGTGGTCGGTATCGGGTTCGGCCCGTCCAACATGGCGCTCGCGATCGCCCTGGAGGAGCACGAGGCCACGTCCCCCGAGCAGCCGATCAGGTCGCACTTCTTCGAGCGGCAGCTCATGTTCGGCTGGCATCGGAACATGCTGCTGCCGTCGACGACGATGCAGATCTCGTTCCTCAAGGACCTGGTGACCTTCAGGAACCCGGTCTCGCGGTACAGCTTCATCTCCTTCCTGCACGCCTCCGACCGACTTGTTCAGTTCGTCAACAACCAGGACTTCTATCCGACTCGCCACGAATTCCATCAGTATCTGGAGTGGGCGGCGTCGAGCCTGAGCGACCGGGTCACCTACGGGACCGAGGTCACCGCCATCCGGCCCGTCGCCGACGCGGACGGCCGGCCGGGGCTGCTTGACGTCGAGGTGCGCGACGCCGACGGGACGACCAGCGTCGTCACCGCGCGCAACGTGGCCATCTCCACGGGTCTTGTGCCGCGGCTGCCGGACGGCATGTCAGCCGGCGCGCGGGTCTGGCACAGCTCGGAGTTCCTCAGCAGGTACCAGCAGCAGCCCCCGCACGAGCTGCGCAACGTGGCGGTGGTCGGCGCGGGCCAGAGCGCGGCCGAGATCACCCGGTTCCTCTACGACTCCCTGCCGCACGCCGAGGTTTCGGCGATCCTTCCGTCGTACGGCTACTCCGTCGCCGACGACACCCCCTTCGCCAACCAGATCTTCGACCCCAACGCGGTCGACGAGTACTACTTCGGCACCGAGCGCGCCCGTGACTCCTTCTGGCGCTACCACCGCAACACCAACTACTCGGTGGTCGACGCGGACGTCATCCGTGCGTTGTACCAGCGCTCCTACGACGAGCAGGTACGCGGCAGCCTCCGGCTGCACTTCCGCAACCTCACACGGGTCGCCGAGATCGAGCATCTGGGCGACGCGACAAAGGTCGTCCTGCACTCCGTACTCGACGGCACACAGGAGCAGATCGTCGTCGACGCGCTGGTGTTCGCCACCGGTTACGACGGCCTGGACCCGGCGAGGCTGCTGGGCGACGACTTCGACCGCAACTTCAAGCGCGACGAGTCGGGCAGGCACCAGGTGACCCGCGACTACCGCCTCGTCACCGCGACCGGTCTGACGTGCGGGGTCTATCTGCAGGGCGGGACCGAGCACACCCACGGGCTGTCCTCGGCACTGTTGTCGAACATCGCGGTGCGCAGCGGGGAGATCGCCGACTCCATCGTGATGCGGCGCACCCGGGCGGAGCTGGCCGATGCGCAGCTCGCGCACTCGGCTGTCTGAGCGCCCGCAGTCCCCGGCGCCGCAGGGCGGCGCCGGGGTCGCCGTGTGTCTCCGCTGCATCCGTTCTCGAGCAGTTCACGACGATCCGTCGAGCGGACAGTGAGTCACTGTCCGCAGAGCTCTCAGGCGGTTGCGGGGCCCACGCGTACCCGATCCGTACTGACACAACTTCCCTGCTGATCAGGCCCGGCGCGCGTCCGGGTCCTCCACAGAAGGAATCGTGCCCATGAGCGCCCTTGTCCCGGTCGGTGAACTCATCGCTCCTCCTGCGAGGTTCTCATGACTGCCCCGACCCATCTCGCCCAGCTCAAGGCCAATGCCATCGACGACGCCCTGCCCTGGCTCGCCCGCCACCAGGGCCACACGCTGGTCATCAAGCTGGGCGGCCACGCGATGGTCGACGAGAGCCTCACGGCGGCGTTCGCCCGCGACATCGTCTTTCTGCGGTGCGCCGGTCTGCGGCCCGTGGTGGTGCACGGGGGCGGCCCGCAGATCGATGCCGAGCTCGCCCTGCACGGTCTGACGCGCGAGTTCAGGGCCGGTCTGCGGATCACCTCGCCGCTCGCGATGGACGTGGTGCGGATGACGCTCTCGGGCCGGCTCCAGCGCGAACTGGTCGGCCTGATCAACCAGTTCGCCCCGCTCGCCGTCGGCATGACCGGCGAGGACGCGGACAGCCTGACCGCGAGGCGGCACCAGCCGTGGATCGACGGGGAGCCGGTGGACATCGGCCGGGTCGGCGAGATCGTCGAAGTACGGACCGGCGCCATCGAGGACCTGCTCTCGGCCGGCCGGATACCGGTGATCTCTCCGCTGGCCCGCAGTGTCGAGGACGGCCAGGTCTACAACGTCAACGCCGACACCGTGGCGGCGGCGCTCGCAACCGCCCTCGGCGCCCAGCAGCTCATCATGCTCACCGATGTGGCGGGCCTGTACGAGGACTGGCCGCACAGTGACAAAGTCGTGGAACGGCTCACGATCAGCGAACTGGAGAAGCTGCTGCCGGAGTTGAGCAGCGGCATGGTGCCCAAGATGACGGGCTGCCTCGACGCCGTGAAGGGCGGGGTCGGCGCGGCTCGCGTCATCGACGGAAGGGTTGCCCACGCGGTGCTCCTGCCGATGTTCCCCGGTGACGGGTTCGGGACGGTCGTCGTTCCCGATCCGGAGGTCGTGGAGGTACTGCAGGACAACCCGTTCCTCAAAGCGATGACTTCAAGTGCCCCTCGGTCGCACAGCACCGTTTGAGCATGCCCTCATGAGCCCGCTCCAGCTGCTCGATACGGGTCTGCAGTTCGGCGACCCGGGTCGCCAGGCTCGTTGGGTGCGGGCGCGTGGACGTCAGGGCGGGTGAGTGGTTGAGGATCGCCTCGAGGCGATAGCGCAGGGCAAGGCCCGGCTCGATGCCGAGCGTGCCGATCAGACGGCGGCGCGCGCTTTCGTAGACGCCGAGTGCCTCGCTCTGGCGGCCACCCCGGTACAGGGCGACCATCAGGAGGTCGTAGAAACGCTCGCGCAGCGGATGATCGGCGATGAGCCGCTCCAGGTCGGGGATGACAGCGAGATAGCTGCCCGTGTTCAGCCGGGCCTCGTACAGAGCTTCCAGGGTGGTCAGTCGCTGTTCCTCGAGGCGGTCCGCCTCGGCCGTGCAGATGGGCCCGCGACAGCTGTCGAGCAAGGCCGGCCCGTGCCACAACTCGATGGCCTGGCACAGGAGTTCCACCGCGTGACGCGGGTCTTCGGGCACGGCTGTCCGCCCTTGCGCGGACAGCCGTGAGAAGCGGGCGACGTCGGTCGAGGCATGACCGAGGGTCAGCAGGTATCCGGTGGGCAGCGTGCTGATCCACTCGTGGCCGCGGTCCGGTAGCAGCCGGCGCAGCCGTGAGACATGGGCCTGCAGCGCGTTGGGGGCGTTGGCGGGGGGCTGGTCTCCCCACAGCTCCTCGACCAGGCGGTCCACCGACAGGCGCTCGCCGGCATGGATGACCAGGGCTGCGAGCAGAGCCCTCTGCTTGGGACTTGACGGCGCGAAGCCGACCCCCGTCCGTGCGTCGTGCACGATCACGGGCCCGAGCAGCCGGAACTCGGTCGCCTCGCGCACCGCCGGTCCGGCGAGTTGCTCGACGGTCATCGCACTGCCTGGGGCGACTCCTCGGCCAGCAGCAACGCACGGCTCACGTCTTCGTGGATCCGCTGCGTCACCTGGGCAAGCCGGCTGCCCTGGAAGTAGAAGTGGCCGCCCTCGAAGACGTGGTGGCCGAGGAGGCGCTCGGACGCTCCGGCCCAGCCCGCCATGCGCTGCGGCGGGGCCACATGGTCCTGGGCGCCGCCGAACAGGGACAGAGGTACGGGCAGCGGAGCAGTAAGCGGCGGTGTACGCCAGGTCTCGCTGATCCGCAGGTCCGCGCGGATGGTGGGCGAGAACAGTTCCCACAGCTCGTCGTGGTCCATGACCGAGGAGGACGTACCGCCCATCGCGGTGAGCTCCGCACGCAGGTCCGCGTCCGGGAGCAGGTGGCGGCGTGTGGGGTCACCGTCGGGGTGCAGCGTGCTGCGTGCGGAGATCCCCAGCCAGACGGGCGGGGTCCGCCCGGCGGCCAGCAGACGTCGGGTCAGCTCGTACGCCACGAGCCCGCCCATGCTGTGCCCGAAGAATGCGAAGCGGCCGCGCAGCCTGTCGTCCAGCTCATGCTCGAAGTGATCGAGGAGTTCACCGGTGTCGCTCACGGCGGGCCGCTCGTCGCGCGGACCGCGGCCCGGGGCATCGGGCACGTACACGTCCCAGTCCTTCGGGAAGCACGCCGGCCAATCGCGGTACATCAGATGCGAGCCACCGGAGTGATGGAACACGAACAGACGCAGCCGGGGCTCAAGGACCTTTCGCATGGCGGCTCCCGCGACAGGACACTCACGTGTCCGGATGGATGGCCTGGCCCTGGACCGAGTACAGGGCTTGTCGACGATAGCCGCGGTACGGCGCGGACAGCCGCCCGCTCAAGTGGGGCTCGACGCGTTCTACAGAACGCCTCCAGGCCGAACGAGCCTGCGTACAGGGCAACTCGAGCACCGGTATAGCCGCGTACGAACAGGACCAGAACCGTTCTATCTTTCCACGGACCCCAGACCCATCTGGCTGGTCTCCGGTACGACCAACACTCGTTGCGTACGGGGAGGAAACTGTGGAGATTCAGGTTCTGGGCCCGCTCACCGCCACCCTCGACGGCGTTTCGATCGTGCCCACTGCGAGCAAACCTCGCCAACTCCTTGCGTTGTTCGCCTTTCATCCGGGCCGGATCGTCCCGGTGGGCACACTCATGGAGGAGCTCTGGTCTTCCCACCTGCCGCAGAGCGCCATGACCACGCTGCAGACATACGTGCTGCAGCTGCGCCGCCGGCTGGGCACCGCCATGGGGCCCGACTCCCCCGGCAATGCCAAGGAGATCCTTGCCACCCGGCACGGCGGCTATGTCCTGCAGATGTCGGCCGACTGCGTGGACGTGTACCGCTACGAGCAGTTGGTGGCCGACGGCCAACGCGCCTTCGAGAGCGGCGAGGACGCCCACGCGGCCGAGCACTTCAAGAGTGCTCTCGCCATGTGGAAAGGACCCACGCTTGTCGATGTCCCCGCGGGCACGGTCCTCTCCATCGAGATCCTCCGGCTGCGGGAGTCCCGTCTGGTCACGCTCGAGCGCCGGATCGACGCCGATCTGCGGCTGGGCCGGCACGGCGATCTCGTCTCGGAACTCGCGGACCTGATCGCACGCCATCCGCAGCACGAGGGCCTGCACGCTCAGGCGATGGTCGCGCTGTACCGCGCCGGTCGCCAGGCGACGGCACTCGATGTCTACCGCAGGTTGCGCAAGCGTCTCATCGACGAACTCGGTGTGGAGCCCTCGCCGCAGCTGCAGCGGCTGCACCAGATGATCCTTGCTGTCGATCCGGCGCTGGATGTGCTCTCGGGCGAGCGGCGCACCTCGACGTTCAACCTGTTCGCGGCCTGAGCAGAGGGCGCTCCAGCCACCCTCGAGCCGGCTTCGACGGATGCTCGATCACAGTCCCGGACACTGGCCGGACTGATATCGGGACGGATCCGGAGGCCGGGACCATGACCGTCGAGTTGATCGACACCAGCATCGAACGCCTCGGCCGGGCCCAGGAGTTCGCGGCGCTGCACCGTCAGGCCGAGCAGTTCTACGCACATCAGATGCGCATCCTCGATACGCACGATGTCGCGGCGTGGGGTGGTCTGTTCACCGAGGACGCAACCCTGGACCTGCCTTTTCTGCCCGAGCCGGTGCCGGCGCGCACCGGACTCGCCCGTTATCCCCGCGCCGGTGCGGCGCGCCGGCGGCGGGCCGGCCACCGCCTCACCCACTGGGTGGGCCGGCTCGACCTGCTGCCCGGTCACGATCATGCACTGCGCACCCGCTGTTCTGCCCTCGTGCACGCGCCGTCGGACGAGAGCGGGAGCCAGGCGCTGCACATGGGCGGCGGCAAAGCCCTGTACGTCTGTGTAATGGAGGACGCCCTGGTTCCCAGCCGGGGCGAGTGGCGCATCGCGCACCGCCGGGTGCTCCGTGACGACCTTGCCTGAGCTGCCGTACAGCCCACGCCGGTTGATCGGGACGTCAGGATTCTGTCAGGGGTTTGGTGATGGCCTTGCAGATGCTTGAGCGGCGCACCTTGGGAAAGGAGAGGGGCCTTCGCCTGGGCGCGCCCCGGACAGCCGATGACCACTAGCCGCTTCGCTCGTCCGCAGGACGAGCCGATCGCTGTCATCGTGCGCCTTGGTCCCGACGAGGCTCCCGTGGTGGAGTTGCGCGGGCCGATCGAGGCCACCCGGGTCAAAGCCGCACTCGATGCCCTCTCGGCACGCCGCCCGGGCACTCCTGTCTGGCTGGCCGACCTGCACAGCCGTGGGCCCGGGCAGCACACACTGCGCTTCGACCGCCGCGCGCACTCGGCCCGGGAGCAACTCCCGCTGGGCGCGCTGGCCGACCTTCTCACCCGCGGCGGCCGCAGTTCCTTGAGCGCCCGCCGGCTGACAGCGACGCCGCTGCAGCGTGAACTCCTCGCGGACGCGGACGCGCATCCCGGTTCCGGGCGCCAGGTCGAGCAGGTGGCCTGGGACTGGCACGGCCCTTTGGACGTGGCGCGGTTCACTGCCGCCTGGCACTCCGTCTTCGCCAGGGAGTCCGTGCTGCGCACCGCCTTCGACGGCTGGGCGGAACCCGGTCTCGTGATTCACGAGGAGGCCGAATCGCAGATTCTGCGCATGCCGTACGGCAGCACCGAATGGCCCTCTCTCGTCGAAGCCGAACGGCGCCGCGGCATCGACCCGCGCCGCCCGGCCCCCCTGCGCATCACCCTGCTGGGGGGCGGCCCGCAGGAGCGGGCGCAGCCGGCCCGGATCCTCCTCACGTACCATCACGCTCTGCTCGACGGCTTCTCGATCCGGCTGCTTGTCAGGGAGTTCTACCGTGGCTACCTCGCCGGTGGTGTACTCCCCGGCGGAGAGCGCCGTCCCGACATGACGGACTACGGGACCTGGCTTGCCGCGCAGCGCACCACACCCGCCGACGGCTTCTTCGCGGCCTCCGGTGACTCCACCGATTCCGGTGGCTTCCCGGCCGGTGAACCGTTCTGTGTTCCCCCTCTGTTCACCGGTGGCGGGCGCGGCGACGGACGCTCCCTGCTGCGGTTGACCGAGCAGGAGACCACAGAGCTCAGGCGCTGGGCCGCTCGGTGGGGTGCGGGCGAGTTCATCGCCCTGCAGGCGGTGTGGTCCCTGCTCCTGTACCGCGCCGGCCGGGCCGAGGGGCGGGCACAGGTGCGCTTCGCCACCACCGCCACCGGCCGCACCGTCCCGTTCGAGGGGGCGGAGCTCACCCCCGGCGCCCTGGCCGGTCCACTGCCGCAGTCCGTGCTCGTGGACCCGCACGCCACGCTGCCCGAGCTGATCACCGCGTTGCGTGACCGTTTCCTCGACCAGACCGCGTACGAATGGATGTCGGTGGGGCAGATCCACGATCTGGCCGGCCGGACGCAGCCGCCCGCCGACACGCTGCTCACCTTCGAGGCGGCGCCGCGCATCCTCACCGATTCGCAGACCGAACTCGGCGCGCTCGGTGTCGAGGTGGAGCCGCCGCAGAGCCTCGGCGCGCATACCGCCTACCCGGTCACCCTGATCACCCAGCACGACCGGCAAGGCCGGCTGGTGCTGACCGCCACCTACGACCGGGCGCACCGCCGCGAGGTCATGGAACTGCTCGCCCATGTGGTGCTGCTGCTGCGCGAACTGCCAAGAGGAGCAGGGGAGTTCACCACCGTCGGCGAGGCGCTCGAGTTACTCTCCGGGCTGGGGATCGGAACTCCGCACCGGGCGAAGTCCGCCGAAGCGCCGAGACCGGGCGAGGCCCCCGAGGACGGTGTCCCGCAGGCCGTGCTGCGCCTGCCCGCTCGCGCTGGTGCCGGCACGATCGGTCTGCTGCAGGCGCCGGGCATCTCCCGTGCCTTCTACGGCCGGCTCGCTCACGCCTACACCGGGCCGGAGGAGATCCTCCTGTTGGGGCCCGTACCGGCCGGCGGCCCCGCGGCGGACAGCGCCACTCGCGCCGTGCACGCCACCCTCGGCGCCCGTATCCGTTCCGGTGCGGGGCTGGCCCTGGTCGCCTTCTCCGGTGACGGCGAGGCCGCCTGCGCCATCGCCGCTCTCAGCGCGGCGGATGGCCACCGGCCGCTCGCCGTCGTGCTCGACGCGGCGGGAACCGCTCCCGACGACCTCGCCCGCGCACTGGCGTCCGCCCTCGGACGTGGGCTGTGAATCCCCCTCGGGGCGACCACAAGGAGGCATCCGTGCCTGTTCATCGGCGCAAGGACGAGATGGTCTCCCGCGCCTGGGCACAGGCGTTGGCGATGACCCGCGGGGACGGAGAACCTGCGGAGCTCGTCGCGGCCGCACTCGAGGCGCACCGTGCGCTGTCGCACGGGTTCAAGCAGAACGTCGCGGTCACGGCTCTCGCCCCGAACGGCGCGGTGAGCGGACTCGCCGCCTTTGTCGCGGTGTACGCGACCTGCCGGCAAGAGCATCGCCCGCCCGGACCGAGTGCGGCGCTCTCGTTCGAGAAGCGCTGAGAACCTGTCTCTGCACCTCTGCTGACCTCACTCACGCGCCACGGTGGCGAACTTGGGTGCGCACGGAGTCCTTTGCCCGCGATCCGGGATGGGTTCTCAAAGCCGTCGCGCCCCAGTGGTCCGCCTGCTGGCGCCGCCCTCCAACCAGCGCGGCCAGAACCTGTACGCGCGCCTCTGGCACGTCTACGCGGGCCCCTACCGTATCGAGCAGGGAGGGCCCCGAGTTGGGCCTTCTCCTACTGCGCGTGCACGCTGGTGGCCCTCACCCGCGACAGCCGGATAGCACTTGACTGCGTGACGATGACAGAACTTCCGTCCGGGACACTGAGGTTGATGCGGACTCGGGTGTGGACGACGCCGCTCTCTCCCAAGCAGTCAGGGCTGATGGCGCATCAGCCGGCGAGTGCCTGCACCGGGGCCTGGTCCGCCTACGGGACGCAGGGCTGGCAGTCCCGTTCTGAGGCTTGGCCCGTGACAACAGGTCGCGCACCCCCGGATACGGTGCTCACCCGATTCCAGTCCCGGTCGATATCTCTGCGCCTATGCCGGAGTCGTTGCGTTGACCCGCGTCGTTTCCGTCCTCTGGCGTCATGAGGAGCGGGACCGCTGACGACCTCCTCGCGCGCGATGAGCCGACGGCCGCCGGCCCGTGAGAGGTGTTCCCGTCGGGCTCAGTCGACGGGGGGGCAACGACAGCAGGTGCCCGACGAAGTCCATCGCACTGGTGAAGGAGCTCCAGAGCGGATCGCGTTTCCAGCCGAAGCCCTGCTCGATGTCCCACCAGCCGAGCCGCCCCGTCCTGGTGTCGACCAGGAGCTGGACAACGCTCAACGCAGCTACGGGCACAAGGAAGAGCTTGTCCTCCTCCGCCAGGTTCGCGTCATCCGGCATCGCGTACTTCAACCAGGTCGCCCGGTGCCGGAGGATGTCCTCAATGCTCAGGAGCGTGTACCCGGGCGGGAGAACGGTGGTCAGGCCCGATCCGTCATGCCGTAGCAGCGAGTGCTCAACGTCCTTCGGCAGACGCACCCCGAGCGACCCGTACAGGGCCTCAAGGTCTGCGCGGGTGCAGGCAGCAGGCAGCAGGCAGTGGATCTTCCTGCAGGGCGTACCGGGCGATCCAACGTTCGATCTCGTCCCACGACTCCTCGACAGTCACGCGCCCTCCCCCTCGGCCGGAGGGCAAAGTACCCAACCTTCCATTCGCGTGGACAGCCGCCGGGTTCAAAGGCGGGTTCTGAAGACCCGTCTCAAGTCGCCCTTCGCAGACAGAGCTTGAAGCCAGGGTCGCGTTGTCGGTTTGAGATACCCAACCGCCGTCGCATGCCCCCATGGGCGGCGCCCGGACTGCCCGCTGACCCGCCTGGGCGGCTACCGGCCGTGCGGCAGGCCGAGCGCCCCGATGTCCTCCCCGGCCGCCGCGCGCGTCGGGAATCGCAGGATCGTGGCGCCCTCCTGCTGCCGGCGGGGAGCGTCGACGGCAGGGCTGCGGTACGCCGCGGCCAGCACCTCGTTCAGCACCTCGCCGAATCGCGCGATGTCCTGCGCGTCGGTGTCGTGGTGCAGTGACACGCGGACCGCGGTCGTGATGCCGCGCCCCGGCAGGTAGAGCGGGTTCTCCTGGCCGACCAGCTTGCGCACCACGACGTCTCGGGCCGCGAGCTCCTTGCGCATCAGCCCGGCGGACAGCCGTTCGTGGCGAAAGGCCAGCATCGCGGACTGAACGCCGCCGGGGGCGATCACTTCCGTACCGGGCGCCCGCAGGACCACGTCGCGCACCTCATCGGCCAGCTCCTCGTCCGGGAAGCACTGTGGCCGTTCGGCGAGCGCCGCGTTCAGTGCGACGACGGCGGCGCCGTGCGGCGCCGGCCGCGGCCGGATACCGTCCGAGGGCCCGTAGAAGTCCTTCAACTCCGGCGCGAAGCATGCGAATCCGAGGCCCTGAGGGCCGCGCAGGAACCGCCAGCCGTCGGCAGTGAGCAGATCGCAGCCGATCCGGGAGACGTCCAGCGGGAGCTGCCCGACGGAGTACGAGGCGTCGACCGCGTACAGGCAGCGGTGGGCACGCAGCATGCGGCCGATGTCCTCGACCGGGTTGACGATGCCGCACCCTGCCGCCACATGTGTCACCGAGACGAGCGCGACGCTGTCGTCGAGATGGGCCTGCATCCACTCCAGATCCAGGTCGCCGTTCTCCCGCAGCGGGACGACGGTCAGATGGCAGCGCGTCCGGTCGCGCAGGGCGTACAGCGCGGTGAGCTGTTCATGGCCCTCGTACGGCGTGGTCCACACGCGGTCGCCCGGTCCGAGCGGCAGTTGCTCGGTGAAGGCCGCGAATGCGTCGGCGGCACCGGCGAACAGGGCGGTGTCCCCATGGGGGGGGTGCAGCGCGGTGGCGAGTCGGTCGGCGAGCTCGCCCCGCACCACGTCCTCGAGGTACTCCTCCAGTTCGTAAGGGCCGTAGCGGTCGTCGTGCCGTGTCCAGTGAACGAACGCCGCACGGGCGGCGTCGGGCATCCGGCCCTGGCCGGCCGGGTCCAGGTGGACCCGTGTACCTCCGTGAGACGTCGCCTTCATGTCCGGGACTCCCCTCAGCGCTGGAAACTTTCTGCCTGATGTGTTGGCAAGATATTGCCCAGCGTCGGGAGATTTTGGCAATGTGCATTCCAGCGAGAATCTAGTAAGCGATTTCTTCTACGGAATTACTCCTCCGTGCGGGCCGACATCCGCACGTTTCCCTTTCCCTGGGCAGGAAGTTGCCGGATTTTGCCAAGCGGTGCGGATTTCTGCCAAGCGGCTGCCCGGCCTTATCAATGCAGGTCAAAGGGTCGCTTCGAAGGAATCCTGGGCCAGGATTGCGGCCCTGCACGGAGTTCGGCGGAAGGCTCGATTAAATCTCGACCGTTTCGCGAGAGAAACCCGAGGAACTCTTGCCAAGCTTCTTGGCAGAAGGTTGCCAACGAGGCAACACAAACTGACCAACCAAGGAGCCAGCCATGAACCGCATCGCCCGGATCGCCACCACCGCCGCCATCGCCGCCGCCGCCTTCGCCGGAGTGACCGTCAGCTCCTCCACCGCGTACGCCGCCGACGCCGCGGCCTCGGTGACGCAGTCGGCCGGCGACCCCGGTCTGCCGACCTCCCCCGCCGGCGACCCGGGCCTGCCCGTCGCCCCCACCACCGAAGGCGACCCCGGCCTGCCCACCACCCCGGCCGGCGACCCGGGCCTGCCCGTCGCCCCCACCGTCTGAGCGTGATCGCGGGTACCACAAGCAGCGCCACCCGAGAAGCCCCCGCCGGCCTTGAGCCGCCGCGGGGGCTTCGGCCTTTTCTCCGCGGCCTGGTTTGCCAAGACCGCCCCGGCCGGTTGCGCCACCGCTCCCCTGCCGAGCTGCGGATCAAGTCCCGCTCAAGCGAGACGAGACGGTGGCCCGAGACGTACTTGCCAAGGTGTTGGCAAGAAGTTTCCAAGCCGGAAGGCGCCGCCCCGAGGAGCGAATGATGTCGGTCTTGTCGGTCTGTGATCTTGTCGAGCAGCACGTCCGTACCCGGCCCGACGCACCCCAACTGCGGTCGGCCGCCGACCGCATCGCCACGTACCTGCGGGCCGGCGGAGTCCGCCACGGCGACCGTGTCGCCACCACGCTGACGACCGGCGCGGACGCGGTGGCCG
>NZ_JBEPEW010000039.1:0-61300 GCF_040300965.1 Streptomyces mesophilus | reverse complement strand
GGGCGCAGCGCCACGGTCTGCGTCGGGTCGGCGCGGTGGCGCGCGGTGCGCTCGGGTGCGGGCTTGCCCCGCGGGACCGGAGGTGCGGAGGTCCGCCCGGCCGCGTGCGCCGGGGACCGGCCCGCCGCGTGCGCGGGGCGGCGTACCGCCTTCATCAGGAAGACGATGAGAGCGAGCAGCGCGGTGAACACGCCGAGCAGCACCCACAGCGCGGTGTCGTCCTCGCCGTCCCCGGTGTCGAGCGAGCCGGCGAGTTCCGCCCGCACGAGACCGGCGCCGGACTGCTCCCGCGCCACGGCCTTGCACCACGCCTCCCCCGTCTTGCCGCCGCAGAGCCCCGCCGCCCGCGCCGCGTCGAGGGTGGGGCGGTCGAGCGGGGTGACGGTGCTGTCCGGTGCGAGCCGGCGCTCCTTCGCGAGCAGCAACAGGAGCGTGCCGCCCGGGCCGGTCCGCTGCCCTTCCGGTACGACGACGATCAGCGGCCCCTTCGCCAGCCGCTCCCGGTGCGCGGACAGCCGCAACCGGGCTGCGGGCAGGCCGAGTTGGATCTCCCGGTCCACCGTCATCAGATGCGGCCCGGCCCCCTTGGCCGTCTGCCCGTCCATGCAGTCCAGGCGTACGGAGAGCGCGCCCGGACAGTCGAGGTCCATGACCGGGTCCACGGCCGCGGCCGGCCGGGCCGTGAGCAGCCCGAGGAGCAGCACGCACCCGAGTACGGCCGCCCGCGTGCTCCCCGTACCCCTGGTGCTCCTCACGCTCCTCGCGCTCCTCGCACCGAGCTGTCCTCCGCGCTCCACCCCACACCCCCGAACGCCGTGGCCTCGTATCCCGGACTCGCCTCAGAGCCGGAACACTTGATGGCACCTCGTGAACATCTGCCGCGCCTGATCCGCCCAGTCGTCCGCCATCGCCCCGAAGTCCTTGGGCGTCATCCGGCAGGCGAGCGGCAGCTGGCAGACCCCGGCGATACAGGGGTCGGGGCCGCGGACGTCCCAGACGGAGAGCATGGGGAAGAGCTGTTCGGTGTTCCACGCGTTGGCCGCGGCGGCCGCCGTCGCCAGCTGGTCGCCGCGCAGCCGGCGCCCGTCGGCCATGAAGGCGACGAGCAGCCGCCGGGTCGTGGTGAAGCGGAAGGTCAGCGTGCGTGAGGCGCTGGGCAGATCGAAGTCGAGGCTCAGGGCGTGCTCGTCGGCCTCCACCCCCGCACCGGTCCCGGCGCCCCACGTACGCACCAACTCCCGCCAGTGCGACCCGATTTCCAGCTCCCCACCCTGGTCAGCGCGCGCCCGTGCTTCCATGGCTCACCGCCCCCGCCACCATCGCGTCGGTCAGGCCCGCGTCGAGCAGCGCCTGCGCGTGCGACTGCAGACAGGACGGTACGGAGACCACGGCGGCCCGCGAGTCCTCGCCCTGCCGGCTGTCCAGGTCACGCTCGCGCGAGCGGATACCGGCGGCCACCGAGGGCGGCGGCCAGGGCGGTGCGCTCTCGTCGGGGGCGAGCAGTTCGAGCAGCGGCGCGAGGCGGGGGCGTGCGGCCGGGTCCTTGGTCAGGCAGGGCAGGATGAGGCGGCACAACTCCTCGGGCGCACCGGCGAGATCGGGCTGCTCGGTCTGTACGCGGTAGGCCACGCGCTCCCCCGAGCCGAAGGGCGAACGCCCGGTCGCGGCGAAGGCGAGGACGCCGCCGAGCGCGAAGACATCGGTGGGCGGGCCCACGCTGCCGCCGGAGAGCTGCTCGGGCGCCATGAACGGCGGGGTGCCCATGACGACGCCCGCCTGGGTGATGCTGCTGGATCCGGCGAGGCGGGAGATCCCGAAGTCGATGACGCGGGGACCGTCGGCGGCCAGCAGCACGTTGGACGGTTTGAGATCGCGGTGCACGATGCCCGCCGCGTGGATGGCCATCAGCGCCTCGACCAGTCCCGCTCCGAGTCTGCGCAGATACGGCTCGGTCAACGGGCCGCCGGAGCGCACGGCTTCGGTCAGGGAGGGACCCGGTACGTACACGGTGGCGAGCCACGGCAGATCGGCGTCGGGGTCGGCGTCGACGACGGCGGCGGTGTAGGCGCCGCTGACGGCTCCGGCGGCGGCGACCTCGCGGGCGAAGCGCATCCGGAACTCCTGGTCGGCGACCAGTTCGGGGCGTACGACCTTGACCGCGACCGGTCGCCCGGCGCGGGAGCGGGCGAGGTAGACCCAGCCCATACCGCCGGAGCCGAGCCGGCCCACGATGCGGTAGCCACCGACCCTCAGCGGGTCACTGACCGGTGTTCTCATGGACCGAGTGTGCCCGGATTCTCCGTACGGTGAAGGGCGTGCGCACACATTGGCACATACGAAAAATCCGCCCATAACCGTGCCCCCGAAGCCAGTTGGGGCTCCGGGGGCAGCAGTTACGGGTGGTGCTTCACATACCTCGGGCGAGGCGCTTCATACGCCTCAGCCGAGACGCTTCACCAGAGCCCGGTACTCGTCCCACAGCTCCTTGGGCGTGTGGTCGCCGAAGGTGTTGAGGTGCTCGGGGACCAGGGCGGCCTCCTCGCGCCAGATCTCCTTGTCGACCGTGAGCAGGAACTCCAGGTCGGCGGCGGGCAGTTCGAGCCCGTCGGTGTCGATGGAGCCGACCGTCGGCAGGATGCCGATGGGGGTCTCGACACCCTCGGCCTTGCCGTCGAGGCGGTCCACGATCCACTTCAGGACACGGGAGTTCTCACCGAAGCCCGGCCACACGAACTTGCCCGCCTCGTTCTTGCGGAACCAGTTCACGTAGTAGATCTTCGGGAGCTTGCTCTGGTCCTTGTCTGCGCCGACCTTGACCCAGTGGGCCATGTAGTCGCCCATGTTGTAGCCGCAGAATGGCAGCATGGCGAAGGGGTCGCGGCGCAGCTCGCCGACCTTGCCCTCGGCGGCAGCGGTCTTCTCGGAGGCGACGTTGGCGCCGAGGAAGACACCGTGGTTCCAGTCGAAGGACTCGGTGACCAGCGGGACCGCGGAGGCGCGGCGGCCGCCGAAGAGGATCGCCGAGATCGGGACACCCTTGGGGTCCTCCCACTCGGGCGCGATGATCGGGCACTGCGAGGCGGGAACGGTGAAGCGGGCGTTCGGGTGCGCGGCCGGGACGCCGGACTCGGGGGTCCAGTCGTTGCCCTTCCAGTCGGTGAGGTGCGCCGGAGTCTCCTCCGTCATCCCCTCCCACCAGATGTCGTTGTCGTCGGTGAGCGCGACGTTGGTGAAGACCGAGTTGCCCCACAGGGTCTTCATGGCGTTGGCGTTGGTGTGCTCGCCGGTGCCGGGCGCGACACCGAAGAAGCCGGCCTCCGGGTTGATCGCGTACAGACGGCCGTCCTCGCCGAAGCGCATCCAGGCGATGTCGTCGCCGATGGTCTCGACGGTCCAGCCCTTGATCGTGGGCTCGAGCATCGCGAGGTTGGTCTTGCCACAGGCGCTCGGGAACGCGGCGGCCACGTACTTCGACTCACCCTGCGGGGGCGTCAGCTTGAGGATCAGCATGTGCTCGGCGAGCCAGCCCTCGTCGCGCGCCATCACGGACGCGATGCGCAGGGCGTAGCACTTCTTGCCGAGCAGGGCGTTGCCGCCGTAGCCCGAGCCGTACGACCAGATCTCGCGGGACTCCGGGAAGTGCGAGATGTACTTGGTGGTGTTGCACGGCCACGGCACATCCGCCTCGCCCTCCTGGAGCGGGGCGCCGAGGGTGTGCACGGCCTTGACGAAGAAGCCGTCGTCACCGAGCTCGTCGAGCACGGCCTGGCCCATCCGGGTCATGGTGCGCATGGAGACGGCGACGTACGCCGAGTCGGTGATCTCGACGCCGATCGCGGACAGGTCGGAGCCGAGCGGACCCATGCAGAACGGGACGACGTACATGGTGCGGCCGCGCATCGAACCGCGGAAGATGCCGCCCTGGTCGTCCTTGCCCTGAAAGATCTCCCGCATCTCGGCGGGGGCCTTCCAGTGGTTGGTCGGACCCGCGTCCGCTTCGTCCTCGGAGCAGATGAACGTGCGGTCCTCGACGCGGGCGACGTCGGTCGGGTCGGAGGCCGCGTAGTAGGAGTTCGGGCGCTTGATCGGGTCGAGCTTCTTGAACGTGCCCTTGGCGACGAGCTCTTCCGCGAGGCGCTCGTACTCCGCCTCGGATCCATCGCACCAGACCACCCTGTCCGGCTGCGTGAGGGCTGCGATCTCGTCCACCCAGGCGACAAGCTCTGCGTGGTTGGTGGGGGCACTGGTGGAAGCCGCGTTGTCGCGCGCCACGATCGCTCCTAAATGAGGGTTTTTTGTAGTTTGTTGCCCCTTGGGGGCTGCGACCCGGATCCTGCGGGCTTGAAATCACTCCAGCCGCTCATCCGGTGCCGACCTCACTCATTTGATCATCGGGGCGATTCGCCCATCTGTCCAGAGGGCCTCACACGTGAGCGTGCGCACATTGCGGGTGATCACGCACGCTTTGCCGGGCGGACGTGAGGGTGCGCACAGACCGTCCCTGTACTTACGGTGCCGTAGGTACGATTCCTCCCATGCCGTCTTCCGCCTCGCACCCCGAATCCGGGGGCCCCGTCGAGATCGACCTGCCGCACCCTGTGAAGCCGAAGCTCCGGGGCTGGCTGCATGCCGGCATGTTCCCGGCGGTGCTGATCGCAGGTATCGCACTGATCGTCTTCACCGACTCGACGCGCGCCCGGATCGCCACCGGCGTCTTCGTGCTCACGGCCTGCCTGCTCTTCGGCACGAGCGGCCTGTACCACCGCGGCACCTGGGGGCCTCGCGGCGAGGCCATCCTGCGCCGGCTCGACCACGCGAACATCTTCCTGATCATCGCGGGCACCTACACCCCACTCGCCCTGCTCCTGCTCCCCGACTCCACAGCCCGCCCGCTCCTGTGGGCGATCTGGGTCGCGGCGCTGGCGGGCATCGCGTTCCGCGTCTTCTGGGTCGGCGCCCCGCGCTGGCTCTACACCCCGTGCTACATCGCGATGGGCTGGGCCGCGGTCTTCTTCCTGCCCGACTTCATGCGCACCGGCGGCATCGCGGTGCTCGTCTGCGTCATCGTCGGCGGCGTCCTCTACACCGTCGGCGGAGTGATCTACGGGATGAAGCGGCCGAACCCGTCACCGCGCTGGTTCGGCTTCCACGAGGTGTTCCACTCCCTCACCCTTGCGGCGTTCGTGGTGCACTACGTGGGGATTTCGCTGGTCGCCTACCAGCACGCGTGAGTCCGTCCACATCCTGAGCCCTGAGTGGCCGCGGCCTGGAGGCCGCGGCCACTTGCCATGTCAGGGCACTCACACCGGCGACGACCACGCCCACGACGGCCCATACGCCGACGGCCACGAGACCGACCACGCTGAGCGCCGCGACGGTCCAGGCGAGTCTGTCCACGCGCATCCGCAACCCCCTCCACCCCTGCGGCCCGCCCCGGTCACGAACCGTGAGATCCCGTGTACCCAGAGACCTTCGGGAAAAACTTGACAGTCACTCTCACTTGAGAGCTACTCTCATTTTTATGACACAGACTCCGCGCACGACCCGGAGCACCGCCGCCCACCCCGACCTCGACCCCCGCCGCTGGTGGGCCCTCGGGGCGATGGTCGCGAGCATGCTGGTGCTCGGCTTCGACATGACGATCCTGAACGTGGCGCTGCCGACGATGGCCGAGCAACTGGGCGCCACCACCGGCCAGCAGCAGTGGATGGCGGACGCCTACATCGTGGTCTTCGCCGCCCTGATGCTCCCCGCGGGCCTGCTCGGCGACCGGTTCGGACGGCGCTCGATGCTGATCACCGGCCTCGCGATCTTCCTCGTGGGCTCGGTGATCGGGACCCTCGCCACGAGCGTCGGGCCGGTGATCGGGGCGCGGGCCGTGATGGGGATCGGCGCCGCGTTCGTGATGCCGCTCGCCCTCGCCGTACTGCCGTCGCTGTTCCCCGAGGAGGAGCGCGGCAAGGCGGTCGCCCTCGTCACCGCCGCGTCCGCGCTCGGCATGCCGCTCGGGCCGATCATCGGCGGCTGGCTGCTCGACCACTTCTGGTGGGGCTCGGTCTTCCTGATCAATGTGCCGATGGTGGCGATCGGGGTGCTCGCCTGCGCCTTCCTGCTGCCCGAGACCCGCGATCCGTCCTCCCCCTCGGTCGACGCCGTGTCGACCGTGCTGACCGTGGGCGGGCTCGGGGCACTCACGTACGGGATCATCGAGGCGCCCGTGCGCGGCTGGGGCGACCCGCTGGTGGTGGGCGGGCTCGCCGCGAGCGTGTTGCTGATCGGCGGCCTGGTGGCGCGCGGGCGGCGGGCGGAGCGTCCGATGCTCGATCTGAAACTGCTCGGCCACCGGCCGTTCCTGCTCAACACGCTGGTGGCCACGCTCGTGATGTTCGTGCTCTCCGGGCTGCTCTTCCTGCTGCCTCCCTACCTTCAGGCGGTGCTCGGCCATGACGCGTTCGGGACCGGGCTTCGGCTGCTGCCGCTGATCGGCGGGCTCGTGGTGGCGGCGAAGGCCAGCCAGCCGCTCGTCGAGCGGGTCGGGGCACGGGCCGTGATCTGCACGGGACTTGTGGTGCTCACGTTCGCCGCACTGCTCGGGGCGCGCACCACCGTCGAGAGCGGATACGGATTCACCGCGCTGTGGCTGACCATCGCGGGCGCGGGCTTCGGCTTCGCGATGATGCCGGCCATGACCGCCGCGATCGGCGCGCTGCCCCGGGACCGGGCGGGCAGCGGCTCGGGGCTGCTGATGACCGTACGGCAGGTGGGCGGCGCGATCGGGATCGCCCTGCTCGGCTCGCTGCTCGCGGGGGTGTTCGCCGGCCGGCTCGACACGGGGCGGCTGCCCGTGGACCTCGCCGACCGCGCCGGTGAGTCGGTGGTGGCCGCGAAGGTGGTCGCACGGCAGCTCGGCGACGAGACGCTCGCCGCCTCCGCGGACGCGGGCTATGTGCACGGGATGGTGGTCGTGCTGCTCGTCTGCGCGGGCGCGGCGCTGGTGACCGCGGCGCTCGCGGCATGGCTGCTGCCCCGGCGGGCCCCGGCCGCGGACGTGGCCGAGTCCGTCGTGCATGCCTGAGAATGCCCGTATGGCCGCCCGTACGAAGACCCCTGCCGCGCCCGCCGGTTCATCCGCGGATCCGGCCGACCATCAGCCCCCCGAGGGATTCCTCGCCGAGTTCCTCGGGGCGCAGAACGCCCAGCTCGGGCTGCGCGAACGCAAGAAGCAGGCCACGCGGAACGCGATCCGCAAGGCCACGTACGCGCTGATCGAGGAGCAGGGGTACGAGGCGACCACCATCGAGCAGATCGCGCGCGACGCGGATGTGTCGCCGTCCACGGTCTTCCGGTACTTCGCGACCAAGGAGGACATCGTCCTCACCGACGAGTACGACCCGATCATGCTCGAGGTGCTGCGGGAGCGGCCCGCCGGTGAACCCCCGCTGTCCTCGCTGCGGTTCCTGCTCACCGAGGCGGTCAAGGCGGTGGCCGCGCACGAGCCCGAGGAGCTGAAACAGCGCAGCCGGCTGATCGTCGAGGTGCCGGCCGTACGGGCGCGGATGACCGAGACGATGGCGCAGACATCGCAGGCGCTCAGCGTCGTGCTCGCCGAGCGGACCGGGCGCGAGCCCGACGACCTCGACGTGCGCATGTTCACGGCGGCGGTGCTCGGGGCGCTGCGCGAGGCGATGATCTATTGGGGCGAGCACGAATTCGAGGAGGATCTCCTGACCGTGGTCCTTCGCACCTTCGACCTCTTCGAGCGCGGCCTCACCCTCTGAACTCCCGGCGACCGCCCGTCCGCCGGTCCGCAGTGCGCAGTCCGCAGTCCGCAGTCCGCAGTCCGCAGTCCGCCGAGGAAAACCCCAGGCCACCGGCGTGGGCGCGGTGGCATCCTGGTCCGGTGAACGGACCTGAGATCATCGTCGGCTTCGCGCCCGGGCTCGCGCTCTTCCTGCCGCACGAGCGCCGCGGCGCACCCAGCACGCTGACCACGGACGGCTCCTCGACACTCGGGCACACCGTCGAGTCGCTCGGCGTGCCGCTCACCGAGGTGGGGCGGCTCGTCGTCGACGGACGTGAGGTGGCGGCCTCGCACATCCCGGCGCACGGCGAGAGCGTCGACGTGTACGAGGTGGAGCGGCCGCAGTCCGTCGAGGGGGCGCCGCTGCGGTTCCTGCTCGATGTGCATCTGGGCACGCTGGCCCGGCGGTTGAGGCTGCTCGGCGTGGACGCCGCGTATCTGTCCGAGGACATCGGCGACCCCGCACTCGCCACCTACTCGGCCCGCGACCGCCGCGTGCTCCTGAGCCGCGACCGGGGGCTGCTGCGGCGGCGAGAGCTGTGGGCGGGCGCGTATGTCTACAGCGACCGGCCCGAGGAGCAACTGCGCGATGTGCTCGGCCGGTTCAGGCCCGAGCTGCGGCCGTGGACGCGCTGCACCGCCTGCAACGGAACCCTCGCCTCGGTCACCAAGGAAGACGTGGCCCACCTCCTCGAGGAAGGTACGCGGCGTACGCATGAGGTGTTCGCGCAGTGCACCGCGTGCGAGCGCCTGTACTGGAGCGGCGCCCACCACAAGCAGCTGGAGCAGGTGGTGGCGGAGGCGATGGCGGAGTTCGGCGAGGCGGCGCGTGGCTGAGGCGGGCCGCGCCGTACCGAAAGGGTGAGCAGAGCTCGAAAATACGCGCTTACCGCACAGCGACGCCGGGTAACTCCCCTTCCCTGAGGTGATGTTGCGTCACAGGAGAAGCGGAACCGGGGGCCGGTCATGTCCGAACTGATCAACACCGCAAGCCAGTTGGTGCCGTACGTGACCGGGTTCGGCGGGGCCGTGGTCCTCGCCGCACAGAACCGGGCGGCCGAGAGCGTGGTCGAACGCGGGCGGCTGTTCCTCGACCGGGTCGTGTTCCGGCGCGGGGACGACGCGGGTGAGCCGGTTCCCGACAGCCCGGCGCGACGCGAGCTCGCCGACGCACTGGACGCACTGTCCGACGACGACCGTGCGCTGATCGCCGGCGCGGTGGGCCGCTGGCTGGAGTCCGGGGCCCGGGGCGCCGGCGCACTGCGGGCCGAACTGGGCCTGCCGGAGCCGGGCGGCCATCACGCCGTGACGTACGGGCCGAACTCGATCGCGATCGGGCAGAACATCGGCGACATCCGGATGGGCAGAGCGTCGGACGAAGACGGCACGCGATGAGCACGCCGCAGGGCCCGTCGGCCACGAGCACGGGTGACAACTCGCTCTCCATAGGCCAGAACATCGGCAACGTCATCGTCAGCCTCATGGCCGGGCCGGGGGCCTGGAACTGGCCGCCCTTCTGCGTGGTCGTCGCCGTCGGCACGTACGCCTATACGCGTACGCCGGAAGCATCGACCCAACTCGCCCTGGTGCACGCCCTGTTCCTCACCGCACTGGTGCTCACGGTCGCCCGCACCCTGATCGCCCCGGCACGCAAGCAGGCGCGGGCCATGGTCACCGCGCTCGCCCTGGTGCTCACCGCGCTGGGCTTCCTGCGCGTGGAGGAGCTGCGCGAGAGCGGGGACGTCGATGTCACGGACAGTACGAGGATCACGCCCGCGGAGCCTTTGGAGACGGGTGAGATCTTCACCGTGACGGCCCCGGGTGAGCCGCACCGTGCCTGGCTGCGCCTCACCCTGAAGGTCTCCGACGGCGCTCCCGGCGTCCAGACCTGCACCCCCGACACCACTCTGGACGTGCGGCTGCTCGGCCCGGGGAACACCACGACCCCGGACGTCCGCTCCGGCGAGCCGGTGGAACTCGACCTCACGCGGAAGGCGACCACCTTCCAGGCCGAGGTCACCGTCCGCACGCCCCAGGGGTGCGAGATGAACGTGTCCGTGGCCGACGCCGTGCTGCACGACTGAGGGGACCTCATGTTCGCATTCCGCCGGACCGCGGCACTGCTGTCCGTGGGCGTGCTGCTCGCCGCCGTGAGCTGCGGCGAGGAAGAGCCGCCGACGTTCCTCGGCAAGGAACGGATCAACGTCGCCATGGTCAACGACCTGCCCGGCCTGAGCCGCACCGACAACAACAAGCGCACCGGCTTCGACCAGCTGCTCGTGCAGGAGCTGAAGAGGGCGATGGACGTCGAGACCCTCACGCAGTTCGACGTCGCCACCGGCGAGCGGCTGACGGCGATCGAGGACGGACGCGCCGATCTCACCGTGTCCGCGTTCTCCATCGTGGACGACCGGATGAAGAGGATCGACTTCGTGGGGCCGTACCTCACGACCTGGCAGGGCTTCCTCGTGCGCAAGGACACGATCGGCAAGGTCGACGACATCGAGGACTTCAAGGGCGAGACCGTCTGCGCCTGGGAGGGCTCCACCTCCGAGGAGCAGCTGCGCCGCCGGGGCATCGAGCCCCTCGTCCTCGACGACGCGTCGGACTGCTTCGAGAGACTGCTCGAGAAGCGCGCCCTCGCCATCTCGACCGACCAGCTGATCCTGCACGGCTACGCACAGCTCTACAGCAAGGAAGGCGTGCAGGTGGTCCCCGGCGTCACGTTCGGGGCGCCGCAGCACTACGGGATCGGCCTGGCCAAGAAGCACCGCAAGCACTGCGAGCGGCTGAAGAAATGGGTCAAGGAGTTCGTGGAGAGCACCGACTGGATGGCCGGCATCCAGACGAACCTGCCGCACCTCGTCGCATCCGAACCGGACTGGACGGACCGTGCGAAGCCGAACGCGGCATCGATCGACGCGCGCTCCTGCCGGGACGAGCCCGGCTCCTGAGGCCAGGCGGCCGGGCACGCGGGAGGGCCGGGACGACAAGTCCCGGCCCTCCCACGTCGGTTCAGCCCTTCCTTCGGACGTCCGCCTTCCCGCAGGCGAGCCCGTCCCCGTTGCGGTCCAGGTTCAGCGGATCGTCGCCGTGGACCTTCAGGCGGCCGTAGTCGTGGTCCTTCAACCACTCGCAGCGGGCCTTCGTCGTGTCCGGCACGTCCGGCGGGAAGTTCGTCGGGACGCAGGTGTTGACCGAGCCGTAGTGGCGGTCGCAGCCGGAGACCGTCGGGCTGACCGGGACCGAGTCACGCTTGGGCTGCTGCGCCTTCGGCGACTTCGCCAAGTCGTCCGCGAACTCGTGGACATGGGCCGCCGGAGCGTCCTTCGCCATCGCCGCGGGACCCCCCAGGTGGACCCACTCCGCGATCGACGGGACACCGTTCGCGTCCACCGCGAACAGCATGTACCAGCCGGGCGGGGCCATGTTCGGGTTGGACGTGACGTTCAGGTCGATGTTGTTGCCGTCGACCGTCAGCGGCAGGTCCACGAACCGCTGGTTCGGGTCCGAGGAGTGCGTCACGGCCGCGGGACGGATCAGCTCCGCCTTCGCGATGGGCCGGTCGACCGTGATCCGCTGCGTGTCCCCGTACGTCCACTGCTTGTCGATCAGGGACGTGATCTTCGGGCGGGGGCCCTTGAAGAGGTACGAGGGCGAGTAGATCGACACGTCGTGGTTCCACGAGCCGTTGCCCGGGTTGTCGCCCGTGGTCATGACGCGGCCGTCGGGCAGCAGGAACGCGGAGGAGTGGTAACCGCGCTCCTCCGGGTCCGTGGCGACCTGGTCGAAGGTCTCGGTCTCCGGGTCGAAGATCGAGGTCTCGTACACCGGGTCGGCGCGGTCGTGCATCGCGCCGCCGGTCTCCAGGACCTTGCCGTCGGGCAGCAGGACCGCCGAGACGTACATCTTGCCCTCGGCGCCCGTCTGTTCGCGCTTGCCCAGGCCCTGGTCGACCGTGCCGAGCGGGATGTCGGGGCCCTGCACGTACTGAGGATTGGGGTTCTTGAGGTCGATGATGTCGACGAGCCGGTTGGCGACCGGGTTCTTCTCGTTGTTGCCGCCGCCCATCGTGATGACCTTCTGGTCCTGGGCGGGCGGCAGCAGGACGGAGGCCGACTCGTCACGCTCGTCCTTGAGCCTGAGGCCCGGGACGTCCGTGATCGTGTTGGCGTCGTAGTCGTAGATCGAGGCGCCGGTGCCGGGCGTGCCGTTGCCGAAGGTGTGGCTGCCCGAGTAGAAGAGCCGGCCGTCCTGCATCAGGATCATCGCCGGGTACAGGCCCCAGTACGACCAGGTCTGGTTGACCTCGTTGATCGGCAGCCACTTCTGCTGGGCCTGGGAGAACTTCTCGGCCACGACCGCGCCGGTGGAGTCCTCCTTCAGACCGCCGAAGGAGATGACGTCACCGTTGCCGAGGACGGTCGCCGAGGGGTACCAGTGCCCCTCGTTCATGTCGTTGGTCTTGATGTACTGCTCGGTGGCGGGATCGAAGATGTACGAGTCCTTGTATCCCTGGTAGCCGATCGTGCCGTCGGCGCTCGGGAAGCCCTTGGTCCCGCTCATCACGAGGACCTTGCCGTCACTGAGCTGGACGTGACCGGCGCAGAACATGTCCTTGGGCGTGGGGATCTGCTTGTACGTGCCGTTCTTCGGGTCGTACACGGCGGAGGTGAACTTCCCCGCGGCGAAAGCGGCTTGGTCGTTCCCGGAGCCGGCGATCAGCAGGATCTTGCCGTTGTGCAGCACGACGCTGTGCATCGAGCGGACCGGGTTGGGGGTCGCGAGGACCTGCCACTTGCCGTCCTTGCACTCGGTCGCGGTGCCGGTGCAGACCGGGTCCGGGGTGGGCGGCGCGACCTCTTCCATCACATAGTCGTCTGTGGTCACCGCGCCCGTGCCGTAGACGCTGACGCCCCAGGCGATCTGGTCGGTGCCGGCCGGGACGGCGGGCGTGCGGACCTCGGTCCTCGCGTAGGCGGCCTGCACGGGAAGGGTCTTGAGGTCCGTCCAGTACTGCCAGCCGGCCGTGGTGTCGTGCCGGAAGAGCGTGATCGAGGCGTCCGGTGTCGTCGACTTGTACCAGAGGCTCAGGTCGTACTGCTTGTCCGGAGTCACCTTGGGGGCACAGGTGGCGTTCTCGGTGATCAGGGCCTTGCGGTCGCCTTCGACCCGGCGGGTGATCTCGACCTTCATCGCCTTCGTGCCGCTGTGGGCGTCCGGTGTGGTGGTGAAGGTGAAGTCGTTGTCGCCCCAGCCGGACTTGGACCAGCAGTTGGGCATGTCACCGGTGCCGGCCGTCTCGAAGCCCGGGTTCTGGATCAGGTTCGCGGCGGCGGTGGCCTGTTGCTGCGGTATCGCGAGCAGGAGCGCCGCGGTCAGGGCTCCCACCCCGGCGAGGGCCGTGCCCCGCCTGGGCAGTCTCGGTCGTCTCACTGTGTCCCCCTCGGTGCGGCTCGGTTCTTACGCGTGTAGACCAACGCCTCCGTCCCGGCGTAGCGCAGGACGAACGTCAGGATCAGGGCCGTTGCCGTGGCCGGCAGGACGGACATCCCCCAGCTGCCGACCAGGAGCGCGATCAGCGGGATGCGCAGGACCAGATCCGCGTTGGCGAGGACCGCATAGCGGCCGATGCGGTCGGAAAGGCGGCGGTGGCGGCGGGTGCGGAAGAGGAGGACCTCGATCAGGAGGAAGTTCCAGGCCACACCGAACTGGTTCGCCACGATCTCGGCCGGCAGATAGTGCATCCCGGCCGCAGTGAGCCCGTACAGGGCAAGGAGGTTGGGCACGAAGCCCGTCAGGCCGATCAGGCCGAACGCGATCATCCGCCAAAGGGGCTTGGAGGTGCGCAGCTCCACGAGGTGGCGCAGGAAGCGCAGGCCTTCGCGGGCCGTCGACTTGGACTCGCCCGCGAAGCGGTCCTGGAAGACGAACGGGACCTCACGGACACTGCGCGGGCCGCAGCGGACCGCGAGCTCCATCAGGATCTTGTAGCCGAGCGGGCGCAGATCCTCCGCCATGACGGCCGCGCGACGGATCGCGAAGAAGCCGCTCATCGGGTCGCTGATGCCGCGCAGGGCGCGCGGGAACAGGCCCTTGGTCAGCCAGGTCGAGGCACGGGAGACCGCGACGCGGTAGCCGCCGGCCAGACCCGCGCGGCTGCCGCCCTTCGTATAGCGGCTGGCCACGACCAGATCGGCGCCCGAGCTCTCGCCCGTGGCGATCAACTCCGGTACGAGGGACGGCGGATGCTGCAGATCCGCGTCCATGACCACGACCCAGTCCGAGGCCGCCGCCTTGATGCCCTCGACCACGGCGCCGCCGAGGCCGCCGGTGGGCACCTCGCGGTGGATCACCGAGACCGGGAACGGGCAGTCCTGGGCGGCCTTGGCCACCTGCTCGGGGGTGTCGTCCGTGGAGTCGTCCACGAAGATCACTTCGCAGGGGACGCGGGACGGCACGGACTCGGTGATACGGCGCAGCAACTCCCGGACGTTCCCGGACTCGTTGAAGCTCGGGATGATCACGGTGACGGCGCCGGGTTCCGGCACCGCGGTCAGTTCCCCGAGGGAGTCCTCGGCCGGTGTCTCGTAGATGCTCATCGCTTCCCCCCGCTGCCCGCCGCGATCTGGCGGATCTCGACCCGGTCCTCGCCCGTCCCGAACACCGCGACCGCCTCGGAGTGTTCGAGGGCGGCCTTGACGTTCGGCAGATCCACCGCGTCGCGCCGTACCGTCGGCGAGGCCACGATGTAGTCGACGTCGCGCCAGCCGCCCGGCATGGTCTTGGAGACGGCGGGGTCGAGGTCGGCCTTGTAGAACCAGATCGCGCCGAGGCCGGGCTCATAGCCGGCGTGCACGAGGTCGAGCCACATCGCGTCGTCCACCAGGACGCGCTTGTCGCCACGGTCGGAGACCTGGGTGGCCATCCACGAAGCGGCCGCCCGGTAGGGGCCGTTGGCGTCCTGGGTCATGGCGGTGCGGTTGCCGTCGTACCACTTCGGCACGATGTAGGTGAGCGCGGCCAGGGCCAGGACGGCGGCCGTCGCCCAGCGCAGACCGGTCACCGCCCGCGGTTCGTCCACGCGCCGGCGGGAGCGGATGAGCACCGCGTGCGAGACGCTCGCCGCGGCGCCCGCGAGCACCAGGGACAGGAAGGGCAGCGCCTGGATGATGTACATCGCCGGCAGATAGCCGGACGGGCGCATCGAGACCAGCGCGAGGATCGCGACCGCGAGCGCGGGTCCCGCGAGCGCACGGGCCGTGACCGACCAGCGCAGGACCACGAGCAGCAGGAGCGCCGCGGCGAGACCGCCGATCGGCAGCACCTTGTCGTAGTACAGCCAGGACTCGAGGACCCCGTTCGAGCCCGAGCCCGCGTCGAAGATGAAGCCCGATCCCGGACGGCTCATCTGGTACGCGATGCCGTCCCAGAGCGAGACATGGCCCGCGCCCGGGAACAACTCGCCCTTGAGCAGCGCGTAGAGCGGATAGCCGAGGCCGATCAGCGCACAGGCGGTGATCGCTCCGGTGACCGCGAACTTACGGGTGTCGCGGTGGCTGTGCCGCCACATGGTGAGCAGCACCGCCGGCAGGATGACGAGCATCGTCTCCTTGGTGAGCACGCCCACCGCGGCGGCCATGCCCGCGCCGAAGTGGTGCCACAGATGCCGCGAGGGCGAGGCCGCCAGGCAGAAGGCGAGCAGCATCCACATCACGGCGATGTTGTCAAGGAAGATCTCGCGCTGCAGGACCACCGACAGCGGGGAGAGCCCGAACAGCACCATCGCGAGACCGGCCGCCCAGCGCGGCAGCCAGAGCCGGCGCGCGAGGACGTAGAGCAGCACCGCGCTGACCGCGCTGACGAGCAGCATCGCCAGCCGCATGCTGCCGACCGTCATCGCGTCCGGGGCGACCAGGGACGGTATGTAGGTCAGGCCCGCTATCTGGATCCAGCCCAGTGGCGGGTGGTCGTACCAGTACGTGTAGTGCGCGAGGCCCTTGCCCTCCTGGACGGCCCAGGCCTGGGCGAGGTACGTGCCCTCGTCGTCGCTGAGGTTCGGGTAGCCGGCGATGTTCCAGCCCTGGACGACGAGGATCGCGGCGAGCAGCAGCGTGCACAGGATGAGGTCGGCCGGCGAGCTGCGGAAACGGACGACCGGACGGACCGTCACCCACCGCTTGTCGTGCCTGGTGGGCTTCTTCGGGGCGCTTTCGGGCGCACGGGTCTGCTGGACGGGGATCTCGGTGGTCGCCGAGTCCGCCGCCGGAAGCGTGGAGGTCACGCGCGGATCTCCTCAGGGCTCAGATGTGCGCCGACGTGGCTGGTCAGCTCCCACTCGTTGTTGCCGCGGCTCTCGCGCCACACTGCGCGGATCGCGGCGAAGGCAAGGAGCACCTGGTAGAAGGGCCCGCCGACGATGAGCTTGATGTAGTGGATCAGCCTGATCTTGAGGGCGTACTGCTTGCCGAAGTCGTGCAGTCCGACCACCTCGAAGACGAAGGTGACGAACGCCGTGATCAGCGGCAGGAAGGTGATGAAGGCGACCCCGACGGGCACGTCGAGGAAGAGGGCGACCGCCACGTTGAGCGGAATGATCAGTCCGGTGAAGGCCTGCAGGAACGGCGTCATCAGCGTGTAGCGGGCCAGCAACCGCTGCCCGAACGTGGGCAGTTGCTTCCAGTCCTTCTTGCGGTAGACCTGAAGGAAGCCCTGGTTCCAGCGGGTGCGCTGCTTGAGCAGCGACACCAGCGTGCCGGGGGTCTCCTCGCGGGTGACCATGTCGGAGTCGTACGCGACGACGACCTTCTTGCCGATGCTCGAAAGCCGCACACCCAGATCGCAGTCCTCGGCGAGGCAGTTCTGGTCCCAGCCGCCGGCGTCGCGCAGGACGTCCGTGCGCACGAAGACGGTGTTGCCGCCGAGCGGGATGAACCCCTTCTGCGCATGCAGATGCAGCCGCGAGCGGAACCAGAAGAAGTACTCCAGGCAGTTGCGCAGGCTGTACCAGCTGGAGTGGAAGTTGATCAGCTGCACCCCGCCCTGCACCACATCGGCGCCGGTCGAGCGGAACGCGTGGTCGACGTGCGCGAGCAGCTCCGGATGGACCTGGTCCTCGGCGTCGAAGACACCGACGACATCGCCGCGGCAGTGCGGCAGCGCGGTATTGAGCGCCTTCGGCTTGTTCTTGACCTCATGGGTGTCGGTGATGACCCGGACCCTTCGGTCCCGTCGGGCCGCCTCGTCGGCGACCGCGGCGGTCTCCGGATCGTCATGGCCGACGATCACGATGATCTCGAAAGCGGCATGGCTCGACTCGAGCAGCCGCTGGATCGTGTGATCCAGAACGGCCTGCT
This sequence comes from Streptomyces mesophilus, assembly GCF_040300965.1. Lineage (GTDB taxonomy): Bacteria > Actinomycetota > Actinomycetes > Streptomycetales > Streptomycetaceae > Streptomyces > Streptomyces mesophilus_A. The sequence goes on along the minus strand of NZ_JBEPEW010000039.1, from coordinate 44,143 downwards.
CGTGCCGCGCGGGCAGCAACAGTGAGAACGCGAGTCCGTCGTTCCCGTGCGGCGCTTCGAACCTCGTGGCGGCGAGCGTTTCCGGCGTACGCCAGGCATGCATCTGCCACCACAAGGTGAAAGCAGCCATCCAGAACAGCGCCATCGAGACAGCACTGATCACAACAGTGGACAGCAAGAGTCCCCCCAGACCCCACAGTGGGAACGACTCCCCGTCGTCCCACACCCCCAGGCAACGGCCGACGGCCGCACCATTCCCCCAAGCTACGTGGAGAGAATACGGGGGGATTGTGAAGGCCAGCAGCTCTTACAAGCAAATCCCTTGTTTCATCTCAGCCCCCAAGATGTACGACCCATCACATCTCTTTACGGTTGTACGAGCTTTTCGGACAGTTCCTGAACGCTGGTGACCGGGGCGTCGCAGGTGAAGTTTCTGCACACATACGCAGCCGGCGCAGCGTTCACCAGCGGACGTCCGGCCAGCAACGGCAGTTCCTGCTCATCTCCGTGAGCCACGACGGCACCAGGGGCGGTGGTCAAAAGCGCCGCGCGCACCAGCTCGCGCGTGTCCGGATCGTTACGATCCCCGACCACCGCGATCTCCCGCGGACCGTCGAGCAGCGCCTCGGCGACGGCGAGCCCGTGCCCGATGAACCGCGGCGCCTTCGGCCCCAGCGCCTGCACGATCCCCAACGCCCGCTCGGCAGCCGTGCGATGAGGCTCGGCGCCCGTGTGGGCGGCATACGTGAGCAGCGCACCCGCCGCGGCACTCCACCCGCTCGGGGTGGCGTTGTCCGTCGGATCCTGCGGCCGCCGGATCAGCTGCTCGGCGTCGTGCGCCGTGTCGTACAGCGCACCGTCCTCATCCGCGAACTGGTCGAGCACGATGTCGAGCAGGAACCCGGCGAACTCCAGCCAGACCCCCTCCCCCGTCACCGACGCGAGCGCGAGGAAGCCCTCGGCCACATCCGCGTAGTCCTCGAGCACCCCGTTGTTCGCACCCCGCCGGCCGTCCTTCGAAGTGCGCGCGAGCCGGGCGTCGGGTCCCATGTGCAGCCGTACGAGAAGATCCCCCGCGGCCAGCGCGGCGTTCACCAGGTCCGGCCGGTCGAAGTACGCACCGGTCTCGGCCAGCGCGGCGATCGCAAGCCCGTTCCAGGCCGCCACCACCTTGTCGTCCCGGCCGGGCTCGGGCCGCAGCGCCCGCGCCTCGAACAGCCGCTGCCGGATGGACCGGAGCTTCTCCGATTCCACCAGAGCGTCGCCCTGCGGGAGTTGAAGCACCGAGGCCCCCTCCTCGAAGGTCCCCTCCTCCGTCACCCCGTAGTGCACCGCGGCCAGTCCGGCATCCTCCTCCCCGAGCACCTCGACGAGCTGCTCCGGCGTCCATACGTAGAAGGCGCCCTCCACATGCTTCCCGGAGACCGGATCCTCCGAGTCCGCGTCGAGCGCGGAGGCGAACCCGCCCTCGTTGGTACGCAGTTCGCGCACCATGAAGTCGGCGGTCTCCAGAGCGACCCGCTTGGCGAGCTCACTGCCGGTGGCACGCCACAGATGGGCGTAGGCCCGACACAGCAGGGCGTTGTCATAGAGCATCTTCTCGAAGTGCGGGACCACCCACTTCCGGTCCACGGAGTACCGCGCGAACCCGCCCCCGAGCTGGTCGTAGATCCCGCCCCGCGCCATCCGCTCCAGCGTGTCCTGCGCCATCTGCAGCGCACCCACCGCGCCGGTGCGCGCGTGATGCCGCAGCAGGAACTCCACGACCATGGACGGCGGGAACTTGGGCGCTCCCCCGAACCCGCCGTGCGTGGCGTCGTAGTCCCTGGTCAGCCCGAGCAGCGCCTGGTTGAGCTCCTCCTCGCCCGGCAGCCCGGCCGCCCCGTACGCGAGCTCCCGCTGCGACAGATCCCGCGCGATCTTCTGCGCGACCTCGGTGACCTCGTCACGCCGGCCGCTCCACGCCTGCTGCACCCCCTCCAACACCTGCCGGAACGAGGGCATCCCGTGCCGGGGCGCGGGCGGAAAGTACGTACCGAAGTAGAACGGCTCCTTGTCCGGCGTCAAGAACACCGTCATCGGCCACCCACCCTGCCCGGTAGCCGCCTGCACGGCCTCCATATACACGGCGTCGACATCGGGCCGCTCCTCGCGGTCGACCTTGACGTTGACGAAGTGCTCGTTCATGTAGGCGGCGGTGGACTCGTCCTCGAAGGATTCGTGAGCCATCACATGGCACCAGTGGCAGCTCGCATATCCGACGCTCAGCACGACCGGCACCCCGCGCCGGCGCGACTCCTCGAAGGCTTCGGGCGACCACGGCCACCAGTCGACGGGGTTGTCGGCGTGCTGGAGGAGGTAGGGGGAGGTCTCTTGGGCCAGTCGATTCGGCATACCGCCATCCTGCCCGACACCGTGGCCCGGGCCCTTCAGCGGAACGCGGCGATGTTGCGGGACGCCCAGTCGGCGAACGTGCGGGCCGGGCGGCCCGTGACCTGTGCGACGGCGGAGCTGATGCGTTGTTCGGCCTCCGTGGGGGTGCCGAGGATGGACAAGGTGGTGTCCGCCACGGGTTCGGGGAGGAAGTGGAGCATCTGGGCGCGGGCTTCGGCGCGGGTCTGCTCGGTGAAGCGGACGGGTTCGCCGAGTGCGCGGGCGATCGCCTCGGCCTGGTCGCGCGGGGTGATGAGTTCGGGTCCTGTGAGCTCGTACACGGCCTCGTTGTGGCCCGGTTCGCGCAGAGCCACGGCGGCGACCTCGGCGATGTCCGCGGGGTCGATCACCGGGAGCCCGACGCCGGCGAAGGGGGCGGCGATCTCACGGCGGGTGCGGACCGAGTCCGCCCAGGCGAAGGCGTTGGAGGCGAAGCCGCCGGGGCGCAGGATCGTCCAGTCGAGGCCGGATTCGCGTACGGCGTCCTCGATGACGCGTGCCGTCCGCCCGTGCGAGGCCGATTCGGGCCGGGTGGCGACGCCTTGGGAGGACAGCAGGACCACGCGCCGCACGCCGGACCGTTTCACCGTGTCGAGCAGGCGCGGCGGGTCGATCAGGAAGGCGCTCGGCCCTCCGCTCTGCAGGAACAGTGCGTCGTTGCCTTCGAGTACGGGCCGGAGGGTCTCCGGGTCGGTGAGGTCGGAGGGGAGCGCCCGCACGTTCTCGGGCAGGTGTGCGTCCGCGATGCCGCGGGCCGTGGCGGTGAGGTGCCCGCCGCCGGCGGAGAGGGTTTCGACGAGGGCGCGGCCGACGTTTCCGGTGGCTCCGGTGATGGCGATGGAGGTGCTGAGGGAGGTGCTGAGGGAGGCGGTGACGGACATGCGTAACACCCGGTTCCAGTAGGGGAATTGGCCGCTTGCGAACCGATCGTTCGGCGGCAGATGGGACGCTAACACCGTGGATATAGTGGGTACCTAGGGGAAAGTGGCTATCGCTGGGGGATGTATGACTGTCGCGGATGAACGCAAGGTCCACGCGCCGGCGGCCGCCGGCACCGATCCCGAACTGGCCTGTCCCATCGGCCCGGTGGTCGACATCGTGTTCAGCCGCTGGACCACGCCGATCCTGTGGACGCTCCACACCCACGGCCGCCAGCGCTTCGTGGAGCTGGAGCGGCGCATCACCCGGATCACGCCCAAGGTGCTCACCCAGCGGCTGCGCCAGCTGGAACGGGACGGGCTCGTCGTGCGCACGTACCACCCGGAGGTGCCGCCGCGCGTCGAGTACGAGATCAGCGAGTTCGGCCGCAGCCTCGGCCCGCTCTTCGCGCAGCTCGCCGAGTGGGCCGCGCAGAACCTGCCCACCGTGGAGGAGGCCCGGCAGGCCTACGACGGCCGATAGGCGGACGAGCGCCCCGTATGCCGCACGGCCGGGCCACGTATCACGTGAGCCCCTCGCGAACCCGCGTCATCCGCAGGACACTTGGGTACGGCGATCAGCACAGGCTCCGCGAGACGCGCTCTGCGAGAGGGCGCGCCGCGGGATTGTTTGCGAGGGGGACGCGATATGCGGGACGCCCACCGGGCCGAGGCCGAGCGGCTGCTGGCGCGCGCGGTCGAGGAGGAAGTGCGCCGCTCCGGCGGGCGGACCGACGGGAACGTACTGCTCAACCGGGGGCGTTCGGCGCTCGATGCGATGGCGGCGAGTGCCGCGGAGGAGTACACGGCGTATACGCAGGCCCTCGACGAGGCGGAGGCCGGGGCGCAGTCCTTCGGGGACCGGTTCGGCAAGGAGGGCGCGACTCCCCTGTTCGTCACGGTGGTCGCCGCCGTCGCGGCCGCCGTCGCGGATCTCGCCCTCGGTACCGGGGCCGGGACGGCCGTGGGCGCGGGGGCGATCGTGGCCGTGGTCGGTGCCGCCGCGACCGTCGCGAAGATCACGGCCGGCCATATGCCCGCCGCGCACCAGGCGGCCGGGGCGCGGAATCAGCCCGGCGGCCCGGAGCAGCTGCGGCTGCAGTGGCTGACCGCTCTGGAGGTACGGGGGATCCGGCCGTACATCGATCAGCAGCGGGTGGTCGCGGGGCGCGGCTCGAGGGCCGAGGCCAAGAAGAAAGCCGCCACTTCGCTGCTGCCGCGGGACAAGAGCCAGGCGGCCCGGCGCCGCAGCGTCCTGGAGTCCTCGTTCGCCCAACTCCCGGCGCCCGACGGCCCGTTCGCGGGGCGGCGGCAGGAGCTCGGGCGGATCGCGCAGTGGGTGCACGCGGCGCGGGCCTCGACGGAGACCAAGCCGACCGTGGTGGTCCTGTACGGGGCGCCGGGCTCCGGACGGTCGACGCTGGCCGTGCACGCGGCGCACGATCTGCGGGACCAGTTCCGCGGGGCATGCGTGGTCGATCTGCGCGGGGACAGTACGACGGAGCCGCCGCGCACGACCCGCGACGCCCTGCTGCATCTGCTGAACCGGCTCGGTGCGCCGCGCGAGCAGCTCCTGTTCCGTGAACGGTCCTCGCCCGACCAGCAGTTGAGGCGTCTCAGCGAGCTGTACCACCAGCATCTGACGGGGCTGCCGGTCACCGTCGTACTGGATGACGCGAGCGATGCGGAGCAGGTGCGCACGCTGATCCCCGAGCGCTCGGACTCGCTGGTCCTCGTCACGGCCCGCAAGCCGCTGGAACTGGGCGCGGACACCCCGGCGTGGGTGCATCAGCTGCCGGTGGAGGCCCTGGACGCGGGCGGCTCGGAGGAGCTGCTCAAGGCGGCGGCCGAGGACGCGAGCGGCCCGTACGACTCCCAAGCGGCCGACAGCATCCGGGAGTTGTGCGGCGGTCTTCCGCTGGCGCTGCGGATCGCCGGGTCCTCGCTGGGGCCGCGGACGCCGCGCCAGCTGGCCGCGGACCTCGACGCGTACGGTCCCGTGGAAGCCGTCGAGCGGGTCCTGTGGCTGCGGTACACCGACCAGGGCGAGACGGGCCGGCGCCTGCTGCGCCGGCTCGCGCTCGCCGGGCGGGCCTCGCTCGGGGCGGCCGCGGCGGCGGCGCTGCTCGCGACCGACGAGCCGGAGGCGTCCCGCCATCTGACGGCGCTCGCCCGCGCCGGCCTGATCGACCACGTGCGCGGCAGCCGCTACCGGCTGCACGATCTCGTACGGGCCTTCGCGCAGGCCCGTCTGATGGACGAGGAGGAGCCGGCCGAGCGCACGGCCGCGCAGGAGCGGCTGATCGCCAACTACGCCGAGCTCGCCGACTCGGTGATCCGCCTCGTCGACGGCAAGACGTCCACGCGGGCCGGGCAGTTCGGGCCGCACGGGTTCACCTCCCTGGATGCGGCGCTGCGGTGGCTGGACGAGGAGTCGTCGTTCATCACGGCGGCGCTGCGGCACGCGGAGGGCGTCGACCAGCAGGCCGTACTGAATCTGCTCGGCGCGCTGTGCGACTACTGCCTGCTGCGCGGCGACCTCTACCGCCTGGGCGAGATCAGCGAGTTGACGGCCGCGGTCGACCAAGGGCTGCTCGGACGCTCGGTGCAGTGGCGTACGGGTATCGCGGCCCGGCAGCTCGGCGAACTGGACAAGGCGCGCACCACCCTGGCCTCCGTCGTCGACCTGTACTTCGAGGCGCACCACGAGGCGGGCGCGGCCCGGGCCCTGTGCTCGCTCGGCATCACGCTGCACCACCAGGGCCAGCTCGCGGAGGCGGCGGCGAAGCTGCGCGAGGCCCTCGACCTTCAGGCCTCACCGTCCCTGGACGCGGACCGGGCGTGGACGCTGCACGCCCTCGCCGCCGTGGAACGCGACCGCGCCCAGATCGCGGAGGCCCTCCGCCTCCTGGACCAGGCGCTCGCGCTCCACCAGGCCGGCGAGTCCGTGCACGGGCAGGCCTGGGCTCACTTCCAGCTGGGTCAGGTGTATCTGCGGATGGGTGAAGTCCCGCGCGCGGAGGGCGAGTTGACCACCGCCCTCGACCTGTACGGGCAGACCCGCGACGCCCGCGGCGAAGCCTGGGCGCTCACCCAGCTCGCACGGGCGCGCCTGGTCGACGGGGACATCTCACCGGCCGTGGACGGTCTGCGGCAGGCGATCTCGCGCCACCGGGACAACGAGGACGCGCGCGGCCAGGCGTGGACCCTGTACTACCTCGGGCAGGCGCTCGAGGAGCGCGGAGATCTCGATCAGTCGGTACGGGAGCTGGAGCGGGCGCGCACGATGTTCTCGCGGATGCGGGACGTCTACGGGCTCGCCTGCGCGCGGCACCACTCGGGCCGTGTGACCCGCGACCAGGGCGCGGCGCGCACGGGTTCGCTGCGCAACTCCGGATTCGCGCGCCAGCTGCTCGCGGATGCCCGCGCCGACTTCCACCGGATCGGGGTGGCGCACGGGGAGGCCTGGACGTGTCTGGAGCTCGCGGTCGTGGACGCGGGCAACAACCGTTCGGCCCAGGCCCTCGAGCTCTGCGACACGGCCGCCTCGCTCTTCGCCTCGTACGGCGACCGGCGCGGCGAGGACTGGGCCCGCTTCCTGCGCTGCACTCTCCTGCCGTACGCGTCACCTGGCGGCTCGGAGGTCGGCGCGGCGGTGGCCCACGAGGAGGTGCTCCAGCTGACGGGGGCCGACCATCCGACACGGGACGGGAAACTGGGCGAGTACCTGTCGGCGTACGCCCTGATGCTGGAACGCGATATAGACCTCGAGGCGGGCTGGCAGGCCTGGCGCCTGGGCATGGTCCCCGGGCGCCATGCGCGGGAGGTCATGGGGGTGGGTGTGGCCGTTTGAGGGACAGGGGGACCATTCGTTCAGCACGATGCCCGTTTCGTACGGGAATGGGCTGGACGAATGGTCCCCCTGCCGACTCGGTCAGGCCTTGGGGGCCTCGCCCGACGGGGACGGGGCCGGGGGCGCCTTCGGGTCCGGGGCTTCCTCGAAGGAGACCCTGCCCATGTGGCGGTTCATCGACTTCATCAGGAACCAGACGCCCACCGCGAGGGCGGCGAAGACGATGAAGCCCAGGACACCCGGGGTCACCTTGTCCTCGTCCAGCTCCTTCGCGAGCAGGACCGCTTGTGCCAGATTCGCGCTCATGTCAGGCATTGTCGCGTACGCCCGCGAAGAGGTCGGACTCGGGGAGCGAAACGTCGACGAGCGACTTGGCGAGCTCGTACTCCTCCGTGGGCCAGACCTCCTTCTGGATCTCCATGGGCACGCGGAACCAGCCGCCGTCGGGGTCGATCTGCGTGGCGTGCGCGATCAGGGCCTTGTCGCGGATCTCGAAGAAGTCCGCGCACGGCACGTGCGTCGTCAGCGTCCGCTCGGCGCGCTCGAACTCCTTCCAGCGCTCCAGCCACTCGCCGTACGGGGATTCGAGGCCGCGGGCCAGGAGCGCCTCGTGCAGGGCGATCGTGCGCGGCTTGTTGAAGCCCTGGTTGTAGTAGACCTTCAGCGGCTGGTACGCCTCGCCGTACTCGGACTCCGGGTACTTCTCGGTGTCCGCCGCGCCCTCGAACGCCACCATCGTGATCTTGTGGGTCATGATGTGGTCGGGGTGCGGATACCCGCCGTTCTCGTCGTACGTGGTGATGACCTGCGGGCGGAACGCGCGGATCTTGCGGACCAGTTCGCCGGCCGCCTTGTCCACGTCCTCCAGGGCGAAGCAGCCTTCGGGGAGGGGAGGCAGCGGGTCGCCCTCGGGCAGCCCGGAGTCGACAAAGCCGAGCCACTCCTGCTTCACGCCGAGGATCTCGCGCGCCTCGTCCATCTCCTTGCGGCGCACCTCGTGGATGTTCGCCTCGATGTACGCGTCGCCCTGGAGCTTCGGGTTCAGGATGGAGCCACGCTCGCCGCCCGTGCAGGTCACCACAAGGACGTCCACCCCCTCGGACACGTACTTGGCCATGGTGGCCGCGCCCTTGCTCGACTCGTCGTCGGGGTGGGCGTGCACGGCCATCAGTCGCAGCTGCTCAGTCAAGGCGGGTCCTCGGTCATCAGTCACATCGGGCGGCTTCTATAGTGACGGAAACCGGCGCGGGATAATTCCCCGGCCCCACCCCGGCCCTTCCGGAAGAGGACGATCATGAGTGCGGCACCGCAGACGCTCCCCGAGGCCCGTTACGGGACCTCGTCGGATGAGCGCGCCGACCGCAGGCTCAAGGTCATCGGTGCGGTGCTCGGGGTGCTGCTCCTCGGGATCGTCGGCTGGTTCGGCTACGACTACATCTCCGGCAAGAACGCCTTCAGCGGCGAACTCATCGCCTCCAAGGTGGTCTCCGCGGACGAGGTCGAGGTCAAGCTCGACGTCCAGAAGGACGCCGCCACGGACGGGGTCTGCACCGTGCGGGCGCTCGCCGAGAGCGGCGCCGAAGTGGGCCGCAAGGACGTCGTTTTCGCACAGCGGACCGAGCAGGTCACGAAGGTTTTCACGCTGCGGACGACAGAAAAGGCCACCGCCGCCGAGCTGGTCTCCTGCACCCAGCGCTGACCTGCGCGAACGCAGATCTCCGCGTTACGTCCTCCCCCTTTTCCGCCTGAATTGTTAGGCTCGTGGTTTCGCCCACCCAAGAAGGAACATTCTTCGGGGTAGGGCGATGCTTTGTATTCCCAGTACCTACGAGGAGCACCTGTGACCCAGACCAGCGACAACGTCACCTGGCTGACCCAGGAGGCGTACAACCAGCTCAAGGCCGAGCTGGAGTATCTGTCTGGTCCCGCACGCACCGAGATCGCGACGAAGATCGCCCTTGCGCGCGAAGAGGGCGACCTGCGGGAGAACGGCGGGTACCACGCGGCCAAGGAGGAGCAGGGCAAGCAGGAGCTCCGCGTGCGCCAGCTGACCCAGCTCCTTGAGAACGCCAAGGTGGGCGAGGCGCCCGCGGACGACGGCGTCGTGGAGCCGGGCATGGTCGTGAAGATCGCCTTCGACGGCGACGAGGACGACACCCTCACCTTCCTGCTGGCCTCGCGTGAGTACGCCTCGGCGGAGATCGACACGTACTCGCCGCAGTCGCCGCTCGGTTCGGGCGTGAACGGCAAGAAGATCGGCGAGGACGCGGAGTACGAGCTGCCGAACGGCAAGAAGGCCTCCGTGAGGATCCTCGAGGCGAAGCCCTACACGGGCTGACCTCCGCACACACACGACGAAGCCCCCGGCCGTTGGCCGGGGGCTTCGTCGTGCGCACGGGCCGGTCAGGCGGACGCGTTGCGGTACTTGCGGACGGCGAGGGTGCGGAAGACCAGGATGATCAGCACGGACCAGATGATGGAGGCCCAGATCGGGTGCTCCATCGGCCAGGCGCCGGTCACGGACTTCGGGACTCCCTCGATCGTGTTGCCGAAGAGCTGGCGGGCAGCGGCGACGGTGGCGCTGAACGGGTTCCACTCGGCGACGTGCTGCAGGAACGAGGGCATGCCGTTGACCGGCACGAACGCATTCGAGATGAACGTCAGCGGGAACAACCAGATCAGACCGCCGGAGGTCGCGGCCTCCGGGGTACGGACCGAGAGGCCGATCAGGGCGCCGATCCAGGAGAACGCGTACCCGAGCAGGAGCAGCAGCACGAAGCCGAAGAGCACCGAGCCGATGTTCTCGTGGGTGCGCCAGCCGACGAGCAGCGCGACGATCGCGAGCACGAGCAGCGTGATGGCGGTCTGCACCGAGTCGGCCAGGGTGCGGCCGGTCAGCACGGCGCCGCGGGCCATGGGCAGCGACCGGAAGCGGTCGATCAGGCCCTTGTGCATGTCGTCGGCGATGCCCGCGCCCGCACCCGCCGTGGCGAAGGTGACGGTCTGGGCGAAGATGCCGGCCATCAGGAATTCCTTGTAGGCATCGGCGCTGACGCCGGCGCCAGGGATGGCGATCGAGCCGCCGAAGACGTACGTGAACAAGACCACGAACATCACCGGCTGGATGATCCCGAACAGGATCATCTCGGGGATCCGCGCCATCCGGATCAGGTTGCGCTTGGCGACGACCAGGGAGTCCCGGACGGACCCGCTGAGGCCGCCGCCGGCCACCGGGCCTCCGCCCTTGACGGTGTCGGTCACGGCACTCACTGGTCGGCCTCCTTCTTGGCCTTCTTCGCGGCCTTCGCCGCCTTGGGGTCTTCGCCCTCGGTGTCCGTCTCCTCCTCGAGCTCGGCCTTGTGGCCGGTCAGCGAGATGAACACGTCGTCGAGGGTCGGGCGGCGCAGACCGATGTCGTCGATCTCGATGCCGCGGGCGTCGAGCTCGCGGATGACCTCGGCGAGCAGCTTGGCGCCGCCGGTCACCGGGACGGTGAGCTTGCGGGTGTGGTCGTCGACGGTGTGACCGGTCTCGGTCTTCGCGAAGCCGCGCAGCACTTCCTGGGCGACGGCGATGTGGTCGCGCTCGTGCACCACGACCTCGACGCGCTCACCGCCGGTCTGGGCCTTGAGCTGGTCCGAGGTGCCGCGGGCGATCACGCGCCCGTGGTCGATCACGCAGATGTCGTGGGCGAGGTGGTCGGCCTCTTCCAGGTACTGCGTGGTCAGCAGCAGGGTCGTACCGCCGTCGACCAGCTGCTTGATGACCTCCCACAGGGCCTGGCGGTTGGTCGGGTCCAGACCGGTGGTCGGCTCGTCCATGAACATCACCGGCGGGGACACGACCAGGGCCGCGGCGAGGTCGAGACGGCGGCGCATTCCGCCGGAGTAGGTCTTGGAGGGGCGGTCGGCCGCGTCCGTGAGGTTGAACTGCTCGAGGAGCTCGGCGGCCCGCGCCTTCGCGTCCCGCTTGTTCATCTGGTAGAGCTGGCCGACCATCTGCAGGTTCTCACGGCCCGTCAAGTACTCGTCGACGGCGGCGAACTGACCGGACAGGCCGATCGAGCGCCGTACTTCGTTGGGATTCTTGACGACGTCGATGCCTGCCACGACGGCCTTGCCGCTGTCGGGCGTGAGCAGCGTCGTCAGGCAGCGGACCGCGGTGGTCTTGCCCGCACCGTTCGGTCCGAGCAGGCCGAGGACGGTGCCTTCGGGGACATCGAGATCGACGCCGTCCAGAGCCTTTACATCGCCGAAGTGCTTGACCAGCCCCTCGGCGTAGATGGCGCCTGGCATGTGGGTTCTCCCAGTGTTTGGGTGATCTTTTACAGAAATCTTAGGTTTGCCCGAGTTGTTGCGCGCGCGGGCGGGCGAAGTGGCACGCGGGCAGCCCTCCGGGACGGGCGCCCGAGCGGACACACCATAACGCGATACATCGCGTCCCGCAGCCCCTTTGCGGGGAAGCCTCAGGCGATCACGGTGTACCCGGCCTCGCGCAGCGAGGCGGCCACCTCCGCGCAGTGCTGCGGCCCCTTGGTCTCCAGGTGCAGTTCGACCTCCACCTCCGTGAGCCCGAGCCGGGGGTCGGTCCGTACATGACTCACGTCGACCACATTGGCATCGAGCACTGACAACGCCGCGAGCAGCGAGGCCAGCGCGCCGGGCCGGTCCGCAAGGCGCAGCCGCAGGGACAGATAGCGGCCGGCCGCCGCCATGCCGTGGCGCAGGATCCGCTGCAGGAGCAGCGGGTCGACGTTGCCGCCCGACAGGACCGCGACCACCGGACCCGTGAACTGCTCCGGTGCGCTCAGCAGAGCCGCGACCGGTGCCGCGCCGGCCGGTTCGACGACCAGCTTCGCGCGTTCCAGGCACAGCAGGAGCGCGCTCGAGAGCGCGTCCTCGGAGACCGTACGGACCTCGTCCACCAGATCGCCAACGATTTTGAAGGGGACGTCTCCCGGGCGGCCCACCTTGATCCCGTCCGCCATCGTGGCCGGGTGCTCCAGGGCCACGGGGTGGCCGAGCGCGAGCGAGGGCGGATACGCGGCCGCGCCCGCCGCCTGGACGCCGATCACGCGGACGTCGGGCCGAAGCGCCTTGACCGCGACCGCGACCCCCGCGGCGAGACCTCCTCCGCCGACCCCCACGAGGATCGTGCGCACCTCGGGGCACTGTTCGAGGATCTCCAGGCCGAGGGTGCCCTGCCCGGCGATGATGTCGGCGTGGTCGAAGGGGTGGATGAACACGGCCCCCGTTGCGCGTGCGTAATCCTGCGCCGCGGCCAGGGTCTCGTCCACCACCTGTCCGTGCAGACGTACTTCGGCTCCGTACTCCCGCGTCGCCGCGACCTTCGGCAGCGGGGCGCCCTGCGGCATGAAGACGGTCGAGCGCACTCCCAGGAGCGAGGAGGCGAGGGCGACGCCCTGGGCGTGGTTGCCCGCGCTGGCGGCGACCACCCCGGCCGCGCGCTCCTCGGCGATCAGGCCGGCGATCCGCACGTAGGCGCCGCGCAGCTTGAACGAACCGGTGCGCTGCAGGTTCTCGCACTTCAAGTGGACCGGGGAGCCGACCAGTTCGGTCAGGTGCCGGCTGCCCTCCATGGCAGTGACGCGGGAGACGCCGATGAGCATCTTCTGCGCTCCCCGCACATCGTCGAGCGTGACCGGATGGCGGGGAGCGGAGAGATGCAAGGAGTCACCGGTGCGGTAGTTCATGACATCGAGTCTGGCAGTCCGGGGCACTCGTGGCCTGGGCGGGGAACGTACGGCCATGGGTTTACGCAGCGCTGGTACGACATGGGCCCGGGCCGCGTACCCTGTCCCCCAATCCGCCGACCAACCATGAAGTGAGCCCCGGCCATGCCCACAACCCCGGACATGACGACCGACCACCCCTCAGGTGGGAAAAGCGCCGAGAAGAGCGTCCTTCTCGATCATCTGCAGCACGAGGTGGCCGTCTTCGCCCGCCGTGCCGAGCAGACCCGGCTCGGCGGGGTCGGGCAGCTGCGCAACTCCATGGACCGCGCCGCGTATCTGCTGCTGAACCGCCTGGACAACGAAGGCCCGATGGGCGTCAAGGCGCTCGCCGCGGCCATGGGCATCGACTCCTCGACGGTGACCCGGCAGGTCGCCCCGCTCGTGGAGTCCGGGATGGTCAAGCGCACCTCGCACCCCGAGGACGGGCGTGCGGTGGTGCTCGCGCTCTCCCCGCGCGGCCAGTCCCGCCTCGAAGAGGTACGGGCCTCGCGGCGTGAGCTGATGGCCCAGCTGACCTCCGACTGGGCGCCGAAGGAGCGCGAGGACTTCTGCACGCTCCTCACGCGCTTCAATGACGCGCTGTCCGCACGGATGGGACAGGGAGCGACGTCGGAGGACATCCCGCCCGCATCGTGACCGTCAGGTACCTTCCGGCCTCTTGACCGGGGACCCCGTACTGGCCTGATATGAGACCAGGACCTCCTGTGATGAGGTTCCAGGAGGCGCGGTGCGTGAGCGGCAGACGGTCCAACTCGTCCGCCGGGCCCGGGATTTCGAGTCCTTCGTCGCGGGCGCGGCCGGACGGCTGCTGCATGCCGCGACGCTGCTGACCGCCGAGCCGGCCGAGGACAACCCGCGTGCCCGGCGCCTGCTGACCGCCGCGCTCGCGCGGACGTACGCGGCCTGGGACCGGCTGCACGGCGAGGACCCGTACACCTATGCGCGGCAGCAACTCGCGTACCGCTTCCTGATGATGAGCTGGCGGCTGCGCGAAGGCCGGGGCGGAGTCCTCGGGATGCTCTCGCCGCAGGAACGTCTGGTGCTCGTCCTGCGGGTCCACGAAAGCGTCGCCGAGGAGCAGACCGCGGCCCTGCTCGGGCTGCCGATGGAGCGGGTGCGGACGCTGTACTTCCGGGCGACGTCCATCGTGCTCGCCGGGGAGTCGGGGGCGCTGCGGCTCACGAGTACCCAGACCGTACGGGGGGTCGAGCGTGTCCGACCGTAAGGAGAACGAGGTCCGCCGGCTGCTCGACACCACAGGCGCGCCCGCGGTCCCCGCCGAGTTGTACGACGACGTGGTGCGCCGCGGGTCCCGGCTGCTGCGGCAGCGGATGGTCGTGCGGCGGCTCATGTGGTGGGGGGCGGTGCTCGGCTTCCTGGCGTTCATGGTGTGGGTCGCGGTGGCCGATCCGTTCGTACCGCCGCCGTCCGAGGTGACACCGCCGCTGCAGGGGTGGTGACGCTCGCGACGGTGCCGCCTGCGACGCCGACCCGTGCGGTGGGCGGCCTTGCGGGGCCGCCCACCTGGGTGCTCAGTCCCCGAGCGCCTGGCGCAGATCCGCGAGCAGATCGTCGGCCGACTCGATGCCCACCGAGAGCCGTACGAGGTCGGCCGGCACCTCCAGGGCCGAACCCGCCACCGAGGCGTGGGTCATCCGGCCCGGGTGCTCGATCAACGACTCGACGCCGCCGAGGGATTCACCGAGCGTGAAGAGCTTCGCCTTGTCGCACACGTCGACGGCCGCCTGCTCGCCGCCTTCGACGCGGAACGAGATCATGCCGCCGAAGGCCCTCATCTGCTTGGCCGCGACCTCGTGCCCGGGGTGCTCGGGCAGGCCCGGGTAGAGGACCTGGGTGACGCGCGGGTGCCGGGTGAGCATCTCGGCGATCTTCGTCGCGTTCTCGCTGTGCCGGTCCATGCGGACGGCCAGGGTCTTGATGCCGCGCAGCACCAGCCAGGCGTCGAACGGGCCCGCCACCGCGCCCATCGCGTTCTGGTGATACGCCAACTCCTCGCCCAGCGCCGGGTCGTTGGTGATCAGCGCACCGCCGACCACGTCCGAGTGTCCGCCCATGTACTTGGTCGTCGAGTGCACGATGACATCGGCGCCGAGGGCCAGCGGCTGCTGGAGGTACGGGCTCGCGAAGGTGTTGTCGACGACCAGCTTGGCGCCGGCGGTGCGGGCGAGGTCGGCGAGCGCGGCGATGTCGGTGATGCCGAGCAGGGGGTTCGAGGGCGTCTCGACCCAGATCACCTTCGTACGGTCGGTGAGGGCCGCGCGGACCGACGCGGGGTCACTTGTATCGGCGACCGAGAACTCCACGCCCCACCGCGAGACGACCTTGGCGAACAGGCGGAAGGTGCCGCCGTACGCGTCGTTGGGGATCACCACGTGGTCGCCGGGGGCGAGCAGGGTGCGCAGGAGGCAGTCCTCGGCGGCCAGGCCCGAGGCGAAGGCGAGTCCGCGGGTGCCGCCTTCGAGGGCGGCGAGGTTCTCCTCGAGGGCCGTACGGGTCGGGTTGGCGCTGCGGCTGTACTCGTAGCCGCCGCGCAGACCGCCGACGCCGTCCTGCTTGTACGTGGAGACCTGGTAGATCGGGGGGACGACCGCGCCCGTCAGAGGATCGGCGGTGTTGCCCGCGTGGATGGCCAGGGTCTCGAAACTCCGGGCCGCGCCGGGGGTGTTGTGCTCGTCGCTCATGGGGCCGAGGGTAGTCCGGCGGGGCGCCGGGTGCGGGGCGGTGCGGGTTCCGCTGGCGGGGCGGTGTGGTTTCCGCTGCGGGGCGGTGCGGTTTTCGCCTGCGCGGCGGTGCGGGTTCCGCTGCGGGGCGGTGTGGTTTCCGCCTGCGGCGCGGCCTGGACTCTCCCCCGGTGGGAGAGTCCACGATGAGGGCGTGCACGAGGAACTGCTCACCATCGGACGCTTCGCCCGGCTGTGCCGGCTCAGCGTCAAACAGCTGCGGCACTACGACGAGATCGGCCTGCTCGCGCCCGTACGGGTCGACCCCGCCACCGGTTACCGCTACTACGCGGCCGACCAGGCACGCGACGCCCTGACCATCGCGCTCCTGCGGGAACTCGACCTGCCGCTCGCGGTGATCGGCGAGACCCTGACGACCGCGGAGCCGGATGTGCGCGCGAAGATCCTCCGCTCCGAACGCGACCGGCTCGCCGCCCGGATCCGCCGCGATCAGGGACGGCTGCGGATGCTGACGCGGGTGGCCGAGGGCCTTCCTTCGTACGAGGTGACCCTGGCGCAGGAGCCCGCGCGCCGGCTCGCCGTGGTGCGGGCCACGTGCGCGTCGGCGGACGTGGGGAAGGCGGTCGGAGAGTGCGTCGGGCGGCTTGTGGGGGTGCTGGGGGCGGCCGGCGCCGGGTGGACGCCTCCGCTGTGGGGGCTGTATCCGCTGGATCTGGAGGAGCGGGTGGCACTGGCTGTGGGGGCGGAGGTTGCGGGGGTGGGTGGTGGGGGGCTCGAGGGTGCGGGGCTGAGCGATGCAGGGCTGAGCGATGCAGGGCTGCACGGTGCGGGGCTCGGGCCTGCGAGGCTCAGGGGTGCGGGGCTCAGGGGTGCGGGGCTCGATGTCGAGGTGCTGCCCGGTGGGGCGGTGCTGTCGGTGCTGCACACCGGGGCGTATGCCGAACTGCCGCTCGCGTACCACGCGTTGTTCGCCGCGGTGCAGGAGCGGGGGCTGACGGCGCGGGGGCCGGTGCGGGAGGCGTATCTGGTGGGGCCGGGGGACGAGGTGGCGGTGGAGGAGTACCGGACGCGGCTTGTCGTGGCCGTGGAGGCGGGCGAGGACGGGCAGCGGGGCAAGGACAGGAAGCTGGGCAGGGACGGCGGGACGGGCGAGAACAGGGAGCCGGGCAAGGACAGGGAGCCGGGCAGGGACAGGGGGCGGACGGCGTGAAGGTGGGCGGGATCGACACCCGGGGCGGACAGCACTGCGAGACGACGGCGCTGGGGGTGCTGCTGCGCCACGAGGGCCTCGAACTGTCCGAGCCGATGCTGTTCGGGCTCGGCTCGGGGCTCTCCTTCATCTACTGGGACGCGAAGTACCTGGACTTCCCCTTCCTCGGCGGCCGGGTCAAGCCCTTCGAGCTCACCCGCAACCTGGCCGCGACGCTGGGCCTCGCACTCGACGTACGGGAGACGTCCTCGCCGCGCAGAGCCTGGTCGAACGTGACGGAGGCCCTCGACGCCGGCCACCCCGTCGGGCTCCAGCTCGACAGCTACCACCTGGCTTACTTCACCTCGAAGGTGCACTTCGGCGGGCATGTCGTCGCGATGTACGGATACGACGAGGAGCGCGCGTATCTGGTCGACACCGCACCTCAGGGCGGCGCCGTGACCACCTCACTGGACTCGCTCGCCCAGGCGCGGGCGGCGAAGGGGCCGATGACGGCGAAGGCGCGCTCGTTCACGGTGCGGGTGCCTTCGGGCGGCGTGTCCGAACAGGACGTACGGGACGGTCTCGCCCCGGCGATCACCGCCTGCGCGACGGCCTTCCTGAACCCGCCGATCGCGAACCTCGGCCACCGGGGTATCGCGAAGGCCGCGAAGCTCGTCCCCGGCTGGCTCTCCCGCTCCGCCGATCCTGGCCGCGATCTGCCGCAGGCGGCCCTCCTGATGGAACGCGCGGGCACGGGCGGTGCGCTGTTCCGCAACCTGTACCGCGACTTCCTCGCGGAGGCGTCCACGCTGGCCGACAGCCCGGATCTACGGGCGGGGCACGCGCTGTACGCGGAGGCGGCGGAGCTATGGACCGCGATCGCGGAGCTGATCGGCAAGGGCGCTCTGGAGGAGGCGGGGGCGAGGCTGGACGAGGTGGCGCGGGTGGAACGGGAGGCTATGGGGCGACTTGTGAGGCTGGGCTGACCGCTGGGTGAAGCCTGGCCGGCCCGCTCATGCGCACCGGCCTGACCTGCGGTGGCCGCCCACCCGCCACCTGCCCCCACCGTTATGGAACCCTGGACGCATGGAGATTCTCTGGGTCCTGATGGCACTGCTCATGCTCGGCGCCGCACTGAGCCCCTTCCTGCGCCGCAGCCGTGGCGGCATCCGCCTGACCTCGCCCGGCGCCCCCGACGCCGCGGACCCGGCGAACTACGGCTTCGCCCTGCAGGAGGAGCTGGACATCCGGATGCCGGGCCCGGACCAGGACCTGCTCGACGTCCTCGACGTGGTCCAGGGCACCCAGAGCTGGAAGGCCGCGTCGCAGCTGCTCGCCGGCACCCCGGCGGAGGGTGAGCTGCGCTGGCAGCGCGTCCAGGCCTTCGCGGGCGCGGCCTCGCTCGAGCTCGCGCAGCGGCCGGGCGGGGTCAGCGAGGCGCCCGGCGGACAGTGGCTGCGGGTGTGGCGGGCCGAGGCGCCCAAGGACGCGGGGGGTGCGGCCGTGCACGCCGAGTTCCTCGTACAGCAGGCCTTCCGCACCGCCGTGCCCGGCAGCGACGAGCACCGGATCATCCTGGAGGAGGCCAAGGCGGCCTGCGCCGAGGCCGCGCTGCTCGCCCCCGGCGACCCCGTTCCGTACATCATCGAACTCGCCGTCGCGCGCGGACTCGGTTACCAGCGGCCCGAGTTCGACCAGCTGTGGCTGAAGATCCTGGACCGTGCGCCGCAGCACATGGGCGCGCACCTCGCGGCGCTGCACTACTCGACCGAGAAGTGGCACGGTTCGCGCGAGCAGTCCTACGAGTTCGCCGAGGCCGCGGCCGCCCGCGCCCCGCAGGGCTCACTGCTCGCCGCACTCCCCCTCTTCGCGGTCTACGACCACCTCCCCGAGGTGCAGACGGTCAACAGCTTCTGGCAGAGCGAAGTGGTGCGGCACGCGATCGAGGGCGCCCAGTTCGCCGTGCAGTCCGCACGGCCTGACGACCCGATGGCCTCGCACGCCCGCCACCTGCTCGTCTTCTTCCTCGTACGCTCCGAGCGCTGGGGCGAGGCGATGCAGCAGATCGTCGCCGTGGACGGGCATGTGGGCGCCCTGCCGTGGACGCAGTCGGAGGATCCGGCGGCCGCCTACGCGGTGTTCCGGGCGATGGCGGTCGCGGGGTACGAGGCGAACGGCGGCAATCCGGCGACGCTGCCGCACTGACGGGAAATCACCGACAGGAGCACCGACCGGAATCCTTACCGAACGCTGACGGGGGCGGGCGTGCGGAATCCCTCCCCCGGCGCAGGCGTTCCACCGACAGAGCGGCCCGTCCGGACGGTGCCGTCGACCTCAGGGCCCCGGCCCCGTACGGGAGGAATCACATGATCTTCGGCCGCATCCCCCAGCTCCCCACCCCGGAGGAAGCCCTCCGCGGCCGCCCGGAGCCGTCGTACAGCGTGCCCGAGCAGCACACCGTCCTCGGCACCCCGCTGCTCGGCCCGTACCCGGACGGCCTGGAGACCGCCGACTTCGCGCTGGGCTGTTTCTGGGGCGCGGAACGAAAGTTCTGGCAGACCCCGGGAGTCCGGACCACTCTGGTCGGCTACCAGGGCGGCTACACCCCGCACCCCACGTACGACGAGGTCTGCTCGGGCCGTACGGGCCACACGGAGGTCGTCCGCGTGGTCTTCGACCCGGCGGTGGTCTCGTACGCCGACCTCCTCAAGGTCTTCTGGGAGAACCACAACCCGACCCAGGGTTTCCGCCAGGGCAACGACGTCGGCACCCAGTACCGCTCCGCGATCCACACGCATTCGGACGCGCAGGCGGAGGCGGCCGAGTCATCCCGCGAGGCCTACCAGAAGGTCCTCACGGGCTCGGGCTACGGCACGATCACCACCGAGATCCTGCCGGCGTCCGACCGCCCGTTCTACCCGGCGGAGGGGTACCACCAGCAGTACCTGGACAAGAATCCGGGTGGGTACTGCGGGATCGGGGGGACGGGAGTCTCGTGCCCGATCGGTGTGGCCAAAGCGGACGGCTGAACCGCTGACCTCTAGAGCGAAGTCGTTGCGCGGCTCCGCTCAACACGCGGCAAGCACCCCTCGGGCAACCGTCACATACTGGGGCGTATACCTCGCCTGCGCTCTGGCTCTCGCCACTCCCCGCCCGGGTGGCCGGCCGGTGCCCGCCGCAGTGCGTACGCCATCGACCGCGGCTTCACCGGCCCGCTCGCCCTGCACCTGCCCACGCCGGACGGCCCGGCCGCACGCGCCCTCGACGATGCCCTGCGCCACGCCACCGAGACCCTCGCGGACACCGACCCGGAGGTGGTCGACGATCGGCTCGGGCGCCCGGGCACCCTGCGCGAACGCGTCCACCGCGCCACCCGTGTCGTCCTGTTCTCGCGTGCCTCCTGGCGCTACGGACTGCGCCTGGCCCTGTGCATCGGCCTCGCCCAGACCCTGACCTCCCTCATCGAGGTGCCACGCTCCTACTGGGTGGCGCTGGCCGTCACCTTCGTGATGAAACCGGACTTCGGTTCGGTCTTCTCCCGGGCCGTCCTGCGCGCCGTCGGTATCGCCGCCGGTCTGCTCATTGCGGCGGTCGTCCTGTCCCAGGTGCCGCGCGGCTGGTGGGACGTCGTGGCCATGGCGCTGCTCGCGCCCCTCATCCCCGCCCTCGCCCCGCGCGGTTACGGCTACCAGAACGCGGCCGTCACACCGGTGATCCTGCTGATGTCCGATGTCATCAACCACCAGGGCACCCACCTGATCGCCCCGCGCCTGTACGACACCCTCATGGGCTGCGGGATCGCGCTGGTCGCCGGCTACCTGCTGTGGCCGGAGAGCTGGAACACCCGTGTCGGCGACCGACTCGCCGACACCGTGAGCAACGCCGCCCGCTACCTCGAGTGCGCCTTCCTCGATCCCGACGCACCCGGCGCCCCGGACCGGGCCGCTCGCGCCCGTATGCGACGGCAGCTCTACCTCGATTTGTCCGACGTACGCACCGAGTTCCAGCGGGCCCTGTCCGAACCACCGCCGATGGGGACCCGGGCAGCCGCGTGGTGGCCTCTGGTCGTCGCGGTCGAGCGGGTCGTGGACGCGACCACCGCCGCCCGCATCCGGATGCGGCACGGAGCGCCCTGGCCGCCACCCGCCGACGCCGGGGAACTCGCCCGGCAACTCGACGAGCTGGCGAACACCCTGCGCGGGCCGGCCGCCCCGTCACCGGCGCCCGTCACCGTGCCCGAGGACGAGGACGGGGTACTCGAACCGGTACGGCGTGAGGTGCACGCGGCGAGGGCTGTCGCGTCCTCGGAGGCCCCGGGCTGAGCAACTGTCGTGCCCGATCGGGGTAGCGAACAGGAATTCGGCTGGGTTGGCCGACGGATGGTGCCCGTACCTCTCGGACACATAGAGACCAGGCAGTTCCGTCACCCGTTGTGCCACGGTCCCTCGGGTGACGCAACTCAGCTCGATGCGCTCAGGGACACGCGGGGGGCGAGGAGCACCTGCCCCACAAGGAAAGTCCGACACCACACCGTGGTTGGCGGCCAGCCGTTCGTAGGGTGCTTTCGGTCAATCCACCTGCGAAAAACCCCGATCAACTGGGCGAATCGCCAACATTCAGGCATGGCTGCCTCGAGGGCGAAAAGCAAGCTGTTCGGTGGGTTGGGTCAGTGGTGGGGTGTCCTTGCCGGCGCCCTGCTGATTGCGGCGTGGATCAATGCGTCCGCCGGTCCAGCGGTAGTCCTCACGCTCTCGGCTGCAGTGCTCTTGTGGTCGTCCTTCCAGGCCCCAGTCTCGTGTGGCGCACCTGTACGCGGCCACGCAGACGGTTGCCGCAACAACGCCTCTGGGGTCCTGATGGGCTGCCATTATCGGCAACACCGTTGGCAGAAACTGAAGATGCTGTTGGTGCGCCGCCAACTGCGCGCATTTTGCTCCGGCCTGTTCTCCGACGGAAAGGCAACCGTCATCACGCTGGCAGGTGTGGGCAGCTTCATCTCCGGTCTGGCCGCCCTGGTCCCTGGCGTGGTCGTCGGCTGATCAGGCTCGGATCAGAGGAGCTGACAGCCTCGGCGGCGGGATGACCTGCCCGCTCGGTGATGGAAACGGAAGAGGGAGCGTGGGCGCCGTCCAAGTCGCTCGCCTCACGGGTCGGGCACGACCAGCCGTCCGCTGGCGAAAACCGCTGGGGCGGGCGGGCCGGTTCAGGGATGATCCACGCGTGGATGCCTACCTTGAGACCGAGCGTCTGTCCCTGCGCCGCTTCACTGCCGAGGACGCGGAGCTGCTGATCGAGCTGGACAGCGATCCTGCGGTGATGCGGTACCTGAGCGGCGGTGTGCCGACCGCGCCGGAGGTCATCCGCGAGCAGCACCTGCCGAGGATCCTCGCCGGATACGAGAAGTGGGGCGGCGAGCTCGGGTTGTTCGCCGCGTATGAGAAGAACGGCGGCGCGTTCATCGGCTGGTTCATCCTGCGCCCCGAGGCGGAGGGCCCGCTGGACGAGGTCGAGCTCGGCTACCGGCTGCGGCAGGCGGCTTGGGGCAGGGGTTACGGCACCGAGGGCTCACGGGCCTTGCTGGGCAAGGCGTTCACGGAGCTCGGTATGCGTAAGGTCTGGGCCGAGACGATGACCGTGAACCGCGGTTCGCGCCACATCATGGAGAAGCTCGGGATGACGCTCGCGGCCACGATCCCCACGCCCGAGGACATGGAGCCGGTCGAGGGCTCCGAGCACGGAGGCGTCCGGTACGAGATCACCAAGGAGCAGTGGGAGCAGCAGTAGCTTCGTCTCCGGCCGCCGTTTGCGTGCCGTTGAGCTCAACCATGGGGGTGGAGAACGGTGTTGTACGCACACGAGGTGATCCTGAACGAACTGGCGCAAGGGCTCAGGCCCGTGGCCGAGGGCGTTGCGTGGTTCGAGGGCCTCTCAGAGGATGAGCGGCGCAAGGCCCTGCACGCGCTGGTGCAGTTCTGCGGACAGGCCAGAGCATGCAAGGAGGACGTGCCCGAGAGCATCGCGCGGTCCGGGATCCGCCCGACTCACACGCCGGCGGTGATGCTCACGAAGTGGCGCTTCGGGATGGAAGCACTTCCGGCCTACGAACTCACCAAGTCCTTCCGCCTGCTCATCGCCCTCTTCACCATTGCCGACACCCGCAGGCGGACGCTGTACTGCGCCGGGGGATGCGGGCACGCGTGGCACAACCTGTCGGAGCCGCTCACGGACGCAACCGGAGATGACCCCCGGTACGCTCCGCCGCGTGACGAGCACCGGTATACGTGATGCCCGACTGAACCGGTTGTGGGGTGCTGTTTGCGCCTTCGCCGGGATCTTCTTCCTGCTGTACGCGCTGTCCTGGATCAATGCGCGTGTGCTTGCCGAGGACCTGCAGAATCACTGCGACAAGGTGCACACGGCCGACTTCCCCTTCGAGAAGTCGTGCACGCATGCGGACGGCAGGGTTGAGGGCGCGAACGGCGTGCTCTTCGAAGGGGTCTTCTACGGCTCCATGGTTGCTGGAGCGGCCTGCCTGGCAGCCGCGTTGCTGATCGAGGCCGCCCGCAGGAACCCTTCGCGGGACACTCCTCAGCAGTGATAGCCGTCCGGGCACTCCCGGGGTAGGCCGGCACGTCACCGCGACGTGAGGGTGGCTAAGGCGCGCCGCTCACGAGGGTGTTGAGGTTGTCCATGGTGAACCCGTCGGGGAAGTCCTCGCCGGTGGGCCACCAAGGGGCGCTGAAGGTCGAGAGCAGTGAGGCAGAAGGACCGTCGGCATGGGCCGGTGGGCCGATGTCGGGCGGCAGCGCGACGCGCAGCCTGACCGTCCTCGCCTCGCCCGGCTCGAGCGAGAAGGTGTCCGACTGTGCGCGGCGCCGGCCCGTCAGCTCCTCCCAGCCACTGCCGCGATCGATCCACCAGCGCAACTGCGGCCGCGGACCGCCGTCACGCGGCTCGAACGCGGACAGGGAGAAGTCGATGCGCAGGCCCGAGCGTGTACGGTCGCCCTCCGCGTTGTGCATCGTCAGGGCCCAGTCCGCCGGTGGGCCGCCCGGGACGGCGATGATCGGCTCCGGTGTCCCCTGGATCTCCACGTGCGAGGGGTCGACGGGTACCCGCAACCGGGCTGCCTCCCCTCCCGGAACGAGAGGCGGGTCCTCCCCGTGGCCCAGACGGTCGACCATCGCGGTGAGCTCTCCCCGCGCCAGGTGCTTGCGGGTGGCCGCGGACCCGTACAGCTGGTCGGCGGTGTACAGGCGGATATCGATGCGGGCGAGTTGCTCGGCGTGGGGCAGCAGCGGCACGACGGCGGCGTAGCTCCCGGCGTCGCTCTTCTCGGCGGTCCAGCCGAACCCGTACACCCGCCAGACGCCCTTCTCACGGACCTCCAGATGATGGGCGGCCTCGCCGTAGATCACCAGGTTGTGCCGAGCGGCCCCGGAGGCGCTCAGGCCTTCGACGGAGGCCCGCAGGGCGAGCGGCGGGCCCCCCGGAACCGCCACCCCGTCCGCGACGAGGCGGACGACGACCCCGTCGTCGGATGCCTGGGCCGACGGTCCGGCGGCCGGTTGCTCGGTCCGGTCGCTGCACCCGGCCATGGCGACCGTCGCGACGAGCAGTACGAGCATCGCGACGAGGCGGAACACCCGCGGCGCACGCGTCACCTCACACCCCCTCGCCCGCGAGCCGTCGCCCCCGTCCCCCACGGCGGCTCACCGTCCGGCGACCCTAGAGGCAATCCCCCTTGTCGGCCAGAGCAGTTGGGAGAGGTGGCGGACCGGAACCCGGCCTTCGTCAGGTGTCGATGAGGTGGGTTCGGGTCAGGTGGGTGGTCAGCTCGGCAGGGTTGAGTTCGTCGTCGTTGGTCAGGACGAGTACGTAGGCGGAGAGCTCCGGGAACCAGGCGTTGAAGGATTTGAATCCGGCGTTGTCACCGCTGTGGCAGCGCACCGGCTGGCCGGCGATCCTGCCGAGCTGCCAGCCGTAGCCGTACCCGTCCAGCTCCCTGAGGCCCGTCGTCGCGTGGGATGTGAACATCAGGCGCCGGGACTCGTCACCGAGGAGGGCGCCCGCGGCCAGGGCCCGGTCCCAGCGGAGCAGGTCCCCGGTGGTGGACCAGATGTCGCCGGCGCCCATGCCGACCACATCCAGCTCGAACGACGGTGTCACGGCGCCTCCCGCATGCCCCGCCGCCACCTCGGACCGGTCGCCCGGCGCGCCCGCGAACGTGTCGTGCAGGCCGAGCGGTTCGAAGATCTGCCGGGTGAGGAACTCCCGGTAGGGCTCGCCTCCCACCCGTTCGACGAGGTCGGCGAGCAGGACGTACGCGGGGCTACTGTAGTACCAGCCTGAACCGGGCGGGAACTTCGGCGCGGACTCCTTGAACAGCTTCAGCAGTTCGTCGGGCGGCAGCCACACGGTCAGGTCGAGCTCGGGAAAGTCCTCCCAGTGCCCCAGTCCCGAGGTGTGCGCCAGCAGGTGGTGCACGGTGATCCCGCGCCAGCCCGGCGGGCAGTCGCCGATCCAGCGGCTCACATCGTCGTCCAGCGCGACCGCGCCGCGTTCGACGAGCAGCATGACCGCCGCGGCCGTGAACTGCTTGCTCACCGACGCGATCTGGAAGCGGGTACGGGCGGTGCATCGCATGCCGCTCCGGACGTCCGCGCTTCCCCGGCTGACGTCGTACACCGTCGACGTACCGCGCACCACCAGCGCGCTGCCACGGAAATCGGGCTGCTCGGCCACAGGTTGGCCCCCTTCGCTCAGATTCCCGACCATGCCGGATGCGGGCGTTCCCGACCGTGCCGGATGCGGGCGGGCGTGTCCAGGGGGCGCGGCACCGGCCCGCCGGACGTCGGCGCCGGCCGCGCCACTCCCTGCTCAGCGCTTCAACGCCCGGTATCTGCGCTGCAGTTCCACCAGCCGGACCGGGTCCCGGGGGCCGTTCAGCTCGGTGAGGAGGTCGTCCGGGCAGGTCTCGTACACCTCGCCCCACCAGCAGCCCGGGCGGCGGTTCCAGATGCGGTAACCGCCCGGGACGCCACGGGCGACGAAACGGCGGGACGTGCCCATCAGATGGCCGTACGGTCGTCGATCCACGAGGCCAGACGGGCCAACAGCCGCTCCCCCGTGGGGCTCTCCGGAGTCAGGGCCGTGATCTGGAACGCGTGCGTGAGGGCCTCGTACACGTCCACCGACACTTTCGTACCCGCCGTCGATGCCGCCTCGGCGAAGCGGAGCGTGTCGTCGAGGAAGGCCTCCGCGCCGCCGGCCAGCATCAAGAGCGGCGGAAGATCGGAGAGTTCTCCGTGGTACGGGGATTGAGGGGCTTCGTCGCGTGCGGCACCCGCGAGGTACTGGTCCGTGATGCGGGTCAACAGAGCGCGGTCCACGCCTTGTTCGCCGGCCGCGTCGATCGATGCGCCGGAGAGGGTGAAGTCCGTGAGGGGCGAGATGGTGATCGCGGCGGCCGGTAGCTGCCGGCCGGCCGACTTCAGGCGCAGGAGCGCCGAGAGGACCAGCGCGCCGCCGGAGGATTCGCCGAGCAGCGTGACGCGTTCGGCCGGGACGCCCGCGGCGAGCAGTCCCTCGTAGGCCCCGACCACGTCGTCGAGGGGCGCCGGATACGGGTCAGCGGGGGCCAGCCGGTAGTGCGAGACGAAGACCGGGCGGGCGGTCACCGAGGAGAGGCGGTGCGCGTAGAGCGCGATCAGCTCCGGCATACGGCTGGTGAAGCTGCCGCCGTGCGCGTACACGATCACCCCGTCCGCCGGGTCGCACGCACCGGCCGCCGCGACCCAGACTCCGGGGGCGCCGAGTCCGGGCAGATCTACGGGCGCGCCGTCCTGCGGCAGGGTGAAGTCCATCGCGGCAAGGGACTTGAGCGCGGTGGTGACTTCGGCCGCGGCGGTCGCGGTGTCGGGCAGCGCGGGGATGAGGGAGACGTCCATGATCTTGACGTATAGCTGGCGGCGGCCGCGTACCGCAACGCAATTCCCGCCGGCCGGGGCCGCGGCAGCGGGCGCCGGTGCACTCCGTTGACATCCGCGCCGGGCTGGTCCGGCACGCTCCGTTGACATCCGCGCCGGTCGGGTCCGGCACGCTCCGTGACCATCCCGGCTGGTCGAGTCCGCCGCGCCGGGCGCCGGTTCACTCCGTGAACGTCCCCAGATCCCGTACGACCCGGGCCAGCGCCCGCACCGGCTCCGTCTCGGATTCCGTGTGCCAGACCAGGGCCCAGCGCAGCGGTGGGGCGTCGGAGACGGGGAGATAGGTGAGATCGGGGCGGGCGCCGTAGCGGGCGACGTGGGCGCTGGTGATGTCGATGGCGTCGGAGGTGGCCACGATCGTCGGGACCTCCTCGCAGGCCATCACCGTATGCCTGCGCTCCACAGGGCGGCCGGAGGGAGTGGCGAACGGCATGTAGGCGTCCTCCCAGTACTCGGGCAGCGGTGTACCGGCCCCGAACAGGCCCCGGTCGCCGAAGACCTCGAGGGACACCTTCCCGTCCCCGGCCAGGGGGTGGCCGGCGGCCATCATCGCCACCATCGGCTCGGCGCAGACGACCGGTCCGACGGTGAGGTCGCTCTCCTGGACCGGCAGCCAGGCGATCAGCACGTCGATGTCGCCGCGGCGCAGGGGCTCGAAGGGGTCGACGAACGAGGAGCGGCGGACCGACAGGTCCCAGCTGGGGTGCAGGGAACGGAAGGCGCTCCAATAGGGCCCGAGGTCGTACGCGTTGTCCCCGATCATGCCGACCCTGAGCACGGCGACCTTGCCGCTCGCGGTCAGGGTGGCCCGGTCCAGGCTCCGGCGCAGGCTGCCGGGGATCGCCCGGACGTCGTCGCGGAACTGTCTGCCGAGCGGAGTGAGGCGCACCTGCCGGCTGCTGCGGTCGAAGAGCCGGGCGCCGATACGGCGCTCCTGCTTGGCGATGGACTGGCTGACCGCCGCCGGGGAGAGCCGCAGGCGTTGGGCGGTCCGGCCGAAGTGCAGTTCCTCCGCCAGCGTCAGGAAGATCTCGATGTCCCGCAGTTCCACGATGCCCCCGCGTCGGTGGTCCGGCTGCCGTGCGTCGCAGACGCGCCTGAGCGGCGGTGGACCGTCGTTCAGTCCGGGTGAACGCAGCATGCGGCAACTGGTTGTTGCCGCGGTGTGCCCGGCCCGGAAAGCTGGATCACCGGCCGGGTCACTCCGTCGCGGGGCGCCTGACGACCGGCGATTCTGGCATGCGCCGGGGCCGTCCGACCAGGCGCGTCCGGTGCGCGTACCGTGCGCGTCCGGTGCGCCCGGCCGCCTGTTGTCCCTGATCCGGGGGGACGGGGGCGAGGGCCGGGGGGCCAGAGGCCGGGGGGCGGAGGACGGCCGGGGCACCCCATCGGGGGAGGGTGCCCCGGCCGAGCCGGTCCCGCCGGACCCGTACGGGGCAGGGCCCACCGCCCCGCCGGCGGCTACTGCCCGCCACTCGCCCGGTGCTCATGCACCCGCAGCTGCAGCGTCGCCAGATCGAGCAGCGGCGTGGCCACGTCCAACGCCCGTGCCCGCGCGGTGAGATCGCCGAAGAGATGCTCGGCCTCGGTCGGCCGGCCGTCGACCACATCCCGGTACAGGGACGGGACCAGCGACGAACCCTGGGTCGTCACCACGGTCCGTGTGAAGGCCAGTTCGTCCGACGGCACCGGATGCCCCGCCGCCGCCGCGACCGCCGCCGCCTCGGCGATGAGCGCCGGGCCGAGCGAGGACCCGCCCGGGACCGCGTTCAGGTCGCCCACCGTGCCGCGCCCGAGGCAGGTGAGCGCCCCCATCGTCACGATGAAGGCCCACTTGGACCACATCGCCCCGAGCGCGTCCGCCGACGCAACGGCATCGATACCGGGTACGTCGAGGACCTCCCGTATCTCCTCCACCCTCTTCGAGAGGCCGCCCGCCTGCTCGCCGAACGTCAGCTGGGACAGCGGCGCGAGACGGACGATGTCGCCCTCGGGCGTGAGCGTCGTGACGACCTTGACCACACCGCCGAGCACCGCGTCCGCGCCGAACTCCGCGGTGAGGCGGTCGACATGGGCCAGTCCGTTGAGGAACGGCATGATCGTGGTCGAGGGTCCGACCGCCGGCCGTATCGCCTCGACGGCCGCGCCCAGGGCGGTCGCCTTCACGGCGAGCAGGATCAGGTCGTACGGCTCGGAAAGCTCCTCCGCCAGGGCCAGTTGGGGCGTCAGGGGCTCCCAGTCCTCCGTGCCCTTGCCCGTGATGCGCAGACCGCGTGAGCGCAGGACCGAGGCGCGTCCCGGGCGGACGAGGAAGGTCACGTCGCGGTCCGCCCGGGCGAGCAGCGCGCCGAAGTAGCCGCCCGTGGCGCCGGCTCCGACTACCAGGATCTTCATGGAGTTCCCCTTCGAGCTTGCGAGTTCCGCGTCCCGTGTTCCGGGATCGCGTTCCGGTCCGAGTGAATCATGGCCCTCCGATCCGCACACCGAAGGACCGGCTCCTGAGATACGTACGCCGAGGGCCCGGCTCCCTATGACAGGAACCGGGCCCAACTCACGTACGGCGCAAGAGACTCACGCACAGCAAGAGACTCACGTACGGCGCAAGAGACTCACGTAGGGCTCAAGGGCTCACGTACGGCGCAAGGACGTCAGATCGTGGCGGTGTCGATCACGAAGCGGTAGCGGACGTCCGAGGCGAGGACGCGCTCGTACGCCTCGTTGATCTTGTCCGCCGGGATGACCTCGATCTCCGCGCCGAAGCCGTGCGAGGCGCAGAAGTCCAGCATCTCCTGGGTCTCCGCGATACCGCCGATCATCGAGCCCGCCAGGGTCTTGCGGCCGCCGATGACCGAGAAGAGGTTGAGCGAGACGGGCTCCTCGGGGGCGCCGACGTTGGCGAAGACGCCGTCGACCTTCAGGAGCGACAGGTACTGGTCGAGCGGGAGCGGGGCCGAGACCGTGGAGACGATCAGGTCGAAGGTGCCGGCCAGCTCCTCGAAGGTCGCCGGGTCGCTGGTGGCGTAGTAGTGGTCGGCGCCCAGGCGCTCGCCGTCGGCCTTCTTGCGCAGCGACTGCGAGAGCACGGTGACCTCGGCGCCGAGCGCGTGGGCGATCTTGACGCCCATGTGGCCGAGCCCGCCGAGGCCGACGATGGCGACCTTCTTGCCGGGGCCCGCGTTCCAGTGCTTGAGCGGGGAGTAGAGGGTGATGCCCGCGCACAGGAGGGGCGCGGCCACGTCGAGGTCGATGCCCTCGGGGATGCGGACCGCGTAGTTCTCGTCGACGACGAGGTGCGTGGAGTAGCCGCCGTAGGTGGGCTCGCCGTTCTTGTCGAGCGCGTTGTACGTGCCGGTCATGCCGTTCACGCAGTACTGCTCCTGGCCGCGAAGGCAGTACTCGCACTCACGGCAGGAGTCCACGAAGCAGCCGACGCCCACCCGGTCGCCGACCTTGTACTTGGTGACGCCGGAGCCGACCTCGCCGACCACACCGGCGATCTCGTGGCCGGGCACCATCGGGAAGATGCCCTCGCCCCAGCCGTCGCGGGCCTGGTGGATGTCGGAGTGGCAGATGCCGGCGTACTTGATGTCGATCAGGACGTCGTGCGCACCCAGCGCCCGGCGCTCGATGGTGGTGCGCTCCAGGGGGGCGTTGGCGGCGGGGGCGGCGTAGGCGGCGACGGTGGTGCTCATGGTCGGGGGTTCCCCTCGTGGTGATCGAGTTCGTGCGTCTCGTGGTGATCGAGTCGGCGCGTCTCGTGGTGATCGAGTTGCTGCGTCGATACGAGAGTGCAGGACCCGCAGGGTGCTACCCAGCCCACTGTTGTGCCTACGTCCGGTGTTCCTACTACTGGCAGGGTCAGGATCCGTGCGTACGGCGGAGTGATACTGGATCGCATGACTGATCAGGAACCCGCCTCGGCCGACGCCCCCTCGACCGGCGCTCCCGCCGCCGACGCCGCCCTCGACCGGCGTGCTGAGCTGAGCGAGTTCCTGCGCACCCGCCGGGCCCGTATCAAGCCCTCCGACGTGGGCCTGCCGGACTACGGGAACCGGCGCCGGGTGCCGGGCCTCAGGCGCGAGGAGCTCTCGCAGCTCGCCGGGGTCTCGGTGGCGTACTACACCCGTCTCGAGCAGGGCAACGGCGCGAATGTGTCGACGGAGATCCTGGAGGCGATCTCACGGGCCCTGCGTCTCACCGACGCCGAGCACGCCCATCTGCTGCATCTGACGAAGCCGAAGCAGCACAAGAAGAAGCGCCGCGGCGGCGCCCGGCAGCAGGTGCGGCCCGCGCTGCAGCAGCTGCTCGACGCGATGGAGGGCGTGCCCGCGTACATCGTGGGGCGGCGCACCGACATCCTGGCCTGGAACCGGGCCGCGGCCGCGCTCTTCGGCGATATCGCGTCCTGGAAGCCCGAGGACCGCAACTGGTCCCGGATGATCTTTCTGAACCCGCAGGTCAAGGCCCTGTTCGTGAACCCGGAGCAGAAGGCGAGCGACGTCGTCAGCTATCTGCGGATGGACGCGGGCTGCCACCCCGACGATCCGGAACTCTCCGCGCTCGTCGGACAGCTCTCCGTGAAGAGCGAGGAGTTCCGGCGGCTGTGGGCCGCGCACGACGTCAAGGAGAAGGGCCACGGCACGAAGGTCCTGCGCCACCCGCTGGTGGGCGAGCTGACCCTCTCGTACGAGACGCTCCAGCTGGCCGATGACGGGGAGCAGTGCCTGTCCACGTATCACGCGGAGCCGGGTTCGCCCTCGGCCGAGGCGCTGCGCCTGCTGGTCAGCTGGGGCGCGGACGCGACGGCCGAGCGCACCTCCCACGCGAACGATCAGGGCTGACGGCGCACCACCAGCCCGCGCGAAGGTCAGGGCTGATACGGACCGCCCGGCACGCCCCAGCCCCAGTACGGCATCGGCTGGACGGGCGGGCAGTCCTCGTCGGAAACGTCGTTGGAGTAGTAGAGCGCCATCCGGGTGCCCCACTCGATGTAGGCGACGAACGCCGAGCGGAACTCGGGGTCGCCCGGCAGCTCCACCTCGTCGGCCGCGTCCAGGATCAGGTTCACCCAGCGCCTGCGCTGTGCCTCGGTGATGTGTTTGCCGAGGTGCTTGGTGGCCATGTGCTGGTGGCCGCCGTGCTGTTCGCTGTAGGTCTTCGGGCCGCCGAAGACCTCCGCGAGCCAGGCCCCGACATGCCGCGCGTGCTCGGCCGGCAGCTCCCGGAACAGCCCGCCGAGCAGGTCGTCCCCGACCACCCGGGCGTAGAAGGCCTCGGTCAGCCGGTCGAAGACCTTCGCGCCGCCGGCCCACGCGTACAGCGACGGCACCGCCGCGCCCTGCCCGGCCACCCCGGTCGGGGCGTAGTGCCGCATCTCGGTGATGTCCTTCACGTACGGGCTGATCTCGGCGAAGAACGCGCGGAACTCCGCGGAGGCGCGGAAGGTCTCGATGTGGTCGCCGGTGGAGGTCCAGGTGATCCGCAGGATGAAGGACTCGGGCTCCTCCTCGCAGCGCCGCAGCTCGTAGTCGACGCATTGCGGGGAGGCGGCGAGGGGCTGGGCGGCGCGCTCGTAGGCGGCGATGAAGGCTTCGGCGCCGTCCGCGGGGATGGTGTAGCGGATGTACTCGACAGTCCGGCTGCTCATGTCAGGGACAGTACGTCACGCATACGGCCCGCAGGAACCACGAAGGTCCCTGCGGGCCGCATCAACTCGCCTTGCAGGAGGCGCTGTTGGGCGATCGGCCTACTTTCCGTAGTACGCGTCGTAGACCCACATCGCCGTGGTGTTGCCCTGCTTGTCGCTGATCTTCGCGTGGAAGGAGACGGACTTGCCCTTGGCCGGGTTGGCGAACTCGACCTTTCCGCCGTTCACGGCCGGCTTCCGCCATGTCCTGCCCTGGTCGTAACTCACGTACACGGCCAGCGACTTGAGGTTCTCGCCACCCGCAGCACCCTGCACGGTCACCGGCATGCTCATCCGCCGGCCGGCGGGTGCCGTCCCGTCCAGGGCGAGCGCGGGTGCGAAACGGGCCACCGAAACGGGCAGCTGGGTGTCCTCCGCGACCTCCTTCGACCGGAAGGTGAAGGCGGTCTTCAGCCGGCTGGACACCTTGCCGCCCGCGAGGTCCCGCGACGCGTGGCTGATGAGTTTGTACGAGGCTTCGCCGGCCGGAACCTCGAAGGACCCCTCACCGGGGTAGCCGTCCCCGCCCGGGTAGCCGTCCAGCGGGTTGTCGTTCTCGCCGATCTTCGTGCCGTCGCGGTAGAGCTCCGTCCTCACCGACGCGTAACGCACAAAGCCCTCGTGGCCTTCGCCGTCGGTGTAGAGCGGCATATGGCCGTAGATCTCGTTGCCCTTGCGGAAGACGCCGAGGCGGAAGTCCGAGTCCGCTTTCGGCCCGAACACGGCGTGGTTCACCTGCGTGCGGTACGTCCTGCCCGGCTCGTACACCCGGAAGGTCGCCAGGTTGTACTGCGTGTCCGCCCTCGGGTCACCGAACTCGTCCGGCTCGCCCAGCTGCTGGAAGTCCACCTGCCACATGGTGTTGTTGTGGGTCGAGACATACACCGTGCGGATGCCCGGCAGATCCTGGCGCGGTGTGATCGCCGAGGCCGACGCGGCGCCCGGCATGAAGCCCATGGCCATCACCGCACCGCTCTTCCCTGTGGCGGACGAGCCCATTTCGATCCTCAGGGTGGCCAGTTCGCCCGGCTTCACGTGCTTGGTCCAGCCGGTCGCGAGCCGGGTGACCTCGCCGCCGTAGATCAGGGAGTAGTGGCTCGCAGCGTCCTTCACGAAGTGGCCGTCGAAGGACTGGGTGAGCCCTTCGGCCATCTCGGGTCCGAGGTGCGCCGTACGGAACCCGGTGTAGCCCCGCCCGTTGAGGAACATCCAGCCGAAGGTGTACGGGCGCAGCGCCGTCGTGACCGTGAATTCGGTGTTCGCGAACTCGGCGGGAGCCGTGACCCCGGGCGCCGTGAGGTCGACCGGCTTCGCCTGCCGGGCGTCCACGGTGACCGTGGTGTCCTCGGTGACGGAGAGCTTCGGCTGGGCGATCCAGTCGATGCCCTCGGGCTCCTCGTAACTGCCGGTCCTGATGTCCGCGTTGAGGACGTAATCCCCCTTGGGGACACGGAGGATGACGTCGCCGGCTTCGTCGACCGCGGAGAACTGCTCGCCCTCGGAGGGGCCTGAGGTGCCCACGAGCCGGTTGGAGAAGTACTGCGCCTGCTGTCCGTCGCGGCCGATGTTCCTGATCGTGACGTCGTAGGACTCCGCCTCGCGCTGCACGGCGGCCGCCGTACGCACGCTCAGGCCGCCGCCGCTCGCCGTGACGTACGCCGTGTACGCACCGTGCAGCGTGCCGCCGAGCCGGGTGTCTGCGGTCAGGCCGACCGAAGCGGTGCCGCCCGCCGGGACGGTCACCTGGTCCGCGCCCAGCGCGAAGAAGTCCGCCGGGGCCGCTTCGCCCCCGGGGGCGAGGCCACTGACCGAGAGGTCGAGGGTGACGTCGGTGGCGCCCGGATTCCGGTACGTGAGCTTCTCCGTGAGCAGCGGATCATCCGCGTGCGGATACTCGGCCACCCCGAAGGACAGCGACACGGGGTCGGCGAACACGCTCTGCCGCATGGCCTGTTCGACTTGGATCCGTCCCGCGCCCTGCTCGAACGGCGTGTACGCGCCGCCCTTCGCCGAACCCGTGAGCACGCCCTTGAGCTCCGTGTACGTCCAGTCCGGGTGCTGCTGCTTGAGCAGGGCCGCGGCGCCGGCGACATGCGGAGTCGCCATCGACGTACCGGAGATCGTGAGGTATCCGGGTGCGGGGTGGGTGGCCTCCGGGTCGGAGTCGAGGACGCTGCCGGGCGCGGCGGCCGCCGTGATGCCGACACCGGGCGCCGTCACATCTGGTTTGACCGCGCCGTCGCCGACGCGCGGTCCCGTGGAGGAGAAGCCGGCCAGCTGCTCGTCCCCGTCGACGGCGCCGACGGTGAGCGCGGCGTCCGCGCTGCCCGGGGAGCCGAGCGTCCGCGGGCCCGCATTGCCCGAGGCGATGGCGAACAGGACGCCCCGCTCCTTCGCGTACGTGTTCACGGCCGCTTCGAGCGGGTCGGTTCCGGGGCTGTCCGGGCCGCCCAGACTGAGGTTGATGATGTCGGCGCCCTCGCCGACGGCCCACTCGATACCGGCGAGGATGGCGGAGTCCGTACCGTAGCCGTCGTCGTCGAGGACCTTGCCGCTCAGGAGCTCGGCGCCCGGGGCGACGCCCTTGTACGTGCCGCCGGACGCGGCACCGGTACCGGCCGCGATGGAGGCCACATGCGTACCGTGCCCGTGTTTGTCGGTGGCATCCGGTGCGGCCGAGAAGTTCTTCGCGGCGAAGACCTTGCCCTGGAGGTCCGCGTGCGTGGCGTCGACGCCGGTGTCAAGGACGGCGATCTTCACGCCCTTGCCGTCGTAGCCGGCCGCCGAGGCCTTGTCGGCTCCGATCTGCCGCACGCTCGTGTCGAGGCTCGCCTTGCGCACCCCGTCGAGCCAGATGCCGTCGATGCCGGAGGAGATGGCTCGGCCCCCGGGCCGCTCATCGGTCAGCGCGGCCCACAGTGCGGCCGCGTCGTCCTTCGGTGTGCTCAGGGCGTGGGCGTTCAGGGACTTCAGGGTCCTGCGGACCTTGGTCGCGCCCGCCTCCCGTACCTCCGACTTCGCGGCCGACGCCGCGCCCCGGTAGCCGACGATCAGCTCGAGGTCCTCGGTGTGCGCGCGCCCGGTCCGGGCCCTTGCCAACTCGGTGACGTCGAAGAGCCTGCTGTCGAGCTTGCCCCCGGCAATCAGACGCTCGGTGTCCACCGGCACGACGAGCGTGTGGCCGTCGACGCGCCGCACCTGGACCGGGATCTTCTCCCGGCCCTTCGCCGGCTCCATGCCGATCACGTCGCCCTTGTCGTCGACGGTCACACGGTCGCCCGTGATCAGCTGGATACGCCGGGTGGGTACGGGTTGCCGCTTGTCGCTCGAGTTCTGGACGCTCGCGGCCGAGGGCTCTGCCTGCGCGGGTGGAACCGCCGTCGCCGGCGGGCCGGTCAGGCCCACCACACAGACGACCGTCGCCGCGACGGCGATCGTGGACATGCCCGCCGACTTCACCTGTCTTCGCACGTCTCCCCCTGGAGATCAGTGGGCGGCGCCGCAGGTGGCGCACCCCCTTGCCCAGGGGTCGACGACCTCAACAGCAGTCTCGTCGTGCACGTGCTCCCCCCGGGGCTGGGGAGTATGGCGGGGGGAGCATACGTACTCAATAGCGGTGCATGGACGAGGAGTTGTCCCCTGTCCGGAGCCTGGCGTCCGACCCGGGCGGACCCGGTTCGTCCGGTCGGGGCGGACCCGGTTCGTCCGGTCGGGGGCCTCGGGCATCGGCCAGGATGCACCCGGTCATCGGCCAGGCGCCCTCACGCCCGCGCGTTCTCCGTCACGGTGAGCCGCCCCTTCCTGATCGTCGCGAGCCGTGGTGCACGCCGGGCGATCGCGCTGTCGTGCGTGACCATCACGAAGGTCAGACCGTGCTCCTTCCACAGCCCTTCGAGCAGCTCCATGATCTCGTCGCGCATCGACTCGTCGAGGTTTCCGGTGGGTTCGTCGGCGAGCAGGACCTTCGGGCGCTTCACCAACGCCCTTGCGATCGCGACGCGTTGCTGCTGGCCGCCGGACATCTCGCCGGGCAGATGGCCGAGCCGCTCCCCCAGGCCCACCGACTCCAGCGCCTCGGCGGCCCGTTCGCGGCGGTCCCTGGCCCTCAGCTTGAGGGGGACGAGGGCGGTCTCGACGTTCTCCTGTGCGGTGAGCGTCGGGATGAGGTTGAAGGACTGGAAGACGAAGCCGATGTTCTCGCTGCGCACCCGTGTCAGACGCGCTTCGGGGAGCGTGGCGAGATCGGTGCCGTCGAGTGCGACCTGCCCGGACGTGGGACGGTCGAGCCCGCCGAGCATCTGCAGGAGCGTGGACTTGCCGCCGCCGGTGGGGCCCTGGATGACCAGGCGGCCGCCGTCCTCGATGGTCAGATCGACGTCGGCGAGCGCCTGGACGGTGGCTTTGCCGCGGCGATAGGTCTTGGTGACGCCTCTGAGGTCGTACATGGTGGATGACTCCTGGAACTTTCGTCAGGCGTACGGGAGTTGGGGGCCGGTGCAGTCAGGGCCGGGGCCTACTCGACGCGGCGCAGGGCGTCAGCGGGGCGCAGCCGCGAGGCGCGCCAGCCGCCGAAGCCGCCCGCGATCAGACCGCCGCCGATGGCGAGAGCGGCCGCGAGCGCGATGGTCGCGAAGCTGACGGGGGCACTGAGCGCGATGTCGAGGGTGCGTTCGGCCGCGTCCTGCACCGGGCCGCCGCCACCGGGTCCCGCCACCCTGAGTCCGCCTCCGCCGCCGGGACCGCCCCCGCCCATGAGCCCGCCGCCGAGTTCGGCGGTCAGGGTCGGCGAGACGGCCGTGACCGCGTAGGCGCCCGCGAGGCCGGCGGCGATGCCGAGCGCGCCGCCGATCAGCCCGTTGACCAGGGCCTCGCCCACCACCTGCCGGGTGACACGGCCCGACTTCCAGCCGAGCGCCTTGAGCGTGCCGAACTCGCGGACGCGCCGGCTCACCGCCGAGGAGGTCAGCAGCCCGGCGACCAGGAAGGCCGCCGCGAGCACCGCGTACGAGAGCCACTTGCCGACGGTGGAGGCGAGACCCGCCGCCGTGTCCAGGGAGCCCGAGACGGTCTTGGCGAGGTCGGCCGAGGTGGTCACGGTGGTGTCCGGGACGTTGGTCTGGATCGCGTCCTTGACCGCGGAGATCGCCTGCGAGTCCGCGGCCTTCACGTACACCGTGGTGATCTTGTCCTTGGCGTCGGCGAGCGTCTGAGCCTGCTTCAGCGGGATGTAGACGTTGGCCGCGGGCTGGCCCTTGTCGGCCGTGGCGATCCCGACGACCTCGAACTTCTTGCCCTTGACCTTGACTTGGTCGCCGGTCGAGAGGTCTTCCTTCTTGGCGTACGCGGAGTCGAGCACTGCCACCTTCGCGTCGGTCTCGGACGACTTGAACGTACGGCCCTTCGTCAGCGTCGACGTGGTCAGCGGTCCGAGCTCCGGCTGGGTGACATCCGTACCGAAGACGGTGAAGGAGTTCACGCCGAAGTCGGCGCCGCCGCCGCGGACTTCACCGCTGCCGCCACTGCCCGGCTTGCCCGTCCCCGGCTGGGCCGGCTTCATCTCGCCGGGTTTGAAGTCGCCGCTCACCGAGATGCTGGTCAGGCTGAGTCCGCCGACCGCGTCCGCGACGCCGTCCTGCCGCGCGACCGTGTCGACGGTGGACATGCCGAGGGTCTCGAAGCCCTGCACCATCAGCATGTCGTCGGACTGCTCGCCGCCGTCCTTGCTCGCGTCGAACTTGAAGCGCGGCCGCGCGGCCGCCCCGCCCTCCTCCGGCTCCTCCTGCGCCTTGGTGACGGTCATGTCCGTACCGAGTCCGTAGAGCGATTCGAGGACCTCGCCCTGGGCCTGCTTCATGCCCGCGGAGACGGAGTTGACCACGATGACCAGAGCGATGCCGAGCGCGAGCCCGGAGGCGACGACGAGCGCCGCCTTTCTGCGACGGCGCAGCTCACGCCGCAAATAGGTGAAGAACATGCGGCTGAAGGTAGGAACGGCGCGTGATGGCGGGATAAGGGGCGCGTGAGAGCGCGATGAGAAGCCGTACACCGCTCAAATGCCCTGTCCCGTACGGACGGTGGCCCGCACCTCTCGCAAGAGGTGCGGGCCACCGGGGGTCCCTGGGGTGTGCTGCGGCAGGCGGGCCGATCAGGCCTGCGAGCCCGCCGTCCACTCGGACCAGCTCAGGTTCCAGCCGTTGAGACCGTTGTCCGGGGCGATGGTCTTGTCGCCGGTGTTCTTGACGATCACCACATCGCCGACCATCGAGTTGTCGTAGAACCAGGAGCCCGGAGTGCCCTTGTCGTTCGCACCCTTGGCGTCCGCCAGACCCACGCAGCCGTGG
This sequence comes from Streptomyces mesophilus, assembly GCF_040300965.1. Classification (GTDB taxonomy): domain Bacteria; phylum Actinomycetota; class Actinomycetes; order Streptomycetales; family Streptomycetaceae; genus Streptomyces; species Streptomyces mesophilus_A. The sequence continues at coordinate 5,275 of NZ_JBEPEW010000039.1, read as the reverse complement.
CTGGTGTTGGCGGAGCCGAAGATGGACTTGGCGCCCCAGTAGTTGCCGTGGATGAAGGTGCCGGAGGTCGACAGACGCATCGCGTGCGGCACGTCCTTGATGTCGTACTCGCCCTTGCCGTCGTCATCCGTGAAGCCGACCGTCGCACCGTTCATCCGGGTCTCCTTGAACTTCTCGGAGATCACCATCTGGCCTTCGTACGTCTTGTTGTCGGGCGCACCGGCGGAGATCGGGATGGTCTTGATGACCTTGCCGTCGCGGGTGACGGTCATCTGCTTGGTCTTGGCGTCGACCGTGGAGACCTGCGAGCGGCCGACCTTGAAGGTGATCGACTTCTGCTGCACGCCGTAGACACCGTCGGCGCCCTCGACGCCGTCCAGCTTCAGGTCGAGCGTGACGGTCGAGTTGGCCTTCCAGTAGTCCTCGGGACGGAAGTCGATCCGGGTCGAGTTGAACCAGTGGCCGACGACCTCCTGACCACTGCTGGAGGTGACCTTGATGCCCTTCTGGACATCGGCCTTGTTCTCGATCGCCTTGTCGAAGTTGATCGAGACCGGCATGCCCACACCGACGGTGGAGCCGTCCTCGGGCGTGAAGTTGCCGATGAAGCTGTTGGTGGGCGCGACCGTGGTGAACGTGGAGTTCTCGTGCGCCTCGCGGCCCTCGGAGTCCTTCGCGGCGACGCTGACCTTGTAGGTGGTCGCGCGCTCCAGCTGCGCGTCCGGCTTCCAGGTCTTCTTGTCGGCGGAGATCGAGCCCGCGACCTCGTCGCCCTCGCCGGTCGTCATGGTGACGCTGGTGAGGGTGCCGTCCTTGACGGTGACCTGGCCGGCGTTGTTGATCGACGCGTTCTTCTCGCCGTTCTTCGGCGACACGGATATTCGGGCGGCGGAGGTGTCCTTCGCGGCGGCCTCGTCGGCCTTCTCCTGCTGGGTCTCCTTGCCCTTGGCACCCTCGTCCCCGCTGCTGCAGGCCGAGAGTACAAGGACGCCGCCGAGCAGTGCGGACATGGCCACAAGGCCCCTGCGCCGCTTGCTGTCCGTCATCACACGCTTCTCCATCGTTGCCGAATCCCCGGATGCCCCGAAAGTCCCCGTTTGTCCCCGCGCGGAGTCAGACCCCGCACACCCTTACAACACGCGTACCACTTCGAGCGGTTCCAAATCCGGTGCGGATGTGGTCCAGGACACGTGCTCCCCGGCCGTTCCAGCAGGGACGACGCAGACGACGAAACCCCGGTCGGCGGGGTCCGCCGACCGGGGTTTCTACGCCACTTCGAGGTTACGCGCCCACCGGCGCCGCTCCATGGGCCCGGGTGTGATTCTCGTCCCCTTCGCCCTCTTCGAGCTCTTCGAACCCTTCGGACTCTTCCGCTCCGTATGCGGCTTCTTCCTCTCCGTACGCGAGGTCGTCCTCGTCGTGGTGAAGCTCGCCGTCCTCGTCCTCCCCGTGGTGAAGCTCGCCGTCCTCGTCCTCGTCGTACGGAAGCTCGCCGTCCTCGTACGCGAGGTCCCCGTCGAGGTCCTCCTCGTCCCACTCGGGGTCGTCGGGATCGTGGTCCACCGCCTCGCTGCTCCAGGAGGCCTGGGTCAGTTCGACGCCGGGGACCTCGGCGACCAGGTCGAAGGGATCGACGAGATAGGCCAGCGCCTCGGCCGCCTCCTCGCGCACGGCGGACTCGGCGTGCGTGCGCTCCTCCTCCGGCATGTACGCGTCCTCGCCGATCCGGTCGAGCGCTGCGCCGGTCAGGGAATCTTCGTCGGTGACCTCGAGGACGAGTTCCACGCGTAGCCGTACGAAACGGGATGTCTCAGGGGTGCTCATGAGCCGGAGCGTAAGCCGGAAGACGTCCTCCACTTTCGCGCGACCCGCTGTGTTCACTAGCATCGCCGCACACGGTGGGAGCCGGTCTTCGGAAGGCTCCCAAACCACCGGCACCACAAGGGGATCCACTCCGTGTCATCCGCACGCCGTTCACTGCTCACCGCCACCGCTGCCGGGTCCCTGCTCGGCGCCCTGTGGTTCGTCCCCTCGGCGACGGCCAGTGGGGAGCAGAAGGAGCGGGCCGCCGCGGACAGACACGAGACGTCGGCGCGTCCGGGTTCCGCTTCCGCACCCGGTTCCGGTTCCGCTTCCGGCGTGGAGGGGTTTTCGGCCACTTCCGCGGGCGACGCGACGCGGCTCGCGGAGACGGGGTCGACGGACACGACCCCGTATCTCGCGGGCGGGCTGACCTTTCTGATCTCCGGCGTGGGGATCTTCGCGCTCAGCAAGCGGCGGTTCGTCGGGGCCTGAGGGCCCCTTCAGCCCGCCCCACTCCCCCGGCCCCGCGAGCCCCCGGCGCCTTCAGCCCCCTCACTCCCCCGGCCACTGCGGCGTGCGCTTCTCGTTGAACGCCGCGACGCCCTCGGCCCGGTCGCCCGAGAAGGCGACGCTGCGCCAGGCCGCGTCCTCGACCTCGAGACCGGCCCGCAGATCGAGCCCGTGCCCGAGCCGCAGCGCGCGCTTGGCGGCGCGCAGTCCGACCGGCGAGTTGGCGGCGATACGGGAGGCGAGGGCGAGCGCCTCCGTACGGTCCCGGCCGGCCTCCACCAGCTGGTCGACCAGGCCCAACTCCCGTGCCTCCGCGGCCTCCAGGCGCCGCGCCGAGAAGATCAGCTCGGCGGCCCGTGCGGCACCCACACGGCGCGGGAGCAGCTGCGTACCGCCGCCGCCGGGGATGACGCCGACGGAGACCTCGGGCAGGCCGACGACGGCGGTGGAGTCGGCGACGATCAGGTCGCAGGACAGGGCGAGTTCGAACCCGCCGCCCAGGGCGAAGCCGTGCACGGCGGCGATGGTGGGCATCGGCAGCTCGAGTACGCCGGTGTAGGCGGCGCGGGCGACGGGGCGCTGGCGCAGCAGTTCGGCGTCGGTGAAGGAGTTGCGCTCCTTGAGGTCGGCACCGACGCAGAAGGCCCGCTCGTGCGAGGACGTGAGCACCACGACGCGGACGTCGCGGTCGGCGGACAGCGCGGCACAGGCCTCGCCGATCGCGCCGGCCATGGCGCTGGACACCGCGTTCATGGCCTTGGGCCGGTCGAGCACGAACTCGGCGACATACCCGTGCCGGCGTACGGCCACGAACTCGCCGTACCGCTCTTCCTGCGCCGCTGCTTCCGCCATGGGGGCCTCCTGGTTAACGTGCGTTCACCGACTTCGGCATCATGGCAGCAAGGCCGGTGAAATCAACCCCTGCCCCCGTAGGTAATGGGTGCTCCTCGAACTGACCAGTGACACATCCCGATTCAATCCGTAGGCTGCTGAATATGACTATGCACACCGTGGTGCTCGGGACGTCCGGCACGACCCCCGCCGACGTCATCGCCGTGGCACGTGAGAACGCCCGCGTCGAGCTGTCCCCCGAGGCCCTCACCGCCCTCGCCAAGGCCCGCGAGATCGTCGACGCGCTCGCCGCCAGGCCCGAGCCGGTCTACGGCGTCTCGACGGGCTTCGGCGCGCTCGCCACCCGCCACATCAGCACCGAACTCCGCGCGCAGCTCCAGCGCAACATCGTCCGCTCGCACGCGGCCGGCATGGGCCCGCACGTCGAGCGCGAGGTGGTCCGCGCGCTGATGTTCCTGCGTCTGAAGACGGTCTGCTCGGGCCACACCGGCGTACGCCCCGAGGTCGCGCAGACCATGGCGGACCTGCTGAACGCGGGCATCACCCCGGTCGTGCACGAGTACGGCTCCCTCGGCTGCTCCGGCGACCTCGCCCCGCTCTCGCACTGCGCACTCGCGTTGATGGGAGAGGGTGACGCGGAGGGCCCGGACGGTGTGGTCAAGCCCGCCGGCGAGCTGCTCGCCGCCCACGGCATCAAGCCCGTCGAACTGCGCGAGAAGGAGGGCCTCGCGCTCCTCAACGGCACCGACGGCATGCTCGGCATGCTGCTCATGGCCATCGACGACCTCGAGCGGCTCTACAAGAGCGCCGACGTCACGGCCGCCCTCTCCCTCGAGGCGCTGCTCGGCACCGACAAGGTGCTCGCGCCCGAGCTGCACGCGATCCGCCCGCACCCGGGCCAGGGCGCCTCGGCCGCCAACATGGCGGCGGTGCTTGCCGGTTCGGGCCTCACCGGCCACCACCAGGACGACGCCCCGCGGGTCCAGGACGCGTACTCGGTGCGCTGTGCCCCGCAGGTCGCGGGCGCGGGCCGCGACACCCTCGCGCACGCCGCCCTGGTCGCCTCGCGCGAGCTGGCCTCGGCCGTCGACAACCCGGTGGTCCTGCCCGACGGCCGCGTCGAGTCCAACGGCAACTTCCACGGCGCCCCCGTCGCGTACGTCCTCGACTTCCTCGCCATCGCCGCAGCCGACCTGGCGTCGATCGCCGAGCGCCGCACGGACCGCCTCCTCGACAAGAACCGCTCGCACGGTCTGCCGCCGTTCCTCGCGGACGACGCGGGCGTCGACTCGGGCCTGATGATCGCCCAGTACACGCAGGCCGCCCTGGTCAGCGAGATGAAGCGGCTCGCGGTGCCCGCATCGGCGGACTCGATCCCGTCCTCGGCGATGCAGGAGGACCACGTCTCCATGGGCTGGTCGGCGGCGCGCAAGCTCCGTACGGCGGTCGGGAATCTCGCGCGCGTCGTGGCCATCGAGCTGTACGCGGCGACCCGGGCGATCGAACTGCGCACCGGTCTGACCCCGGCGCCCGCCTCGGCCGCGGCGATCGCGGGCGCGCGGGCTGCGGGCGTCGAGGGCCCGGGTCCGGACCGCTACCTCTCGCCGGACCTGGCGGCGGCGGAGTCGTTCGTACGCGACGGTGCGCTGCTCGCCGCGGTGGAGAAGGTCACCGGACCGCTGGCGTAACCACCCGCCAACGCCCTAAAAGTCAGCAAACTTCCCATACCTCCCTAACCTAGGGAGATGGGACAGGAAGACCGGCTCGCCGGGGTCGTACGCGTGGCGCAGGCCATGGCCGCCGCGCACAGCCCGCGGGAGTCATGGCTGGCCGCCGCGCACGGCGCACAGCGCGCGCTCGGCGGCAGCTTCGCGGCCCTCTCCGTCTGGGAGCGGGAGCGCGGTCGCCTGAGGGTGCTGGTCAACGCGGGTGAACGGGCCGCCGGCGAGGAGGAGTTCCCGGACAACGAGACCTATCCGGTGCACCAGTTCCCGGAGATCACCGAGTTCCTGCACGAACGCTGGGCCGGCGGCGGCGAACCCAACGCCTGGGTGGAGACCGCCGAGGGCCCGGCCGGCGGGGCGGCCGGCTACTGCCACCAGCGCGTGGC